>JAGYIG010000030.1 GCA_018402455.1 Opitutaceae bacterium
CAAACCCGTTCCAACTGTCCAACCGACGGGGTCCACTTCAGGTACCCCATGACGTAGACCCTGCTATCGCTAAACTCCTCAATTCGTTTAACTTATAACAGGATTAAAGGCATGATAGCGAATCCGGTCACGACCGAAAACGCCCGACCCAAAGCGGCTACGATTTGACGGGCCTACGCCGATTCAAGAATTCATGTAAACGAGTCTGAGTGTCCGCTGCTACCACACAGTCAACCGACTCATTGGCCTCGGCCTCCATCACCGCTCGCCAATCAGACGGCATGGACGCGAGGATACGCTTGAAGGCGGCAATCGCCACCGGGCTGTTAGCCTCCATCGCACCGACCAGATCAGCGATGCGTTCATCCAATGTCTCACCGCTCGCCACCTCGTCGATCAGCCCCATGCTCAAAGCCGAGGTGGCATCCACCATCGCGCCAGTGAAAAACAAACGCTTTGCCTGAGATTCTCCCACGCGCACCGGCAATCGACCCGATGCCCCCCAACCCGGAATAAATCCCAGCTTTGCTTCCGTCTGGCCCAACATGGCCCCCTCGCCAGCCACGATCAAATCGCAGGCCAGCGCAAGTTCGAGGCCTCCACCGAGGGCGTAACCCTGCACCCGGGCGATGGTAGGTATGGGCAAGGTGGCCAGTTTTTGAAATACCTCATTACCACGTCGCACCCAGGGTCCGATTGATAATTCGGTTGTCGTCTGCAGCACCGCTATATTGGCACCAGCGCAAAACCATTTATCGACCGCGCTCCGCACGATCATGACCCGGGGCCGGCACGTAAGTGTCTGATTTCCACCGATACCCGCTCCTTCGAGGCACACCTCGCCCGGAGCTCCCGACAAGGCATCGATCCAGGTCTCCATCTGATCAAACACGGCGGGATCAATGGTGGGAGGTTTTCCCTCCGGCGGATTCAGAGTCAGAGTTACTACACCACCAGCCGCGGTAATCTGTGCTCGGGTCATCATTTTGTTAACAATATCCAACTTGATCGTCCTCCCAGAGCAAGTTCGTAAACCGGCATGACGATCAACGGAGCGCCAAACAGTATCCGTCTCTCAACGGAAGCAACCGCGCAAGAAATCGGGATCTGTCTTCATGCCAGGGTCATCGATTAGACTGCCGACCCATACCTCAAGAATTCGCGTCTCAGATTCCCAGCTTCTGTTCCATTTCCTCCAAACTGAGCCCCTTGGTTTCAGGGACCATCGTGATGACCCAAAGTAACTGTAGGACCATCATGAAACTGAAGAAACCGAAGATGAATTGGGGATTGATCGCATTCACAAAAACCGGGAACAGCAGGGTTATGACCGCGGCAAAAACCCAATGCACCGAGACGCCGAAGGACGTGCCATGCGCTCGATGCCGTGCCGGAAAAATCTCCGCGATAAACACCCATATCACGGCACCCTGCCCAATGCCGTGCGAACCGATGAATGCGAAAATGAAGTAGGGCATGTAGGTGAAGCTCTCAGTGGCAAACGCCCAAGCACAGAGTGCCAGCGATGTGATGTAACCGACCGAGCCGATTAACAGGAGGGTTCGTCGACCAAACTTGTCGATCATCCAGAGTCCCAAAAAGGTGAAGATCACATTGGTAACGCCGATGCCAATCGACTGCAGCAAGGCGGACTTTTCACCCAGACCCGTCATCTCAAAAATCCGGGGGGCAAAGTAGAGCACCGCATTGATGCCGGACAGTTGGTTGAAGGCCGATAGCAAGAACACGAGGAAGATGGGCTTGCGCAATTGCCGGGAGAAAAAACCGTGTCGACTCACTTCATGCTGACCCGACTCTTCAATCTCTCTCGCCAGCACCTCAATTTCATCATCGGTCATGTCCGTGTTGATCTGCCGTAGCACAGCCTTGCCCGCAGCCAAGTCCTTGCGGTTAAGAATCAACCAACGGGGGCTCTCCGCGATGCCGAAGCACAACAGGGTATAAATCAGGGCGGGAATAGCTTCCACGCCGAGCATCCAACGCCAGGCATTTTCACCCAACCCACTCAGCCAGGCGTTGGAGACGAAAGCGACGAGGATGGCGAAAACCAAATTGAATTGATAGAGGCCCGTGAGTCGCCCTCGATGCCGCGGCGGTGCCATCTCTGAGATATAAAGTGGGCCCGCGACGGTGGATACGCCAATACCCACTCCCCCAATAAAACGGGCAATCATCAGGGTGAGAGGATCTGGCGCCACGGCGGAACCCAACGCGGAGACGAAGTAGAGCACTCCAATCCAAAGTAGCGTTTTTTTACGCCCCAGTTTGTCCGCCGGCCAACTCCCCAAAACTGCACCTAACACCGTTCCCCATAAAGCCGCGCTCATCAATAATCCGTGCATACCATCGCTCAGATTCCAGAGTTTTTGCACATCCTGCTCCGCTCCGGAAATGACCACCGTATCGAAACCAAAAAGAAACCCGGAAAGAGCCGAGGTGAGAGACCAAAGGAGTAGTTTTTTATTCATGGAGAAAAGGAAGAAGGGCAGACCGCTCAGGCGGACCGGAAGAGGGGAAGTTTAAGCCGGGGAGAAAGAAGGGACCTATCAGCTGAAGTGGTTGAAGCCTCACCAACAGGCACCACTCCCACATCGCTGACCGGGGCGACAGCGAAAGGGGCGCCTGGAACTACGGGTATTTCATCAAAAACGTTTGCTTTCTATGATTGTCAACAGTTAACAAACCCCTCGACGTCTACTCCCTGCGGACCCCCTGCGTCAGGCCCCCAGCATGCTGAGTCCAGCATTCTTTCCCTCATCCCCAAAACATCCCATGACTGAATAACCCTGCCAATTCGATCGCCGCCAATTCCTCTGTGGCGCGGGTGCCGCGATCGCGCTGCCTCTTTTGGAGTCAGTCTGCGGACCACTGCTCAATGCCGCTCAACCAAACGGAGCCAAACCAATCTCCCGAATGGTCTGTGTGGGCCTAAACTTCGGGGTAGTTCCCGATAACTTTTTTCCTGAAGCCACGGGATCCACATTTGAGACGACTGAATACCTCAAACCGCTCGAACCTCATCGCAACGAGTATACCATATTTTCCAACTTGGATCATGGCAGCGTGGCCACTGGCCACGAAGGCTGTCACGCCCTGCTTTCCGGCGTTGAGTCCAAGCATGCCAAATCTCACCCCGGTGGTAATATCACGGTGGACCAAATTGCGGCCGAGCACATCGGTAACGCGACCCGGTTTCCCTCAGTGCAATACGACATCGGCGGTGAAAAATCCATCCAGTCCTGGTCTCGGCTCTCCTGGACCCGCAACGGCATTGCTATTCCACCGCTATTTAATCTCCAAAAAATCTTCGACACCCTGTTCCTGGAGACTTCCGCCAGTCAGAAACAACGCATCGCCCGTTCCCACCAACTCAACACCAGCATTCTCGACGTCGTGCACGACGCCGCCCACGACTACAAGAAACGGCTCAACCCGAGCGACCTCTCAAAATTGGATGAATACTTCACTTCCATCCGTGAGATCGAACTCCGACTGGCCAAATCTTCCGATTGGCTCGAGCGGGCCAAGCCGTATACCGACTACAAACTGCCAGAGCCCCTACCCTACACGTTCGTCGAAAAGCTCCCCCTTTACTACGACTTGATTCGGCTCACCCTGATGACCGATTCCTCCCGCATCGCGACCTTTGGCATCACCGACTGGGATGGCCCCATCGGTATCGAGGGCGTCACCCAAGGGTATCACACCATCACCCACCACGGACGCGAGGAAGCGCGATTGACCCAACTCAAACTGGTCGAAGCCTTCCTCTTCCAATCCTTTGCAAAATTCATTTCCGATCTAAAGGAAACCAGGGTCGAGAATGACGCCCCGCTGCTGGATAGCACCACGGTCCTCCTCGGCAGCGGGATGGGTAATGCCAGCAACCACTCCAATCGCAACCTGCCGCTCCTACTTGCGGGCGGCGGCCTCAAACACGGCCAGCATCGTTCGTTTTCAAAATACAACGACAACAAAACTCCGGCCTGCAATTTACTGCTCTCCATGTTGCATCGGTTCGGCGTCGAAAGAGACCAATTCGGCGATAGTGACGGTTCCCTCTCCGAGCTCATCTAGCATTCGAATTCATGGTTCCAGCTCTATCCATCCGAGTTTGTCGCGTAGCTATGGCCACCGTGCTCGGGTCCCTCGCTCGCGCGAACGACCAACCCCTGCACGATGCCAATGCGCTCGCCACCGAATTCGTGGCGGCGCACTGCGTGAAGTGCCACGGACCGGACAAGCAAAAGTCCGATCAGCGCTTAGACACCCTGGGCTTCGACTTCGAGGACGAAGACGTCGCGTGGCAGTGGCTCGATGCCATCGACATGATTACTATTGGCGACATGCCGCCCAAGGAGGAACCTCAGCCCAGCGCGGAAGCCGTCAACGCCATGACCGCGTGGCTAGACCAGCGCATGCAAACTGTCCGGCAGACCCCCTCCGAAAACCCGACACCGCAGCTGCGTCGCATGAACAGCTATGAATACCACTACACCATCCGTGACCTGCTGGACTTAAACATCGAGTCCTTCAACCCCGCCGACAACTTCCCCCAGGACGATCGGCACCACGGGTTCAATAACTTGGGCGAACATCTGGTGCTCTCCAACTACCTCTTCGAGCAATACCTCCAAGCGGCAGCAGAATCCATCGACAAAGTCGCCGACATCACGGCAAAGCCACCGCCCTTTGCCATCACCATCGTGCCCGACGACGTGCAGGTCACCTTCGGCACTCCGGGCGACAATAATGCTCATCTGGAAAACCCCTACTATCACCACAAAGCCTTCGACTACTACATGGTGAACGGCGGTGGCCAATTCATCGATATGGGCCACGGCGACCGTAAACTCCAGCGGCTGCACAGCCCCCAATTCGAAGGGGTCCCCGCCACCGGTTACTACGATATCACCGTGCGGGCCGAGGCCGTCGGACGCATCAATCCTTACAACTCTAAAATCCTCGGCGTAGATCCCGAGGAACCGATCAGATGCGTATCATCGCCAATGATCCCGCGGTGGGCGACACCGCTTACGGCTACAATGTATCGAACCGGATACTGGCCAATTTTGACCTGAAGGACGATCGGCCTAGGAACTACCGGGTCCGCGTATGGTTGGACCAGGGTTACACCGTGGCGCTCCGCTACCCCAACGGCCCGCAGAAGTTCATTGCCGAAGGGCGAAAGATTTTGGAACGCTATCATCCCGAAACGAAGGTCAGTAACTACCTGGACGAATTCTCCCTGGATGCGCCACCGGGAGAAGTGCCGGAGAAATGGTTCTCCGAGGTCTACCAGGGTCCCCGCATTCGCTTCTATTCGATGAAAATCGAACGGGCGCCTGTCCGGCACTGGCCCCCCGTGAACTATCAATCACTCTTCCAAACGAAGACGCCCACCATAGATCCGGACAAGGCTCCACAGATCATCGAGAGCTTCGCGCAAAAAGCTTTTCGACGCCCGCTCGTGCCGGGCGAGACTGACCGATACGAAGAACTCTACGAGCAGCTCATCAACAGAAACAACGATCCCAAAGAGGCGCTCAAAGGCACCCTGAGCGCCATCCTGAGTTCCCCCGATTTCCTTTACATTCAATCGACCCCGGCAGCCACCTCTGCCGTTGAATTCAGCAACCTCGATCCTAGGCAATATGCCCTCGCCTCCCGCCTCTCTTACTTTTTGTGGAGTTCCATGCCGGACCAAAAACTCCTCACCGCAGCTCGGCGAGGGATCCTGCACCGCGAGGAGGTCATCAAACAGCACACCAAACGGATGCTGAAAGACCCCAAGGCCGACGCGTTCGCCCGGCACTTCACCGATAGCTGGCTAGAGTTGCACAAACTGGGCACCGCCCCTCCCGACGCGAAGAAGTTCAAGAGCTACAGCGTCAGGAACCTTGAGCCGCAGATGCGCCAGGAAACCCAACTGTTTTTTCAACACATCCTGAACCAGAACCGCGATGTGGCTGATTTCATCGACAGCGACTACACCTTCGTAACCGGGGATCTGGCGGAACACTACGGAATCCCTGACGTCGAAGGAAGCGACTTCCGCCGCGTCATCCTACCGGAAAACTCCATCCGCGGCGGACTCATGGGCCAAGCCAGCATCCTCACTGCCACCGCGAACGGAATTGAGACTTCGCCCGTAGTCCGAGGCGTGTGGGTATTGGAAAACATCTTAGGCACCCCGCCATCTCCGCCGCCGCCCAACATCGAACCAATCGAGCCCGATACTCGTGGCGCGGTCACGATTCGAGAAAGGCTGATTAAGCATCAGAACGTAGCAACCTGCGCGGATTGTCATGTGAAAATCGACCCCCCGGGATTCGCCTTGGAAGCCTTCAATCCCGTCGGGGAGTTTCGAAGTTTCTATGAGGATGACACTGGCAAGAATACCCTCGAAATTGACACCCGGGTCACGCTGCACAGCGGGGAAAGCGTCGCCAACCTGCGTGAACTGCGATCAACCCTGAGACAAACCCGCAAGGACCAGTTCCTTTTGGGGTTGAGTCGCAAAACTCTCACCTACGCCCTCGGCCGAGAACTCGTGGTCAGTGACCGCCCTTCCCTCGATCACATTGTCGAGGAAACGATTAAATCCGGCTACGGTTTCCAGGATCTCATTCTGGAAGTCGTCAGCAGCAAATCATTCATCGGAGAACTCAAGACTTCCACGTTGATCGCGGAAAGGTAGCAGACTATCGGGCTGGGAATCAAAAATGGTTCAAGCCACGCGGGTGGTTAGACAATCAATTCACCCTACTGGAGCGCTTTGATTCTCCGAATTCGCGCCAATCTCGTGGGCTGGTAGCTCACCGGTTAGCTCAACGCTGGCGTCACGAACCCGGGACGATCCACTTCTTGAATGAGATTTCGCGCTCGTTCGAGGTCCGCGTCACTGCCACCCTCTAAGCCGCAGATGACATCCTGCGCACAATCTAGTTCCAGCCACGGTCCCAACATCATGGGATTCGCCGCGAGATCAACTGCATGCAGCCTGAGGTGATTACGCATCCGCTCCAACGCATTGCCGGCCTCCGACACCGATCCTAGGACCTCATCGACATGCTGGGCCGAAGCTCTCTGTCCTACCCGGTAGGACAGGTTGCCGAAGTGGCCAAACATGGCGGAATAATGACCAACCTCGGGAGGAGCATTGAGGTCGCTCTGCCGTTGACTGCGCACACTGTCAAAGAAGTTCACCAAGTGAGCGGTTACCGGATCAACACTGCCCCCCTTGCGCAGAATCCGATTACCCTCGTTGTCGTAAATCGACCCGCCTTCAAGACCGCCGTAATACCCATGCTCGCACTGCACAATGATGCCAATGCGTTGCCCTCGGAACTGATCGGCGGACCGGGATCCCGGCTGCGTCGGTAAGTTGCGATTCTCGTAGAACACCGGCACCCCGGCGAAATCCATGACCGTAAGCTGGGTGTTGGGGAGATCCGTAACATCGTTTATAACATAGCGCCCGCCCACACTCATCACTCGATTCGGCATCGCATCGTCGCCCAGAAATCGGCGGATCTTGTCGATGGCATGCACGCCCATGTTCACGAGATCTCCGTTGCCCGTGCGCCACTGCCAATGCCAATCATAGTGCAGTTTGTTGCGCTCCAATGGAGTCATCGGAGACGGACCGCAGTAGAGGTCATAATCAAGCCAGTCCGGATACCACAACGGCCGCCTTGCCAGCGGGGTGCGCAGCTTGTAACTGACGCCTTGAATCCACTGGATCTTCCCCAATTTTCCAGAACGGATATACTCCGTAATTTCATCCAATTCACTATCGGATCGCAGCTGAGTGCCGGTCTGCACCATGCGGTTGTATCTTCGGGCCGCGTCGATGACCACCCGGCCCTCCGCGATCGTGCGGCCGACGGGCTTCTCAACGTAAACATCCTTGCCCGCCTCACACGCCCAAACCGTAGCCAACGCGTGCCAGTGGGTGGCCGTTGCGATGATCACCGCGTCGACATCCCGACGCTCCAAAACCTTACGCAGATCCGTGGTTCCAAACACTGCCCCCCCTTGATCCTCGAGGCTGGCTTTCGCTTTCGCGAGACGTTGCGGATCGACATCACACAACGCCACCACCTGCACATCGGGCAAAGTCAGGATCGTTTGCAAATGCTGCGCCCCCTTGATTCCGAGGCCGATAATACCCACCCGAATACGATTATTGGCCCCGATCGGTTGGGCCAAAGCGGAGGGTATCCATTGATTGGCCATCGCAGCGCCTGCCACGAGGAAGCCCTGTTTGAGAAGAGTGCGTCGATTCATAACAATTCCTTCACCTATTACACCCTAAATCCCGGATGACTTACGTCCAAGGGTCGTAAACCTGGCCTCCTCAGCATCCCACCCGGGGACGGCCCCATTCGTTCGCCAAGACGACTGCCGTCACCCGCTCAATCCGAATCCGAAAAAACGTATTCGTAAGCAATCGAGCCATCCACGCGATGATGCCGTATCGTAAGTTGTCGGCCCGTTCCGGCGGCGGAAGTTTCCCCGCTCAGGAAGCCACCAATAATCGCCAGATATTGGTGCTCTGCCGTTCGCTGATCCATGGAAAACCCATCCGCGTGGGCCTCCGAGGTAGCCCCCGCGGAGAATTCATGCACGCCGGTTTGATCGTCGATACTGTGATACTGCCAGTGCCGGTCCCCACAGATGACGATCACGTTGTTTTCCGCACAGAACTGCCGAATCTCGTCCCCTTCGAATGACCAATTTGCATTCGAATGGTTGTCGTATTTTTTGTCCTTATCGGGTCCGACTACCGGGGTCGGTGAAAACAGGATTTTAAAGGGTGCGTCTGACGCTAAAACGCCGCGCTTGAACCAAGCCTTTTGCTCGGGACCCCAGATGGTTTTCTCCGGACCATCCGGCATGCGGTTGGGACTGCGGAAGTCCCGCCCTTCGACAATCCAAAATTCCACGTCACTACCCCACCGACGACTGCGGTAGGTCGACTCTCCCATCGGCACTTGTTCGCGAAAAATCGACAGCCCCCACTCCCAGGTCAATTCCCCCACCCGCACACCCGGCACACTGTCATTGGTCACCGTGTCGTGGTCATCCTTGATGAAAAAGCTCGGCACCTGACGGTGAAAGTCCCGCACATCGGAACAGCCATACCAACGATTCCAATGGAATCGGGCGAGCTCCGGCGTGCGCGCATCCACGTCGCCACCTGAGCTCCGTTTATCGTAATACACGATGTCCCCGAGATGGACGAAGAATGAGGGATCCTCGGCCAACATTTCGTGATAAATTTGCAAACCGGCCGTGCCCTTGTCGCGGGTCTTCCAGCTTTGGCAGGTCGCGACCACAAAATTGACGGAGCGACTTGAATCCTCCTTCGGAGCCGTAGAGAAAGAACCCTGTAGTTTCTGCCCTGAGGTGCCATCCACCATTCGACTCTCCAACTCCAAATGATAGGGCTGCCCCGGCTCCAGACCGCTCAGGGTCACCTGCCGGGTGAAGTCGCGCTGCGGATCGACCGGCAACCAGTCCGTGCTGCGCCGGTGGCTCGATTTCTGATCAGGCCACCAACTGACGCGGACAAGACCCGGCAGGCCGATCAAGCTTCCCGCCATGTCCTCGAGAGCGGCCCCCGGTGGCAACTGCTTTTCACCCAATTCACCTACGTCAAAATCCTGATCCTCCACACCAAGCCACGCCAAGCCCTGCCATTGAGGCTCAGGCTGCTCCGTGAGCCGCAACCATACGATGGTGGAATCCGTCGTGGTTTCCCCGACTTTGATTCCATTGCCAAAAAAGGGTTGGGCGGTGGAGATTGAAAGGGACGCGACCCAGGTGGCGCAGAAAATCCAACGTAGAAAGTTCATGATCGAAAATGGGGTAGAATTGAGAGGGCCGAACGGCAAACCGGTGAGGAGCACAGCTGGCGTTGGAGTGGATTACTGCATGAAAGTAGACGGGGGATAGAGGGAATCAGCCAAAACGTTCCCGCGATTGGATCGGCGAGTGGACTCGGGATAATCCCGAGCCCACCCATAACCCAACAGGACCCAAAACGCCCCTGGACTCGCTTTAATCAGGCTGCGGCGCATGCCACCTTTACGCCCTGAAATCCAATTTCCTTACAGCAATTCCACCACCGGCATTCATGGTCGCCTTCGTAAGACCAGCGGCCATTCCGGCGTAAATCAGGGAAGAACAGGCTGCCCCGACGTCATTGCCCCCCATTTGTTCCAATGAAAAATTCCCTTCTCCAACTCCTGTTCGGTCTGGCTTTAATGGGCTCGACTTGGGCCGCCCGGGAAGTCAAGGACATCGCCTACACCATTGAGGGATTCGAGATCCCCATCAAGGTGGTGGTTCCCGAAACCGGGGAGGGCCCGTTTCCCGTCGTTTACCACGTGCATGGAGGAGGGTGGAATGGCGGCACGGAGACCTCGGTTCCCGCGCCATCGGTTTACGCGGGATTCCGGTTTCTGTCCGATCAAATCGGAGTGATCCATGTGGGTCTTGCTTACCGCGGCAAAATTCAGGGCGATTTTCAAGATGCCCTCCATGATCTGCGGGCGTCGATCCGCTGGTTCGAACTGCGCGCCCATGAATTTGACGCCGATCTCTCCCGGGTCGGCTTTTCCGGCGGCTCAGCCGGCACGCCGCTCTCTGCGATACTCGCCCAGGAGACTCCCGCGAGTAGAACCTTTGTGGGTTTCTTTGGGGTCTACGACTTGCTCAACAATCCCGAGTCCCTTTTTCCTGACGAAGACGCCCGGGCTGCCTTTGGTCTGGTCTCGGACGAGCAAAAACACGCGGCCTCCGTATTTCACAATCTCCGGACTTCGCCGCCGGCATCACTCTTGTTTCATGGTGCTCACGATATCCTGACCCACCCCAGCCAGAGCCTCCGTTTTGCGCAGCGGCTGCAGGAGCAAGGGGCGATTGCTGAGGCCATCATTTACCCCGAAGTAAACCACGGCTATTTCAGCGAACGCTATCCCGTTGAGTTCAAGGACACGCTCCTGCGCATCGCGGAGCTCTACGTCGAACACTTGGGGGTCGAGACCGAAAACACTGCGCGTCTGGCGGCCAATATCGATGCGCGGATCGCCGGCTATCTCCCTCGCGAGGCGATTGTACCATCAGACGTATTGGGCACCTGGAGCGGGAGGCGCGAGACTTTCACGTTCATCGATGCCTCCACGGGCGAACGGCGCGTAAACTCGAAGCCCACCCGACCATTCACTTACCACATTGATTGCGGCACCCTTATCCTGACCGACGAATCGGGCACAACCGAGTTTTACCTTCAACGAGATGGACGAGCCCTTTGCCTGATCGTCGAAAATGACATTCGCCGAACGGGTCAGCGATTCGCCTTCACCAAACAATAGGCCCGCGAGAACACCTTTGAGGAAATGCTGTCATGGTCTAAAATCCATTAGCCCGCCGCATTCCTCGTAAATTTTGCGCCGTTTTCGGTGTAGTGGAGGACGAGGCTCAACCGTCAATATCTGCTGAACTTCCTATTCCCTTCATCCCATGGCTCAATTTTCGCTCAACATCAATGGCAAGGCCCGCACCGTTGAGGCAGATCCAACCATGCCACTGCTGTGGGTCCTGCGCGACCTACTCGACCTAACCGGCACCAAATACAGTTGCGGCATGGGTCAATGCGGCACTTGTACCGTGCACTTGAATGGGGCACCCATTCGTTCCTGCATGTTTCCTATTTCCGGGGCGAGTAATCAATCCATCACCACCATCGAGGGTCTCTCGGAGAACGGAGACCATCCCCTGCAGTTGGCGTGGAAAGAGGTCGATGTGCCCCAATGCGGCTACTGCCAACCCGGCCAGCTAATGACCGCCGCCGCTCTGCTGAAGTCCAACCCTCATCCCTCTCCTGAGGAAATCGACGCGAACATGACCGGCAACATCTGTCGTTGCGGCACCTACCAGAGGATCCGGACTGCCATCCAACTCGCCGCGAAGCAAGGAGCTGAGAAATGAGCCTGCATCCCCCCCCTTTGAACCGACGCGCCTTTCTGAAACTTTCCACCGCGGCCAGTGGAGGTCTGTTGCTGGGGTTTCGCTGGTTGTCGGCGGGAACCACCAGCGCCGCATCCGTCAATTTTAAACCCAACGCGTTTCTGAGTATCGCGCCGAGTGGCCAGGTCACTTTGCTCAGTCAAAATCCCGAGGTTGGCCAAGGCATCAAAACCGCCTTCCCCATGATCATCGGCGAAGAGCTCGATGTGGCTTGGCAGGACGTGAAGATCGAACCGGCCCCGCTCGACACGAACCAATACGAACGTCAGGTGACCGCCGGCAGTGGGGCGGTCCGCTCCTCTTACTCCATTCTGCGTGAGGCCGGAGCCTCGGCCCGCGCGCTGCTGGTGTCGGCTGCGGCGAAAGAATGGGGGGTCAAACCCGCGACGTGCACCACGGCCAACAGCACCGTGACTCATCCACCCACGGGCCGCACGCTTTCCTACGGGCAATTGGCAAATTCAGCCTCCAAACTACCACTGCCCGCCTCCGTTGAGCTCAAGGACTCATCCAAATTTACCCTCCTCGGAACCCGCGTGGGAGGAACCGACGTCCCCAAAATCGTCACCGGTGAACAACGCTACGGGATTGATACCAAAAAGCCCGGTATGCTCTACGGTGCGATCGTGAATCCACCGTTGCATGGCCAGAAGCTGGGCAACGTGGACGACACCGCGGCGCTCAAAGTGGCGGGCGTGGTTAAAGTGGTTTCCTGGCCGGATAAAGTTGCCGTGCTGGCCACCAACACCTATGCCGCCTTCAAGGGACAGGAAGCCCTAAAAATCACGTGGCAGGACCCCAAGGTCCGTGAAAGCTCAGATCGACTCTCCCAAGCCTTTGCCGATGCGATCGCGAATGGGACGGGCGAAACCCGGCGTAAGGTGGGCGACGTTGAACGCGCACTCGGGCAGGCCGACCGCGTGATCGAGGCCACCTACGATGTGCCGTTCCTGCCTCACGCTCCGATGGAACCGATCAACATGTATGCCGATGTAAAGGCGGACTCGGCACACCTGCTCGGGCCTATGCAAACACCGGCCAACGGACGCCGAATCGCCTCTCGCATTTTGGGAATTCCCGAAGAAAACATCACCGTCGAGATTACTCGTATTGGCGGAGGGTTCGGCCGCCGACTCAAAATCGATTTTGTGCAGGATGCCGTTCAGGCTTCGCGGCTTGCCGGAGCGCCGGTCAACATCGTGTGGAAGCGAGAGGAAGACATGATCAGTGGAAATTTTCGACCGGCCGGTCTATATCACTACCGCGCTGGTATCGATGCCCAGGGGCGGCTCACCGCATGGCATCTCAACTCCGCCAGCATCACCAGCCGCGGGGCCGTAGTGCCAAATAATTTCCCTAACGGAGCCATTCCTCACTTCCAAGTCGATACGCACCATATTCGCTCCGAGGTTTCCACGGGGGCTTGGCGCTCGCCCAACCACAACGTCTGCGCCCTGCTCGATGAGTCCTTTCTCGAGGAGGTCGGCCATGCCCTCGGCAAGGAGCCACTTGCGTTTCGTTTGGAACTCCTTCGCCAAGTCGAGTCCGCACCCTTTGGCAAAGTGGACTATGAACCCACCCGACTGCGTGGCGTTTTAGAAGCTGCGGCCGAAATGGCGGATTGGGGGAACCCGCCCGCCGGTCGTTCCCACGGGATCGCGGCACACTATTCCCACCACTCTTATGTGGGGCAGGTGGCGGAGGTGTCGGTGACGGATGGAAATATCACCGTGCATAAAGTCTACTGCGCGGTCGACTGCGGTCAGGTGATCAACCTGAGTAGTGCCGAGAACCAATGTGAAGGTGGCATCGTCGATGGCATCGGTGCGGCCTGGTTCGGCGACATGCCCATCGTCGAGGGAGCTTCGGCTAACACCAATTTTCACACCTACCGTCTCATTCGCATGAGCGAGGCGCCCGAAGTGGTCACCCGATTTCTCCAAACGGACTCCCCCCCCACGGGACTGGGCGAACCCGCCCTGCCCCCGGCCTCTGCGGCCGTGGCTAATGCCGTGTTCGCCGCGACCGGAGTGAGAATCCGCAAACTGCCATTCATCCAAAACGACCTTTCGGCCTGACCCCGCAAGGAGGTCAGCAGCGAGTTAGTCGCCCTGAGAAATCTCGACTAGCAATCGGCGCATCTCCGCGACCCGTTTCGGCTCCATCGCCAGCACACTGTTCGATTCGGCGGGATCCAATCGTAGATTGTAGAGTTCTTCCTGCAAGGGCCCGGGAGAGGCTGCTTGCGGCAATTGGTCACTAATGAATTTGTAATCCCCGGCCACCAGCGCCCGACGACCCTTGGCGTCCCGCAACACCAACGGGTCGCGGTCAAAAGCCGCCTCTGGGTCTCGAAGCACTGGACCAAAGCTGCGACCATCGCGGACAATGCCCGTCGAATTTTCGCCCAGTAATTCAGCGATGGTCGGAAAAATATCGATAGTCGAGACCGTTGCCTGGACGTGTGTTGAGGCCTTAACCTTTTGGGGCCATCGCACCACAAACGGAACCTTAAAGCCGCCATTGTAGATGGTGTGTTTATCGCCACGCAACTGACCATTGGGAACCAAGCCCTTTGCTATCGCCTGATTTTCCGGAGACTCCGGTCGGTTGGTCGGGATATCCCCACCATTATCACTGGTGAAAATGAAGATCGTATTCTTGGCGATGCCTTGCGCCTCCAGCACCTCCATCAATTGCCCAACTGAATAGTCGAGATCGTGAATGAAGTCGCCGAAAGCACCCAACTCACTGGTGCCCCGCATACGTTCGGACGGCATGATGGGATGATGCACCGCGACGGCGGCAAAGTAGAGGAAGAAGGGTTTATTCTGCTCGCGATTTTCGATCCAATCCACCGCCCGGCGCGTGAGTTCTTCCATCACCTGAGGCTCGTTGCGCTGGGGTGCGTCATACCCCATGTAGGCCCTGCCGTAGAAGCTTTTGCCATACGGGGAGAGTCGATCTGACCGCAGTCCGTGGATTGAATCATTCTCCACATAAACCTTGTGCCGGTCATCCATGTTGTTGGGCACTCCAAAGTGGTAATCGAACCCCAGCGCATTCGGTCCCACCTGCATGGCTTCCAACAAACTGGCGCTCTTGGAGAGGCCATAACCCAAATGCCACTTCCCAAAGTGGGAGGTTTGATAGCCTTGATCCTGCAGCCAAGAAGCAATCGTGGTTTGTTCCGGTCTGATCAACATCGGGGCATTATGATTCACCACCCCCGATTTCATTTCGGTCCGCCACGAATACTCACCCGTCAGCATCGCATACCTCGTCGGTGAGCACACGGACCCCGAGGTGTAAGCGTTCGTAAATCGCATCCCCTGATCCGCCAGTCGATCGATGTGGGGAGTTCTCACCAATTTGGGATCTGCACCAAACGCGCCGACAGATCCGAAGCCCAAATCATCAGCCAAAAAGACCACAATATTCGGTTTTTGCGCCGCCGATGCAGACGCCAAAACCCAGCCCACGCTCAACGCAATCCATGCTTTTATCATCGGAAGCCTCCCGCGTTCAAAGGATAGCCAAAGGCCGCCGCATTCAACCCAGGCTTATCCCCCGTTCTGCGACCCAAGCCGAAGGAGCACTCAACCAAAAGGCTGGCGAGGTCGTCCCCATTTCGAATAGCGGTAGTTTCGTTCAGCAAGATGGAGTAAATAAGGGGGTTCAAAATACTGATTCAGTTTGGTTATTGGGCTGCTGCATCGGCTGTTACTCCGCCGGTGGTGATTATCTTACGAAACCATTGCTGGAGAAAAAACACCCTGACCAAGATGCCTCCACCAAACTCACTCACGTAAGCTCAATGCTGCGCGGCAGGATTGGAACTCCGCGGATTCCATCCCTTCCTTGCCGACAATCAGAAGGCTTCCAAAACTGAGGGGGGATTCAATTCCCCCCTTGAATTTCACTTGGATTCCCCAGACACTATCGGGCCCTCACCATTCTTGATCCGGTCTCACCCGGGAGGAGGTGATCGGTCGTGCCAGAGCCCCCCTTGCCCCCACTCTCTCATGTGCCCCATTCACCTTCGATTGACCGTTTCGCTGCTGGCATTGATCAGCTTCGCCCGCGCAACCGCCAGCGATGTCACGACGGTGGACGCCACCACGCTACGGGGCAAGGTGATGGTGGGTTACCACGGTTGGTATAATGCCGAAGGTGATGGTGGAAACCGCGGATGGATCCATTGGACCAAAGATAAAACCAAACCTATCAACCCAGATAATGTCGGGGTAGAACTCTTCCCGGATTTGTCGGAATTCAGTGAGCAGGAACGTTATTCCACCACCCTCGTAAAACCCGATGGCAAGCCCGTCGAGATCTACAGCTCCCTGAACCAAGCTACCGTGCGGCGTCATTTCAAATGGATGCACGATTACCACATCGACGGAGCATTCCTCAAACGATTTGCCTTGGATCTGCAACACCCCCACTCCACTCGGCACACCAATGCGGTGCTCGCCAACGCCCGAAAAGCTGCCCCCGAAAGTGGTCGCGCCTACGCGATCATGTATGTCCTCAACGGATTATCGGCCGACAAGATCGACATGGTGATCGAAGATTGGGGTCGACTCGGCCAAATCGAACAGATCACCGACGATCCCTCCTACTTGAAACATGAAGGTAAACCGGTCGTCGCGATCAAAGGGGTGGGTATCGAGGGCCAAAAATACTCCATCGCCGAATGCCAGAAACTCGTCTCCTTCCTCAAAGAACAGGGATGCACGGTCATGATCGGCACCGCATCGGACTGGCTGGAAGGCCGCGACGACGACGACGCGGGGGACGCCGCCCGATTAGCCCTGCTGGAAAAAGTCGACATCATCAGTCCAGACACCATTGGGAAATACAACCATCCCCGCCAAGTGCGCCGTGAAGGACAATCTGTTTGGGCGGCTGAGAAGGCGTGGTGTGATGACCGTGGCATCGACTATCTTCCCGTGATCTATCCAGGTTATAGCCGGAGCTCATTGAACGCGGAGAAGCAGAATCTGGTTCCGCGTCGTCATGGGAAATTTTTATGGGCTCAATTCCAAAGCGCCAGGAACGCCGGGTGCGAAATGGCCTACATCGCGACCTTTGATGGTATGCACAACGGAACGGCCATCTTTAAATTTGATCAGACCGCCCTTCAGATCGAAGACATCAACGGTATCGGCTTCGAAGACATTCCCAGTGATTACTACCTAAAACTAACGGGCGAAGGGGGCATGCTGTTGAAGAACGCCCAAGACGGCATCCCAGCAAAGGCGCCTAGATCGGTTCAATACTCCTCCCTGCCCTAGTCATTGGGCTCTTAGAAGCCTCCCCCCTCTAGCCTCGGTAGTCGCATCAGCAATCTTCTGATTTATTGTTGACAATAAACATACATATTTCTCTCCCGTAACAAATTACGGCCTAAAGAAATCTGATTTAAGGGAGTAATGGGAAGCAGAGTGCGTTCGCGCCACTTGTAGAGATGCCTTCTTCAGAATCGATTAACTCCAAGAGTCACGAAGACTTCCTCCGGCTTTTCACCGCCAGTGAATCGACTCTGCGCGCCTATATTCGGCGGCTCGTTCCATCGCAAAACGACGCCTCGGAGATATCTCAAAACACCACCATCGTGCTCTGGCAGAAATTTGGCGTTTTCGTCAAAAAACACCCCAACTACAATTCGGCAGACCAAACCAAGGAAGACATCCAGCTGCATTTCAAACGATGGGCCATGGTCGTGGCTCGTTACGAAGTACTCAGCTGGCGGCGCGACAAATTCCGGGACCGCCATGTTTTTTCCGAAGACCTTATCAAAAAACTCGCAACCGATTCCCAAGAGAACGGATCGACCCTGGAAAACCAACTTCTCGCTTTGGAGTCGTGTTTGGAAAAGATCCCCGCAGAGCGCCGCAGTTTGGTGCTTGAAGCCTACTCGGCTCGCAACAAACCACAGGAAATCGCCAAACGCCAGGGAGGAACATTGAACGGTTTTTACCAATGGCTGCATCGCATTCGTCTAACACTGCTCAAGTGCGTTAAACAGACTTTGGAGGCCCAGGCCCGATCATGACACGCGACGAAGAACAACTATTTTGCGATTATGCCGCCGAGCAGATTTCCGAAGCGGATTTTCGCCGACTGCACACGCTTCTGGAGCGAGACCCGCAACTGCGCATCGCTTTTCTGGAATACATGAACACGTGCGCCTTTCTTGAAGATGCCGCCAGCTATTCCGAGGAGCTCCTCCACCATTCGACCGAATCGGAACCCGATTCGAACTCTCGCGATCCCTCCCTAGCCAAGCTTCTCAAGTTTCCGACTTGGGCGATCGCCGCAGCCGCTGCCGTGGTCCTCGCTGTCGGGACATGGACCCTGGGGCCAAGCGCCCAACCTGATTCCATCACCACCCGTGTGATTGCCAGTCATAATGTGTCGGCCGCTCCGGGTAGCCAAGTATTCACGGTTGGCGAAGAACTTCAGCTCCACGCCATTGCGCTGGAAAGCGGACTGGTCCGACTCGAAATACCCCGCGGGGTCATGTTCGATATCTTCGGACCGGCCAAAGGTTATTTCGAAAACGAGACTCGCTTCCATCTCGAATCCGGTCGCGTGAATGTCGATGTAGGTCCGCGGGGCAAAGGTTTCACCATCGTCACGGCCAACGCTGAAATCGTCGATCTGGGCACTCGATTCGGCGTTGATGTCGACCAGAATGCCGACGCCAAAGTGGCGGTCTTCTCCGGTGAAGTTGAAGTGCACTCCGGAGGAGGACCCTCTGATCTCCGACTTCTCACCGAAGGCGAAGGGGTTCACGTCGATTCCGGTGGCAAGTCGTCCCGTTTGATGTCGATCATCATGCCCGATGAAGCGGATACCGGCCAACCTCAATTAAACCAATCCAGTCGGTTCGAGATTCGCGACAACCTCACCAGCCAGGACAACCTGCGCTACTACGGCATCATTAATGGGGGTATGCGCGCAGGGGCCAAGGTTTACACCACCCATCCTTCGGTGCGATGGAGAGGTTCGTCTCAGGAACCCTTTCCCGACGAAATCGTCGGAGCAGATCTGATTCAAACTTTCAATAATGACCGCAACAATGAGCGGCTCAGCATCGACATAAGCGTCCATACGGACTCCACCCTCTTTGTGATCTTTGATGATCGGTATGCTCCCCCTGCCTGGCTGCAGGACAATTTCATCGATACGGGTAAAACCGTCCTATCCGGCCCCTGGAAACCGGTCGCGATCGTTCATGATATTCTGCCTGACTCGCAGGGGAATTTTTACGTGACCTACCGGATCTGGAAAACCCAGCTAGATGCTCACCAAACCATCGCTCTAGGTGAATCGATCGATCCTGAGTTCCGCGACAACCTGAGAGCGATGTATGGCATCGCCCTCAAGCCTTCCCCACCCGCCGAAACAGAATCCATCGCGATCCTGCAACCCTAAGCTTCGATCTGATGGCTGGGCTCGCAGAACCTGACGATCGAGGAACTAGAGTTCCTTGATCCTGATGTTGCGGAACCACGCGCCATGCCCGTGATCCTGTAACGCGATGTGACCGGAATCAGTGGTGCCAAAGTCTTTCCATTTGGCAAATTTGGCGGCGGCTACCTGCGCGTTCCATTTTAGGCTGTGCATCTCAAATTCTGCCGTCAATGCCCCGTTCAGAAAATACTGCACATGGTTGCCCACGACCAAAATACGGCTGCTGTTCCACTCTCCGATCGGCTTCATAACATCGGCCCGCGGAGCCTCAATCGCATAATGGGAACCGGTATATTCTTCCCTGGTGACAGGCTGCCCCTTGCTGCCCCGAAAGCCCTCGTTGTCCAAAATCTGATACTCAGGTCCGGTCAGGTAGGGCATCCTTGGGCCTTCCTTCACGTGATACATCACGCCCGAGTTTGAGCCCGGTTCGATCTTCCATTCAAAACGCAGGTCGAAATCCTTAAACTGCCGTTCCGAAATAACGTTGATGTAGTGGTCAGGCTCAGAACCACCGCGCAGCACCAACTCACCATCCACGACGCTCCAAGCAGCGGTAATGTCGGCTCCCAGATATCCTCGCCACCCCCCGAGACTGACCCCATCAAACAACGAAGTCCAATCGGACCCTTCGTGAATTTCGCCGGAGGCGTTTTTACCAGCTGCACTGCCAATTGAAAAAAGCGCCAGACTGGCTGACAGCGTGATGAGGATTTTGATTCGATTCATGAAATTACGATTTCCCTAGCCCTACCCGCCGGATTTGGCCGCGTAGCCGGTCCACGGGTTCCATCGCTGGTGAGTACGATCTTCGGCGACATTTCCTCGGCCGGTCATAACTACCGATTGGGTTCCACCAAAAAGGTGCGACTTGGGCGGGCGGCATCGGCGTTTCGTTCAACTGACCGTCTGGGTCACGCCCACGCGATCCAGCACCTCCTGGGGCGGACCGTCGAAAGACGGCAATGGAACGTTCCCCACATAACCGATAGCTTTCCAGCCAGCCGGTGTCCCGTAGTAGGCCCCCATGCAAAGTGAGGTGAATTCATGAAGAAACCCCTGGGCTTTTTTAAGCTGAGGTTCATCCCCCTGCTGCGCCATGATCGCATCCAGGATTCCCGTGCTCTGCCGGGCCGACAGTTTCTCAAAATCCCGGCCAAACCGGGCCTGGCTCAGCTCATCCATCAACTTCAATCCCGGGATGATTTTTTTCCGGGATGATTGTTGATTGGGATACGGCGCACTCACCCATTCATCGATAAAATCAGGCACCCGCAAGGCACTCGCGGCGGGACCAAATTCATCCTCGGGAAGAATCAAATCAGCGAGAAAAGTCACCAGCCCCCGTTCCTTAGGCTTCAAAGTCAGGGGCCATACATCACCCGGCTGATAGATTTTGGTGAGGTTGGGGTCGGTGCCATACCCAGCAGGCAATGAGCTCATGTCTTCCGCCCACAATCTACTGCGTCCCAATTGCGTCGCCGCCGCCGCGGTGGCGAACCATTTGAGCACGACGCGGCGCGAGATTCGTTCGGGTGATTGATCGGTTTTCATCTTATTGCCCGCGGGGTTAAAGGTTACCCTTGGCCGATTCCTCGATGATGTGATCGGCACAACGCCAAGCGAGGGCCATGATCGTGAGGGTGGGATTCTTGTCCGCATTCGAGACGAACGACGTGGCATCGCACAGAAAGAGGTTTTTCACATCCCAAGTTTGGCTCCATTTGTTGCACACTGAATCGCGGGGGTCCACCCCCATGCGAGCGCCTCCCACTTCATGCTTCACATTCCCGCCCGGTCGGATCAGGTCGTAGCCGGACTTGGCCAGAGGTTGGGTGACAGTCCCCCCCATCTCTTCAATCATCGCGGCAAACGTCTTCTGACCGTGGAGCGCCATATTCAGTTCATTCTCGGACCACTTCCAATGCCAGCGCACAACAGGAACTCCCCATTTGTCTTTTACCACAGGGTCGATCTCAGCGTAACACTGCTCGTTGGGGATCATCTCCCCCCGACCGGCGAGAGTGATAAACGATCCGTAATAGCGTCGGGCCTCTTGTTTTAATTTCGTGCCATATTGTCCCCGAAGATACCCCATCGGGACCGGACTGTAGCCCCCCGGCATGCTCCGGGTCGCTCCGATTTCGATATGATAGCCGCGGGCGAAATCGAGTTGACCGCGACGTTGGGCCTCGTATCCCCACCACGGACTGTAAACGTGGCTGCCTCCCGCGCCGTCCTCGTTGTGCGGAGGGAGGTTTTCCAACGCCGGAATCTGGCCCTTGACGCTCATGGCCACTGTATCCGTGATATACTTCCCAACTAAGCCACTGCGATTCGCGATCCCGTCCGGGAACTGATTGCTCTTGGAATTCAGGAGGATCCTCACCGTCTCACCACTGCTCGCGGCGAGGACCACGGCCTTACCCTTCACGCGCTCTTCTCGACCGGTGCTTTTATCGATGAAAAGCACCCCATTCGCCTTGCCATTCTTTCCTACGGTGACTTCCCGAACGTGAGCGTTGGCGATGATATCGAGATTGCCCGTCTCGAGCGCCGGTGGCAAATGCACCGTCGTGCTTTGATAAGTCGCTCTGATGCTGCAACCACGGTAACACGGCGTGGCCCAGAAACAAGCCGCCCGACTCCGCATCGATTTCGCCACGATGTCCTGCGCCCATTTGTTGCCCGGATGAAGTTTGGCGGGGATCGTATCCGCATCCAAGGGTTTGGTTAAAACCGCCCGATGAATCGATACCACCGGCACACCTACTTTTTTACCCGCCTTTTGGGTCAACAGATCACCGATCCGTGCTTTCGGCGGAGGCTGCAATATACCGGGCGGAGAATCCGGAGTGTTTTCCATACCCTGATTGGCCCCATGCACGCCTATCAACATCTCGACCTTATCGTAATAAGGGGCGACTTCCTCATAGGTTATCGGCCAATCCCAACCCAAACCATCATAGCTGTAGGGTTTAAAATCGTAGGGCCCGTTGCGTAGGGAAATACGCCCCCAATGGTTGGTGCGCCCCCCCATCATCCGGGCCCGCCACCAGGTAAACTGCTCATGCTTGTCCGTGCTGCCTTGCGTATAGGGTTCGCCGGGCACGCTCCAGCCTCCGTCGACTGTCGCATCCCAAAAACCCATATCCTTGTCTGGAGTCGGTGCCCCACCCAGCGGGGTCTGGTCGGCCCGGTTAAACATCGGCGTCTCCGATTGCGGATCGTAGGAACGCCCAGCCTCCAACATCGCACATTTTAACCCAGCCAATGTCAGCGTGTAGGCCATCTGACCGCCCCCGGCCCCTGATCCCACTATGACGACGTCGTATTCGGGTTTGGCTTGATCAATGGAAATGGTGGGCATGGCAAAAAAGGAATGGGGGGGCGAAATCGGCACCGCAAAGCGCCTCAATTATTCACCCCGCGGGTTAAGGTAATTTTACGGAAAACCTTGTCGGGGCAGTTGGATATCATCCGAGCAGCTCTCGCAGCGTGCGAATGCTCTTCGTGAACTCAGCCTTTTGATGACGTTGATCAAAGGTCTTTTGATCTTCACCCGCCGCCGGTGTGGCGAAGGGCAAAGCATGCCCCTTTTTGACCAATCGGAGAAAGTCCACGATGTCGGCCGCCTTCACGTGAGGAAATCCCTCCCAAAATTCATCCGTTAGGTAGGGAATAGGTCGGGGGGAATTCGAAATAGACTCCACAAAAAGGGGCACCTCCGGACAGTGGTGACGCAACAATCCCGTGAACGCAGGCACGTCCATCAATCCCTCTCCGATCGCCGTCCATTGGAAGGTCGCCCCTCCTTCACTCGCCCAGACCATGTAGTCACGCACACTCATGCATCGCACGTGCGGACCCAGTTTTTTCAGATGCTCCAGCGGGTCTTCCATCGACCACAGGGCGTTGCCTGGATCCAGCATCGCGCCCAACAAGTCACTGCCCACGTCATGAATCAACCCCAGCACTTCATCTGAGCGCGTGTCGCCGGCGTGGTTCTCAAAGGCAAACGTCACCCCTGCGTCTTCGGCTCGACGGCGCACCGCTTTCAAGTTCTTGGCCGTCTCGGCCAGACGGGCTTCGATACCGCCATCGGTGTAACGATCTTCGATCGACCCAATTCGACAGTTCACGGTCGGCGAACCCAAGATTTTCGCCACTTCGATTCCTCGGACAAGGGCCTCTTGCGCGGTGCCATATTGAGTGCTGAACCTCACGGCACCTTCACTGATTCCACCCACTCCGATGCGGATAATGACACCTTTACTATCCGCCAGGGCTTTCACCTCACGGAGATGAGCGGGCTCCAGACTATCGAAATAATGAAAGCCGTTTAGCAGCACCGCACCGAGTCCTTGTTCCGCAGCATATTTGATCAATTGCGGCGCCTTCCATTTCATGCCCCGGACCGAATGAGCATCCAACCCCAACAGGGGTTGGGTTGACGGGGCACTGGCAGCGCGCGCCATCGCACCCGTCGAAACCGCCCCGGCGATCATGGACAAACGGCCTAATGCTTCCCGCCGCGATAGGGTTGTCTTGGGCATAATCGGGTCTGAGTGCAGCATTGGGGGTTTGTCTGAAAGGGGTTTGAAAGTGCGGCGCACATCGCTTGCCGAGCAGGCCGCGAAGGAGTCGCTAAAACTCCGATACTCTGAGCGAAATCCTCATCTCTTGTGATTGTCAACTGTTAACAGTTTATCCAAACTTCGATCTTCGTCGAGAGCATCAGCCGTATCGTCGCAGGCTCTTTTTTTCGAATGGCCGACTTTGGGGTCGTTTCCAATCGGGTCGTCCTCAGCTCTTGCCCGAATGCCGCCGTTCAGTTCCTCACCGGACTCTTCCAAATCACTTCATTGGACCCGGTAGCATCGTCAAAGACGACCGGCCGACGATCAACGGTTAGGCCCAACTTGGCCGAGCCGGATGGGGTAGTCTTGCCACTGCGCCAGAGCAACGTGTCCGGGTTTTGCGGGACGCCCCGATAAACCGCGACCTGCCCTTTTTCCAGGGTGGTATAAAAACGAAACGGCACCGGTTGCACCGTGGGACGGTCGGCCTTGCCCCGAGTGGCCCAAATTATCCCCAGTGGTTGCCTCGGACTACCGTCAAAGAGCACCAAACGACCGTCTTCCCTGAGCGTAACAAAACAACGCAGACGCGGAAAATCATAGACCGCACCATCTTCAAAAATCTCCCCTTCTTTCAGAATCACCTGATGAATCTCGTTCCGCCAGTCGTCTGCTTTGGCCAGGGGAAGGTCCCCCACCACAATCTGGATCTCGTGGCGGCTACGGAACCCGTTCAAATCTTCGGCGACGGCTTCCAGATGGTAGGTGCCGGAAGCTAAATCGCGGAGTAATTCATCGCTGCGGCCGCTCCAGACCCGGCGCTCCGAGGGATGGGCATTGAGCATCATCCCATTGAGGTAGAGCCAAACCTGGGGCGCGCCGTCGCCATCGGACGCTTGGACCTCGATGCGAAGTTCGCTCCCTTGCTGCAACCGGTCACCATCCGCCAAATTAGAGATGTGAACCTCAGGGTAGTCCCCTTCCGCCTTCACTGTCACCACCTCCTTCTCCACCTCCCGCAGAGTTTGATTCCAGTCCAAATAGTTTGTTCGGGCGAGGAGCGACGGCTGATACTGCATCGAGAGAATCTTCGCGTAGGCCCGCCACTCCTCCACCGCGTCCTCCAAATGCATCACCGCCTCGTCCAGATAACGCTGATCTTGCCGGTTCGTCGCTCGATACATGGCCAACTTGGCCGCGCCGCGAATCTTATCGGCATAGTATCGCCCCAGGAACCCCATGCTGTTGATGTCATTTAGGGTCTCTCCGAGTTCGACATCCCCGCCTGCGGTCTTCCTCAGTTGCGGCAGGAGCGCGTGCGCTTTGGCCGCGTAGCCATCAAGGTTATCGGCCACTTGGAGTGGAGTCACCCCGATCAATTTCTTGCCTGCCAAGGTCGCATTAGCCCAGTCCGTCACGGACAGACACTGTGGATCCGGAGCCCCTTCGATTCGATCCAGCACCATGGGACCACGCTCAAAATAGTATTTATCGATCGTCAGAAACCCGGCCCGCTCCATCACCCCTTCGGCAGAAAACGCCGCATCTGTGGGCGACCAAGAGGAGCGATTGAGTTGAGGGACTATTTCGGAGGTCGATTCCCAAGCCTCGTAGAGTTTTTCGGCATCAACACCCGGGAACCGATGTTGTAAAGCTGCTTCCCAGTAGTCGCGCCCGAGATCGTTACTATAGGCCAACTGACCCCACAGGCGGAAGCGATACCAGTGCTTTTCTATCTCCATCTGCCCCACGCGGTCCGGCTCCCTAGCGGTGTAATCCCGCGCCCATACATAGCCGTCTGAACCCATCAGAAAACCGGGCGAGTCGTCGCGAGGCATCCACCGGATAAACTCGCGCACGAAGTCCGGGCTTCCCCAGCGGTGCAGGAAAATATCGTCGTTACGTAAATTGAGCCACGCCTGATAATTCTCGAGCCACCCCTCTCCCACGATGCGCTTCTCCCACTCCTGGGGGCGACGCGAGGAGTAGAGATGGGCAACGGCATATTTAACACTGGTGTCGACGATGCCACCGGTGTAACCGGCGAATGCCCGCGTAACCTCGGGGTGGTCCGTCACATGGCGCCGAAAGATGAAGCGCATCTCCCGCTCGGGATCATCGGCCTGCACCTCCATGATGCCTTTGCCGAATGTCTCAAAGATGAAGCTTTCAATGGAACGATCACCCTCTCGATACCAGTCGGCATTTTCCCCGGCACAGACCCCGATTCCGGAAATCTGCGGGTAAGTCTCCAACAACTTCCGCACGCAGGCGCGGGTATACTCAATGGTGCGAGGATTGTCCTGCTCCTGAGTGATGCCGTATTTCCCATCGGCACACCACGTAAACACATTCCAGGTGAAAAAGTAGATTTCGATGCCCCGGTCCTCCGCATACTGGAACACCCGTTGCCAGTGCCTGATCTTCTCCTCGATGGGGGCCTTTTTTACCAGCTGCAGGACGCCCGGTTTCTCAAAATCGATGTCCTGGAACTTATTACTGTCCTCCGATCGCAAAACCCCGTCGCTGATGCGATACACATCATCGAGCGCGACGTCGGGATAATCCTCCAACTTGATCAGGGAGGGAAATGGATGAGTCGTCCAAAGGCTGAGCACGTTGTAGCGGTTGCGGGCCAAGTCATCAAGGTAGGCCGTCCAAAACTCAAAGTCCCACATAGTCTCAATGTTCCTCTGCGCAGAGTCACCCGTATCGTCGTAAGAGGGCGTGCGGGCATCCAGAGGAATATTGAATTTGATTCCCCGCTTTTTGATGAAGGGCTCGTGCTTCCCCTCCTGCAGAGCCAGCCCCAGTCGCAACCGGTCTGCCACCTCCAGGCCCCCATACATTGCGCCCTTGGCATCCGAGCCGGTAATGAGAATTTCACCTGATCTCGAAGAGCGGATTTCAAACGCCTCGGGGCGGGTCGCATCCGCGTCAACGGTGATGGAAATCCTGAGACATTCCTGTTCGATTTCCTGCAGCGCGCCCGTCAACTCCTGCGCCGCAAACGCGATCTGCGGAATGCGGTGATCAAAACTCAGTTCAGCCGCCAATCGAGTAGGCAGACTGAGGACCAAAACCAAGAGACCCGCGCCCAGCATCGAGATCACTTTTCCCGAACAGGGATGAACCGGGGCGTTTTCTGATATCATGACAAGGGCGAGTTTAACTGCTAAAACAGAACTGATGGGGCGGCCCTCTCCCGGGTTGAGGTTAGAAAAAAAGGGACACCGGGCAGGATACTCTAACACTCCTCCGACCAAACGAATCTTACGCCCTATCTTGACCGCCTGAGCGACCGCTTCAGCTCTCGGGTTCAGGCAATCAGGGGGCCAATGCGTTCCATCGACCCACGGTAGACCTCGAAGCCATCGGGCCCACCTTTTTCGAGGTTAATATACCCATCATATCCTCCCTCCTTCATGGCGCTGATGATGCTCGGGAGATCAACCAGACCTGTCCCGGGCGGGCAGATTTGACGCGCATTTCCCAACTCACCCACCGAAAAGTCTTTAAAGTGCATGTGGGTTACCTGCTCCCGATTGTTCAAATACCCCTGCAGGGGATCTTCACCGTTCGTAAAGCTGTTACCCGTATCAAAGCACACCCGCAAATCCGGCACCTGGGCCAGAGCTTGATCGAAATGCGCCGCGATTTTGAAGGGAGCTTCGGTGCCGTTGTGAGTTTCAATCGTGACCTCGATTCCCGCTGCCATCGCGAGCGGCATGGCCGCTCCCAAGGACTCGATAATCCACTTCCGGTTGGTCGCCGAAGGGTTGCCACTGGCCTTGCCTCCCTGATTCAGCATGATCCGGTTCGTTCCCAAAATGTGGGCGGTTTCCAATCGCTGTTTGAATTCCTCCAGACCCTCAGCTCGGACGGAAGCATCCGGCGACTCCAACTGACTGATACCTCTGGTGTAGCAGATCGTCTTCAGACCATGATCCTCCGTGATCTTTCGGATCTCCGTCCAAGTCTTGTTGTAGCCCGCACCAATAAAGTCCAAACCCTCGATCCCCATCTCTTTGGTTCTGCGACAAATTTCGATGATATCCAATTTCTCCATCGGCCAAGGCGCATTCATCAAAGTATACAGGTACATCGAGAAACGGAGATTCGCTTTCTTTTTAGCGAGTGACTTGGCCAAAAGCGCATTGGGGGTGGCAAGAGCCGCCCCGGCGCATGCCAGCGCACTTCCAGTTTGAGCCAGAAAGGTTCGGCGAGAGAGATCATTTCCAGTTTCCATAAAATGCTACCCTATCTGTTTTGGTCGGAACCGAACCACCCCGCCCCATCTTTGCCCGGGGAACCCATTGAACGGCAGCCATTTAATTGATCCGTGGGGCAACCACGCCAGCGATCAGAAGCTGATGCCACCATCACGGATGGTTGAGGTGTTCATTTGAATTTGAGTGAGAGAATGCAAGGATACCCCCAAAACTGAGGTATTCTTACGCTCAAGGTCTGAGAGATGCTCCGATCCGGAGTAAGGTTCTCTCAATTCATGGAGTCCAAAATTGGCGGCTTCGTTTCAAACGAAGCCGAAACAGACCTCCCCCATCGAATCCATGAAGTTCCCTAAATCCTACCCCTCCATGAATCGCCGGCGCTTCGTCCAGTCCTCGGCCACCATCGCCGGGGGCCTGTTCCTCGCCCCTTTTGCTATCGGCAAGCCCGGTGCCTCTCCCCATGGGAAGCTCAACATCGCCCTGATCGGAGCCGGGGGTATCGCCCAGGGTTGTTTCCGGGATTGCGCCTTGGAGAACGTCATCGCCATCGCCGATGTCGACGAGGTGGCTGGCGCTCCAGGGTTCACTAAATTCCCCCATGCGAAACGCTATCAAGATTTCCGTAGGCTTCTCGATGTACACAGCAAGGAACTCGATTTGGTCATCATCAGCACACCTGATCACACCCACTTCCCCGCCACCTACGCCGCCATGGAGCGGGGCATCGCGGTCCATACCCAAAAACCCCTCACTCACAATATCTGGCAGGCCCGCACCTTGCAAAAAGCAGCCCATGAATTTGGCGTGCAAACCGTGATGGGGAATCAGGGCCACAACATGAGCGGCATGAAACTCATCCGCGAGTGGTATGAGGGCGACATGCTCGGCGAGGTAAATGAGATCCACGCCTGGACGGGTCGTACCTCGACCAATGTGTCCAACGCAAAAATCAAACTCCCGGCAGAGCCCGTCCCGGCCACCTTGAATTGGGACCTTTGGCTCGGACCCGCCAACTACACCGACTACAATGCAGCGCTCTGCCCAAAAGGCTGGCGTTGGCACTGGGAATTCGGGCTCGGCGGGCTCGGCGACATCGGTTGCCACACGCTCGATATTCCCACCTACGCCATGGGACTAAGTTACCCGAGCTCCGTGCACGTGGACCACTCGATCAACTTCCGGAAAGAGTTCGACGGCGGTCAGTCCAAAAAAGATGCCGCTACCTTCGTCTACAAATTCCCTCGTCCCGGAAAGCCAACCGTTACCCTCTACTGGTATGAGGGCGGCAATCTGCCCCGCTTGCCGGAATCGCTGCGGACTTCCTCTGATCCCAAACACATCCTCTCCGGCGGATGTTTACTCGTCGGTGAAAAGAACTCTCTCCACTCCCCCGGCATGCGCCCAACCAGTCCACGTTTGGTCAATAACTGGGAAGAAATTCGACGCGGGGGACTCCCCCCTAAAACCCTTCCCCGGGCCATCGGAGATCCCTACCAGGAAATCATCGCCGCCGTTAAAGGCGAACTGCCCGGGTGTGGTTCAAATTTCGACTACGCGGTGCCTCTGACCGAGACCGTCATCCTCGGCACCATCGCCCTGCGATCGGGTAAAAAGGTGGAATACAATCCGGCCACCATGGACTTCAAGGACAGCAGCTTGAACGCGTATATCAAAGAGCCCGTGCGCCCCGGTTGGGCCTATGGCGAAGATATGGGGGCTTCAGACCCTTATTCCCGATAAGAGAACGGACGATGGGAGGTCTCTGACGCCGTGGGAAAATCATCCGGCATCTCCTGCGTCACCTCTCCGGTCGCGGCCCACTCAGCGCCCCGTTGCAATGACACGATAAACCCCACGCCCTCCAGCGCAGGGGTATCATGCCCCAGCATTAGGTGGAAGACGCGGCCTTGCTCGTATTCAATCACCATAAGCAGCGGTTCGTGCCGATCGGTCGGCGCCGTTTCGGTTTGATCCTTACCGGTCGCCAGAATTGTCATACGTTCAGCCGGACCGCGCATCCCCGCATAGCATTCATCCTTGGACGATAACCAATGCTTCGGCATTCCCTGGGTGATGGGATGATCCGGCACACGCACGGTGATGGGGATTTCGTGTTGTCTGCCGTGCTTTCCACTCAAACCGGGAAGGTGTTCGCGGATCAACTCACCCTCGTTTGAATAATAGACGTGGGGCCCTGATTTCTCGCTGCGCCCCCCCCAACCACCGAGCCCAATCATCCGATTATACTCCGCCCAGTCTCCGAAAGAATTATTCGCGGCGTGCACCGACACAAACCCGCCGCCGGTCTTCATGTAATGCTCAAAGGCTTTCTGCGTAGCCTCAGGCCAATCCGCCGTCCGGTTACCAAAGTTGGAGATCACGACGTCGTATTCATCAAAGGCAGGGGCAAACTCCGGGTCAGGCTGCGGCTCGGCCAAATCCTCCGATTCCCCAGCATTTGCCAGCGGCAGGAACGCCGCCTCGCGCGTCGCCCGCCACGTGAATCGCGTGCGCGCCACGTCGACATCGAACAGGCCGGTCTCCTCCAAATACTGCTTCATCATGATCGTAGATTTGGGCCACACCATATGATTGTTCTGTCCATCAACGATCAGTGCCCGCATGCGCTCTTTGGCCGCCAGCCCGGATCCGCCAAAAATCAATAGTCCTAGAATAATCAGTGTTCTCATGGTTAATCGGTCTTTTGGCGGAGCGCATTGCTCCACAGTTCGCCATCAGTAAAATTTCAGCTGCTCCACCCCTGCGACTTGGAGCGGTTCGTGGATCCGGAGCCATGCAATTAGTTTGGATTCACGGCCATTTACTCCCAACCAGAGGTGATCTTTACGCCAGTTTTTCCGCCTCGTCCGGTCATCGGCCCACTCCCGCCGTAAGAAAAAGGGGCCTTGCGCCGTTACTACCAGTATGAATCAGCGCTTAACCACCCTCAGTCTGCTCGGTTCGGTCCTGTGGGCTTCCGTGACCCTCGCCGACGATCGCCCCAATATTGTTTTCATTTTCACCGATGATCATGCCCCGCACGCCATCGGGGCCTACAATGGTTGGCTGAAATCCGTCAACCCCACCCCGGAAATAGACAAGCTGGCCCGACAGGGTATGCTTTTCACCAACAGTTTTTGCACCAACTCGATCTGCGGCCCCAGCCGCGCGGTTATTCAAACCGGAAAACATAGCCACAAGAATGGCTTCATGAACAACGGGAACAGTTTCGACTGGAACCAGCAGACCTTTCCAAAACTTCTTCAAAAGGCGGGGTATCAGACGGCCCTCTACGGCAAGTCCCACCTCAAAGGCCAACCGCAGGGCTACGATGATTGGGCCGTGCTCCCCGGCCAGGGCCTCTACTACAACCCCGACTTCATCACGCCTGAGGGACAAATCATGATCGAGGGATATTGCACCGACCTCGTCACCGACATGGCGGTCGACTACCTCGAGAACAAGCGCGACAGCGACAAACCCTTCATGCTGATGGTCCAGCACAAGGCCCCCCACCGCAACTGGATGCCGGCGCCGCGACACCTCAATCTCTACGACGATATCGATATTCCAGAGCCGGACACGCTATTTGACAAATGGGAGGACAACGCGCCGCCGGCTCACTATCAGGAACTCGAGATCGACCGGCACATGCACCTCAACTTCGACCTGTTCGTCGATCTGACGGCGGACTTCGAGGACCCTCAACCCGATCGCCAAGTCGACCGTTCTGCTTGGATCAACATGAAGCGCATGACTCCCGCGCAAACAAAGGTGTGGCGCGATGCTTGGGGCCCCAAGGACGCCGCGTTTCATCAAGCCAACTTAACCGGTGCAGAGCTCGTTCGCTGGAAATACCAGCGCTACGCCAAAAACTACCTTCGAGCGGTCAAAGGGGTCGATGAGAGCGTGGGCCGACTGGTCGACACCTTGGCGAAACTCGATCTCGATGAGAACACCATCGTGATCTACTCCTCCGATCAAGGTTTCTACATCGGCGATCACGGTTGGTTCGACAAGCGGTGGATGTATGAGGAATCCCTTAAAATGCCCTTCATCGTCAAATGGCCCGGGGTGGTGAAGCCTGGGTCCCAGAGTGACCAGATGATCCAAAACCTCGACTACGCGGAAACGTTCCTCGCCATCGCGCAAACCGCGATCCCCGCCGACATGCAGGGCCGATCCCTGTTGCCGCTGTTGATGGGAGAAACTCCCCGTGACTGGCGCACCAGCATTTACTACCACTATTACGAATATCCCAGCTCTCACATGATTCCCCGCCACAATGGTATCCGCACCGAACGCTACAAGCTGATGCACTTTTATCAGTTCGGCGAATGGGAATTCTACGACCTCAAGAACGATCCCGACGAGCTGAACAATCTCTACCGCAACTCCGACTACCAAAAGTTAATCGAGCAGCATAAAGCGCAACTTGCTGCCTTGGCGGAACAGTATGAAGACGATAGCGATCGCTCGATCAGACCATTGAAGTGGCAAAAAACAGTCCGGGCCGCAGGCCATGCCTCTGGACGGTAACGTCGCATGCTCCCGCGCGAATCCGACGGAGTAGAACGGCCCGGAGGGCTCAGATTGTCCGGTTTATCGGCGAGAAACAGCCTGGCCAGATCGTGAGGCTCAAGTTGCCGGCGGGATTCCTCCCGCGTTGAGGGGACCGCCAATCAACAGACTCCCAGCCAAATCTCCCCAACCTTGTCCGTGATACCGTAAGGAAGGGCGTTCTTTGGCGTTAACATGAAGACGATCAACTAACTTTTCTGCGCGACCCCTCCCTGATGAGTTCACCCAATGCCACACCCAACCCCGGCGCATCGGGAGCCAAACCACGGCTCACTGACGAGGATAGCGAGATTCGAGTCCCAGCCCCTCCCGCACTCAGCCTTGGAAGAAGCGCATACCCGAAGCACCCGAATGAACTCTTCAGCTTAAATCCAAAAGAGAACCCATGAAACCAAACCGAAGAGATTTCATCAAGACGACCATGCTAGCGGGTGCCAGCCTTCCCTTGTTTAATATTGGCCGGGCCCAGGGCTCCGCCCATCATGCGATCCGCCATGCCAGCATTGGTGCCGGGGGCCAGGCGGGGCGCGACATCGATAACCTGCTCGCCCAAGGCGTGCATCTGGTGGCGGTGGCTGAAGTGGATGACGCCCAGCTCGCCAAGCTTCAGGAGGCGCATCCCGATCAACGATTCAAAGTCTACAAGGATTGGCGCCAATTACTCGATAAAGAACATCGAAATCTAGACTCGATCAACGTGTCGGTGCCCGATCACATGCACGCCCCCGTCGGACTGACGGCGATGCGGTTGGGACTGCACATCTACGGCCAGAAGCCATTGACGCACACGGTCCACGAAGCCCGCCTGATGACTCAGATGGCCAAGGAAACGGGCGTCGTCACCCAATTGGGTGTTCAGTTCACCACCACCCAGCACGAACGCATGACTGTTCAAATGGTACAGGATGGCGTCGTCGGCAAAATCAGGGAAGCCTACGTCTTCAGCCACAAGACTTGGGGAGACCCCGAGCCCCTGCCCGCCCGCAAGGACCCCATCCCCGCCGGCCTCGATTGGGACTTGTGGTGCGGGGTCGCCGCCGAACGCGGCTACATCCACAACTACTACCACCCGAGACAGTGGCGCCGACGGCTCGACTTCGGCACCGGTACGCTCGGCGACATGGGATGTCATATCTACAGTCCAATGTATCGTGCCCTGGGCGTGGGTGCTCCCCTTTGGGTCAATTCGGTCGGCGGGCAGCCGAACCAGACGAACTGGGCGGTCAACGAAAAGGTTGTCTACCTTTTCCCCGGTTCTCAATACACAGCCGAAGACACCATCAAAGTCGAATGGACCGATGGTGAGAATCGGGTGCCACCGGAATACCTCGAGATGTTCGGCGAGAAAATGCCGGAACAAGGCTGTATTTTCGTCGGGACCGACGGGGTTCTACTGCAAGGTCACCAAACCTTGCCCGTGGCGTATCCGCGTGAGAACTACCAAGGTTATCGTTATCCCCGGTTGGCGCCACGAGACCACTACTCGGACTTCCTTAAGGCCGTGCAGGGCGAGCCGGTGACTCCGCTGGCCAACTTCATCGATTTCGGTGGCCCCCTGACCGAAGCCATCCTGTTGGGCGGCATCGCCACGCGGTTCCCCCATGAAACACTCCACTGGAATACCAAAGAACTGCAGTTCGAAAACAATTCGGGAGCCAATCAGTATCTACGCAAAGACTACCGGAAGGGCTGGGAAATCGCCGAAGCGTGACGGGGGGAGGACGCCAGCGGAGTCCCCTCGCGATCAACCGTAACTTTACCAACCGAGCGAACTTATGCGGAACCGGAAACCGCTCCCCGCACCCTGACTTAAGTTCACCTGAAAGACGACCCAATGCCCATACGAACGATCAATTGGAGAGGCCCGAGTCACCCAAAATACAATGAAACTGTTCCCGCACCTTAAACTGGCCCTGCTGTCGATTTCCGCAGTTCTCCAGCCCAGCCCAGCCCTAGCCTCCGTTGCGCACGACGCCGATGTCCCCCAATTGGTTTTCGCCGCCCAAGAACTTCAGGAGGCCTTAAACGAAGCCGAGCGGCGAAATTTGCACGTTTCGATCCGCGTGGAACCGAATGCATCAACACCGGAAGCCTTTGAGATTCGCCTGCTCGGACCGGAACGCATCGAAATCGTCGGCACCGACTCAACCGGTGCGATGTATGGAGGGCTCGAGCTGGCTGATTGGGTGGAACTTGGATTACCCCTCCGCAATCATGTTGGAACCCCTTTCGTCGAAAAACGGGGTATCAAATTCAATATCCCTTGGGACGCCCGCAGTCCTTCCTACGATGATACCGGTTTCTCGGCTCAGATGAACATCGCAACCATGTATGACTTCGAGTTCTGGTCCGCGTTCATCGATGACTTGGCCCGCTACCGCTACAACGTGTTGAGTCTGTGGAGCACGGCGCCCTACGCCAACTTGGTGAAGTTGGATGACTATCCCGAAGCCGTTTTGGAGGACGTTTATCGTATGAAGGACGGACTCCTCCAGCCGCGTCAGCCCCGGGACCTTTTTAAGACTTTCGACACGGACAAAAATGGCGCGATCAATGAAGAGGACGGAGTCATCGAACTGGTCATGAAGCTGTCGATGGATGAAAAGACGGCCCATTGGCAAAGGGTCTTTCAGCACGCGGCCGATCGCGGAATCGAAATCTACCTCTTTAGCTGGAACGTCTTCACGCACGGGGCGACAGGCAAATATGGGATCACTCAGGATCAAACCAATCCCAAAACGATCGAATACATGCGGACGCTGGTCCGCGAGACCCTGTTAGCCTATCCCCAGATTGCCGGAATCGGAGTATGCTCTGGTGAGAATGACCGGGAGGAGTTGGATGATACCCCGCATTCGACCGAACACTACATTTTTAAGACCTACGGCCGGGCCATCATGGATGTGCAGGAGGAGCACCCCGATCGAAAGATCCGTTTTATCCATCGCCGACACGGTTCGGATCCGGACCGGGTGCGCGAAGCCTTCAAAGACTACACGGGCGGTAAATTGGAAACGAGCGTGAAGTATGCGGTGGCGCACATCTATTCGTCCCGGCGCCCGCAAGAGTGGGAGAACCGCATTGAAGGAGAAGGTTGGAACCAAGACTTCAAAGTATGGCTCAATCTTCGCAATGACGACATATTCATGCACCGCTGGGGCAGCCCCGATTTCGTACGCGAGTTTATCAAGTGGATGCCGCACGAGGACTCTCCTGGATTCATGATGGGCTCCGACGGCTACGTCTGGGCCCGGGACTTCGCAGCTAAGAATCCGGGGCTCCATGGCCAAATGGAAATCGAAAAGCACTGGTATAAGTTCCGGCTATGGGGGCAGCTGGCCTATGACCACGCACGGGACGATGACTATTGGCAGGCGGTCCTAGCGCAACGCTTCCCCACCGTGGACGCTCCTCTCCTGCACGATACTTGGGAAGCGGTATCCGAAATCATTCCGCAATTGAATCGCGCGGTCTGGTCCGGCATCGACGCCGCTTTTGCGCCCGAAGGCTGCATGTCCTGGTTGAGTCCCGCGAGCGATGGTTTTCTGACCATCGACGACTACTACTTTGATCGGTCACCGATGGCCTTGAGTCGCATCGAAAATGGACCCGACCCCCAATGCATTTCCGTCACCGAATGGGCCGCGGCGGTGGTAGCCGGGAAAACCCATACGCTGACAGGGCTGACTCCGCTGGAAGTGGCCGACAATTTGGACCGATTCGCCCAAGCCGCCGATGACGCCTTGCCCCAATTGCGAGCCCAGATGGGCGAAAACGTGGAGCTGCAGGAGACGCTGTGGGACATCGAAAGTATGGCCCACCTTGGAAGATACTACGCCGACAAACAACGCGGCGCGGCGAAACTGGCTTTATTCCGCGCCAGCAACGGCGAGGATCGACCCGTGCACTTCGAATCGGTAGCCCATCTCGAGGCCGCCGTGGAGCATTGGAAGGCCTACGCCGACGTGCTCGAGCCGCGATATATTCCAACCTTGATGGCTCGAACCTACCAAATGGATTGGATGAAAACCCTCCGCTATGTGGAGGACGAGCTGGAGACGGTTCGCCGGGAGGGTGACGCCCCGGCGGTGGTGTTCGAAGATCTGAAGGACGGCAAAAAACTAACCATCGGATCGGACCTTCGCGTAAAGGTAAACGCCACCGATCGAGACGGTATCGCCACGGTAAAACTCTATCTCAACGGGCTGCTACTCGATGCTGAACCAACCGAGGATTCATACGTCTGGAGCGCCGCCAGTGACGAGCTGTTGGGAAATCTTCCCGAAGGATTTTATCAGATCGAGGCGGTAGCCATCGACCAACACGGGGTTTCGGGGCGCACTTCCGCAACGATCAAAGTCGGTTCTCCAAAAGCAAAAAGCGCGAATAATTGGGCCGACAATCTGCACCAAGTGCTGCTTTCGGACGGAGAGATATGGAAGGTCGATGTCAGCCATGAAATCGTCATTCCCCTACGACGCCTCGAGTGCACCCTTACTTTCGGCGCCGATGGAAAAATCATCCTCCAGGACGATTTGACCAAGGTGATAACCTTTCGGGCGAACGCTAAAACCAAGCTCGGCCGCCATCATGCGATCTTCGAGCGAGGCAAGCTCGCGACTTACACGCAGTGGCCCGGTGACGAGGGGATATTTGAAATCTGGCAATCCTATAGAAACCGGGAAATTGAGCACCAAGGCCCCTTTAAGTTGGGTATCACCCAAGACAAAAGAGTCGCCTGCTTTACCGAGGAGAACGGAAAAGTGGAGATCGTCTGGTTCTATAACCCGGTAAAATGGTGATTCAGAGAACCGGAGCCATTTTCCCGCTGAGTGCTGCTCATCTCAAACCACTTTCCTGTCAGCTATGAGAATCTGCCCGCTTGTTTTTCTGCTCCTAGCCAAGCCCCTCGTTGCTCAGTTCGACTACGTATCGAAATCGGACCGGGACAACCTCACTCCCTATCAAACGATTCCGATCGTGCGCCCGCACGATCGTATCGGGTGGAGCGCGGACGGAAACAACAACGATCCGGATGACTGGAATGCTTCGCCCATCGCTCTCGCTTTTTTTGCCGCCTATGCCGACCGTCACGATCACTTTGATTTAGCGGATCAATTCGTGCACTTCTCCAACAACAACCGCTTGGATCAATTCGACCCGTTTAAGATCGAACAAAACAATCTCAATGTGCTCACCGCTGCGGAAGGTTTCGGCTACGACCTAAGCAAGTTCTTCGATCTGTGGCGCACCGACGCGGAGACTGAAGCCCCACCTGGATACGCCCCTCGGGGAGTTTATCCGGAATATGATGCTGCCTTGGCGAATGCCGTTGATCACATCTTGGCAAGTAGCGACGAGAGCCGGTTTTTTTGGATCCAAGCGGGGCCGTTTGAGTTTGCCTATCGTTGCTTGCAGGAAGCGGTGTATGCCCACGGGGCCACCGCCGAAAATCTGCGAAATACAATTCTCGTTTCTCATTCCAGCGTGAATGAGGATCCCGCAAAATGGATCGAAGCCCGCGATCGGATCACTCTTGCCCCCCGCCCTGCGGCGGGGGCCGAAAGATGCGTGAACGATTTTGTTGAGCAAACCGGAGCCAAGGTGGGGTTTCTTTTCACCGGTAATCAGGGAACCGTTCGATTTGGCGGAAAGGACCACGACCTTTGGCCCTTGGTGGATTGGATGCCGGAATCCGACTGCAAAATCTATCGCTGGATGCACCAACGTTTTTTATTCACGGCGGAGTTTTTTCAGAATGCCCGGCCCAACGACAAAGGCCGAGATGGTCTGGACGGATCCGATGCCGGAATGGCCTTCACGCTGATGACGCAAAACTACAACGGGAACTACCAACTGTGGTCCGATTTGGTTAAAGACTTCTGCCCAGAGGGCTCCTCATTCAAAAACTGATAGCTATCTCCACCACCGCACCGCCCAAGGAAAATTTACTCCCGCCCCCGCCCTCCCGCGCCATCGATTGCTAATCTGGCCTCATGTGTTCAACCAGTGTCACCCCCCGCCCGATTGATCAGTCTCATCCTAAGAACCCCTCTGAACCGGAGTAAAATCGACAGCACTTCCCTTCCCCTATTCACCATGCCACGTCTCTCGAAACTTCTCACTGGACTCGCCCTGATCGCGGTCATCGCTGCCGCGCAGTATTCCGCCCAACCCAACGTCATTCTGATCATAACGGACGACCAAGGTTACGGAGACTTCGGCATCATGGGCAATGCCGTCCTCAGCACGCCCCATCTCGACCAATTGGCCCGGGAGAGTGCTACCATGACCGAGTTTTACGTCAGCCCAGTGTGCTCTCCCACGCGGGCGAGTCTGATGACGGGGCGCTACAACTACCGCACGCGCGTCGTCGACACTTGGAAGGGACGCTCGATGATGGAACCAGCAGAATATACCATTGCGGAGGCCCTAAGGGATGTCGGCTACACTACAGGAATTTTTGGCAAATGGCACCTTGGCGACAACTATCCCCTCCGGCCCAGTGAGCAGGGATTCGACGAATCCTATATTCATAGAGGTGGGGGTCTGGCCCAACCTTCCGAGCCCATCGAAAACCAGCGTCGCTACACGAACCCCATCCTCTTTCACAACAATCAGAAAATTGAGACTCGTGGCTACTGCACGGACCTCTACTTCGAAGCGGCGGCCGACTTCATCGATGACTCTCTCGAGCGGGAGAAACCTTTCTTCGCCTACATCGCCACCAACGCACCCCACAGTCCGTATCACGACGTCCCCGAGGCGCTCTACCAGAAATACCTCACCAAGGACCTCGAGAGCATCATGATGGATGATAAAACCTCCCGGGATGATATCGCCCGCATTTTCGCCATGATCGAAAACGTGGATGAAAACATCGGCCGACTCATTGACCTATTGGAACGCCGGGATATCGCCCGGAATACCATCGTCATATTCCTCAACGACAATGGGCCCAACAGCCGCCGTTTCGCTGGACCCTTACGGGGTATGAAAGGAGAAGTCCACGCGGGCGGGGTGCGTTCTCCATTATGGGTCCGTTGGCCGGCTCAAATCGAAGCGGGAACCGCCAGTGATCGCGTGAGCGCCCACTACGATGTCATGCCCACTATCCTGGAAGCTACCGGCGCCACCGTTCCGGATTCGGTCGCCTTGGACGGCCTCAGTCTACTCCCTCTCCTCCAAGGTAGATCCGTCCAATGGCCGGATCGGGATATCTACCTCCAATCCCATCGAGGTGACCAGCCCGTCCCTTATCATCACATGCTGGTGCGGAATCAAAAGTGGAAACTCGTCCGACCCAGCGGATTTCATAACGAATTCCCTCCCGACAACGTTCCTTTCGAACTCTACGACATAGCGAACGATCCGGGCGAAACCACTAACCTCGTGAAAGAACGCGACGACATTTTCTCGGCGATGATCAAGCGCTACCGCGACTGGTTCGACGACGTCTCGTCCACGCGGCCCGACAACTACACCCCTCCCCGCATGCGGATCGGCGATGAAAAGAGTAGCGAACTCACGCTCTCGTGGCAAAACCGCCGCGACATTGCCAGGGGCTACGAGTGGCACGTACAAATCGATCGCGCCGGCGACTATGGCATCGAATTGCAATGGGCCAATCCCAGTGAAGCCAAGGTGGTTCGACTCACGCTCGGCGAACAACACTTCACCGTCGACATTGGGAAAGGCGACATGTCCCACTCACTCGATCAACTTGAGCTACCAACCGGGCCACTCAATCTGCAGGTATCGGTCACGCCCGATCAGAAACGCAGCGATCCCCCTTATTTCGTAATCCTCACCAAACGGTAACTCCGCTCATCACGTGATTCATCGGTCTGAGGTCCTGGCCAGTGTTCAAGTCCGCTCCACCTCGCCGCGTCCGCGAGGGAGGCAGAGGTTTTGATTTGTCGGCCAATGATTCGGCCCGGCCACAACTAGGGACCGGGCTGAGGCGACTCCCACTGACTGACCATGCGCAATCCAGGCGCAATGGTCGTGGCTAGGTTTTCATTATTCCCGGAGAAAAGATGGAATTGAGGGGTTACTTGACCCAAAAAACCAGGTGGAACCCGAAGGTTCACCTTTAAGCGCCGGAAGGCATCCGCGGGCAAGCGTCCCACCCGCCGAACCTGACCAATTGAAGTCAGTCGCAACTCTTCGAGGTTATTCGGATGAGGGCGGTAGTAGCGAACGATCACCACACAATAAGCGTCTTCGATTTCACGCGGCGAACGGAGCTCCATGGACAATTGAATCGAATCGCTCAGCGCGTTTGATTCGTAGTCCCCTTCCTGAAACGCATCACGAACGCCTTCTTCAAACTCTTCATATTCGTCGTTGAGTTCAGCAATCCGGTTAAGAGCGGCATCCGACAAAGTGGGACTGGATCTGACGATATTCGAAATCGCGGCATCTGTTTCGATTTGGTAGCGTTGCGCTTCTGACATCGCTCGGGCTTCGAGCTCATTTTTTCGAGCATAAGCAAGGGAAATATCGAAAGATCGCACCTCCACGATCTCCCGCGCGGTTGCCTTGATCGGTCGAAGGCGAAAATCAGAGGAGTAGCCGAAACGCTGGATACCCTTCTCCGTTTCCGCCTGCAGACCCCATCTACCCGCCGATACGATGGGGGCTTCTCCCCACTTCGTGTTTGCTCGAACATCAATTGCGTCGAACACGTAGGCTTTTTCGGTTGGATGCTCCGCTGCTGTAGCCACCAGCAATACCAAGCCACTCATCAACAGTGCTCCAAGCCCGCGTGGCTTCATGCTGAGATTCCGTTTACCATCGTGAAACTATTATGCGCGGGAGCTCGTGCTTTTACCAACTATATCGACCAAATTTCATATCATTTTCGATCAGCGTAGCACCGGTGGCCAAACGCATTAAAACCGTGGTTTTGAGAAAGGCTCGGCGGGGAACTATGAGGTGGTCCCCGAAAGTTGGACAGATCG
>JAGYIG010000031.1 GCA_018402455.1 Opitutaceae bacterium
GGTGCTGGAGCCACCGATTCCGCGACTTGGTGGCAACAGCTGACCCGGATCTTGAACCGCCCGCTGCCGTTCACCTGGGGGGAAGTTGATTTGGAGGGACGGACCATTTGGCGCCAAGCTGGACCCGGGGCGGACGGGTTTGCTGACGTTGTGGTGAGTGGTTCGGGGCCCCGGGCGGGAACGGCTCAGCGGTTGCGGGTCGACATCGCGGCGACCGGGGCACGGGCCAGCGCCCGTGGGATTCAGTCCCTGGCGATTAACAATGAATTGGAGACAATCCTCGCGGAGGATCGCACCATAAATCGGCTAAAGCTCGAGACCGAACTGGTTGCGAGTTTGGACGGCCCGACCGAGAACCGCGTCTATGGTCTGTCCTTGGACCTCTCCCAAGCGGCGGGCACGCCGCGGCTGGGGCTGATGCTGCGGGAGGGTGACCTCCCCTTGATCTCGGCGCATTTGGAGTCGGAGGATGCCTCCAGTCGGCTGCACGGGGATTGGGCGGTTGCGTTGAACGCCACCAATCTCCGTCACCTGATGTTGGGCCGGGAGTTGCCGGGGTTTGCGCTGGACGGGCATGGCGACCTGTCGGCCAATGTGACGCTTTCCGACCTCGCGGTGACGGGCACCATGACCTTCCTCGTCAATGATCTCGGCACCCACTACGCGCCGCTTTCGGGGGTGGGTGACCTTTCGGGGGAAACCAATTTCGCGATTCAGCAATCCGGTCACAACACCCGTTTCACCCGCTTGGATCTGGCATTGGCGGGGGCGGCCCCCGTCCTCGAAGCGCGCCTGTTGCAAGGCGTGGAAATCGGCCGCGATGCTTTTGCCTTGCGGGTGGCCAACCCCGACGAGCCGTTGGGCGAAATCGAGTTGGCGGGACTGCCTCCGGCGTGGATCCAGCCCTGGCTCGCCCCGTGGGTGCTTGATGCCCGACCGGTGGAGGGGAAACTGTTGGGCTTGGTCTCACCGCAGGGCCTGCGGGTGATCACGAGTCAACCCATTCGCATGGACCGGGTGGCCTTGGCCCAAGCCGACCGCACCTGGGTCGACGACGGCACGGTCGAAGTGGACCTGGGCGTGGAGATCACCCCGCTGGGCTGGCAGGTGGAGTTGGGTCGGATGGAAATTGCCCGACACGGGCGCCCGGTGGTCACGCTGCAAGCGCGCGGGGGGCAGCTGCAACAGGACGAGGACATCATCAAGGTGGTCGGCCGCGTGGAGGTGGACTTGGTTGGGTTGACTGAATGGCCGGGATTTGAAGAGCGGGTGGGGTTGGATTCGGGCAGGCTGACGGCCGAGTTTGGGGTGGGGTTGGATGAGCGGGTCTCGATTGCCACGGCGATTACCATGGATGAACTCACCGGACGGGAGGGGGTGGCATTGCCCAACGTGGAAATGGATGGTCGTCTCGATCTCCGGGCCGACGGCGGTATTGAAGTGCACTTACCCGCGCGGATTCACCGGGCGGGACGCAGCTCCGAGCTGACCTTGAATTTGCGGACGGAAACGGTGGCGGGTGAGTCCACCTTTGAGAGCAGCTTGAGTAGCCCGGTGCTGCACCTGCAGGACGTGCAGGACTTTGCCGCGATTTTTCCGTCGGAATCCCCGACGCTGGCCGGGCGGGTTTCGGGCGATGGGCTGTCGCGGGTGCAGGTCCTCCCGGCGGTGCCCGTTTGGGGCAGCGTCAAGGGCTCCCTGCAGGTTTCAGTGGGGGAATTACGGTTGCCCGAGGCCCCCGCCATCGAGCGGGTGCGGGCGGCGATCCTGGTCCATCAGGAGGGGATTGAGGTGGAGTCGCTCGAAGCCGTGGTGGGAGCGGAGGGCCGGGTGATAAGCACGGGTCGGTTGGAGTTCGATTCCCTTGCTCCGTTGGTTTACCGCGGAAGCGCGGAACTGACCCTCAGCGATGTCGCCGTTGAGCCCTGGTTGCGCTGGTTCGATCCGGAGCAGCTGCCGGTGCTGACCGGTCGAGTGAATTTGAGTGCGACCTGGAGTGGGGTGGCGCGTGAACCATTGGAGCTGGTGAATAAGGGCGTCCTGCAGGCGCAGGTTTCCAGTTCCGGCGGGGTGATTCGGGCCCTCGGGGTCGAGGTCGATTCGTATATCCAAACGGGGCAGACTGTGGCGGCCCTGGGTTCGTTGTTTGGCGCGCTGACGGGCAATGAGAAGTTGACCCAGCAAGCCCAGAAGGTGCAGTCCGCCTCTCGGGCCGCTGCCCAGCTCTCGGCGATCACCTTTGATCAGCTCAATTTGGGGGTGGATCGGGTCGCGAATGGTGACGTGATCATCAGTGACCTAGCCCTGATTTCTCCGGCTCTGCGCCTGATTGGGGACGGTCGGATCACCTACCGCCCCGGGGTCGCTTTTTGGCTGCAGCCGCTGGAGTTGACCTTAAATCTGTCGGCCCGGGACGAGTTGGGCACCGCGTTGACCCAGATGGGACTGCTGGGTGAGCAGGCCGATGCGCTGGGCTACCTGCCCCTGGTGAGCAACTTCACGCTCGATGGCAGCTTGGCCAACATCGGCACCGGCGAATTGCAGCGGCTCTTGATGCGTTCGTTCCGCTGAGGTTCCGGGGGGCAGCCGCTCCCTACCGGATCGGAAACGGAGGCGGGGGCACCGGCCCCTTGTCTCGTCCAGGACCGGGTGGGAGGGCAGGGATGAGTCGTCAGAAAGTGTTGAAACTTTTCTAAAGTCCGATCCGTTAGGCAAAACCCCTATGTCAGCCCCGCCTCGTTTCAACCGATCGACCCTGCCTTGGCTGGCGGAGGTCTTCGCCGCCGCAGTTGCCCGCTGCCTTTACCGCGTCAAATCGGCCGGGGCCGAAAACCTCCCCACCGGTGGAGCCGTGATTGCGACCAATCACCTTTCCTACGTCGATCCCGTGGTCCTGCAGCTGGCGTGCCCGCGGCCGCTACGGTTCGTCGGTTTCGATGGCTTGAAGGACCGGGGCTGGTTCTTTCGGCTGGTCTTCAAACTGAGTGGCGCGATCTCCATCTCGTCGAAAGACGCCCTCTCGGCGACCCGGACAGTGGTCGACCATTTACGCAGAGGTGAATTGGTGGTGATCTTTGTGGAAGGGAGCATCTCGCGCACGGGGCAGCTCATGAAGCTGCAACGCGGTTATGAGGTGATGGCCCGCAAAGCCGGGGTGCCGGTGGTGCCGGTGGTCCACGATGGCCTGTGGGGGTCGGTGTTTTCGTTTTCAGGCAACCGCTACCTGTTTAAGTCTCCCCGCCTGATGCGCACCCACGTCCACGTGGAGTGGGGCCAACCGCAGCCGGTGGACGCCGTGCCCGTGGCCCGATTGCGTCAGCATCTGCTCGATCTGGGGCGCACGGCCTTTGATCAACGCCCCCAGCTCAAGCGCCATTTGGGGCGCGAGGTGGTCCGGGGATTGGCCCGTCGACCCTGGCGTTTGGAAATCGTCGACCGATCACTGGGGCGCCGGGAGGTGAAGGCGGGAGCCCTGCTGGCGGCGGCCGCGGCGTTATCCCGGCACATCCGGCGCACGATTCCTGAAAAACGGATCGGCATCGTTTTGCCCCCGGGAGCCGGGGGGAGTATCGCGAACCTGGCGGTGCTGTGTGCGGGCAAGATCCCGGTTAACCTCAACTTCACGGCCGGACCGGCCGCGATCAGCTCCAGCCTCAAGCTGGGAGAGATCGAAACCGTGATCACCGCTCATGCCGTTCGCGCGAAGGTGAAGGATTTCCCCTGGCCGAAAAAGACCCTGGACCTCGCCGATGAGATCAAATCGTTCGGCGGCAAAAAAGCCATTTTGCCGTGGTTGCTGGCGGCTTGGATCCTGCCCAATCAGTGGATCGCCAACCTGCTGAAGCTACCGAAGCGGGGGGACCGGGAGGAGGCGGGATTGCTCTTCACCAGCGGCAGCTCCGGCGAGCCCAAGGGGGTGGTGCTCACCCACCGGAACATCCTGTCCAACTGCTGGCAGATCTCCTCCCTCTGTGTGCTCCCCGATACCGCGACCATGATCGCGTGCCTGCCGATTTTTCATTCCTTCGGGTTCACCGTCACGATGTGGTATCCGATGATGCGAGGGTGCAAAGTGGTGAGCGTGCCCAGTCCCCTCGACACGCGCGGGATCATTGACGCGATCAAAGAGGAACAGGCGACCGTGCAGCATGGGGCGCCCACCTTCCTGCGGCCCTTTGTGAAACGGGCCGAGCCGGCCGAGATCGCCTCCCTCAACCTCGTGGTCACCGGCGCGGAGAAGATGCCGTTGGACCTCTACGAAGCGTTTTTGGAGAAGTATCAGATTGAGCTCATGCAGGGCTACGGGCTCACCGAGACCACGCCGGCCGCGAACATCAATCAACCCGATCCGGCGGTTCCGGTGGGGTGGGTGGGGGAGCCGCAGGAAGCGCGCCGACTGGGTTCCGTGGGGCGCATGATGCCCGGGATGACCGCTCGAATCCTGCATCCGGATACAATGGAAGAGCTGCCCGATACGCAGCAGGGGGTGGTGGTTTACCGGGGCGGTAACGTGTTCGAAGGGTATCTCAAGAATCCGGAAAAAACGAAGGAGGCATTTCACGAGGGATGGTTTGTCACCGGCGACCTCGGACGCTTCGACGAAGACGGTTTCCTCTACATTGAAGGGCGTCTCTCCCGCTTCTCCAAAATCGGGGGGGAGATGGTCCCGCACGGCACGATCGAACAACGCATCATTGAGACCTTTGCCCTGGACCAAACCGATGGCTATGTGGTCGCGGTGATGGGGGTGGCTGATCCGGGTAAGGGCGAAGCGATCGTATTGCTCACCACGCTGGACATCACCGCTCGCGACTTGCGCGATCGGCTCCTGGCGGAAGGCATCCCGAACCTGTGGGTGCCCCGCGTGGTCAAAAAGGTGGACGCGATTCCGGTGCTGGGGACGGGCAAACTGGATTTGAAAGCCTGTCATGATGCGGCCGAAGCCGCCGTGGCCGCTTAGCTGGTTTCCCGGTCTTTTGCGCTGAAAGCGGTTGCGGCGCGGGTGGGGGCGACCGCATGTTTCCGCCGTGCCCACGAAGTCGCATCAGCTCGCCACGCGAAAATTACAGCAACAGCTCGGGGATGGCATTGTCTTCACCGATGAAGCCTCTCGCCTGGCCGCCTCCTACGATAGCGGCCGGGTGTCGTTTTTGCCGGTCGCGGTCCTGAAGCCCCGCACCGCGGATCAGGTCGGGGTGGCGTTGACCCTGGCCAATCGCTACGGGGTGCCGGTGACCCCGCGGGGGCGCGGGACCACCCTGGTGGGGTCGGCCACCCCGCGGGCGGGGGGATGGGTGCTGGACCTGCTGAGGCTCAACCGCATCCGGATCGATGCCGAGGCGGGCTTTGCCCATGTCCAGGCGGGAGCCGTGGTCGCGCGGATTCAGGACCAGGCGGCGGCGGCGGGATGGTTTTATCCCCCGGATCCCTCCTCGCGCAGCTACTGCACGATCGGCGGTAACATTGCCTGTAATGCCGGGGGGATGCACGGCGGCAAATATGGGGTCACCCGCGACTTTGTCATCGCCCTTCGGGGCTATCTGCCGACCGGAGAGTATGTGGAGTGGGGGACGGCCACCCGTAAGTTCGCTGCCGGATTTAATTTGCGTGACCTGTGGATTGGGAGCGAGGGGATGTTGGGCGTCGTGACCCGGGCGGTGCTGCGGCTCATTCCCCAACCGGGGGCCCGTTGGACCCTTTTGACCTCCTTTCCCGACGAATTGGTGGCTTTCCGCGCGGCCCGGGCGCTTTTTGGCCTGCGCGTGCAACCCGCCATCTGCGAGTTCCTCGACCGTTACAGCGTGGGGTGCGCGGAGCGGGCCATGCAGACAACGATCTTCCCCGGTCAACCCGGCCGACCGGTCGTGCTGCTCGAACTAGCGGGCAGTGCGGCGGAAATCAAAGCCCAGCAGGCGGTGGTGCTGGCCTGGGCCAAGGCACATGCGACGGCTCATCAAGTCGCCCGCACCCGCGATGCGGCTGACGCGTTGTGGGCGGTGCGCCGCAAGTGCTCCGGAGCCATGTTCGAGTTGGGGGACGCCAAGCTCAACGAGGACGTGACCGTACCGCTGGCGGCTTACGAAAAATTTGCCCGCTTCCTCGATCGCCTGCGCAAATCGTCCGAACTCGCGATCCCGACGTTTGGGCATTTGGGCGACGGCAATCTCCACGTTAACATCATGTATCACAAGAATGACCCGGAGGAGTGCCGACGTGCGGAGGCGGCGGTCCAGGCGTTGATGGAGAAAGTCGTGGCGTTGGGGGGCGCCATCAGTGGCGAACACGGAATCGGACTGGCCAAAAGCCCCTTTTTCCGACTCCAGCATGGCGATGCAGAGATTGGCGCCATGCTGGCGGTTAAACGGGCCCTCGATCCCAACGGCATTCTCAACCGGGGGAATATGTTCGAGGTCTTCGAAACGTGGAAACAACCGAAGGTCGACGTGAAATTCCCTTGGGACCACAAGTAAGAGGGGCGGGCCGGTGGCGGGAAGGCGACCTGCGCGCGGCTGATTAATTGCGGCCGGACCGGTTTTCCCGTTGCCGGGGGGAATCAGGCCTCTTCAATCGTCGGTTTCCGCTCCCTGCATGTATCTCAAAGCCCTCAAGCTACACGGCTTCAAGTCCTTCGCCGACCCCACCACCCTGCGCTTCGAACCCGGCGTGACCGCCATCGTCGGTCCCAATGGTTGCGGCAAGTCCAACATCGCTGACGGCATCCGCTGGGTGTTGGGCGAGCAGAGTGCTAAAGCGCTGCGCGGCGGAAAAATGCAAGACGTGATTTTCGAAGGGACCGACTCGCGCAAGCCGTCTCAGCTCTGCGAGGTTTCGCTCTTGCTGACGGAATGTGAGCGGCAACTGGGCAGCGAGTTTCACGAGATCGAGATCATGCGCCGGGTGCAACGAGACGGCGGCAGTGAGTATTTTTTCAATGGTCAGCCCTGCCGCCTGAAAGACATCCAGAAACTGTTCATGGATACCGGCATTGGACGGACCAGCTACTCGATCATGGCGCAGGGGCAAATCGACCAGATCTTGTCTTCAAAGCCAGAGGAACGTCGCGCGGTGTTTGAGGAGGCCGCGGGGATTACCAAATACAAATCCCAGCGCCGCGAAGCCCTGAACAAGCTTTCGCTCACGGATCAAAATCTCGCGCGGGTGGCGGATGTGATCGCCGAAGTGGGGCGCCAGATTGGCAGCTTGAAACGCCAGGCCGCGAAGGCCCTGCGCTACAAGCGACTGAGCTTCCGTCTGCGCCACCTGAGCCTGGCGCACAGTGGCCACCACCACGGCAAGCTGTCGGTCATGATCGCGGAACTGCAGGAGAAACTCGCCGGACTGCGCTCTGAGGCCGCCGAACGACGCGCCAAACTCGAATCGGAGCAGGGCGCCGTGGAGGAGATGAAGGCGGATCGGGCCCGCTTGCACCAACGCGCCCAAGACGCCCAGCAAGCCGTCTTTGACCTGAAGTCGCAACGGGAAGCCGCCCAGAATGGGTCGAACCTCGCGCTCATCAAGCGGTCCGGGTTGGAGGACCGGTTGAAGTCCTCGCAGGACAACCTCAGTGAAGTGGAAATGCAACTGCGCGAGCTTTCGGATCAGGTGGACAGCGGCGCTCAGGACAAGGAGGAGCAACTGACTCTGCTCGGTTCGAGCGACCAGGTTTTCCAAAATCGCAACCGCGAACTCGCGCTCGCCGAGGCGGAACTTTCCCAGCTCGACGATGAGCTCAAGCAGACCAAATTCAGGCTGCTGCAGATGGAGAGCACCATCGCCCGTTTGCGCACGGACACCACCAGCTACGAGGTGGACCAAAAAACCTCCGTGCAACGTCACGAACTGCTGGAGCAGCAGATCACGCTGACGCGGGAAGAGCAGGAGGCCGCCGCCCAGCGCGTTGCCGAGGTCGCGGCCCGCCTGGAGGAAGCGAAGACCTCCCGCACCCAACTCGACGGGGAAGCCTCCGCCGCGCGCGAAACGATTGCCCGCCTCACCAGTCAGTTCCGCGAAGCCCAGCGCACCTTGCAGGAAATTGATCGCGGCCTCGCCCAGCGCTCGGCGCGACTGAAACTGTTGCAGCAGTTGCAGGAGAAGTGGGAGGGCTTCGGTCAAGGCGCCAAGGCGGTGCTGCAGGGCAGGCTGGACGAAGCTCTGGCCGGTTCGACGGTCACGCCCGTAACCCGGGAACTGCAGGTGGCCCCCGATTGCGGCAAGGCGTTTGAGGCTTTGCTGGGAGCCGCCGTGGAAGCCATCCATGTGACGGACTTGAACACGGCCCGTCGCGTGCTCACGCAACTCGAACACCAGCAAATCGGCAGCGCCGTGCTGCACATCGACGGGATGCAGTCCGCCGCCGCGGAGCCCGCTGCCGCGCCCCCGTCATTTTTACAGCCCGCAACCCGCGCCATCATCAATCTCGATCCCACCCACCCGGCCGCGGCCCTGTTGGGTTCGTGTTATTTGGCGGACGATCTGCATGCCTTCCTTGATTACTGGCAGGCGCACCCTGAGTTCAGTTTTGTGGCGGTCGCCACCCGGCAAGGGGAACTGGTTGACCGCCGCGGTCTGATCTCCGGGGGCTTTAACAAGAAACCGGAAAACAGCATTGTGCAGCGGGAGATCGACCTGCGCGAAACCGCCAAGGCGATCTCCGACGAACAGCGACGGCATGATGCGCAGCAGCAGGTCATTGAGGCGCTCAACGCGGAGTTGGCGGCGGCTGAGTCGGACTTGGAAGTCAAACGCGCCGAAGTATTGGCGGCCACGCAACAGGTGGCGACGGTGGAGTCAGAGTCCCGGGCGGCAGCCGCCGCCGTGGCCGAGGGCCAGCAGCGACTCGATCGGATGGTGCGCGAGCTTACGGCTTTGGAGGCGGCGCGGAACGAGGCGGAGGCACGATTTCAAAAGGCGCAGGCCGGGCTCGGGCAAGCCGAAGCCGAGGCGGCCACCGCCCGTCAACGCATCGACGAGATGGAGGTGCGGATCGTCGAGCTGCGCACCGATCGGGATGTCAAACGCGACACGCTGGCTCAGGCGCGTCTGGAACTGGCGGAGCGACGCCAGAAGGTGGAAGTCCTCGATCGGGGCATCGCCGACATGGAGCGCCGCCGGGAGCAAATGGGGCAATTGTTTACCCAGCGCCAGCAGGAGATCGAGGTGTGGTCAGAGCAGGTGAAGGCGTTGGAGCACGAATCCGAATCGCAAAAAGCGCGGGCGGCTCAGTTGGGGGAGACCCTCAGCGTGGCCCAGAATCAGGTCGACAAGGTACGGGAGAAGCTCTCCACCGTGGAGAGCGACATCGAGGCGGTGGAAAATGCCCAGCAAGGCCTGCGCGCCGCAGCGGAAACCGCCCAGGGCGAATTGGGCCGCTGCGAAGTCCGGCTGGCCGAGACCAATTCACGCGCCCAGTTCATCGCGGAAGACGTGATGCGAGAGTTCTCTCTGGAGATTGGGGATCTGGATTGGCGTCAGTTGATGTGGCGCTCCGACGACGAACCCCCGGATCTGAAGACGCTGGATTTGGAAGACGATGAGGAACCGGAATCTTCGCCGTCCTCCGCCGCAAGCGAGGACGACTCCGCCGCCCCGGCGGACGAAACGGCTCCGACGTCCCGGAAGCGTCGCCGCAAAGCCAAGGAGCCCAAGGGCGAAGCCAGCGCGGAGGACCTCGCCGCGTTTGATCAGACGGACTGGGGGGCGATCAAGTCCGAGATCGACGCTCTGCGGCAGCGGTTGAACTCCATGGGTGCGGTCAACCTCGTGGCCATCGAAGAGTATGCCGAGCTGAAGCAGCGGTTCGACTTTCTCAAGGGGCAGAGCGACGATCTGACCAACGCCAAGACCGAATTGCTGGCGGCGATTGATGAGATCAATCGCACCTCGCAGGAGCAGTTCGCGATCACGTTTGAACAGATCCAGAAGAATTTTAAATACACCTTTGACACCTTGTTTGGCGGTGGTGTCGCGCGCCTGGATTTGATCGAGGCCGACGACATTCTGGAGAGCGGCATCGAGATCACCGCGCAACCGCCCGGCACCAAGCTCAAGAGCATCACGTTGTTGTCCGGTGGGCAAAAGACCCTCACCGCCGTCGCCCTGCTGTTCGCACTCTACATGGTGAAACCCTCCCCGTTCTGTTTGCTCGACGAATTGGATGCCCCGTTGGATGAGTCCAACATCGGTCGCTTCACCGCCTTGTTGAAGAAGTTCGTGGATGAGTCCCAGTTCATCATCATCACCCACAACAAGCGCACCGTCTCCGCGGCCGAAGCAATCTACGGGGTCACCATGCAGGAGCGCGGGGTGTCGCGGACCGTTTCGATGAAATTTAATCACGATCGGGGCGAGCCGGAACAACACCCGGAAAACCTTGCCGAAGCGGTGATAGGAACCCGGATGGACACCGGGGCTTAACCTTCCCCCCAATCTCCCGTGCGTAAAATCAGCTCTTCTTGGAAGCCCACCATCAGCGGACGAGAAAAGTGGCGCTGGGGTCTTTTTTATGTGGTGAACAGCCGATCGGGTCGCACGCCGCGGCTGCGGATCATGGTGCGGGGGGTGTTGTTGTGGATGTTGGGCCTGTCCGCGGCCGGATATTTGGCGCTCGCCGGCGCCTGGTTTTGGGTCTTGGCCCAGCGACCGATCAACTATGTGACCTTGGCCGACTGCATCCTGGCGCCGTTGCGGTGGGAAAAAATCACCCACAAGCGCGGCGAGGGGTTGGTCGATGAGGGGCTGGCGGCGTTGTCCAAACAGAAGTGGACGGATGCCCGTTGGCTGATCGAGGCCGGCCTGGCCCGGGCGCCCCACTATTGGAAAGGGCGACGTAGCCTGGGCCTTTTTTACTTCGCCGCCGGCCACAGCGACCGGGGCGCCAAAACCCTGCTGGCGGGGTTTGAAACCTATTATCCAGGCCGGGATGCGCTGGACCTGGTGATGCAGCTTGCGCTCCGGGCCGAGGATTATGCCACCGCGCTCAGCGCCCTCGAAAAGAGCCTCACTTTGACGGGTCCGGCGGTGGACCGCGATCGCGAGTGGATCATTGATCAAAAAGCGCGGGTCCTACTGCTGGCCGGCGAGCCGGAAGCCTGCCTTGCCTGGCTCGGCACCCAGCCCGAGCTGAATGGATTGAGGCATGAAACCAAGGTGGTGGCGCTGATCCAAACGGGAGACCTCCCCGCGGCTCGTGAGGCGCTGGCCGCTTGGGGCGAGGGCAGTGGGACGTTGGGGGGCGTGCGTCGTTTGACGGTGAGGCTGGAGCGGGAAGCAGGCGACCTTGCCGCGATGCGGACGGCGTTGGCGGAAATGCGATCCCACTCGCCCCAATCCGCCACCCCCTGGATTTACAGTATCATTCAGGAGCAGATGGCCGGCCAGCCCGAGGCGGCAGCCGCGGCCCTTGATGCGTTTTTGATGCGCTTTGGCAGTCGACGGAGTGACGTGGTTGCCGCGGCCGAGCCGCTCTGGCAGATTCAGGCTTGGGACCTGTTTGACCGGCTGGTGAAATTTGCCGAGGAGAGCGCGATCGTGGACTCCTCCTTGCTCAAGCTTCAGGTGGCCGCCGCCCTCGAACGCGGTCAAGCGGCACCGGCCAAACAGATCTTCGACCGCTATCGGGAGGCCCAGCGGGGCACCCCCGCCAATGCCGAGCTCGCGTGGTATCGCGTCGCCGATGCTTGGGTGGATCTGGTCATGGAGGGTTCCGCGGCCGCCAGAGAGCGGTTGGCGGTGATGCTGAGGCAGTCCCGGGTCAGACTGGAGGAGGGCCGTCGGATGGCGAAGGCCTTGGAGGCGAACGCAAACCTTAAAAGCGCCCTGCAAGTGTGGCAGACGCTGACCCACCTGTATCCTGCCCATAACCCGGCGCGGCAGGAGACGGCGCGAATTCGCGCGGTGCTGGGTGAGCTGGAGGAACCCCGGCTGATCGAGCTGCCCGCGGTGCAGGACGGGGATGAACTCGACTTGGAAGCCTACTTGGCCACGACGGTGGATCAACTGCCGCGGGAGTTTGTCGTAGCGCTGCAATCCTCGCGCCGCTTCATGAGTCTGGCCGAAAAATTGATCGAGCAGCAGAGCTGGAGTGAGCTGGATCAGTTGATGCGCGAGTTGCGACGGGCTCGGCCCTTATGGGTCAAAGCTCACGAAAAGGCGCTCACGAATATCGAAATTGAACTCAACCTCGGGCAACGCAATTGGCCCCGACTGCTCACCAACGTGCAACTGCAGTTGGATGGCACGCTGCCCACAGCTTTGGAGTTCATCAAACTGGTGCGCCGACTCGAGGCGCAGGGCGAACGCCCCACGGCCGAGCGGGTGCTGGTCGAGATTGAGAAAAGGCATCTGGACTTTCCTCCGGCCCGACGGTTGCGCGCCGATTGGGCGGGCGAAGAGGAAGCGACGGCCGAGTAACCGACCGCGTGCACGCGCGCGCGACCCGGTTTACGAATCGGCGGTGATGAGATCCGGCGGGACGTTGGCGAGGGCCTCCTCGATGGTGGTGAGGCCTTCTTTGACCTTGAGAAAGGAATCCTGGTGGAGGGTCTTCATGCCATCCTTCATCGCGATGCGTTTCAGGGCGGCCACTTCAACCTCCTTGTTAATCGCGGCGGTGAGCTCCTCGGAGTTCACCATCAACTCGTGGATTCCGACGCGGCCCTTGTAGCCCATCCCGCCGCAAGTGGGGCAACCCTGGGGGTTGGCTTTGTAAATCTCGCCGGTCCAGCCGAGGGCCTTCTCCATGAGCTGGGCCTCGCGGCCCTCGGGGGTGTAGGGCATCTTGCAGTTCTTGCACACGCGCCGCATGAGACGCTGGGCGCAGACGCACAACAGTGAGGCCGAGACGTTGAACGGCTCCACCCCCATCTCGCCGATCCGACTGACCGTGGAAGGCGCATCGTTGGTGTGCAGCGTCGAAACCAACAAGTGACCGGTGAGCGCCGCTTCCACGGCGATACCGGCGGTCTCGGAGTCACGAATCTCACCCACCAGAATCACATCGGGATCCATCCGGAGGTAACACCGCAGGGCACGGGCAAAAGTGAGCCCGATCTGCCGGTTCATCTGCATCTGGTTGAGACCCGGCAGGGTGTATTCGATCGGATCCTCGGCGGTCTGAATGTTGACGTCGGGATGATTGATCTCCGCCAGCGCCGAATAGAGGGTCATCGACTTGCCGGAACCCGTCGGACCACAGTGAAGAATCATGCCATAGGGCTGCTGGATACAGGCGCGGTATTTTTTGAGGTTCTCTTCGGAAAAGCCCAAGGCCGGAAGGGGCAGGGTGGTCTTGGTCTTGTCGAGAATTCGCATGACCACCTTTTCCCCGTGATTCATCGGCCCGGTCGCCACGCGTAAATCGATATCGATGTTCTTCTTGGTGTATTTTTTGAATACGATCCGACCGTCCTGGGGCAGGCGCCGCTCCGCGATATCAAGATTGCACATGATCTTGAGACGGGTGCACAGGGCATTGGAGACCTGGGAGGGCAGGCGAAGCTTCTCGGCGCAAAGGCCATCCACGCGGTAGCGCACGATGAGGTTTTTTTCCTGCGGCTCAATGTGGATATCGGAAGCGCCGGAAATGTAGGCGTCTTCGATGATGCGATTGGCCAGCTGCACGATCGGCGCGGAGTCCTCGCTTTCCAGATCTTGCGCGCTGACCTCGCCCCCCTCGGCATCCGGGGAATAGGCGGTGCTGATGACCTCGGCCACTCCGCCGATATCGATGTTGGCCTCGGGCTCGGCCTCGGTGCGAAAGAATTTCTTCACCAGCCCCTCGATGAAGGTGGCGGAGGCCACCCGGGTTTCCTCGATGGTGAGTTCGGTGGCGATCTGGAAGGAATCGCGTTTGGCGTAGTCGAGCGGGTTGCTCATCAGCACCGCCACGGTGTTGGGGGTCAGCTGCTTGTGGGGGAAAATCCCTTCGCGCCGGATGACGGCGTCACCGACGACCTCCACCAATTTTTCGTCGATTTCAATTTCGTCCTCGGACGTGATCAACGGGGTGTCGGTGAGGCGGGCGATGAACTTGGCGGTGTCCTCGGCGCTCAGCTCAAACTTGGGGTCCATCATCCGCTGGATGAGGGTGGCGGAGTATTCGGCGACCTCCTGGAGCAGTTTGAGGTCAAGCTCGGTGAACTGGCCATCGGTGCCGGCGTGGGGCTCCTTGTTGAGCACTTGGATTGCGCCGATGTTGACGTTGCCCTTCAGTGGCACGGTCAACATCGAGCGCACATCGAATCCCGTGTTCATGTTCTTCAACGAATCGCCCTCGGGGCCATCGGCGGTGAAGAAGAGGGGTTCGCCGGTCTGGATCACCTTGCCCACGTTGCCGGTGCCGAGGGGAAGCTTCAGTTCGAGTAGCTTCTCCGCGGTCTGGTCGAACGACTTTTCCTTCTCGGGGTCATCGGACCAGAGGGTGGGGGAGTAGTAGACGTGGCGGAAGGTGATGTCGTTGCCCTCCACCAGATACAGGGTCATCGACTGGGCGGCGAGCGCTTCCACCACCTTGGAGGCGGTGAGCTCGATGACCGAAGTGACGTCTTCCCGGCTGGGGGCGGGCTTGGCGATTACCTTGATGAGCAAGGAGCGACGCAGTGCGCCAGCGACATTGGGTGCGGCCATAGTGAAGGAAGGTAAAGGGGGAGGGTGAGGATTGCCAGCGACCGTTCCAGCGGTTTGGACTGAAGCGCGGTATCCCGATGATCAGGAAGCTAAAAGCGTTGTTGTTTCGCAGGTCGAGTCAAACCCCGGCATCGTCCAAACGGGGCGAGGCGGGCGAACGGCTGGCCGAGGCCTACCTGCGGCGCGAAAAAGGCTTCAAGCCGGTGGCGCGGAATTGGCGCAATCCCCTGGATCGCCGGGAAGAGATCGATTTGGTGATGAAGGACGGCGACGTGCTGGTCTTTGTGGAGGTGAAAACCCGGGCCTTGGACGCCATGGTGCCGGGCTATCACGCGGTGGATGCGGATAAACGCAAAATCCTGCGCCGCGGCATTTCCGCCTACCTGCGAGGGATGTCGAAGCCTCCCCGGACCCACCGGCTGGATGTGGTCGAAGTGGGCTGGCCTCCCGCGGGCAGCGAGGTCGAGCCGAAAGTGCGGCACATTGAACGCGTCGCACTCAAACCCCGCCGGCAATCCGGAGTTTAAGCCCGGATCCACCGGAGGCAGGCGTGGGGGGAAAGCGGGCTTCGGCCTTGCTTCGGGAGGCCGGGCGCATTGATCGTGCTGCGATATGGCCGAAACCACCCGCCATCCTTTCCTGGAAGACCTGAGCAAATACCGTGGGGCCCCGCCCACCACGGTGGTTATTTTCGGGGCTTCGGGCGACCTCACCAAGCGCAAGCTGATCCCGGCGGTCTACAACCTCGCGGCGGACAACCTGTTGCCGCCCGATTTCCACTTGGTGGGATATGGCCGCAAGGAAATCTCCGACGAAGCCTTCCGCGAGATGGCGGCCGATGCGATCAAGGAATTTTCCCGCCGGGAGCTGTCTGACGATGTCTGGGGCCGGATCGCGGAACGCACGACCTACGTGGCGGGCGCTTACGACGATGCGGCTGCGTTCGACCGGTTGGCCGAGCACCTCCAGGAGATCGACGAAAAGGTGGGGCGGGAGGTGCAACCCCTGTTCTACATCTCGACCCCGCCCTCGGTCTTTGCCCCGATTCTGGAGAATCTGGGCGCCAGCGGTCTGGCGCGCAAATACCTCGGGCAGCCCCATCACGCCAAAGTCGTCATCGAGAAGCCGTTTGGTCACGACCTTGCTTCGGCCCGCGAACTCAACCGCACGATCACGGGCGTGCTGGAGGAGCATCAAGTGTATCGGATCGACCACTACTTGGGCAAGGAGACGGTGCAGGACCTGCTGGTCCAACGGTTCGCCAATTCAATTTTTGAACCCCTCTGGAATCGGAACTTCATCGACAACGTGCAGATCACGGTGGCGGAGGAGGTGGGGGTCGGCGCCCGGGGCGGCTACTACGAACAGAGTGGCGCCCTGCGGGACATGATCCAAAACCACACCATGCAGTTGGTGGCCCTGACCGCGATGGAGCCGCCGGGGTCACTGGACGCCGAGGCCATTCGGGATGAGAAGGTGAAGTTGTTGCGGGCGATCCAGCCCCTGCATCCGACCACGGATGTGGCCCGCGCCCAATACGCCGACGGCATGATCGCCGGCAAACCCGAGCCGGGTTATCTGGAAGAAGCGGGGATCGCCGAGGATTCCGGCACCGAGACCTATGCCGCCATCAAGTTGTCGATCAACAATTGGCGCTGGCAGGGCGTGCCGTTCTACCTGCGTTCGGGCAAACGCATGGCCCGGCGGGTGACCGAGATCGCGGTGCAATTCAAACGCCCCCCCGGCACGTTGTTCGCCGGCGGCGGCTTCGATATCGCCACCAATACCCTGTCGTTCCAGATCCAGCCGGACGAAGGATTGAGCCTGATTCTCAATGGCAAGGTGCCCGGGTTGGAGACCCGCACGCAGCCGGTGAAGATGAGTTTCCGCTACAGCACGACCTATGGTTCCAACACACCTGAAGCCTACGAACGGTTGGTGTTGGACGCGATGATCGGGGACGGCACGCTGTTCATCCGGGGCGATGAGGCGGAGACTTCGTGGCAGCTTTACACGCCGTTGTTGCAGGCCTGGGCCAAGGCCAAACGCGAGGGCATGGACCGTTACCCGGCGGGCTCCTGGGGGCCGGCCAATGCCGAGGCCCTGGTCGAAGCCAACGGCCACAGGTGGCGTCAACCCTGATGTTTTCGTGATGCACTCCGTTTTCGAATCGCTGCCCGGAATTGAGGTCCCGGTGGGGGGGATCAAATCCAGCCTGGCCCGGATGTGGGAGTCCCCGTCGATGGCCTCCCGCCGGGCTCCGGAGGACTCGGCCCGGGCGATGCAAATGAACTATGTGCTGCACTTCGGGTTTGCCACGGATGCCGCCGATGCCGTGACGCAGTTTGAAACCATCAAGGAGTTCTCCCAACGCTACCCCTGCCGTGTGGTGGTCCTCTGCCCGTTGAAGCCGGACGACCCCGCCGAAGAGATGCGGGCCAAGGTCTACGGGGAGTGTTTTCTGGGCAAGTCCAAGGGCGACACTCGCTGTGTGGAGTTCGTGGTGCTGTCCTACCCCATGAGTTCCCGCCGGTTTTTGGAGAATCAAGTGTCGATCTGTCTGTCCACCGATCTGCCGACGTATTACTGGGTGCACCGCTTTTCCGACAGCGCCCGTTTGGCGGATTACGACTTTCTGTTGAACCACGCCAAGCGCGTGGTCTTCGACACGGCCATCGTGCCGACGGACGCCGGGTCCTACCCGTGGCCGAAGCCGGATGCGATTCGGGATTTGGTCGAAGCGCGGTTGCTGCCGGTGCGTCAGTCCCTCGGGCAGTTTTTAAGCGGTTTCGCCCCGGAAAAACTGGTGCAGGGCTTGCGCCAGGTCACCCTGTATCACCGGGAACGCTACGGATCCGAAGCCCGCGTATTGCTGGAGTGGTTTCGGGCCCGGCTGGTCAAGTGTGGCATGGCGGCGGATTGCGGGGCGGTCGTGCAACCCAGCGTGGCCAAGGGGATTGATGATTTTGCGGTGGAGTTTCGCTACGACGACGACCGCTACTTCAAATGGCGGGCTGACCTGACGGCCCGGCACGCGGAATTTGCCGCCGACTTGGGGCAGGGGCGCGTGGAGTTGACCACGGCCATGCACCTGCTGGCGCCGGCTGCCGCGCTCTCCGAGGCGACCTTTTTCTGACCGCCCATGACTGAGAAACAGACTGACTACGGCCGATTGATCATCGGCGCAAAACCCGAGTTGTTCAGCGAAGCGGTGCGCCTGGCCACCGCCGCCTTCCACCAGAACGCCCGCGCCAATTTTACGTGGGCCTTCACCGGTGGGTCCACGCCCCAGGCTTGGTATACGTGGGCGCAGGAGACCGGGGCCATCGCACCGGAGATTTTAAACCGCGCCCATTTCACCGTGAGCGATGAGCGGTGCGTGCCGCTCTCCAGCGAGGACAGCAATTTTGGCTGTGCCGAACGCAAGTTGCTCGCTCCCGCCGGCGTCCCGGTGGAGCACCGCCACCCTTGGGTCGTGGCCTACGAGCCCCCCGCGGCCGCCGAGGCCTACCGCCGCACCATGCAGCTGCTCAACCCGCCGGGCCGCGCCTACGACGTCTGCTTTCTGGGGATGGGCGATGATGCCCACACCGCCTCTTTTTTTCCGGGCAGCCCCTTGTTGGCCGCGGATGGCGGACTCTACTTTGACGCCATTGAGACCCCGCAAAAAGGCTGGCGTCTTACCATCACCCCCGCGGGGCTGCAGGCCTGTGGTCAGATTGTGGTGATGGCTTTGGGGGCGGGCAAGGCGCCCGCCCTTAAGCGGGTCCTCGAAGGCGACGATGCCCTGCTCGATGCCCCGGCCAAGATCCTGAAAACCTGTGCGGCCCACACCGTTTGGTTGGTCGATGAGGCCGCGGCGGCCGAACTTACCGGCTGGCGGACTTAGGGGACAACGGCGCCCGGGCGTGATGGACCCGGAGGCGAACTGATTGGCCTGCGCCGGCGCCGGCCCCGTCGAAGTTCGATTGGCCCTTCGCCTCGGAATTCTGATCTCGGCAGTGGCGCCAGAGGACGACCTTGCGTAGTGTCCGGCATGTCTCCCTTCGGTCGGCTTCTCCCGCTGGTTTTGGTTTCCTGCTTGTTTTTGCCTGGCTGCGCCAGTGGCCCGCAGCGTGGGGATCCTCCGATGGAGCTCGCCCCGTATGTGGACCTGGAGCGTTTCATGGGATTGTGGTATGTCCATGGTTATACGCCGACCCCCCTCGACCCCCATGCCTTCAACCCGACGGAGACTTACGAGTTGAAGCCCGACGGGCGGATTCAAACCACCTATCGATTCCGGGCCGATGGCCCATCGGGTCCGGAGAAAGCCTACCATCCGGTGGCCAGAGTTTATGATCGGGAAACCAATGCGGAGTGGCGCATGCGGTTTTTTGGCGTCATCAACACACCGTATCTGATCCTCTACGTCAGCGATGACTACACCGCGACCGTGATTGGCCATCCGGACCGCGATTTGGCGTGGATCATGACCCGGGAATCCGCAATCTCCGCTGATCGGTATGACGCGCTGTTGCAGGAGTTGGAGCGTCGGGATTTCGATTTGTCCGCGTTTAAGCGCGCCACCCATTCCGAGCGCTGAGTCCGTCGACGGGCCGGTGAAGGACGCCGATTCGGACTCGCCAAAGCGTCGCGATCCTCAATTTTGGGCGCGTGAGTGCAGCTCCGGAATTCCTGTCCAACAATCCCCTGCTCTGGCTCGCGTTGGGCACGGTTTTTTCATCGGGTTTGTGCTGGGGGTCATTTGGGGGCGAGGTCGTTTACAGCAGTGGCTGGCGCGCGCCGTGGCCGACAAGTCCAAGGGCATCACCTCCCTCCAGCTCCGCCGAATGAGCCTGCAACAGTTCGTCGTATTCCTCCGGGGCATCCTCTACGCGGGCAGCGTGGTGGTGTTGGTTGTGGCCACAATTCTGTGGGGGATTTTTGTGCTTTCCCGGTTCGAAGCCACCGAGCCGTTTGCCCGGGCGCTGCTGCTTGGCCACGGTGGTAAAGGAACGGAGTTGGGCGAGGATCTCCTGGCCGCGTTGCCCGGTTTGATGGCGGTGGTCATTGTCTTCGTGGCGGCTCGGTTCGCCCACCGGTTGATCATTCAGTTTTTTGAGACGATCATGGTAAGTGAGGCATAAGATCCCCACGAATTGACTCATAAGGAGGCCGCGGGGTTCGCCCGCAACCTCCAGCACAGTTTCAAGACGAGGGGGGCCAGCGCTTCAAATCCCGCAGCGCCTCAAACCATCGCGCCATTGCCGCGTCCTCGATTGCATACTCCCCGCGGGCGGACTTCCAAACGAGTGGACCTTCACGTTCTCGAAGTCGCGCCAGCGCCGCCTGGGTTTGGGCCGCCGTAACCGCCTTCCCTGTTTTCTTTCGATAGAATGCCAACGCCTTGGCGTCGTAGGGACGAAACCCACCGCCGGACTCGAGCATAGCCCAAAGAATCGCCCGTTCGAGGCCGGGTAGCGCCATGTAGGTGGCCTCCATCTGCTCATAGGCCATCTCTTCGGCGTTCTTTGCCAGCGAAAGTACAGTTTCGTCAAAAGATCGCCCCGACTTGGCGTCACGGATCGCTTCGTTGATCGCGTCGACAAAGAACTGGGGGCGCGCCCCGAAAAGCTCAAAAGGTGTCAGCAGCTCCTCGGCTGACACCTTCCCGAGTTCAGGGTAGGTCCGCCGAACCTCTGCGGTCACATGCTCGACATAGGGCAGCCCTAAGAGGGGCATCCTGCTGATGTGAGAGCCGAAAAACGGAGCAGCGTTGGAGTTTACCAGTCTAAGCAACTTGTCGCGATCGGAACCCGACATCACAAGCATGAGCGCGACACTACCCGGACCATTCATCTGGTCCCGGGCCGACTTGAGCGCGGACATCGCGTTGGCCCCTCCTTTGGTTGTGAGGGCGTGCTGCGCCTCGTCCACGATCAGGCATATCGGGCGCTTAGCCACTTCATGTAGCCGGACGAGCCCTTCGGGGAGTGAAAGGCCGTCCCTGCGACCAATCGCGTCAGGATCAAAGCTGACCCCAACGCCCATTGCGGCCACCTTGCCCTTCATAGATTTCTTGAGCTTTTGGCCGAGCCCCATCGTCTTCACCGCAGCGTCACGGATCGCACCGGTAATCAGTTCCGCTGGGTCCCTGCCTTTGTCGGACCACAGGTCGACGTAGATAGGCAAAGCGCCGCGCCGGTCCAGCTCAGGACAAAGGTCGAAGCGAAGGAAGGTGGACTTGCCCGTGCGGCGTGGGGCTGCGAGGAACAGTCCATTCGGGGCATCCGAGAGGGAGATGTCCCCGCTGAGGGCATCAACAAGTTCTCGGGCGAGAGAGGTGCGAGGAAAGTGAATCATCGTTTTATCGAAAATTATTCGAAAAGAAATAAAATATGTAAAATCAAATAAAGCGCAATAATCCCCTCACTTTGCCCTCACCGGCCGCAAAAAAGGCAGGTTATCCATCCAGAGACGAACGCGGCGCCGACGCAGGAACCTCTTCTCGTTCTGTAGCTGGACATCAGACTTCTGCGGCCGACCGTCAATGACGGTGGTCTCGGTCGAATAGGTGCGGCGGAAGAACTTCATTTCCCAAGTTGGCGCGTATGGTGACCACAGATACTAGTGACCCGATTTGTGACCAAACGGCAATTTTATGGGTCACTCATCAGATCACCCGGAGCGGTTTGACGACGGCAACCCTCGATCCCGCGACGGCCGAGACCACGCGCCGGATCGGACAGGTGCTCCTCCGGGTGAGTGCGGTCATCATTGCCTACCCTTACATTCCTGGCAGTTCCTCCCCGGCGTTTCGGGGGGGGCGGTGCTGGTCGGGCTGATGTTTTCCCTGGGGTCGACCAATCTGGTCAGCCAGCTCACCAACGGGCTCATTCTGACCTACACGCGAGCGATTCGGTCCGGGGATGTGATCAAGACGGGCGAGCACGAAGGTCGGGTGGTGCGGCTGGGCTTTTTTACGACCACCCTTCGCACGGCCCGGGAGGAGTTGGTGAGTTTGCCCAATTCCCAGTTGGCCGCGGGCGTTGTGAATTATTCCATCCCGGCGGAAGGCAAGTCCATCCGCTTCTCCGTGGCGGTGGGCATTGGCTATCACGTGGCCTGGCCGCGGGTGCACGAACTCCTGCTAACCGCCGCCCGGCAGGTGGCGGCCGTTCTCGCGGTACCCGCCCCCGAGGTGCGGCAAGTGGCGCTCAATGACTTCGCGGTGCAATACGAGTTGATGTTCAGCTTGGCGGATCCGGGCCAACGCGCTGGCGCCACCAGTGCGCTGAACACCGCGATTCAGGAAGCCTTTCACTCGGCCGGAGTGCAGATCATGTCACCGCACTACATCGCGGATCCGGCCGAGCCCAAGGTGCCACCGCTATCAGCTTAACCAGAAGCTGAAGTAGATGTAGATGCCGATGACCAGGGCGAGCACCACGCCGGTCGCCCACACTTCGGCCCCGCCCCAGGAGGCGCGGTTTTCGGCGGCCTGTTCGGGGGTGATGGAACTGTAGGTCAGTCCGCGGGTTTGCTCCTCGGTGGGCGGAGGGGTCAGCAACGAGCCGGTGACGACCACGATAACGCTGATCATCAACAGCCAACCTGAAGCATAAAGGAAGTTGTAGGAACCGATCGCGTGCAGCAGCCCGCTGTCGCCAAATTGGCCGGCCCCGTCGAGGGCCTGCAAGGTCAGCTTGATCATGCCCAGGACAAACCCGATGGCGAGACCGGCGAAGGCCCCGGTGGCATTGATGCGTCGGCAGAACAGGCCGAGAAGAAACACGGCGGTGATGGGCGGCGCCAGGTAGCCTTGAACGCTTTGCAGGTATTGGTAGAGTCCGCCTCCGGATACCAGCTTCATGACCGGGATCCAGATTATGCCGGCCACCACCACAAAACCGGTGGCGAAGCGGCCGACCCGCACGAGTTCCTTTTCCGACTTCTCGGGCCGCAGTTTTTGATAGATGTCCACCGTGAACAGGGTCGCGCATGAATTGAACAGCGAGGCCAGAGAACTCATGAGCGCGGACAGCAGTCCGGCGACCACGATACCGCGGAGCCCCGCCGGCAGCAGTTCCGCCACCATGGTGGGGAAGACCATGTCACCGTTCATGGTGCCATCGGCCTTGGCCGGGATGGTGATGATGCCCTTGGAGTGCAGGGCAAAACCGATCATGCCGGGCACGAGAAAAATAAACACCGGCAGCACCTTGAGGAAGCCGCCGAAAATGGCGCCGCGTCGGGCTTCTTTGAGGGACTTCGCCGCGAGGGTGCGTTGCACGATGTATTGGTCGGTACACCAATACCAGATGCCGATGACCGGGGAGGCGATCATGACGCCGAGCCAGGGGAAGTCGGGGTCGGACAACGGTCGCCAGAGGGCAAACCGATCGGCGTTTTCGCCGAGCACCAGTTTGAGTTCACCCCATCCGCCCAGTTGTTGCAGGCCGAAGAGGGTGATAAAAACCGAGCCAAAAAGGAGCAGCCCGGTTTGCGCCACCTCGGTGTAAACCACCGCGCGGAGCCCGCCGATCACGGTGTAGATTCCGGTGAGCACCACGGTGGTGAATGCCCCGACCCAGAACGCGTTCTCGGGTGACCCGAAGGTGTCGGGCAGCAGGGTCATGAACACCACCGCACCGGCATAGACCGTCACCGAGACCTTAGTGAAGACGTAGGCCACCAGAGACACGATCGAAAGCGTCCACCGCGAACGGCTGTCAAAGCGCCGCTCCAGAAACTCCGGCATGGTGAACACCCCGCTGCGGTAGTAGAAGGGCACGAACACCCAACCCAGCATGAGCATGATCCAGGCGTGCAACTCCCAGTGAGCCATCGCCATGCCGGAGGAAGCGCCATTGCCCGCCAGCCCGACGATGTGTTCGGAACCGATGTTCGAGGCGAGCAGGGAACACCCGACCACAAACCACGGCAGATTGCGTCCGGCGAGAAAGTAGTCGGTGGTGGTCGAGGTATGGCGGGAGCTGCGCCAGGCGATGGTGGCCAAAAGCACGAAATAGGCAGCGAGGATGATCCAGTCGATTGAGGTCATGTTAGGGGGCAGGGGTGTTGAGTGGCCGCACAGGTTGCTTTTTAGTTAGGGGTAGGAACAAGAGCCCGGCGGTCTAACAGTTGAGTTTTAATTTCGACCATTCGGTTCTCCGTCAAGGGATACCACAGAAATACGCCAGCAGCTACCGCTGCGATGACGGCGGGCAGCACACTCATGAGCAAGGTGATGCCCTGCAGGGCCGACGCGGATTGGGCGACGTCCGGCACGTAGCCGGTGCTCGCCAACACGCTGCCCAATAAAAAACCGCCGATCCCGGTGCCGCATTTGAGCGAAAAGGAACCGGCGGAATAGGTCAGGGCGGTGGCCCGCCGGCCGTGCTTCCATTCAGAGTAGTCGGCGGCATCGGCCAGCAGGGCGATGCACAGGGTGATGATGGGCCCGGCCGCGAATTCGCTGAGGATGAACCAACCGAAGATCGCGACGATGCTGTCCGGTTTGCACCCATACAAAGCCAGACTGGTGATCGCCATGACCACCAGCGATCCGATCATGAGGGGTTTGCGGCCCCAGCGCCGAGCCATCCTGCCCGTGAGGCCGGCTCCGATCATCGAGCCGATGAGCCCCAGCACCATGAACCAGGCAGCCAGACCTTGGTTACCGATCACGTAGGTGAAAAAATACATGATCGATCCCTGTTTCATGCTCGCGGTCACGACAAAGAGGGCGCCGGTGGCACAGAGCACATACCAGGCTTTGTTGGTCAACAGATCACGCAGGCTGGCCCCCAAGGGCGGCGACTTGCCCGGCACCGGGGCGATCCGCTCCCGGGTTTTCCAAAAGGAAACGAGGAAGCAGACCAATGCCACACTGCAGAACAGGATCATGGTGTTCCGGTAGCCCATCGCATCGTCCCCTTGGCCCAACACGGCCACCAGTTTGGTCGTGAAGCCCTGCAATAGCAGCGCGCCGCCAAATGCAAAAACGAACCGCATCGACGTCAGCTTGGTCCGCTCATCCGGGTCGCCCGACATGACTCCGGTCATCGCGGTGAAGGGAATCGTCAACGCGGTGTAGGCAAAGATGCACAGGTTGTAGCTCACGTAGGCATAGATGAGCTTGCCGAGGTAGCCGGAGTCCGGGGTGTAGAAGGTGGCGACCGTGAGCAGGGCGACCAGCGGCCCCGCCCACAATAACCAGGGTCGAAACTTGCCCCACCGGGTGTTCACGCGGTCGGCGATCATCCCCATGGTCAGATCCGAAACGCCATCGCTCAAACGGCTCACCAACAACAGCAGGGCGACGTCGGCGGGACTGAGCCCAAACACATCGGTGTAGAAGATGGGCAGGAAGACCATCATGCCGCGCCAAACGAAGTTGGCGCCCATCTCCGTCAGGCAGTAGGCGAGCTTTTCCGGCAGGGGGATGTGCTGGGGCGGGGGAGACATGGGGTATCAGATCGGACAACCCTCAGGGATCGCTCCGGGCGCCCCGCGGCGGGGTCGGCGGTGGTCGATCGGGCGGAGGGGTCACCGGGCGGAACCCGGGACCAGCAACCGGCCGACCGGGGGCGGGTCCTGCCCGATCACGGATTCGCGATTCAGGGCAAATCGAGCTCGCGCACCCAGATGTTGCGGAAGGCCACGGGATTGTTGTGGTCCTGAATCCGGAGGGGCTGGCGGGGGGTATGGTAGCTATAGGAAGGCAGTCCGCGATACTCGGTCGGTCCATCCAGCACCGTGGCGTGTTGCACCAGCACGCCGTTGTGCAGGACGGTGACGCGGGCCTTTTTCAACAAGGTGCCATCGAAAGAGAATCTGGGGGCCTCGAAAATGATGTCGTAGGTCTGCCACTCGCCCGGCGCCCGGCAGGCGTTGGCCATCGGCGGCTGCTGTTTGTAAACGGAAGCGGTCATGCCGTTCACGTAGGTTTCGTTTTCATAGCAATCGAGGATCTGCACCTCGTAGCGGTTCATGAAGAAGATCCCGCTATTGCCGCGGCCTTGGCTGTGGCCCTTCACGGGCAGCGGCGCGCGCCACTCCAAGTGGAGTTGGATGTCACCGAAGGACTGGCGGGAGGTGATGTCGCTGCTGGGCTGCCCCTTGGGCCGGGGTGGCACAATCATGGCCCCGTCCTCGAGCACCCAGTTGGCCGGCTGCGGCTTCATCTCGCCTTCTTCGTCTGCGCGCATGATGAACCATTCGTCCAGATTCGACCCATCGAAGAGCACGATGGCGTCAGAGGGGATGCCATCAGCGGGAGCGGACACCACTGGAGGCTGGGGCGTCCAGTATTCCGTCATTTCAGGGGGCGGAAGTTCGGCGACAGCGGAAAGCAGAGCTCCACTCGCAGTCAGGCAGAGGGCAAATTTACAGCAGGAAGACATGGGGATTTGAGTTAGGGTGAGGGAAATTGGCCGGGGCCACAGGGTATTGTTGCACCGTTTTGGGGCGTTAGTCGAAACCAGATTGTGGCACCCGATCGGTCAAGCGGGCTTCGCGATTCGAGGGGACGCCCCGGGAACAACCTTGCGGGCTGGCCCGGGATCACGCTTGCATCGGCGGATGTCAGATTTGCGACGCACTCCCCTTCACGCCTTCCACCTGGCTCACGGTGGACGGATGGTGGACTTTGCCGGATGGGACATGCCGGTGCAGTATGCCAGCATCATCGCCGAGCATAAGGCCGTGCGCACCACGGCGGGTTTGTTCGACGTGAGTCACATGGGCGAAGTGGACGTGGTCGGGGCCGATGCCGAGGCCTTTCTCAGCCGGCTGGTCACCAATGAGGTCTCATCCCTCTATCCGGGACGGGTGCTCTATACGCCCATGTGCCGGCCGGATGGCGGGGTGGTGGACGATCTGTTGGTTTACCAGCGCGAGCCCTCGCGCTATTTTCTCTGCCTCAATGCCAGTAACACGGCCAAGGACCTCGCTTGGATGCGCGAACAGGCGAGCGGATTCGCCGACCTCACCCTTACCGACCGTTCCGAGGATTACGCGCTGTTGGCGGTGCAAGGCCCGACCGCCGAGAAAATCGTGCAAACCCTCACCGGCGCCAAGCTGCCGATCCTGCGTTATTACCATTTCCAAGAGGGCACGGTGGCGGGCGTGCACTGCCTGATCAGCCGCACCGGCTACACGGGTGAACCGGGTTTCGAACTCTACCATGCGGCGGCTGATGCGCCCGCGCTGGCCACCGCTCTGCTGGAAGCGGGGACTCCGCACGGGTTGCAACTGGCCGGACTGGGCGCGCGCGACAGCCTGCGATTGGAGGCCGGTTATCCGCTCTATGGCCACGAATTGAATGAGGACCTTTCGCCCGTGGCGGCGGGGCTGGGCTGGACCGTCAAACTCCAGAAGCCCGGCGGGTTTATCGGCCGGGACGCTTTGGCCGCGGAGAAACAGGATCCCGCCCGCCGGCGGGTGGTGTATTTTCGGACCGGGACCGCCGCATCGTGCGAGCGGGAACCCCTGTCCTGGACGAAGCGGGCGCCGAGGTGGGAGCGGTGCTCCGGGCACGCTCTCTCCGATGCTCGGTGAAGCGATCGGCTCGGCTGTGGTTCCGCCGCCGTCGCGGCCCATCCGCTGCGCGTCGATATCCGCGGCACCTCCTTCACTTTGCAACTGGTCAAACCCCCCTTCGTCGATTTAAAGAAATCCTCATGAGTGAAATCCCCGCCGATCGTCGTTACGCCAAGTCCCACGAATGGGTGTTCAACTCGGGAGACGGGGTGGTCACCGTGGGCATCTCCGACTACGCGCAGGAGAGCCTGGGCGACATCACCTACGTGGAAGTGCCGGCGGTGGGAGACCACCTCGCGCCGGTGATGTGTTTGGGGTGGTCGAATCCGTGAAAGCCGCCTCCGATCTCTATGCGCCGGTGGCGGGAGAAGTGGTGGAGGTCAATGAGGCCCTCGAAGCCGCCCCCCGAGACCGTGAACCAAGCGCCCTACGGAGGCGGCTGGATCATGAAAACTGAAAGTGGCGGACCCTTCCGCCATCGACGGTCTGCTGGACAGGGATGGTTACGCCGCCGAAACCGCCTAAAATCGAGATTGGGTCAGCCCGCCACCCCTGCGGACGCCTCGGCCTGCCCCGGCTCCTGCCGGACGCTCCGCCGCCGCTCGAACGGCCAAGGGGTGGATGCTCGAGCCGACGTGCTCTCCGTAAAGGGGCGTAGCGCTGACCATGACCCTCCGGAAGAGAGCGGGGCGAAACCGTTTCGCCGAAAATGAACTTCGATAATTCGCCGGTAGTTAAACCGTTAGACTCATTTCGATGCGCTAGGCCGTTGCTTGGTATCAACGTCCTTTCACTATCCCACCCCTTACCCCGCATTTGTCCTGTTTATGAAACCTGAAAACCCGTCCTTTCACGCCCATCATGCCCCCATGGGAGCCCTTGCCAGTTTTACGTGCGGGAGCGCACGACGCTGCTGGCGGAATGGGCCTCGAGTTGACGGGGCCTTTCCCGGGGCGATCGTCGTGGGTTACCAGACGCCGGATGGCGCCCTGCATCGGCTGCCGTTCTTTGAATCGCAGGCCAAGTCAGAGGCCGACCGCTACCGGGGAGAATCCGGGGGTGATGCCAAGGCGGACGACGCTCACATCGGGACCGTGGAAAGGGAGTTCCAGTGGGCCACCGACCGGATGTCGCTGCCGGAAATGGACTTCACGGTCTTCACGCCATGCGGATCCTTGCCGGACCCGGAATCGGCGTCGACCGCGGACTTGCGGTTTGCCCGTTGCCCGAGTGTCCCCGCGCAGGTCACGTTCCGGAACACTACCAGCGAGGATTGGCGGGGGTTCTTTGGGCTGGGAATTGAACAGCGTTGGAGTCTGCTTGGTCCGGCGGCGGGTGCCGGGCTGGTGGGCGCCATGAGCCAGGACACCATTGGTTTCGCCAGCAACACGCCGGGTGCCGAAACGTTTATCGATTTCTCCATCGAGGAAGCGCTGGCGCCCGACAGCGTGCGGGGAATTTTCTGCTCGGGAAAATCGCCGGGCTGTTAATCGCGGTGCCGGCGGGGCAGACGGTGACCCTCGATCTGGCCTTGGGGTTCTACCGTCAGGGTAAAGCCACGTTCAACCGGGAGATGAGCTACTTTTACACCCGGCATTTCACCGGGCTGCCGCAGGTGCTGGAATACGCCCTGAGCGAACGCGCCCGCTACCTGGCCATCGCCGCCGAGCGCGATGCCGAGCTGGCCCAGGCGCCCCTGAATGACGAACAGAAGTTCCTCATCGCCCACGCCACCCGCAGCTACTACGGCTCGACCCAATGGCTGTGGGATGGCAGCCGCAGTGTGTGGGTGGGTCAACGAAGGGGAATACCTCATGATGAACACGTTCGACCTCACGGTGGACATGCTTTTTTTTGAGATGCGCTACAACCCCTGGACCGTGCGCAACGTGTTGGAGCAGTATGTGGAAGACTACTCCTTCCATGATGAGGTGTTCGATCCCGCGGAACCGACCAAGCGCTACCCGGGGGACTTTCCTTCACCCACGACATGGGGGTGATGAACCACTGGAGCCCCGGGGGCACAGCTCCTACGAAGTGGCCCGACTCGACCGCCTCTGCTTTTCGCACATGACCTGTGAGCAGCTCACCAATTGGGTGCTCACGGCGGGCCTCTATTACGCGGGCACCAAGGATGAGTCGTTTCTCACCAAACACGTTGCCACCCTGACGTCGTGTTTGACCTCGCTCGAGAATCGGGAACATCACGACCCGGCGCGGCGCAACGGTTTGATGAACTTGGAGTCCTGCCGGACCGAAGGGGGCGGGGAGATCACCACCTACGATTCGCTGGACCACTCCCTCGGGCAGAGTCGGGCCAACATCTACTTGGGCGGCAAAATGTGGGCTTCGGGTGTTTTGCTCCAGGACCTGCTCAATCGGGTCGGGATGCCGGACCAGGCGGAGCGGGCGCTGGCCTTGGCTATGCGTTCCGCGACCACGTTGACCGCGGCCTTCGATGAGCGATTGGGCTTCATTCCCGCGGTGCTCACGGGCGACAACGAGAGTGCCATCATTCCGGCCATTGAAGCGTTGGTTTATCCCTACGAATATGGCCTGCCGGAGGCGGTAAGCGAAGACGGTCCGTTTGGCGATTACGTGCGCGTGCTCAAGCGCCACCTCACCAATATCATGAAGCCAGGGGTGTGTCTCTACGAAGATGGTGGCTGGAAGCTCTCGTCCTCGGCGGACAACTCGTGGATGTCCAAAATCGCTCTCTGCCAATACGTGGCCCGGCAGATTCTGGGTTTCGACTTCGGGGACGATCAGTTTCGCGCGGATCAAGCGCATGCTCGCTGGGAGCGGGAGGGATCGAAACTGCAGGCCTGCTCGGATCAGTTCCGTTCAGGCGAGGCCCTTGGTAGCCTCTACTACCCGCGGATTGTCACCAACATCCTTTGGCTCAAGGAGTCTTGAGCCGGCCACGACTCGCGAAGGCACCTTCGCGTTAGCGCGAACGGGCTGACGGTGCGCCGTCAGCCTGCAGCGGCGGTTTCGGCGAAACCGCCCTACCGGGGTAAATTCGACGCCCGCGCCGCTCGACGGGGTTGATTTTGGGGCGCCGGGGCCGACCACCGATTTTTCAAAATTACGTTACGGGTAGGTCGCGCCGGGTTTTAGGTAGCGCTCGTCGCCGGGCTGATTGAGCTCCCAATACGGGAGCCGAATGAGGTGGGTGCGCTGCAACGACGACCCATCCCAGCGCTGCCACTCGTTCAAGGTGTAGGGTGCGTCTTTGTCGAAAAACATGCGGTCGGTGCCGCGAGCGTGTTTGATGGTGACGCGCCATCCTTGCGGCACCCGGGCGATGGCAAAGGCGGCCGAGCTCCAGGACAGCTCATCCGCCTTGGAGTCGATCACCGAGTCCATCAGGGGCGCTTCGAACAGGGTGGTCTTGCCCCAGTTGAGGGTGCGGAGACGGAAGGGAAGTTCGTCATAAAACAGCGCCCCGGGAGGGGCGTCCCGCTCTTCCTCCACTTCGGACATCCCTTCCCAATAGGTGTAGGCGCGATACTCCCATTCCCCGTCGTCAAATTCAGCGTGTTTGTAGGAAAGCCCACAGGAATCATTGGTGGTGGAGGTGAACTTGATCAGTTGACCGTTGTCCTGACGCCAGAAGGACGAGTGGCCCTGGTCGTAGCGGTAGGTGCCGGTCGGCACCGTGATGACTTGGTTGAGTTTGATCACGGGGTAGGTGCCCGGGGCTTGCCAGTCGTCGGCTTTGACCCGCTCATCAGCCGCGAAATCTTCGCGCACGAGGATGTGGCGAACCTCGGTTTCGCGCAGGGTGCCGTAGCGTTTTTCCTGCGCGTTGAATACCGCGATTTCGGCTTTGCCATCGCCCCAGAACCCCTCGTCCTGCCAGAGTCGATCGGCAAACGGGTTGGCCAGAGCCGCGGCGGGGGGCAGAACCAGCAGTCCATAGCGGAGAAAACGATCCAGTAAAGGCATGGGTGATGATGCACGGTTGAAATCAGGGAATCAACCCGCTGAGGCAGTTTGCGCTCCAGTATTAGACTGCGGCGGGCGTGGCCCCGTCACCGGAGGGAGGTTGGCTAGTCCCCATGTTACCTCAGCCCCTCGTATGGCCGTGGATTGCCACCGCCCGATCCGGTCTCGCCCGCCCTGTTCGCTTCCTGTTCCTCGGGGTGGGGGCGGCGCTCGCAGCCCCGGCGCAACCCGATCTCTCACACCGGCAGAGTTCCATCGTGGTGGACGTGGTGAACCTGTCGGGGGAACCGGTGCCAGCGGCGGCGGTGAGCGTGCAAATGGTGAATCCCGAGTTCCGTTTCGGCACCGCCATCACGAGGGATGAAATCAATCCGAGTGCCGCCGGCTACAATGCCCGAGCGGTGGAGGCCGCGCAGCGTTATTTCAACTCCATGACGTTCGGCAACTTCATGAAGTGGACCTACGTCGAAAATCGAGCGCCCGCTGATACGCTCTATGGGGTTAATCAGGTCTTTACCTTAAAGGCGTTCAACAGTGCGGACCCGATGCGGTTGCGCGGTCACGCCACGGTCTGGGGAGCGCAGTATCAGCTGCCCAGCGACCTGCTCGCCATGACGGCGCCGGCCGATATCCGGGCGCGAATTCTGGGGCACATCGAGAGCTACCACACCCTGTTCAAGGGCGCCGGCATTGACGGCTTCGATCTCTACAACGAGCCCTTCCACGAACAGCAGGCGTTTCGCGATAAATTGATGGGCACCACCAATCCCACCATGGCGGCGTTCGGGGCCGAGGTGGCCCCTTGGTTCAATCGGGCCAAGGAGGTCGATCCAGATGCCCGGTTGTTCATCAACGACTACAACATGCTCAATTTTTGGCAGGAAAATGATACCGATATCATTGAGTATAAAGCCTTGGTGGATGCCATTCGGGCGGCGGGCGGACAGATTGGTGGGATTGGGTTGCAGGCGCACATGGACCGCTACACGTCCAAGGCGCAGATTACCCGCCGCCTCAATATCCTGGCCGCGCCCATGGCGCCCACCGTCGACTATCCCGATGGCCTGCCGGGCTTGCCCATCGAGGTCACCGAGTTGGACATCAACACCCAGCAGTGGTCCACCGCCACTCCGGCGCAGGAGGCCGAGGTCACCGCCAATGTCCTCGAGGCGGCGTTTGAGCATCCGGCCGTCACCGGAGTCACCATCTGGGGCATGAATGACAGCGCCCACTGGCGGGACAACGCCACCATGTTTGATGACTCCGATCCCAACAATTGGGTGATCAAGCCCAGCGGTCAGGCCCTCATTGACCGGGTCAAGGGCACGTGGTGGACCGATGTAGCCGGCACCACCGATGGCGCGGGCAGCTACCCCGCCACCGTGTTCAAGGGGAAGCACCGGATCACCGTGCGGATCAACGGCAACACCGTCCAGGAGCTGCACGACCTGTCGGCCGACGGGTCGGTGCAAATTCAGGTGGACGACACTCCGGTCGACACCTCCGGCAGTTTTCTGAGCAACCTCTCGGTGAGGGCCCCGGTCGCCACCGGCGAGACGCTCAAGCTGGGCTTTGTGGTCTCCGGCGGAGAAAAACAAATTCTCGCGCGGGTGGGGGGGCCGGCGCTGGCGGAGTTTGGGCTGTTGAATTTCCTGCCCGATCCGCAACTGGAGATTCGCGCGGGTGCGACGGTGCGCGGAGCCAATGACGACTGGATCGCGGCGGAAGTGCAGGCCACCGCCAATGCTCTGGGGGCTTTCTCGTTTGCGCCCGGCAGCAAGGATGCAGCCCTGATCAGCACCCTCAATGGCCCGCACACGTCGGAGGTCACCGGCGACGGCGAGGGGATTGTGATCGGGGAGATCTACGATGTGGCTCCCGCGACCACCGGCCCCCGGCTCGTGAATGTGTCTGCTCTCCATCAAACCGGCTTGGGCGACGGGGTGCTCACCGCGGGCTTTTATGTGGGGGGCACGGGACAAATCCGGCTGTTGATTCGCGGGGTGGGCCCGGAACTGGCGTTGCCGCCCTATCGCCTGACGGGCATGCTGGCAGATCCGGTGATCCGACTCAGGAATGTGGATGGGGTTCTTTTGTCGGAGAATGACGACTGGGACGGAAGCTTGGCGTCGATCTTTACGGAGTTGGGCGCATTTCCGCTCACGGCTGACAGCAAGGATGCGGCGATGGTGGTGCTGCTGGAGGCGGGGCGCAGTTACACCGTGCAGGTGGTGGGGGCCGATGGCGGCACCGGCCAAGCCATCGTGGAGGTCTACGAAATGGACTGAATGAGGGGATCGGGAGGATCGTCAGTGGCGTCCTCCTTGAACTTGTCCCCGCAGTCCGAGCACATGCCGTGCGTGAAACGGATTTGACTGCGACGACGGAAGTAGTCGTCCACCTGACGCCAATACCCGTCATCGTCCCGCACCTTTTTGCACCACGCACAAATGGGCAAAGGCGGGTGAGGGTCTCCACCTCCGATAGCGCCTGCGTGAGCTGTTCGTTGCGTTGCTGCAGGTGGGCCAGCAAAAGGCCCACGAAGATGGCCACCATGAAGAAGCTCACCTCGAGATCACCGATGATGTCCAACAGGACCTGCACGGTTGAATTTTCCGATCCGGCCGCGGCGACCGACATGATGGTGCGAAACAGGTGAAAGGCGGCGTGAGCCAGGAAAACTTTGGCTGGGGCGGTGAGGGGTTTCCAAAATCCGGCGGGGGACATCCGCGGTCCCTGATAGGCGAGCAGCGCGAGCGTGGCCCAAACCAAGCCATTCGTGACCCGGCGCCAGACCGATTCCGGCGCGAGGGTATAAAACAGCACCAAGGCCAACGCGTGAAAGGCGACGATGGCCCACCCCAGCCGTTGGGGCGCAGGTTGATTGGCGTAGACCCGGGCGCCGACGAACAAGGCGGCATGCCCGACGGTCACGAGGAGGGTGGGCAGGATGCGGCCGACCAGGTCAGGCAACAACGGTCGAGCGGCGAAGAGGATGTCGGCCACCAGCATCACCCAAGCTGCGATCATCCAATGCAGCAGCGATTTGCGGTTATCGCTTCGCGACCACGCGTCGGTCATCACCACGGCGATGATCGCGCAGATGATCGTGTTGGTGAGATAGATGACCGTCTCAGTTTCCATGATTCGCTGAAGCGATCAGGGATGCGGGATTTAAGGGCAGCTCAAAAGGGGCGAATTTGGCCGTTTCGCTCCCCTGAGAGGGGAGGGTACGCGGAGCCGGCGCGGGGCCATCGCCTTTCCCGGTTGGTATCGCCGCCTTCTTGGTACGCACCGCAACCGGCTGGCCTCATGGCCGCGCCTCTTCCCGTCGCGGCCGGACGGGCAGGGCGAGATGTCTCCTTAGGCTTGGGATTTCTTGGCCCGATCGGCTTTGCGCCGGTCGTTGCTGTTGAGAATCTTTTTGCGCAGGCGCAGCAGGGAAGGTGTCACTTCGACATATTCGTCGTTGGCGATGTATTCGATGCAGCGCTCGAGCGACATTTTGATCGGCGGCGTGAGCTGAATGCCTTTGCCGTCGCCTTGGGAGCGAAAATTGGTGAGCTGTTTCGCCTTCACCGCGTTGACCGAGATGTCCTCATTACGCGGGTTTTCACCCACGATCATGCCTTCATAGACGATCTCCTGTGCGCCGACAAAAAGTTTGCCGCGCTCCTGGATGGTCTCGAGAGCGTAGGCCTTGGTTTCCCCTGCCTCGGTGGCGATGATGGTGCCCGTCTGGCGGGTGCTGAGCTCTCCGACCCAGGGGCCGTATTCCTTGAAGAGGTGAGACATGATGCCGTGGCCGCTCGTCGCGTTGACCAAATCCACTTCCATGCCGATCAGGCCCCGCGTGGTGATGGTTGCTTCGATCATGGTGGTAGCCGTCAGCTTCTCCATGTTGGTCAGCTGGCCCTTGCGGTTGGCCAGATTCTGCATGATCGCGCCGACGTTTTCATCCGGCACTTCAATCCAGACCGTCTCATACGGCTCTTGGATCTGGCCGTCGACTTCCTTGGTGATCACGGTCGGGCGGGAGACGAGGAGCTCAAAGCCCTCGCGGCGCATGGTCTCGACCAGCACCGCAATCTGCATGGCCCCGCGGGCCTTGACCTTGTAGGCCCCTCCCACCTCGGCGTCTTCCACCGAGATGGAAATATTGGTCTTCACCTCGCGATAGATCCGCTCACGGAGCTGGCGCGAAGTGACGAATTTGCCGTCCTGCCCCACCAAAGGCCCGTCGTTGACCGCGAGTTGCATTTCCAAGGTGGGCGGATCCACCTCCGTAAAGGGCAGGGCATGACCCTCGGGATCGGCCGTCAAGGTGTCGCCGATGTCGATTTCCTCGAACCCCGAGAGACCGACGATGTTGCCGGCAACCGCGTTGGCGGTCTCCTGGGTGCCCAGGCCCGAATATTCGAACACCTTGGTGATCTTGCCGCGTTGGCGTTTGGCACCACCATGCGGGATCACGTAGACCGTATCACCGATCTTGACCTCTCCGCCGAGGATCTTGCCGATCGCGATCCGACCCACGTAGTCGCTCCAATCGACATTTGAGACCAGCATGTGGAAGGGCTGATTGGGGCGGGCGAAGGGAGGCGGAATGTGTTCGAGGATGGCTTCAAACAAGGGCGTAAGGTTTTCGTGCTCGTGTTCCAGATTCCTCACCATGTAACCGTCGCGGCCGCTGCCGTAGATGACGGGCGCATCGAACTGTTCCTCCGTGGCGTTGAGCTCCAGCAGGAGCTCGAGCACCTTCTCATACATGCCCTTCGGATCGGCGTTTTCCCGATCGATCTTGTTGATCACGATGATGACCTTCAGACCGAGAGACAGGGCCTTGCGTAGCACGAAGCGGGTCTGGGCCTGCGGACCGTCGTAGGCGTCGACCAGCAGCAACACGCCGTCCACCATGCGCAGGGCGCGTTCCACCTCGCCGCCGAAGTCGGCGTGGCCCGGGGTGTCGACGATATTGATGATTTTTTCGCCCCAATGCACCGAGGTGTTCTTGGCCTTGATGGTGATGCCTTTTTCCTTTTCGAGGTCCATGGAGTCCATGGCGCGATCTTCAACCTGTTGGTTGGCGCGAAAGGCTCCACCTTGCTGGAGGAGGGTGTCGACGAGGGTGGTTTTCCCGTGGTCAACGTGGGCGATGATGGCGATGTTGCGGATGTTCTGGTTCATGACCGGTGAGCTTAGGTCGGAGCGAAAAGGAAGAACGTGCGGACTCGAATGAGCCAAAGCAAGGCCGGAACCGGCGGGAGATGGAGCCTGGGCGGGCAGTCTGCCAGCACGACCGCCGGATCCACCGGCAAGGCCGGCCGGGGATGACCCCGCCCGCGGGCGAGAGCCGCGGCGGGCGTCCGGGAGGAGATCTGCCGGAAATTTGGCCACAAAAAAGGCCCAGAGAACCGAAGTTCTCTGGGCCAAATCTGGGGGGTGGGCACTCGCCACGCGCTCTTTCCCGAATGTCTACATTTGGCGCTCTCGCTTTCGCGGGCTGCAGACTCCCCGACGCCACTCCGCACGGCATGCGCGGTTCTCGATCTCATGGCGGGATCGCTCCTGTCGTTTCCGACCGGAGTTTATTGAGTGAGGCCTCTTCGCCCGGTTCGATCTCTCCCTGCCGGGGGAGATTCGCCGGACATGGTGCCGATGTGCTTGCAAGGGCGCATCTTCACTTCAGCACCTTTCTCGCGGGGACAGCCCCGGCTTGTGGCCGGGCGTTTGCCCCGTGAAACGGGTCTGACCTCTTAACTCTCAGGCTGCCTTCTACCTTGCAATGGGGTGACGCGTTTTTTCGCCCCGCCCCTTGATTGAGACCATTCAGGTTTTGCCACACCTGTCTGATCTCCTGCGGTTCGGTCTTGTTTTCGCGTTGGCGCCCTGACTTGGGCGTCACCTTTTGACGAATCGCTTCGTCCAAGACTGATCACAGGCTGGCTTACCGTAGCAGCCGAAACCCTCTGGGTCACGGTATCAACACGACGTTCGAAACTTCCGTCGTGCCTGACTCGACTCGCTGGCGGTTTCTTACTTCGCCGCTCGTCGCTCAGCTCCTGATTTCGTGTTTCTAACTCGGACACGACTCCGAGTAGAGGAGCTGGTGATATATGCCTCCCGCGGTGCAAGCACCATGCGTGAGGGGGTGAACCGGACCAGCTCCGATTCCCCTTTCCCCGATTTCTCGGGCGTATCCCAGTCTCCGCTTTCACCGATTTTTTCATTACGCGGCGGGCGCTTGACTGTTCTATCAAGGAACACCGCAGAACGTGCATGATTTTTTCCAAAAAGTCACGCATTTGATATACACAAGTTATTCACCATCAATCAACTAGTGAATAACCGGTGAATAACTTTCCGCGGAATTGGCACGGGTTAGGCTTGAAGGCGGAAGGGTCCTGGTGAGGGTGGCGGGGTGAATGCGCCGGGTCCCCTTCCCATCTATGACATCGAATCCGCGTTGCTGACCGGTCTGCGGGAGCACGGGCGGGTGGTGGTGTCGGCGCCGACCGGTTCGGGCAAATCCACCCAGGTGCCGCGGATGTTGCGACGTCATGGGTTATTGGATACGGGGCAGGTCGTGGTGCTGCAGCCGCGTCGTCTGGCGACCCGGCTGCTGGCCCAGCGGGTGGCGGCGGAGGAGGGCGTGGCGCTGGGCGCGGAGGGCGGCTACCAGATTCGTTTGGAAAACCGGACCTCGGCCGCCACCCGGATCCGGTTTGTGACCGAGGGGGTCTTGCTGCGACAGATGACGAGTGATCCGCGGCTCACGGGCATCGCGGTGGTGGTCTTCGACGAGTTTCATGAGCGTCACCTTTATGGCGACATCAGCTTGGCCCGGGCCAAACAGATTCAGGCCGAGCATCGTCCCGATCTCAAAATCATCGTGATGTCGGCCACGCTGGATCGGGCCAAACTGGGTGAGTTTCTCGCGCCCTGTGCGGAGGTGGCATCGACCGGCCGCACCTTCCCGGTGGCCATCGACTACCTGCCCCGCTCGCCTGATTTTGAACGCGAATCCCTCGCGGACATCACGGCCCGGGAGGCGGTTCGTCTGGCGCCCCAGACCAGCGGCGATCTCCTCGTCTTCATGCCGGGCGCCTTTGAGATCAACCGCACGGTGGCCGCTCTGCAGCAGGTCCGGGAGCTGCGGGACTTCACGGTGCTGCCGTTGCACGGCGAGCTGTCGGCGGAGCGTCAGGATGCGGCCGTGGGGCGCAGTCGGGAACGTAAGATCATTGTGTCCACCAACGTGGCGGAGACCTCGCTCACCATCGAGGGGGTGACCTTGGTCATCGATAGCGGACTGGCCCGGGTGGCGCGGTTCGACCCGCGTCGGGGCATTAACACCCTGCTGATCGAAAAAATTTCCCGCGCGAGTGCGGACCAGCGGGCCGGCCGGGCGGGGCGGATCCAGGCCGGGCGATGCCTGCGGCTCTGGTCGGAACGGGACCACGCGGATCGCCCTACGCAGGAGCGGCCCGAGGTGCACCGCGTCGATCTGGCCGAGAGCGTATTGACCCTCAAGGCGGCGGGGATCGTCGAGGTGGCGGCGTTCCCGTGGTTCGAGTTGCCGGACCCCTTGGCGCTGGCCCGGGCGGACGGCCTCCTGCACGACCTGGGGGCAACCGATCGCCAGGGCCGGATTACGCCCATCGGTCGACAGATGGTGGCGTTTCCCAGCCACCCGCGCTACGCTCGCATGTTGATTGAAGCCGACCGCCGGGGCTGTGTGCGGACCGTGGCGCTGATGGCCGCGATGACCCAAGGGCGAAATTTTCTGCTGCGCGGCATCGACCGGACCGTGGCGCAGGCCCGGGAGCACGCCTGGGGCGAAAACGAGCAAAGTGATTTCTTTCAGTTGGTGGCGGCTTGGCAGCAGGCGCGGTCCGAACGCTTTGACGTGGCCGCCTGCCAGCGGTGGGGCATCCACGCGCAGTCCGCCCGGGCGGTGGGCCCGTTGTTTGAGCAGTTGTGGGGGGTGGCGCAGCGCCAAGGCATGACCGGTGACGAAGCCGTGCCGGACGCGGAAATCGGCAAGTGTGTGCTAGCCGGGTTTGCCGATCAACTCGCGCTGCGGTTGGATCGCGGCACCCTGCGTTGTGCGCTGGTGCATGGCCGCAAGGGCCAGTTAGCCCGCGAGAGCGTGGTGCAGTCCGCGCCGTTGCTGGTGGCGGCGGACATCAATGAAATCGAAGGCCGTGGCGGGGAGGTGAATGTGTTGCTGTCGCTGGCGACCGCGGTGGAGGAGTCGTGGCTGGAGGAGCTCTTTCCGGATGACTTCGAGGCCGGAGATCACGTGGTCTATGACGAGACGGTGCGGCGGGTGGTGGTGCGCCGGGAGCTCCGCTTCCGGGATCTGGTGCTGCGCAGCAAACCGATTGCCGACCCTCCGCCGGCGGAGGCGGCCGCCCGGCTGCTGGCGCAACGGGTGGCTGCCGGGGAGATCGTCCTGAAGACGTGGACCCCCGCGGTGGACCGGTGGATCGTCCGGGTCAATCGGATGGCCGAGTGGTTTCCCGAGCTCGAGGTTTCGCCGATCCTGTCGGAGGACTTGGAAATGTTGCGGGAGCAGATATGCTTGGGCAGCTTCGGGGCGCGGGAGTTGAAGGACAAACCGGTCATGCCGATTCTGCAGAGTTGGCTGCGCGCCGAACAACTGGCGGTGATGGAGGCTTACGTGCCCGAGCGGGTGGAGCTGCCGCGGGGCGGGCGGGCTCGTATTCGCTATGAGGATACCGGGCCCCCGGTGGTGTCGGCCCGATTGCAGGACCTCATTGGCCTGACCGACGCCTTCGGTGAGCGGCTTATCCCACGCCTTGGCTTCGATGACAGCCAGCTTGGTGTTCTTGTAGACA
>JAGYIG010000032.1 GCA_018402455.1 Opitutaceae bacterium
GAACCCTCCCAGCGCCGCCGCTCCATAGCGGCGGGCCAGGTCCAGTGACCCTTGATTTGAGGGTGTGTCGGTCGCCCGCACCCCGCCCATGCTCACGATTTGCAACTCAATTCGCCCGCGCCATTCCTCGCGTAGCTGCGCCATTACCGCATGAGCCTCGGCGCCAATTTCAGGACCGGAATCGAGGTGTGTGCGCAGGGCAATGGTGCCGTGAGCCCAAGCGGTGCGCAGGGCAAAACTGGCCCGTCGATAGAGGTCTTCGGCGTTCCAATTCCGGCGCGAGTCTTCGTGCAGGATCTGGATGGCATCCCAGAACTCCCCCCGGGGATTGGGCGCTCGTTCCCAGGTGTAGGTCTTGTCGAGATGGGTGTGGGCGTCCACCAGACCGGGCCAGACCAAATGATCGGCCAAGTCCGTGGTGGGGACGTCGACGGGAGCAAAGAGCCCCACCTTCCCCTGAGCGGTGGTGACGCCCACAATGCGGTCTCCATCGATCAGAATGTCGCAGGTCGTCCAGGGCTCCAGTCCCGGACCGCCGAAATCCGAGGCGATCAAACCAAGAGGGAGGCAGCTATTAGGCACCCGCGCACTGGAAAACACATGCATGGCTCGGGGTGAGCTCAGCCTATGCCGCTTTTCAAATGCTACGGTAGATATTGCGTAGTTACCACGTCGGCCACGGTGAGCGGACTGTCGGGGTTGAGGATGCTGAGTGATTTCAGCTGGTCGATCTGGGTTTGAAAACGGGCGGTGCTGACGCGTCCGATCTGCGCGGGACTGCCATTCTCACGGCCAATGACCAGTCGCTCGTCGATGATCATTTGGCGGGAATAGTCGAGAAAAGCATCGGTGTTCTTCGGGTTGACCTGCTTCATGAGTTCATGGGCGGGAGTGGGGTCGCCGAACAAGTAGTCGTGCCACCCCCGGATGTAGATGGCCAAAAACGCCCGGGTTTGCTCCGGATGCGCGGCCGCCCATTTTTTGTTGGCAAAGATGACGGTGTAGGCATCGAACCCGGCGTCCCAGGCGTAGAGGTATTTCGGTTTCCGGCCGCCCCCCTCTTTGATGTAGAAGGGCTCGGCGATGTAGAAGCCCTGTTGAATGAAATGGGGGTCGGCGATGAAGTTGGTGACCGAGAAGTTTTGCGGCACGATGTTGAAATCGATGCCATACTTTTTGCGCAGGTAGGGCAAAAATGCCCACTCGGGTCGCGCCATGATGGTCTTGCCGTCGATTTCCTCAAACGAGTCGATGGGATTGTCGGCGTGGAGCATCAGCACGGACGGATCATTTTGAAAAACGGCGGCGATGTTGATGACGGGCAGCCCCTCGGCGATGGCGACAATCACATTCGAGCTGTCGGCCTGCGCAAACTGCGCTTGGCCGGCCGCCAGTTTCTGCATCCCAAATCCGTTCGGCCCACCTTGGTCGAGCCGCACGGCGAGTCCCGCCTCGCGAAACCAGCCTTTGGCGGCGGCCTGATAAAATCCGCCGTGCTCCGGTTCTGCGATCCAGTCCAGTTGCACCACGATGGGCAACCGGCCTTCGGCGTTCAGGGCGGTTTCGTTTTGGGGGGAGCAGCCGGCCGTGAAGCCCATGATGCCAAGTCCGACGAGAGCGATAGATAAGCGGTAGTCCAACATCAGCTCGTGCGTAGCAGTTTCCGTTCATAGTGGGGTGGGAACGGGAGGGATATTCTGGTGCAAAAAGCCCACAATGTGGTGATTTCTACCACGACGGTGGCATCGGCGGTGCTAACCCCCAGGGGAGTCGGGTCGGCTGATGCGACTTCGGGCCGGAGACCTTGCGCGGGTTGCTCCGCCGTCAAGCTGTTCCCCGCGTCGCTTAACCTCGACTCGTTTATGCCTGTTTCATTTTCGCACTTAAGCCGCACTGTAAGCGGAGGCTGGTTTCTGGTGGTCTGGGCGGTGGGGACTTTGACCGCCGCGCCGCTCGACCTCCGGATCGACCGCAGTTCCCCCTTTGATTTGGAAATTTCTGCCGGGTTGGCCGGGGTGCCTGAAGGGGAATCCCGCTTTGTCGCCTGGGAGGACATCGTCGCCTTGCCCTCCTCGCAACTGGAGGTTGAGGGCGAGTTTGTCCCCGGCCTGCAGACGGTCACCATTGTCCTGCTGGAGGACCTGTGGGCGGCCCTTCCCGTGTCGGGGGATCGGGACACGGCGATCGCCTACTGCACCGATGACTATTTTTCGATCTTTCAACCGGAGTTCATCGCGGAACAGAAACCGTTCCTGATCACCAAAATCAATGATCAGGGGCCGCAGGCTTGGCCGCCGGAAGGACTGGCGTTCAATCCCGGGCCTTACGTGATCAGCATGGCCGACCAACTGGCTCCAGGGGTGAGTCAGATTCTTGATGTGGGTCACAAGCGGCCGTGGGGCGTGGACGAGATCCAGTTTGTCGCTCTGGCCGAGTATGAGGCCCCGGCACGGACGGGACCTTGGCTCGACCTTTCGCCACGGGCGATCCGGGGCCGCGAGCTTTGGATCAATTCCTGTGCCAGTTGCCACCAAGGGCCCCAGGGCTTGGCTGGCGGCAACAAGAGCAAACGGCCCTTCCCGGTGTTGGAGGCGCACGCTAGGTATAACGATGCTTACTTCCGCAACTATGTTAGTGATCCCACGGGGCAGATTGCAGGCGCGACCATGGAACCTCATCCCCATTACACTACCGAGGAGATGGACGAATTGATCGCCTTTATCGTGGCGGAGTCGGCCGCCGATTGAAAGGTTTGGCTGTCCCGGGGATTGACGAGGGGCTACCGCAACCACGTCGCCGGGGGCGGGATGTCGCCGGAGATCAGGGTCATCTCGCGGGCCACGTCGATGAGGGTATTCCAGCGGGCGGGATCCATCGGCGCCAGCGGGGGCGAGGCGGCGCCAAAGACGTAGGGCCGCAGGGCGGTCAAGGCGGCGCTGGTGTGGGCGGGATCGGCTTCGGCATCGGGCGGCAATTGTGCCAGAATAGCCGCCACCGCGGCGGGTGGGTCGCGGTAAACCTCCGCCCAACCGCGGCGCGTCGCGTCGATAAATCGGCGGAGGGTCGCGGGTGGCGGCGGTAGGGCGCGGTGGTAGAGGATCTCTGAATACGACGGAAACCCCATGGCGCGGAACGAAAGGAACGCCGTGGGCGTCGGCGCGACCCGGGCTTGAAACGCCACATACTCCTCGGTGGCGTAGCCCTGCATCGCCTGCACCGTGCCCGAGATCAGATCGGCGACATCATCCTCGACGCGAACAAAATGGGTGTCGGTCGGGGCGAGGCCGGCGTTCGCGGCGAACCAGGCAAACAACTTGTCCGCGTAGGCGTGCACCCCGACGGGCCGGCCGGCAAAATCCGCCGCCGACTGGATTTGGGTCCGGGCAAAACTCATGACCCCCGCCGGACTCTCGCGCAACATGGGGCGAAAGGCGACGAGGTCGTCGCCGCGGTCCAGATGTTGCAACAGGATATAGCCCTCGATCGTGCCCAGAGTGCAGGTGGCCGGATCCGCGGCAAGGTTGGCGGTGGCGTTCTGGCCGTAGGCGAATTCCCGCAGTTCCACCTCCAGGCCAGCCGCGGTGTAGTAGCCTCGATCCAGTGCGACATAGACGCCGGCGAACTGGGCCGACGGAAACCAATCGGGATAAAAGATCACCCGGGTCGATTCCGGCTGGGCGCTAACCCATGGGGTGATCAGCCAACCGACCAGGAACCCAATGCGGGACATCGTGAGTCCTATTTTTCGATCAGGGGTTGCAGCTCGGCCGGCAGAAATTCGAACGTCGCATATTGGTCGATTGTCATGGGTTCACGGAGGATGCCCAGACGGTGCAGACTCGATGCCAGCCCTTCAAGTCGATCGCGTTGGAGGAGACCATTGGCTTCGCCCAGCTCGGGATTTCCGTGCACCAGTTTGTTCGCTTTCATGGCGGCGATGCTGAAGTTCATGAACCCGTCGCTCATGCCGTCATTGCGTTCCGCGATCATCGCCCTGGCTTCGGTGGAGTCGCCATGGAGGAAGGAGTCCCAGCCCTTGATGGAGGCGGCCACGAAAGCGCGGACCCGTTCCGGGTATTGGGCGACGAAGCGGCGGCTGGTGAATATCACCCGGTAGGGGTCGTAGCCCTCCTGGGCGAGCAGCATGGTTTTGGGCTTACCCCCGTTTTGCATCACGAAATAGGGCTCGTTGGTGATGAAGCACTGCTGAATGAATTCCGGATTGGACATGAATTGAGCCAAGCCGTAGTTCATCGGCATGACATTCAACGTGATGTTGTAGCGCGCTTCCAAATTCCGGGCCCAGGCGGCCCCGGGCGTGCTCATGACGGTTTTGCCATCGAGGTCCTCCCAAGTTTCGACGGGGTTGGATTCGTGCAACAGCAGTGCCTGCGGATCGTGTTGCATCAACGCGCATACAATCACGATGGGCAGCCCCTCTTGCACGGCCAACATCACATCGTCACTGCGACCCATCGCGAAATCCGCCCGGCCGGTTGCCACCTTTTGGGTGCCCAGTGAGCCGGGTCCACCCACCAGCACATCCACCGCCAAGCCGGCCTCGGCGTAATAGCCTTGGACCAAGGCCTGGTAGTAGCCCCCGTGTTCGGCTTGGGGATACCAGTCGGTTTGGAATTTAACGATGGGCAGTCCCGATTCGGGATCCGAGCGGTCGCGGCCACACCCGGTGATGAGGCCGGCCAGAGTCCCCGCCAGGATCAACGGGAACCAACGGTGCTTGAGACGAGAGGGCAGGGTCATGAGTCGGATTTGGCGTAGGAATCGTGCCACTTGTGCAGACTGGACCAGGCGAGCCCGATGCCGATGCCGGCAAAGAGGAAACCCAGTCCGCAGCTGGCGGCGGCCGTGGCAAAGAGGGCCGCGTTTTTGAATTGTGAGCTGAAGACGATGGTCAGGAACCCCAGCCCGCCTTGGCCCCCAGCCGAGTTACCCGCGTAGAAATCCCCGACGATGGCCCCGATGGGTGCGAGGGTTGCGGCGATCCGTAGCCCGGTGAAAAAATAGGGCAGGGCGGCCGGAATTCGGAGCATTAAAATCTCCTGCGCCTTGGTCGCTTTGCACATGGTGAACAGGTCGACCAGGTTGCGATCCGTCGAGATCAGCCCCTGGGTCGTGTTGACCGTCAGCGGGAAGAAACAGATCAGAAACGTGATGACGGTCACACTCACCAGGCCCGGGCCCACCCACAGGATTAAAATCGGCGCCAACACGATGATGGGCGTCATCTGCAGGATCATCAAATACGGGTAAAGGCTGGCTCGCACCATCGGGGTGAGCGAAAGGACCAGCGCGAAGATGAAGCTGACCACCACGGCGAAGCTGAATCCGATTACGGCGCCTTTGGTGGTGTTGAGCATGGCCGCCCAGAGCTGGTCCCCGTATTCGCGAAACGCGACGAGGATTTCATCCGGGGTGGGGAGCAGGAACTTGCCGTCTTCGCCGAGCAGCGCCCGGACGGCATACCACGCTCCGAAAAAAGCAATTCCCGTAAGGACCGGGAGAATGTAAGTGAGGGTTTTCTTCGACATGCGGGATCAGGTCCGAGGGCCTTCGACGGAGCGGAGGAGGAGGGTGACTTCGGCCACCAATTTTTGGTAGGCGCTCGATTGCCGGGTTTCCTCCGTGCGGGGATAGGGCAGGTCGACGCGGACCTCGCGATGGATTCGACCGGGGTTGGCGCTGAGCACAAAGATCCGATTGGACAGAAAAACAGACTCCGCAACCGAGTGGGTCACGAAGAAGGCCGTCCATGCCTTGCGGTCGCGGATCGCCAGTAACTCTTCGTTGAGGTGATCCCGCGTCATCTCATCCAAGGCACCAAAGGGCTCATCGAGGAGTAGGATCTTGGGCGAAAGCGAAAGGGCCCGCGCGATGGACACGCGCATCTTCTGGCCGCCGGAAAGTTGGCGAGGATAGGCCTCCTCTCGCCCGGCGAGTCCGACCAGGTCGAGTGATTTGCGCGCCACCTCGGCGCGCCGCGAGGATTCCACCCCGCGGATCTTCAGCGGCACCTCGACATTGCGCTGGACGGTCAGCCAAGGCAGCAGGGTCGGTTCCTGAAAAACAAAGGCCAGCTCCTCGGCCGCATTTTCCGGGGTGATTGATTCCACGGTCGCGTGCCCTCCGGAGATGGGATTGAGCCCGGAGATCAGTTTGAGGATCGTCGATTTACCACAACCACTCGGACCGATCAGCGAAATGAAGTCGCCCCGCTGTGCTTCGAAACTGATCCGATCAAGAATGAGAGGACCGTCGCCGTAGCGCTTTTCCACTTGGTCAAATTTTACGATGGGAACGGTAACCGTCATAGAGATCAAAAATGGCCGCCTGAGGCCGATGGGTTGCCAGCAGCGACCTTGCCAGTGATCAACTGGTGGGAGAAATCGGTCGTTTGTGCCATGAGCCGAATTCATGCTAGGGAAACCGTTCTCCCTCCGGGCCCAAAAGAGGGGGCGGGCGGTGATCTGGTCCGGTTCATGCGACGGGGTTTGGCCATGACGATTTCTTTCCTTTCTCACCGCCGTCGCGGCATGGACGCCCTGCTGGTCGCAGTTGTTTTGCTCAGTGGAATCGGTTTGCCCAGTTCCGCCGCCGCCGCGGCGACCAAACTGGTGATGCAATTGGATCTGGGGGTGCAAAACGCCCAGTTTGCCGGGTTGTCGTGGGCGAAGACGCACGGCTGGTTTGCCGAGGCGGGGATTGACCTGGAGATTCGGCGGTTGCCCAAAGGATACGGTGACCTGGCGGCCGAGGTCGGGGCTTCCGACCATACGATTGGCTCGATCGAAAGTGGGTTGTTCCTCTCCGGGCGAGCCGCCGGTACGCCGATCATGGCCATTGGGGCGATGTTTCAAGCATCCCCCCTGTGCCTCGTGGCGAAGGCCAAACACCCCTTGAACACCCCGCATGATCTGGTGGGATTGAGGGTCGCCGTGCATGGCGACGGGCATGAGGCGCTGGCGACGGCGTTGGCGCATGTCGGGGTGGATCCGAGTAAAGTGGAGGTGAGCGAGGCCGACTATGGCGACGGTCCGTTATTGCGTGATGAGGTCGACGCCAAGCAGGCCTACTACGTGGACGAGTTTGTCCGCATGCGGGTGGCGGGCCACGACGTGAATGCGCTGGTCTACAAAGATTGGGGACACCTGGCCTATTCGCAAACGCTGTTCGTCAGCGAGCAGACCCTGGCGCGGCACCGAGAGGCCTTGGTGGCTTTTCTGCAGGTGTTGGATCGGGGGTGGAAAGCGGCGGCAGCGGACCCCATCGCCGCGGCGAACCTGGTGGTGGCGGAGTATGAGCCGGAACTCGACCTGACCTACCAAATCGAATCGCTGAAACTCATTGTCGATGAATTGGTCTGGGCGGAAGATCCCCGCACGGGTGCCACCAGTCCCGCGACTTGGCGGCTGCATTGGAATTGCAGAGTTCCGCCGCAATCATCCTTGCGCGACCCTCTCCCCGATGACGGATTGGACGGATTTTACGCTGATCGAAGACGCCTTCGCCGAGTAGGGCGCGCGGGGTTCTTCGGGGCGCTTAAGGAGCGCGACACATCTGGCGCAAAGCCCGACTTGGGAGGGACGAGTCCGCTGCGTTGGATGAGTTTATACAGTCGGGGCTGGGAGCAGGTTGAAACGGACGAGACAGAGCTCGTCCCTCCCAGCCACATTATCATCAGCACGGTTTTTCTAGGCGCGCCCGACATAAGCGCCTCTCTCCGGATTTTCCAGCCCCGCTTTAATCGACTATCAAGGTCGGCAAGATCAAGGCGGAGGGCCGGGCATCGTCGTGGTAGACGATCTGCAGGGCCCGTCGGAACTCACGGGCAGCTCCCACCTGAGCGGGATCGGTCGCCGTGTTGGGGGAACGAATGAGGAGGGGGAAGGCCGAGCTGGCGACATCAAGCCGGATGCAGTCACCGGCGGCAAATTCGACCGCGATGGGGTCGAGTTTGATGGACAAAACTTTTCCGTCAGCGGCATTGGCGTCGGGCACCTCGGTTGCGCCCAAGGTAAGAAAGAGGGCGGCTCCATCGGGTTTGACCCGTGACAGGCGCACGACGAAGTGCGTCCGGACCGCGCTGGATTTGACGTGCAGTTCGCAGCGGGGATCGCCCGCGATCGTGAGCGCGCGGGTGAGCGGGGCGCTGGTGTAGACGAGGAGGTTGTTGCCCTCCTGCTGGGGTGCCAGATCGTGCGGCCCAAAAGCCGCGTTACCGCCGCGGTTTCCCCCCGGGGCCACCACCGGCACTTCGGGATCGTAGGTGAACAGGTCTTCCGGGCCCCCGCTGCCACCTTGATCCAAGGTGCCGTCCCCGTAGCGGGAATTCGCGCGGGTTGCCGAGGAGAGAAACCACGTTTGCGAGGTGGTGTCGGCCGGCGGCCAGGTGGTCGCTTCCGACCACTGATTGCGGCCGAGCACAAAATACTTCACCGGTGGCAACGGAGCCGGCCTGGTCACGGACTCCTGGTCGAGCCAGTGGTGAAACCACGCCGCCATGGCGGCGTCGGTCGTTGGCGCCGCCGCCGGACCGAGAGGGATGCCGCCGACATGTTCTCCCCAGGGGAGGTGTTGCCACGGCCCGGCCAACAGGACCTGGTCCGGGTGCGTCGCGGCCATGGCGCGAAAGCCCTCCACCGAGCCACGCAGGTAGAAGTCATACCAACCACTGAGGTGAAACATCGGTAGAGCGAGTTCGGCGATACGCGGCAGCAGATCAAACTCCGCCCAATACGGATCGGGGCGGGAGTTCGCGATCCAGTCGCGCCCGTAAGACGGGAGGTCGTCATGGGTGATCGGGGCTACGCCCTGGATCGGCAGGAGCGCGCAGAGCGCACCGGGATTGAGCCAATTGTGTTCCAATGCCGCCTCGCTGGCCGCGCCGCGGCGGCGGGCGTCTTCGCGCAGCATTTGACTGGCCCAGCCCAAGGTGGTGCTGAGTTGCAAAATCCCGTCGCGGTAAAACCAACCCGCATAGAGGTCAAAGGCCGTCATGTGCGGCGCGAGTGCCCGCAAGGCCGGCGGTTTCCCCAACGCCGCGAGCAGTTGGGTCGAGCCCTGGTAGGAAAATCCATACATGCCTACCCGGCCATTGCTGCCGGGCAGGGCTGCGGCCCACGCCACCGTATCGACCCCGTCCTCGGTCTCGTGACGGAACGCATAAAATTCGCCCTCACTATCGCCCCGCCCCCGCACGTCCTGGATCACCACCATGAATCCTTCACGGGCCCACCACGTGGGGTGCGCATAAACCACGGTGGACGCGATATCGCGGCCGTAGGGCTGGCGCATGAGCAAGACTGGCCATGGACCGTCGACCTGAGGGCGATAAATGTCGGCGATGAGTCGGGTGCCATCGCGCATCGTGGCGACCGCCCCGCTCTCGAAGTCTACGCCGGCAAAGGCCTCGGTGAGATTGGCTCCGATCACGTAAACAGGAACTGAGGCATTGACCCCGGCACCGCAAACGGTGGTGCGGGCGCTTGTTTCATTTTGCCGGGATTCAAGAGGTTGTAGGGGTCGGCCTCGGTTTTGAGTTCGAGTTGGATGTCGTAGCCCTGATCCCGGCCGCCCTCTTCGATGTAGCAGGTGTGGGGGTTGGCGGTGCCCACTCCGATCTCGGTGCAGTAGTTGATGATCTCTTTCAACCGTTCCTCGGTGCTGAATTTGACCACGGGTATCCCGCCGCAGGCGATGGTGTTTTTGACCCCCATCTTCGGATTGCCGCGGGTGAATTCGAGATGGAACATGATTTCTCCCGGAAACTGCTGGTGCAGGAGTTGGAACTGTTCCCGGTAGTTGTCGCCGAATCCACTTTGCAGATACGTCCAACTGGGATCGGCCTTCAACGCCCACAGGGTGGTGTGGTTCCAAGTATAATCCGAGAGCATCGGTGCCTTCCGTGGGTAGTGGTAGGGAATGCGGTGTGGCACCTTGAGGCCGAGGGCTCCCGCGCGGGCGGCGATGGCATCGGCCGCCGACTCATCGATCTCGAAAAAGATGAGATGATGATCCTCCGGGTAGAACTTTTTGATGGGTTTGAAGAACGAACCGAGCGGGTTTTCCAATACGGTCACGAGCCGTTTGCGCACGTTGGCATCGGCTGAGATTTCCGCGGCGAAGTCGAGCAAGGGGTCCCAATCCTCGCTGGCGATCACCATCTGCAGCCACGGGTAGGCCGGCGCGAGACGGAGTTGGGTTTCAATGATGATCCCATTGGTGCCGTAGGCGTGGAACACTTTGAGGCAGTCGGCTTCTTCGAGGGTGATGATCCGCGGGGTCTCCTCGACGGTCATGATCTTGAATCGTTTGATCGTGCCGGGTTCCCGCAGTCCGCCCCAGGAGATGGATCCGATGCCCCCGGACCCCCCGCCCAGAAAGCCGGCCACCGTCGACTTGATCCACGTGGACGGATAGCACCGCAACTCCCAGCCCAGGGGACGGGCCTGATTCTCGATGTCGACGAGGCGGGCGCCGGGTTCGGCCGTCACCACGCCGTCCTCGATGCTGAGGATGCCGTCGAAGGCACTCAGATCGATCACCACGCCCCCGTAGAGCGGCACACATTGACCGTAATTGCCGGTTGCGGCGCCGCGGGGCGTTATCGGCACCCGCGCCGCCGCAGTTATCGCTACTACTCGACGAAGCTGTTCGAGGTCGCTCACCTTGACGGCGACCGAGGCATTCCGGTCTCCGATCCGGTCCCGCAAGATCGGTGAATACCAATAAAAGTCTTTGGACAGCGTTTCTAGTTTGTTGCCCTCGGTGATGACTTGGTCAGCACCCACGACCGTTTGCAGGTCAGCGATGAGTTCGGGTGAAACGGTGACGAATCCGGGTGTAGGCATGGGGGAGGTTGAGCGGTTTGGTCGTCGGCGCAAATGGGCACCGGCCGGGAAGGGATGGAGGATGGGCTAAAAGGAGGTGGGCGGAGGTCCGCGGGCTGAGCGATCCCCTCTGCGAGCGCCTCTCATGCCGGGTCGGCTGGTAATTTTGAACGAACTCTGGACCGGCCCTCGTCCCGGCCCGATCGGCCCCAAAATGGCACCCCGAGTGCTCGACCAACCCCATGCTCACTCTGCTGAAAATGTTCGTGATGCGCTGGGGCGCGTGGTGCTTGGTGGTGTCGTTGTCGGGCGCCTCGCTGCCGGTAACGCTTGCGCCGGCCTCGGATGACGATCTGGTGCTCGACGATTCGTGGGCGCGGGTGCCGACGGGCCAGACCGGCTATGTGACGCGCGCGGCCCTGGCGGAACTGCCCGGAGCGCGAACGGTCATGGATCGCATCTGGCCGACGGCGGCTGCCGTGGAAATGACTGTCGTGCCGTTGGCGGAGGTGATTGCCGCGTTGGGGCCCGCAGCGCACGCGGACGGCCTGGTGCTGCGGTGTTCCGACCGATGGGAGTCATGGATGCCGTTTGACCTCATTGCGGAGCGCGACCCCTACCTCCTCGTTTACTACGAAGGCCGTTCACCCCGGCAGGGAGCGGGCTGGCCGACGTTTCTGGGAATCGAAGACCTGGCGCCCTATTACGCCTTCGTCAGCCCGACGCGGCATCCCGACTTTATCGATCAGACCGACCACGGCATGATCTCCGCGACCCAGATCGTGGAATTGGGGGTTGCTCGCGAAGCCACGCGCTACGCCCCCTTCCATGAAGGGCCGTTGGCGACGCTGGACGGGCTGGCGGCGCAGGGCAGGGCCTTGTTTTTGGCGCGGTGTAACAATTGCCACCAAGGTCCGGGGGAGGTCGGGGGTAATACTTCCCAGCGGCCGCTCGCGATTTTGCAGGTCCACGCGCAGCACAATCCTGATCACTTCCGCAACATGGTGGCGGACCCAAAACAGTTTTATCCCGAAACCATCATGCCGCGGCATCCGGAGTTTACGGATGAACATTTCGCCCAGCTCATCGCCTTCCTCACGGCAACCGCGGAGTAAAGGTCGTGAATCGATGTTTAATCGACGTTGATCTTCCAGGATACACCAAAGTGATCGACCACGATACCGTACCAAGAGGTGAACTCTGATTTCCCCAGCGGAATCACGACTCGTCCCTGCTGACTCAATGCCGAAAAAATCCTCATAGCCCGTTCGACCGAGCTCAACCTGATCGCGAGCGAGAATCCGGCAAAGCTGCCCTGTTCCTCGTTCTTTGCCCAACCCATATCGCTCGCCATGAGGACGGTGCCTTCGATTTCAAAAGTGGCGTGGAAAATCATGTCTTCCATTCCCGCTTTGGAGTGGGACTGGTTGGGACAATCGCGGAAACGCATCAGAAAGGTCGTTCTTGCGTCCAACGCGTACTTGTAGAAATCGAGGGCCTCTTCGGTGCGTCCCGAAAAGCCCAGCGTGGTGATGATCGGCATAATTGATTTAGAGGACTGAAAATTGAGAACTGAAAGCTGAAACCTGATCGAGTTTCGGCTCGTTTCCACTCGCCGCTACGGGGGGGGCGAACCAGGGAAGGCGCAAAAGCGCGAGTGCTCTTTGGGTTCAACGACAATGGCTGGGGGATTTCCGACGACCTGCGGCACCTGCAGATTTTTGCCAGCGACTGTCCCTTTTGAATCCTGTAGGTGAAGGTGAATTTGTAATTCCGCTCCGGAGCCTTGGTCAGAAGGGTGTTGGCGGCGAATACCGGATCGGCGCCGTAGTAGTAGTCCTCGTCGGTCAGGTTATCAATCATGACCCCCACTTCGTAGCCCGGTTGACGGTAGAAGAGGGAGCCCGTGAACACCGTGCTGGAGGGCAGTTTGATGGTGCGGTCAAAGTTATGCCAATAGGACTCGCTTAAGACCGCGCCAAGACTGCCGCCGAAGCCGGATTCACCACCATAAACCAGGAAGATCTTGCCTTGGGTTTCAGGTGTGCCCGGGTAGCGCAAATCCGGGTTGTTGGCTGGTTGCGCGCCGTTGCCGGGATCAAACACGGCGGGACCAAACTGGCTGTTGAGTGACCCGGAATAGAGGGCGATCTGCTCGGCGGTGAGCGGGAAGGAACGGAAGCCGAGGGGGGATTTGCGTTCCACCTGCTGGTTGTTGGCCGAGGCGATGACGGTCAGGTTTGGTGCCATTGCCCAAGTGACCTCGAGTTCAACCCCTTGGCCTTCGAGAGGTTCAGAGTTGTTGGTGCGCTCATCGAACGCTGATTGCTCCCACTGATAGACCGCGAGCGAGGCGAACAGCGAGTCCTCGAGAACCGAGAACTTGAGCCCGCCTTCGATGAGTTGGTTCTCGGCAAAGTTGCCTTCCCCGACGATGGCCCCGCCTTGCAGCGCATCGATGGAGGTGCCTTGTTGCGCCGTGGCGTAGAGGTTGGCGTTTTCGGTCAAGGCCAAGACCGGGCTGAACGAAATGCTGAAGTAATCCTTTTCATTTGAAACCTTGTTCCGAATCGGGCTGTTGGCCGGAACTTGGTCCACCTCGCTGGGGTAGGCGGTCGTGTAGGGCGCATGCGCTCCGAGCAGGGACGTATAGGTGGAGAAGCGATCCGTCCACTTGTTCTCGGCAAAGGCGAACAGACTGAGTTGCCAAAGTTCGGAGTCAGCGTTGGCCCCGCCCTGGGCGGTCGGTGACCAGAAGTTGCTGCCGTCGGGTCCCCGCTGCGGACCCGTTAGAATCACGCTGTTGGGCGTGATTGCCGTCTGGGTAATGTCGCGACGGGCGAAGGGCTCGGCAAAGAAGTCTTGCAGCATGTAGGCCTCGGTGTAGCGGGCAGAGGCCCCGTAGGTGAGTTTCATGCTCTCGCCCAGGCCGAACTCGGTGACGGCCGAAAGTTTGGCCTCCAGCACGAGTTGCTCGGTGTCGATGGCATAGCCGTAGGTGGAGAGCTTCTCCGTCTTAATGTAGTCGACGAGGAACTGGCCCTTGATGGTGGTTTCGTCGAGGGCGGTGCTGACAACGTCGGCGAACCAAACAAAGTTCTCGGAGTTGGCGTAGTCGGAGTTGTCGGAGAGAACGGTGGACCCTTCGATGGAGTCGGTCAGTACTTCACCCCCGGCCGCGAAGTATGCGGGCGTGTAGACGTAGGCGTCATAGGCCGCGATGGCGATTTGATCAATGAGCCCTTGGTTGGTGCCGAATCCGCCGAGGATGTTGTCGACGTTGTAGATGCGATCGAGACCCGCTTGGGTATTCAGGTTCACCATGAGGCCGAGTTGGGCAGTCGGGATGCGACTGCGGGCGATGTCGCCGGGAATTGCGAGGGCCTGGAGGAGTTGATTGACCTGATTCTGCCCCGGGAACTCGGCGATGGAGCGCACGGCGACCCCGCCCCATGCCCCGGAGATGATCGAGGCGGGTTCACCGATAATGTACTGGTCGTTGTCGACCAGATCCTGGGTGATGCGGTTCCAACCCGCGTTTTCATTGGACTGGAAATTGAAATATTCCGCCCCGGTGAACAGCGACAGACTGTCCGACAACCGCGCCTTCATCGAGCCGTAGAGCGAAACAAAGTCGTTACCGATCCGATCGTAGTAGCTGTCGGCTTGTTGCGCGGTCAGCGAAAACCGATAGGCGACCGGGGTGTCCCCCACGAGCGTGGGGCCACCCACATCGGCTTGGATCCGATAGTGGTCCCAAGAACCGACTTCCAGCATCACCGAGCCGCGCTTCTTATCGAAGTAGGGCGATTTAGGAATCAGGTTGGTGTAGCCGCCAGCTTGGGAAGCGCCAAAGTGGGCGGGAGCAGGGCCTTTCACGATGTCCATGGCCTCAATGGAGCCAAAGGACAGGGGCATCTCATTGCGTTGGTAGCCGCGTTGCATGCCGCTGAAAAAGACTCCTCCCTTGGCCCCGCGCAGCACGGGGGTGCCGGGCACGCCGTAGAAGTTCTGTTGCTGGGTGCCGGCTCCGATTTTGCTTAAATCAGAGAAGTCTTGGATATCGAACCGAGCCATGAGCTCGGGTGTCAGCACCGTTACAGAACGGGGAGTCTCGAGGATCGTGAGATCATCGAAAACGGAATTTACGGGGCGCGAGGTGGGGAGGAGGTTTCCATCTTCAGCCGAAGCAGATTCTGAGAGGATAAATTCCTCCAACACCAACACGTCTTCTTCGTTTTGAGCGCCGAGTGGCAAAGCCAGCACCGCGGCAAAAAGACCGAGGCGGGCGGTGGTTGTAGTCGATTTCATGGTAGTCATAGGTGGGTGCGAGAGTTTCAGCACGGCATATGCCAGTGAATGTTTCCGACTGGGCTGACGGCGGATAGAACCATAAATTCACCGAAAGTGCCGGAGGCAGAGACGGGGGGTATTAGGCAGGATGATTCTGGCCCCCCGTCGGCAACTAAGGGCTCCATACCTAGACACGATTCGATCTGGAAAACGGTCACCGGGGAGGGGCGTAATGGAGTTCAGGGTTCCAGCGGATCATCCTCTCCCTTGCTCTGGCTAAACGGGGTCGCCGCCAATTCGCCTGGGCATTTCGCTCCCCCCCCCACGCACCATGCAGGGGGAACTCCCTCGGTGACGCGGTGGGCGGGACCCGGCGGAGGCCTGACCTGAAAACCCCACCCAGAGGTTGGCTGTCGGTTTCCGGCGTCTGGCAGAGCCCTCAGCAGGCGATGGCCGCATGTTGCATGGCCTCGCGATACCCTCCCGGGGTGACCCCGGTGTATTTGCGGAAGAAACGCCCGAAGTAGGAGGGGTCTTGAAACCTCAACTCGTAGGCAATCTCCGCGATGGTCAGGGTGGAATGCAGCAGTCGCCGTTTGGCCTCCAATAGCATGCGCTCGTGAATGAGCTCACTGGCCGAACGGCCGGTGTAGCGCCGCAACCCGTTGTTCAAATGGGTGCGCGAGATGTTGAGCAGTTCGGCGAATTCGCCGACCTCGACGATCTGCGGAAGGTGTTCTTCGAGCGCGAGTCGGAAACGTTGAACCAGCAACTCACTCTCGCCGCGGATGGGCTGGGGCGCGGCTTCGCCGCGGCGGGCAAACAGCTGGCGCATGTGGCTGAGAATCACGAGGAGGAAGCCACGGGCGATGTCGTCTCGGCCCGGTGCTTCGATCTGCACCAGATCCTGAAACTGTTGAAAGACCAGATCGATGCGACCGCCCTCCGTTTCATCAAGATAGAGCACCGGATCCATGAACTCGGGATACAGAAACGGGAGCTTTGCGAGCAGCCCGGGATGTTCGCTGTTGACCGCCAGAAATTCCGGGGAGAACCCCGCGATCAATCCTTGGGTTTCCGTTTCGTAGCGCCAGGCGTGCACCTGACCGGGGGAAACCACCAGCAGCGTGTTGGCGCGATACTCGAAACCTTGAAGGTCACAACTCACCCGGCCGTGACCGCGTCGAATCCAGATCAATTCGAAGAAATCGTGGCGATGAGGGACGTGCCGATCATGGCCTTCGCGGTCACTTTCCGCGAGGGTCATGAGGTGGTATTTTCCTGTTTGATGGACTCCCTGATGGTAACCTTCCATCGGGTATTCCGCAACGGATCTGAGCATGTTGAACGATGTCCTAGCAGCCGATGCTGTGAAACGATTGGCTTCCCTTGGGCGCCGGCTTGCAGCTCAGAATAGCAAATAAGGGGCCAACTTGAAAAAACCGGTCAACTCGCGGGTTTTACCTCCGAAAATGACCCGAGCGAGGACGTCCCATTGGGGCGGATTTTTCATCGCTTCATGCAATCCATTCATGCCGCAGGCTTCCTGCGGATCGACGCCGGGTCCACGGATCGTGCCTGCCCAAACCGGGCCTAGGCTTCGAGCGCCGCTTTGCGGGCGGCGGCGAGGCCGTGATTTTTTGCGCGTAGCTCCGGGCGGTGATCTCGAGCCAGTGGTGTCCGCGCTCCGCGGTGCCGGCTGGAGCGTCGCCCATGATTCCGCTGCGGGAAACATCCGCCGTGACCCACGCGAACGTCGCCGGCGCCGCTTCCGGACGCAGCTGACCCGAGGCCGCTGCGGGGTCCGGGTATTCGCTGACGGCCAGACTCATGTCGACATACTGCGGGGCGATGGCCTGCAGCCAGGCGGTTTCGGCGGTGTTGGCATGCATGCCCAGACTCCGCTCCTTTTCCGGCAGCCCGTAGTCCACGTCGGCTCGCAAAAAACCGGTGGCGAGACCCAACTCGGCTTCAATTTCATGCAGCGTATAGATGAGCACATCGGTATTCCCACCGTGCGTGTTGAGGATGCTCAGCTGCCCGAATCCCCATTGGTGGAGCTGCCGCGCGATGACGATGAGTTGGCGACGCAGGGTGTCCTTCGAAATGATCAAGGTGCCGGGAAATCCGACGTGTTCGTTGCTTTTGCCAATGGTGATGGGCGGCGCGAAATAGCAGGGGGTTGCGGGGGACAAATGGGCGGCGATGCGCTCGGACCAGACCTGCCCCATCAGGGAGTCGACCGCCACCGGGAGGTGGGGACCGTGCTGCTCGATCGCCCCCGTGGCGACGATGACCGGCGCCCATGCTTTGTCGGGCAACGCCTTGATCTGATTCAAGGTGAGGCCGGGCAGGTAGCGCTGGCGATAGGAGGGGAAGGGGGCAGGCATCAGCGGTGCGGTCATGACGAGAGGGCGGGTGGCGTGGCGGGGGGGATGCGACCGGCGTCAGGCAATGCCGGCCAGCGGTCGATTTCCGCGATGAGTTGGGCGAGGCGCTCGGCGATGGGCGCGACGATCTTCGGAGCGGCGATGGCGGCGGCGGTGACCGGCAAGGGATCAGGGATGGCGGAAGCCTCGGGCGCGCACCCGGTGAGGGCGGTGATCACGGTCTGCAACTCCCGACTTGGCGAACCCTCGCCGGGCGAAAAATCGAGCCCCAGCCCACTCAGGCTGATCCGAAACATTTGGAGCTGCCGGGAGATGCGCAGGTCGCGGGCGGCTGCGGCGGTCAGCTCCTCATTCCAGGGACTGGAATTGTAGAGCACGATCCGGCGGAAACCGGACGCGGCGATGGAGGCCGCCACTTCGTCGAGGCACTGGTGGACGGTAGGGGGATCCGTGGCGAAGGCGGTGGCGGGGCCCGGACCGAAGACGAACCGCAGCGGCGGAATCCCCAGCAGCCGGTGTGGAGCGGGCGGGTGCGCGGTGAGGGCCTGGCGCAGCACGTGCATGAGCACGAGTTCCTCGGCGTCAAGGGCGTGCCCCAAGCCCCAATCAGCCATTCCGGCCATGGGCACTACGACGAGGGCGGCTTCGGGGTTGGGCCAGCGGGAGAATTCAGGCCAACGATGCCACGGCCAAAACGAAGGATCGTGGACATCACAAAGCGGAGTCAGAGCGGGAGGTGAAGGCATGGTGATTCGATCGCGACGCGGAGCATCGCTCAGGCCAAAATCGTCACCGTCACCCCATTCCGGGCAACTCTGCTAAGAATTGCACAATTGTCCCGGCGGCCGTTCAGGGCCCGGCATAGGCCCGGGAGGAAGGCTCATCGGGTCCGGGGAAATCATCCGGCACCGGCACCGTCACCTGACCCGTCGCGGCCCATTCGGCGCCGCGGAGGAAGGTGGTGATGAACCCGACGGATTCGAACGAGTAGTCGTCGTGCCCCAAAGTGGAGTGGAAGATGCGGCCCTCGCCGTAGGTCAGGGCCATGAGCATGGGCTCGTGGCGCCCGGATCCCTTCTGCTCGGCATCCGCGTAGGCGGTGGCCAGAATGGTGAGGTTGAGGGCGGGGCCTCGCAGGCGATCGTAACACTCATCCTGCGTGTGCATCCAGACCGCAGGTATTCCCTGCATGATGGGATGGTCGGCGTCGCGGGTGGTGATCTGGAATTCGTGTTGCGGGCCGTGGCTGCCGCCCCGGCCGGGCGAGGGGTCCACGATGCGTTCCCCGGCGTCGTTGTAATAGACGTAGGGACCGCTGTTCTCGTTCCGTCCGCCCCAGCCGCCGAGACCGATCATTTCGTTGAAGGCCCGCCATTCGGGCCAGGAGTTGTTCGCGGCGTGCACCACGACCAGACCGCCTCCGGCGTTCATGTAGGCTTCGAGGGCGGCTTGGGTGGCGGCCGGCAAGGGGGCGGCCTTCCAACCGAAATTGGAGATGACGACATCGTAGTCGGCAAACTGGGGCGCGAAGTCAGGATCGGGTTGCGGTTCGGGCAAGTTCTCGGTCGGTGCCTGCGTGGTGAGGGGATAGGCTTCGATCCATTTCTCCGCCCGCCAGGTGTAGTGGCTGCGGGCGATATCCACGGTGAAGAGCCCGGTCTCCTCCAGGTAGCTTTTCATCATCATGGTCGATTTGGGCCACACGTCGTGGTTGTTTTGACCGTCGATGATCAAGGCGCGGAGTTCCGGCGCGGAGGTGGCTTTCTGACAGGCGGTGCCCAGCCCGATGACGATCAGGCCGAGGAGCAGCAGGGTGGGGCGGAGCAATTTCATAAGAGCCCCCAATCAAAGGCCCGTGGGGGGGCGGTGCAATCCCTCCGCATAGGACCGTCCGCTGTTTACGGCAGGAAGGCCGTGGTCATGACATCATCGGCGGTGAGCTTGCCGGCCGGGGCCAGGATGCCCAATTCCTCCAGTTGCTGGATCTGAGTGGCCATCCGGGCGGGCTCGAGTTGACCGATTTTGGCCGGGCCACCATCCGCCCCGCGACCGATGACGAGGCGCTCGTCGATGATCATCTGGCGGGAATAGGCGAGGAAGGCGTCGGTATTGTTCGAGTTTTCCGCCTTCATCAGCGCATGGGCCGCGGAGGGATCCCCCTGCAGATAGTTTTTCCAGCCCTGCAGATACGCGGCGAGGAAGGCCCGGGTGGCGACCGGATGCGCGGCGATCCAATCCTCATTGGCAATCAGGGTGACATAGGAATCGAACCCGGCATCCCAAGCATACAGGAATTTGGGTTTTTGCCCGCCGCCCTGTTCGATGAAAAAGGGCTCGGCGATGTAAAATCCCTGTTGGATGAAGCTCGGGTCGGCGATGAAATTGGCGACCGAGAAATTGAAGGGGATGAGTGGGAAATCGATGTCGTATTTGTTCTTCAAATACGGCAGGAAGGCCCACTCCGGGCGCGCCATGATGGCTTGACCGTCGAGCTCCTCGAAGCGGGTGATGGGGTTGTCCGCATGCAGCATCAAGACCGACGGATTCTGCTGGAACACGGCGGCGACCTGGGTGAGGGGCAGCCCTTCGTTGATGGCGAGAATGGTGTTGGTGCTGTCGGCCTGGGCAAACTGCACCTGGCCCGCCGCGGCTTTTTGGGTGGCGAAGGCATTGGGCCCCCCTTGGATCAGGGTCACGTCGAGTCCCGCTTCGACGAACAAGCCATCGGCCACGGCTTGGTAAAATCCGCCGTGTTCGGGTTCCGCCACCCAATCCAGCTGCACCGTGATGGGGGTCAGGCCTTCGGTGGTGGCGTCCGGAGAGGGGGTTCCCCGACCGCAACCGGTCAGGCAAAGCACAATTCCCCAGCAGACAGCGGTGACTCCGATTAACGACTTCATAGTGCCCTCAATTGGGAGTTTTCTTCCCGGACATGGCAAACCGCCAACGCGTTTATTCGGAGGGATGCCGACAAGGACCACCAGCGGGACCAGGTCAGCGGAACCGGGGATAGGGGCGACCGCGCCGCCGTTCGGGCCCTCAAAAAAACCTGACTTTTGACTGGTCGATTGACCCCGCTACACCCGCAAAGGGGCCCCCTTTAACGCGCTCAATTATGGCCTTCCCCCGGTTGGTTGGGGCTCAAGTTGCCCTGCGCTAGAGGCGGCGGGAGATCACCAACTTGGCGTGGGGCCCCGGGGCCTTGGTGAGGAGTGTGTTGGCTCCGAAGACGGGTTCAGCGCCCGTGAAAACCGGGGCGTCGGTGAGGTTGAATCCCTGTAGGTCGATCGTCCACCGCTCGCTCCGCCAGGAAACCGACGCGTCGAAGTTCGTGGTGGCCGGCAGTCGCAGGGTGCGATCAAAGTTGTGCCAATAGGCGTCACTCCAGCGGATCCCGGCAGTCAGGCTGAACCCGGCCGGCAAACCGACGTAAGCGTGGAGCTTGATCTGATCTTGAGGCGCCCCCGGATATTCTAAATCAGGGTTGGAGGCGGGACGGGAGTAGGGAGCCCGATCGGCGGGGGACGCAATCCCGCTGAACGGACTGTTCAATTGCCCGGCGTAGAGTGCCCACTGTTGTTCGGTGAGCGGGATGGAGCGGAAGTTCAGCGGGGTGTTGCGGTAAACCGCCTGGCGTCCAACTGAGCCGATCAGGGCAAACTGCTCGGTGGGGGCGTAGGTGATCTCGAATTCAAGGCCCTCGCCCTCTAGTTCCTCGGCCGCGTTATCCCGGACGTTGAAAGCGGTCTGCTCCCATTGATACGCGGCCACCGAGGCGAACAGGGTGGCGTCGAGCAGCTCGGCTTTCAGGCCCATTTCATCCAGTCGGTTTTCGGCGAAGTTGCTGCGGCCGATGATGGCTCCGCCGTCCAACGGATCGATGGAGGTGCCGCGCTGGAGGGTGGCGTAGGCCCGCAGGGAAGGGGCGATCCGCCAGACCGGACTGAAGCTGAAACTCGCAAAGTCCTTTTCGCCTGAGATGGGATTCCGCCGGGGATCGTCGACCGGCACCCGATCCACGCCGCGAGGATACCGGGTTTCATAGGGGGCATGGGAAACCAGCAACGAGGTGTGGGTGGTGAGTTGCTCGTGGAAGCGGTTTTCCACGAAGGCGAAAGCGCTCAGCAGCCAGAGAGTCGATTCGGCATTGGCCCCGCCTTGGGCGGTCGGCGACCAGAAATTCACCCCGTCCGGGTCCGTTTGGTCTCCGACCGGGATCACGGAGTTGCCGGAAACCCCGGGGCGCGACAGATCACGGCGGCTGAAGGGCTCGTCAAAAAAGTCCTGCCGAGTTTTGGCGGCCGAGCGCCTGGCCGAGATGCCCACGGTGATGTCGGATTGCCCAAAATCGAACGACTGACGGTAGCTGCCCTTGGCCTCCATCACGAGTTGATTGGTGTTGGTCGCGTAGCCGTAGGTGGAACTCTTGTCGGTCCTGACATAATCGAGCAGGAACCGCGCGGAGGCGCTGGCTCCGGAATCCCGGCGGGAGATCAGGTCGGCGAAGTAGAGCAGGTTTTCGGCATCGGCGAAGTCGTCATCGGAGGCCAGCACCGTGCCGCGGGAGATGGGGACGGTGAAAACGCTCCCACCGGCCGCGAAGTAAGCCGGGGTGTATTGGTAGCCACTCGTGGTCGGCGTGATGGTGGCGAGATCGGCGGCGCTGATCCCCGCGTAGGCGATCGCTCGCTGGGCGGGGTCGGCGAGGTTAAGCATGGCGTCGCGTTGCGCGGCTGACAAAAACCCGTTGGCCATGCCCACTTCGACCACCGCGGCGGGCACCACCAGCGCCGGGTTTTGGTTGAGCAGGTAGCGATTGGCGCGCCCCGACCAGGCGTTGGAGGCGATGCTGATGGGTTCGCCGATCACGTATTCGTTTTGATCGATGAGGCGCTGGGTCGGCCGATTCCAGCCGGCATTCTCGTTGGACTTGAAGCTAAACGCTTCGGCCCCGGTGAACAGGGTGGTGGCCGGCGAGAGGCGCACTTTGATCGAGCCGTATAGCGAAACGAAGTCGTTGCGCACCCGTTCGTAGGCCGAGCCGGCGTATTGACCGGTCACCGACAGGCGATAGGCCGCGGGACGCTCGCCCCACATGAAGGGAGCGCCGGTATCAAGCTGCAGGCGATAGTCTGCATCGGTGCCGATTTCGGCGGTGACCACTGAGCGAGCCTGATCGAAGAAGGGGGACTTGGGTAGGAGGTTGGTGTAGCCACCGGCTTGGCTCACCCCGAAATGCGCGGGCGCGGGGCCTTTGACGACATCCATGGCCTCGACCGAACCAAAGGACAGGGGCATCTCATTGCGCTGAAAGGCCCGCTGAATCCCCTGAAAAAAAACCCCGCCCTGCGCGCCGCGGAGGATGGGTGTGCCCGGGACGCCGTAGTAATTGCGCTGCTGGGTGCCCGCGCCGATGCGGCCAAGATCACCGAAATCCTGGATGTCGAATTGGGCCATCAGCGCCGGCGTGAGCACCGTCAGCGCCCGCGGAATGTCCAGCACGGCCATCTCGCCAAAGACGGAGGAACTCGGTCGGGAGGAGGGTAATATATCCCCGGAGTCCGCCAGAGCGGTTTCGGTGGCGATGAATTCCTCCAGCTCCATGATGGGCTCCGCCAGCGGCGGACGCGATTGGGCGGACAAATGGCTTCCGGCCGCCAGCGCGAGGCTGGAGGCACCGAAAAGAAAAGGACGAAACGAAACACTGAACATGGTAAGGCGGATGGGTCTGGGGGCAGCAGGCAAGCTGCTCCAAAACCAACCCAGAACAGACCGGGACCTTGAATGCGAGTCGCCAGCGCATATTTTCGGTAAATCGACCGTCACTCCAAAATCTCGAGGGAGGATTCGCCTCGGGGGGCCTCCGGGGGCAGAAACGTCAGGTCGGCATACGCCTCGAGTGGGAGCGGCTCCGGCAGGACGCCGAGCTGGTGCAACAAATCGGCATGTTCGCGCAGTCGCGCGGGATCGAGTTGGCCGTAGCGGGAGGGGCCCGGGGGTCGTCCCGCCACGAAGTGGCGTTGCTTCAGTTCGGCATGGGAAAAGGCCATCTGCGCGGGCGTCATATGGTCGTTTTCGAGCGCGATGCGGCGATGGGCCGGGGCCGGGTCCCCCTCCACATAGTCAATCCACCCCCGGATCGAAGCCGCCACAAACGCCCGCACGATTTCGGGGTGGGCCTCGGCAAAAGGCCGATGCGCCACCATCACCCGATAGGGGTCATAGCCGGCGTCTGCCAACAGGAGCGTCTTGACGGCTACTCCGGCCTCGCGCAGCCGGAACGGCTCATCGATCACAAAGCAGGCTTGAATCAAGCCGGGATCGGCGATGAAGCGGGCCAATCCAAAACTCATGGGCTGCAGGTCAAATGCGATACCGTAGCGTTTTTGCAGATACGGAATCCAGGCTGCGCCCGGGTAGGCCATGACCGACTGGCCGTCGAGATCGGCGAAGGTGTTGACGGGATTCTCGGCGTGGAGCACCAGCGCCTGGGGGTCGTGTTGCATCAAGGCAGCGACGATGAGCACCGGAAGTTCCTGCGCGGCGGCCAGCATCATGTCGTCGGAGCGGCCCATCGAAAACGGGACCTGACCGGAGGCGACTTTCTGGGTCGGCCGTCCACCGGGTCCGCCGGGGAGGATTTCGACCTCGAGCCCGGCTGCCGCATAAAACCCCCGCTCGGCGGCCTGAAAAAATCCCCCGTGGGCCGGCTCGGGAAACCAATCGAGCTGGAGTTGGACGGGGGTGAGCCCGGTCGCGGGAGGCCCATCGGGAGCCGGTTTCTTTTGACAGGCGGTTCCGAGGAGGAGCCCGCTGCCGAGGATTAGTGATCCGATTTGTCGTAAGCGTCGTGCCATTGGTGCAGACTTAACCAACTGAGGCCGGAAACCGTGGCGACAAACACAAATCCCAGCATACAGCCCGAAAGCACCGTCGCGAAGAGCGCCGCCATTTTGAATTGGGCGCCGTAGATGAGCGTGAGGAAGCCCAGGCCACCGCCGTGCCCCCCGGAACTTCCCGCGGAGAAATCGCCCACGATGGCGCCGATGGGAGCCAGGGTGCCGGCAATTCTGAGACCGGTGAAAAAGTAGGGCAGGGCCGCCGGAACCCGCAGCCGCACGATCTCCTGCCACTTGGTGGCGCGGTAGAGGTGGAAGAGCTCGACCAGTTTCCGGTCGGTCGAGATCAAGCCCTGCGTGGTGTTCACCACCAGGGGAAAGAAGCAGATCAGGAACGTGATGATGGTGACGGAGGGCAGTCCGGCCCCCACCCAGAGCACCAGCACCGGCGCGATGACGATCACCGGCATCATCTGCATCATCATCAGATAGGGATACAGCGCGGAGCGGATCAGATTGCTGACGGAGAGCAACAATGCCATCGAGCCCGACACCAGCACCGCGAGGGCAAAACCCAACAGCGCCCCGATGGCCGTGTTGCGCGAGGCGAGCAGCAACTCATCGGCGTGGACGGCAAAGGCCTGCAGCACCGCATGCGGTGGTGGCAGCATGAACACCCGACTGGGGGAGATCACCTCCCGCACCCCATACCACAGGCCGATGAAGGCGATGCCGGCAATCACCGCCGGAATGACCGGAATGCGGCGCCGGCTCATCGGGCGTCCCCCTCGACGGAGTGCAGGTGATGCGTCACCGCCGCGACCAAACGCTGGAACGCGGGATCCTCCCGGGTGGCGCGGACGCGGGGGTAGGGGAGGTCGATCTTCACCTCGTGGGCGATGCGGCCGGGATGGGCTGACATCACGATCACCCGATTGGCCAGGAAGACCGCCTCGGCGACGGAATGGGTGACAAAAAAGGCGGTCCAGCCTTGTTGCTCGCGCAGGTCCAGCAGTTCCTCGTTGAGGTGGTTGCGGGTCATCTCATCGAGGGCGCCAAACGGTTCGTCAAGCAGGAGCAGACGCGGTTGCAACACGAGGGCCCGGGCCAGGGAAACCCGCATTTGCTGCCCGCCGGAAAGTTGGCGGGGAAACGCCTCCGCCCGCTCCTCGAGGCGCACCTGTCGCAGGCAGCGGGCGACGATGGACCGGCGTTGGGCGGCGGGGACACCGCGCAAGCTGAGGGGCAGTTCGACGTTGGCGGCCACCTTGAGCCAAGCGAGCAAGGTGGGCTCCTGAAAGACGTAGGCCAATTCCGGCGAGTCCACGCCGGGCGGCTGACCATCGATGTGGAGGGTGCCGGCGGTCAGGGGCGAGAGTCCGGCGAGGAGCCGGAGCAGGGTGGACTTGCCGCAGCCGCTGGGCCCGATGATGGCGACGAAATCTCCCGCCCGGGCGGCGAAATCGAGCTCATCCAACACGGCCGGGCCGCTCCCGAAGCGTTTGGTCACACGGGATAGGTCTACGGAGCAAGCGGGAGCAGCGGTCTCAGTCACGGGCGAGCAAGGTAAGAAGATTCACGCCCATGATGGCATCAAATTCCGTTGGCGTCAGATCGGTGCCGCGGATCGCGTCGATTTGGCGGCTGAAGTCCGGCGTCGGGCCGCGGCGCGGATAGACCCGCAGGGGGTAGTCGCTGCCAAAAATCACGCGGTCAATGCCCACGGTATTGATGGCCTGCCGATAGCAGGTGGGGGCGTAGATGAGCGGCACGGCAGCCGTGTCGAAATAGAGGTTCGGCGGGAGGCGATGACCGGGGTCGAGCGCCAGTCCGCCGCCGAGATGGGCGAGGATGAAGGTGTTGTCCGGAAAGGTGGTCGCCAAGGTGGTGAAGTCGGCCAAGGGCGTGGGTTGCATGCCCGGGCGCTGATCGAGTAGGGGATCGGTGACGTGGAGGTTGCAGGGCACGTCGTAGCGGCGGGCTAGCTCGGCCAAGGCCGCAAACGTGGAATCGGCGTAGCGAAAGCCCTGCACCCGGTCGAGGAGCTCGCCGATTCCGTTGAAGCCGTCGTCGAGCCACCGGCGCGTTTGGTCGATCGCCGTGCGGCCGGCGGCGGGGTTCACCGCGGCGAAGGCCCGCAGGCGATCGGGGTGGGCGCGGCGCCAACGGGCCATCCATTGATTGTTTTCCTCGCAGGTGGTCTGGTGCTGCCAATACCAGCCGAGCATCACGGCCTGATCGACTCCCGCCGCGTCCATGTCGCGGAGCAACTGGTCGAGGTCGGCCCAGCCTTGAATCGATGGGCGATCCGTCGGCGCCACGCAGTCCGCCCACCAGGTTTCGTCGCGTTGGGCCGCCCAAGTCCGCGCGGACTCAAACACGGTTGCCGGATAGGCGTGGACGTGGCCGTCGACGATGAGGGGCATCAGGAGTCAGGCTTCACTGGCCAGGTAGCTCGCCAGGTCATCCGCGATCCGGAGGTCGTGCGGAGCGAGGGAGGTGGCCTCGCGCAGGGCGGCGAGGGCGGCGGGTCGGTTGCCCAGCTGCTTCTCGATACTGGCGATGTTCCACCAGACGTGGGCGGGGGGAGGCGCCTGATCGGGGGCGAGCAGGGAAAGGCACGCACGCAGGTGGGTCAGTCCCTCGTCCAGCCGCTCCCCGGACTCAGCGGCACAACGGCCGAAGTTGAACCGCGCAAAATAGTTATCGGGATCGAGCGCGATGAGCTCGGCCAAGGTCGCGAGTGCTGCCGGGTGTTTGCCCTCGGCCCGGTAGATGGAGGCATGGGCGAAAGCTCCGGCGGATGGATTGCGTTGGGCGATGGCCTCGGCCTGCGCGTGAGCCCGGTTGCTGCCGCCGCCGGCGAAAGCCGGGGCTCCGAGGCAGAACTCGATGAAGCCCTGGCGGTAGGTCAAATCCTCGGGGGCGAGCTCAATGGCCCGGCTGATACTCTGGCCCGCGCGGCGGGCATAGGAGAGGGCTTTGAAGGTTTTGCCCAGGGTCCCGGCGTAGAGCCCGCAGGCGGCGCCGTATTCGAAATGGTAGGCGGCTTCATCGGGCCGCAGTTCGAGCGCGCGTTTGAAGTAGTCCAGGGCGGAGACGCGCTCCCCACGCTTGGCGGCCAGTTTGCCCAGATACATGAGGGCCTCCGGGTGGTCAGGATAGGATTGGTGAAGGGCCTCAAAAAGCGCCTGGGCCTCGGCATAGCGGCGCTCGTCGAAGCGCTGTTTGGCCTCATCGAGGGAAGGGGCACTGGCCCCCTGCGATTCGGCCCAGGCCGGCAGGAGGAGCAATAAAAACCAAGGAAGGCGGCGGCAAAACAAAGGCGTCACGGGGCAGAAGTTGTTAACGGAAAGCCCGCAGTTCAATCGTGGGTTGCACTTTGATCTTGGGGAGCCCGGCGTTCGGCTTCCTAGTTTTAGCATGACTACGCCCCCGTCGGATTCCCCTCCCGCCCTCAGCCGCCGCCAGTTTGTCGCGGCGGCCGGTATGGTGGGAGTGGCGGCGACGACCGGGCTTTCCTCGCGGCCCGCAACCTCTCCGGTCTCTCCCATGATCCAAGATACCTTTCTCGTTCATCACGTCCTCTTTTGGCTGAAAAATCCTGATTCGGCGGAGGACCTTGCCGCCTTGTTGGAGGGGATTCGCGGGCTGGGGGCCATCCCCGAGGTGAAGGGGGTTCACGTGGGTGTGCCGGCCGACACCGAAGCGCGGGACGTCGTGGAGAACAGCTACCACGCCTCGGAGATACTGCTTTTCGACAGTTTGGCGGACCAAGCCAAGTATCAGGATCACCCGCTGCACCACCAGTTCGTCGCCGACCACTCGCATCGTTGGGCCAAGGTCACCGTTTTCGACAGCGTGCGCGCTTAAATTTTCATCATGCGTCTCTCCAGAATTTTCCTCTCCGTCCTCGGACTGATCGGCGCGACCGTCGCCCTGGCTCAGCCCACTTTCAGCGATCAGCGCGACGCGTTGGCCGCCGCGGCGTTGCCGCAGATCTCCGTTGAGGGGAATCGCTTCGTCGATCCCGCCGGCGACACGGTCGTGTTTCGCGGACTGGCTTTGGCCGATCCGGCCGAACTCGCGGAGCGCGGGGAATGGAACCGCGGGTATTTCGAGGCCGCGGCGGATTGGCATGCCAACATCGTGCGGGTGCCGGTGCACCCTCTGTGGTGGCGCCAACACGGGGAGGCCCAGTATTTGGAGTGGTTGGACCAGGCGGTGCAGTGGAGCACGGAGCTGGGCCTGTATGTCATCATCGACTGGCACACCATCGGCAATGTGCTCACGGGCGTTTACCACCGCGATATTTACGTCACCAGCCGGGACGAAACTTTTCGTTTTTGGAACACCATGGCGGAGCGGTATCGGGGCAACACCACGGTGGCGTTCTTCGAATTGATCAATGAGCCCACCAACCGGGGCGGTCAGTTCGGACGCATGCCGTGGATGGACTACAAGGCCTTCATCGAAGATCTGATCTACATGATCACCGCCAACGATGACAGCGTGATTCCCCTCGTGGCCGGGTTCGACTGGGGCTACGACCTGCGGGAAGTCGCGCGCGAGCCCATTCAGATGCCGGGCGTCGCTTACGTGACCCATCCCTATCCCCAGAAAAACATGGACGCCTGGCGGGCTCAGGACTGGGAGGCGCACTGGCAGGAAATTTGGGGCTTCGTGGCCGAACGGTATCCCGTGATCGCGACGGAATTTGGTTTTATGGAACCGACGGATCGCGGCGCCCACATCCCCTGCATTGCCGATGAGGTCTACGGCGAGGCGCTCATTGCGTTCATGGAAGAGCGGGGCATCTCCTGGACCCCCTGGGTGTTCGATCATCAATGGACCCCGCGTCTCATCACCGATGCCGAATTCACCCCCTCGCGTCAGGGCCGGTTCTTCAAACAAAAGCTGCAGGAACTGAACAACCGCGACTGATAACCACTGATAGGAAATTCCTTTGGCGCGCCTCGTTAGGGGAAGGGGGTTGAGTGGTTTTCTCGGGCTACCAATCCGAGTACGGCGAAACTTCGTGCTCGCTGCTCGTTTCCGACTTCATTGCCACCCGCCGAGGTGCCATCGAAATCGGAGACCACTAACCTCGCCGCCCGCGACGATGTCCAACCGGCTACTCAGCCGGGCGGACAATCCGCACCGGGCCGATGAGACCGGAGGGTTCGGGCTTCCATTTGAAGCGACCTTGTTTCTCGACGCGGATATTGGTCTCGGTGATGCGCTGGCCCTTCGGCAGTTTGTCATCAGCCATCACGCGGTTGCACCATGAGTTGATGGCGGTGACTTCGATGGTGTTGGTTCCAGTCTTGGCCGATTCTCCAACCGCGACGCGGAACGGCGGACGCCAGGCAATGCCGAGATCGCTGCCGTTGAGTTTCACATTCGCAATGCCGACGCCGCGCACTTCGCCGAGTTCGATGGCGATGGGGCCAGCGGCTTGGGCCGCACTCAACTCGAAGGTAGTGGTGTAGGTCGCTTTGCCGGAATAATCGCGAACGGCGGGGTCCGCATGTTCAAGCCAGTCGATCAGTTTGGGGAAGGGGACGGTTTTGGCGGGGCCGCCGAGATCGCGATCGAAAATCGCCTGCCATGGACCATCGATGTTGCGGACCTGCCGCCAGGCTGGGTTGTTAGGCGAATCATCCCGGTTGGTTTCGGCGGTTGGCTTGCGGAAGACGACGAAGTAGCTGTCGAATGCGCCGAGGGCGAGCGGCATAGTGGTGCGTTCATCGGCGATGGTGAAGCGCGTGGCCTCGCGGATGGATCCGTCCACCGGATTCCAGATCTCGGGGATGCGCCCGGAGACCCGGAAGGACGCATCGGTCTGGCGCGGTTTGCCCGCGAGTTCGGCGAGGAAATAGACGTCTGTTGCTCCGATCCGGTAGTGAATCCAATCGGTATCCGAGGCGGCAGAGCCATCTTCCTGAGTAATCGAGAGATCGGGGCCGATGCCTTGTTTTGATAGAAACTCGGACGCAGTCATGCCCCATGCGATGCGGCCTTTTCCAGCGGGCCGGGTGCCGGACTTCGTTTTCTCATCGCCCCACAATCCATCCGCGAGTTGTTTGAATTCCACTGCGCCCTGCGGGCCGCCTTCGAGGCTCACGGCATGCCGGGGCTTGGGGCCGAGGACGCTGGCACCCGCGCGGGCTAGGGCATCGATCTTGCGCAGCGCGCCCAGCGAGAGCACGCGGTGATCGGGAATGGTGAGCACCTGATAACTCATGCCCGATGGCAGGTGGAGTTTGTCGTCGGTGAAAACAAGTTTTTCTAATAAAAGCTCCTCACTGAGAACGTCGTAGTCGTAGCCGGGAAGAGCGCCCGCCGGGTCGTGGCCCTTGCGGCCGAAGATGTTGGGAACGTGATCGCCGTAGTAGTGGAGCACGTCGGCTTGGAAGCCGCCTTGCTGGGTAATAAACTGGCAGCGCCGCATGTAGTCGATGAAGGCGGTGCTTTCGTCCCACCAGGTGATTTGCGGGTTGAAGTGGGTGCCGGCGAAGTATTCCTGGCCAGGGATGCCCATCTCCGGCGGCGAGCTGGTGAAGGTGTGGACGAACATGATGTTCATGCCGGCGCAGACTTCGGTGTCGAAGCTCGGTTTCATCTGCGACCATGGGATGTCGTTCCAATGCGGCCCAATGGTGGTGAATCCCTCGGCACCGACAAGCCGCTTGCCATAGGTGTGCGCTGCGGAAGACGCCTGTTTTACGAAAAACCGGTTGTCGGCATTGGGACGGTGTGGCGATGGCGACCAAAACTCGGACATCATCAACTCGCTGCGACCGTAGTTTTTAAGTCCATCGAGCGGGCTGGCATGCGGACCGGAACATTCCGGGTGGGTCACCATGCCATACTCCGCCGAGAGCTTTGTCAGATGGGTGAAATGATCGGCAACTAGGTCGCCGATGGTCTTGCGGAAATCGGCGAGGAAGGCATCCGACTCCGCACGGGAACCGATGATGTGCCCGGCCAGCACCGCGAGCCAAGGGATCGGATCGTACCCGCGGCTTTCCCGGAACACACGGTCGAAACCCGGGGTCCAATTCATGCCGCCACCTTCCCAACTGTCGGTGTGCACGTATTTCAAGGTGGTGCCCGCGTGCGGGCCGAGAGCATTGAAGATCGGCGTGATATTGGTGTTCCAATAACTCTCGAGCGCGGCGGGACTCAGGAGATCGATCACGCGCCCGCCCCAGCCCTCGCTTTCCGTGGAGACCCGGGCCCCCGTCGCTGTGTGGCCGATGCGAAGGATCTCCCAACGACCGGCGGGAGCTTCCCAATTCAGCGTGCCGTTGGCGGAGAGTTTGGTGGTTAGATTCAAAATCCCGGTGTGACTGGAGAAGGTCTCGCTGGGCTTGCCGGGTTCGCTCTCAAGCAGGAAGCGGGTGTCCGGTGCCGACATTCCCAGCGCCCGTGCCGCGTTTTTCAGGTCGAGATCCTTGAGCGGGGGGATGGATGACACGATTTCTTGGCTGCCGGTAATGCCGGGCAGCACGATTTCCGCCACCTGCACATTCCGCGCGAGTCCGGTCTCCGGTTTGGTGTGATGGGCGGAGGTGAATGAGATCCGGATATAGGATGCCTTTTGGGCGGGGAAACGAGCGTTCAATGTTTCACCATCCTTGAGGTCGAAGGTTGCGGCTGTGCGGAAGTTCCGCTTGTCGGTGGAGAGTTGGATTTCGCCGGTGCGCGGGCCGTATCCCGGGCGTCCGCGTAGCGTCAGTTGCGAGACATCGAGCGGTTGATCCAGCGACAGGGCGATCCACTGCGGAGCGTCAACGGATGGTGCGTCTTCTGATACCCAGAATGTCTCTGGTTTGCCATCTGTTGCGTTGTCGGGCGGATGCTGCGGCAGGGCGCTGCTCGCGTGGATTTGGCATTGGATCCGTTCACCCGCTTCACCGCCCGTTGGCGGGGCGAGCGGGACGGCGATGACCGCGACATCGCGATAGAAGCCATCGTTCGCGGCGGGTTGCGGCAGGGCTTGCTTGACCGTGTCGGGACCGGTGATTTGGGTCTTCGACCACACCAGTTGCTGGGTGGTTTCCGCCTCGGAAACGGAGGGTCCGCCGAGGTTCCAGCCACTTTGGATATTGAGGCTCAATTCAAGGTCGAGGCGCTTTGCTTCGTTGCAGGCGTGCAGGAGCAAGGCGACCCATTGGGGTGAACCGAATATCGGGCCGGCCTTGGTGCGGGCGTTGCCCCTGTGACTGCTGCCGTCGGCATCGAAGATCATTGCCCCATTGAAGCCTTTGGCCTTCATTTCCTCCAAATCGCGGGTGATCGACTCCTTGGTGACGTTGCTGTTGAGCCACCACCAGAAGCAGCGGATACCGGCGCTGTGCGGCGGGTTGCGGAAGCCGGATTCGAGAGTATCGGCACGGCAATCGGATGTCGCTATAATCGTGGCGGTTAGGGTGAGGGCGAACAGGATGGCTTTCATTTTAAAACGGAAGGATTCATGTACAGGTCTGGCATGGATGGGTCGAATCGAGACTGTAATTCTCGTTTGAAAAGCAGACAGAAGGTCGCTTGGCTTACCGGAAAATCTTGTTCAGCAGGTTGCTAGGGGGGGGCGGTTGCATGTGACGATAATCGGGCAGGGCGTGGTCGGCTCAAGGAGCGTGTCAGCGGAGGGAGGAGCAGCTTCGAGGCACCCAAGCGATTTTTCGGTCAAGTTCGAGGGTAAATCAGTGCTCCTTGGACCTCGGTGGCTCAATGCGGGTGCCGGATCCTTCAGTTTTCACAGAAGGACGCAGGGGAAGCAGAGAATAGTCCCTGGATTTGCTGCTGCCCCATCCATAGGGCCTCCTTTCGAACTGCCTAAAGCTCCTGCCCATCACTGATGGGAGATTCCTTTTTGCCGTGGTGTCAGGGGTGGGGAAACCTGCATCCGGCGGCTCGACACAAGGTCGAGCCCCTCAAGGGCCCCGGGTTGGAAATGGGGGGGTCTCACCTCGAGTGTGACCGCGGAAGTTGCGGTAGGGCGTGACCGGTAGGGCATAACGTTGATCCGTGATGACATGACCCCGTCGGCTTGCCCCCTCCTACCAGCAAAAACACTCCCTAATTCAAACCGCCTTAAACCGGCTTCGCCATCAACCGCTCTCCGGCGACGAATTAGCCTACAAGTTAGGCTCCCCTCGCCGGAACGCGCTCAATAGGATCGACAAAGCCAACAGCGAAACCACCACCCGAAGCCCGTGCCCGATCCATGAGCGAAACGTGTTCCCACTCTCGAGCTTCAGCAAATAAGCATCAAGCGGCCCAAGCGCCAATTCCTCCACTGCGATTGACCCATTTCCCGACTTCCGCCCCAAGGCCAGCGCCAAATCGCCGACCCGAAAACCCACGTTCTTTTCGTTGGTAAGGAACGCCGACTCTCCCGGCGCCTCAGGCGCGGACTTCATCCCCTAGGATTCAGCTGGAACCGCGATCTGCCCACCTGCCCATTCCAAGCGAATCGCCGGACGAACGTGACAACAACCTCGGCTTCCGCGTCGCCCTCAGCTCACACCTGTGGCTCGGAAGGGCCGCCGGACTGAACCGGCCATCCTCCGGTTTCTGACGAGGTGAACGGATATCCACACCCCGTCAGGACGAAATCGAGAATAGCTCCGCCCGGTGCAACGACATTTCGATGCTCCGGGCGGGGCCCTTGACCAAAGTCGGCATGAGTCTAAATTGTCGCCATGAATTATAACGTCACCTTGGTTGAATCGGACGAGGGCTGGGCGGTTTGGTGTGACAGCCTGCCTGGTTGCTGTTCGCAAGGAGCGACCCGCGAAGAGGCTCTCGCGAATATCCGGGAGGCGATCTCAGAATACCAATTGGCTCAGCAAGTGGTTAACGAGGAGGAGCTGGGGGTGCACTCCATTCAACACGAGACCGTCACGATTTGATCGATGCCAAAACTTCCCGGTATCGGACAGAAGCAGGCGGTGAGAGTTTGGAAAAACGCGGTTTTCGCGTCGTGCGGCAGGGGAAACACATCACCCTATCCAATGGTGCCGTGATGGTGCAGGTGCCTCGGCACACTGTCATCAACGCTTATCCGATGGGTTCGCCGGCATGACGCCAGCGGAGTTTCGGAAGCTACTCTGAAACCCGAAGCGATCGGAAACTTCCGTGCTGCGATAAAGGAGGAAGGGAGGGACGAGCTCCGTCTCGTCCGCGGCGGTAAGGAAGAGGATAGCCGTAAGCTTGAAACCAGCGCGCTAGGCGAGCCCGACCTACCTTTCGCAGGGGGTGGGGCTCGACCTCCGGGCGAGCCGAGCCATGGAGGGGGGCGTTTACTACACAGCGGACGAGACGGAGCTCGTCCCTCCCCTGAATTACACCAACAGCAAGGCGGGTTTTTCGATCAACTCCCGCAGGGCGACCATGAATTGGGCGCCGATCGCACCGTCGACCACGCGATGATCACAAGAGAGGGTCAAGGTCATGCGTTGGCCGATGACAATCTGACCGTTGGCGACGACCGGCTTGGTTTCCGTCGTGCCGACAGCGAGGATCGCCGCATTGGGGGGGTTGATGATGGCGCTGAAACGCTTGATGCCCATCATCCCCAAGTTGCTGACACAGAAGGTGCCGCCGGTGAATTGGTTGGGCTGCAGTTTCATCGCCTTGGCCGCTTGGGCGAGGGCCTTGGCCTCGGTGCTGATGGCGAAAACCGATTTCACGTGAGCGTCGAAGACCACGGGAGTGATGAGGCCATCGTTGATGGCGACGGCAAACGAGACGTGGGCCCGGTCGTGTTTGCGCACCTGATTGCCCTCCCACGAGCAATTCACGGCGGGCACTTTGCGCAGCGCTTCCGCGCTGGCTTTGAGAATGAAGTCGTTGACCGAGAGCTTCACGCCCTGCTCGACGAGGCCGTCATTGATTTGCGAGCGCAAGGCGAGGAGCGGTGCGGCGTCGACCTCGACATCGAGGTAGAAGTGGGGGAGCTGGGTCTTCGACTCGACCAGGCGACGGGCGATGGTGGCCCGCATGTTCGAGACCTTGTCGACCCCGGCTTCCTGAATGGGTCCCTTGGGGAAGGAGGTGCCACTGCTGGCCATGCCACCGGTGCCGTGTTTCTCGGCCTTCAGCACGTCGGATTTGACGATGCGTCCGCCCGTGCCGGTGCCGCGCAAGCGCGCGGGATCAATGCCAAGTTCGTCTGCCAGTTTACGGGCCAAGGGGGAAATCTTAACGCGGTCGCCCGAGGCGCTGGCGGGTTGGGGCGGAGCGGGAGGAATGGCAGGTGCCGGGGCAGCCGGGGACGGATTGCAGCCGGTGCCTCTTCCTTGGCCTCTTTGGCTTCGTCGGCCGCGGGGGTGTCATCGGCATCGTCCTTGGCGGCGGGCTTGGCCGGTGCGGCCGGCTGCTCTTTTGGCCGGCGCGGTGACTTCTTCACCCTCTTGACCGACGGCGCAGAGGGGTTCGCCGACTTCCACCGAGGCGCCCTCGTCGGCAAAGATCTTGAGCAAGGTGCCGTCGAAGAAGCACTCCAGCTCCATGGTGGCTTTGTCGGTCTCGACCTCGGCGAGCATGTCGCCGGTGGCGACCGCATCGCCCTCCTTTTTCAACCACTTTACCAGCGTGCCCACCGTCATGGTGTCGCTGAGTTTAGGCATTTCGATGATGTCGGCCATGATACGCTCCGCTAAGTAGGAATTTAGAGTTTAGAATTTAGGACTAGGCTTTGAGCGCGCGGCGGGCGGCTGCGAGCACGCGGTCCACATTGGGCAGCTGCTCCGTTTCGACAGGGGGGCTGTAGATGGCGGGGGCATCAATGGTCGTGACCCGGGTGATCGGCGCATCGAGATGATCAAACGCCTCTTCCTGGATCATGAAGGCCACTTGAGCGCCGACCGAAGCGAAGGGCTTTTGCTCTTCGACGATCAACACCCGGTTGGTCTTGGTCACCGATTTGATCACGGTGTCGATGTCGAGGGGGCGGATGGTGCGGAGGTCCACCACCTCAATCTCGGCGCCATCCTCCTTGGCGATGGTCTCGGCGGCCGCCAGCGAATGGAGCACGCAACGGCCGTAGGTCACGATGGTGAGGTCGGTGCCGGCGCGCTTCACGTCGGCCGAACCGAGGGGGATGAGAAAGTCGGCCTCATCCGGCACCTCGCCCTTGATGCCGTAAAGCAGGGTGTTTTCGAGATACATGACCGGATCGTTGTCGCGGATGGAGCTCTTGAGCAGGCCCTTGGCATCCGCGGGCGTGGCGGGCACGACGACCTTTACGCCGGGGTGATTGGCCAGCACGTTTTCCGGGGTGTGGGAGTGGGTTGCGCCGACGTTGGTGCCGCCGTTGGCGGGGCCGCGGATCACGATCGGACAGTTGATCAGGCCGCCGGACATGTAGCGCACATTGGCGGCGTTGTTGAGGATCTGGTCGAAGGCGACGGAGTAGAAGGACCAGAACATGAGTTCCATGACGGGGCGGACCCCCAGCATGGAGGCGCCCACGCCCATGCCGATGAAGCCGGCTTCGGAAATCGGAGTGTCAACGATCCGGTCGGGGCCGAATTTGTCGAGCAGGCCCTCGGAGACCTTGTAGGCGCCGTTGAACTGGGCGACCTCTTCGCCGAGCAGGACGACGTTTTGGTCGCGCTCGATTTCCTCGGCGAGGGCAGCGCGGACGGCTTCGCGGTAAGTGAGTTCAGACATGGTTCGCGAGTGAAAGGGTTAGCTGAAAAAGAGCCGGCCTTGCGACGTGCGTTGGTCGGGGTGGTCGGCCTCCCAATAGACGTGCTTTTGGATGTCGGCCTCGGTGGGGAAGGGACTGGACTCGGCGAATTCGGCCGCGGCGTCGGCTTCGGCCCGGGCGGCTTGATCGATTTCCTGCTGACTCTCTTCCGAGAGCACGCCCTCTTCGGTGAGCTGGTGTTGGAAGATGATCAGCGGGTCTTTGTTTTTCCGGTATTCGTCAATCTCCTCCCGGGTGCGGTAGGTCTTGTCCGGGTCGGCCACGGAGTGACCGCGGTAGCGGTAGGTATCGATTTCGACGACGGACGGCTTGTGCTCCTCGCGAGCGAGGGTGAGGACCTTGTTCATGATCTCGCGCACCTCGTAGACATCGTGACCGAAGCACTTTTCCCAGTGCATGCCGTAGCCGAGTGCTCGCTCGGCCAGGCCGGGACCCGCGGTGGAGCGGATCTGGGAGGTGCCCATCGAATAGCGGTTGTTCTCGATCACGAAGACGCAGGGCAAGTCCCACAGGGCCGCGAGGTTCATCGCTTCATGCACCGCCCCTTGGTTGACGGCGCCGTCGCCCATGAACGCCATGGCGGAACCCTTATGACCTTGGTATTTCACGCCGTAGGCGAGGCCCACGCCGAGCGGGATTTGTCCGCCCACGATACCGTGTCCGCCCCAAAAATTGTTGGAGGGGTCAAAATAGTGCATCGAGCCGCCCTTGCCCTTGGAGCAGCCGGTGATTTTGCCGTAGAGCTCGGCCATCAGCGGCTTGGTATCCATCCCCACCGCAATGGCGTGGCCGTGGTCCCGATACGCCGTGATGACGTGATCGTGCTCACCCATCAGCGAACAGCACCCGACCGCGACGGCCTCCTGACCGATGTAGAGGTGGAGGAATCCACCGATTTTTTTGGCCTGGTAGGCCCGCAGGCTGCGCTCCTCGAATCGCCGGATGCGCATCATCTGACGGTAGAGTTCGAGCTTGTCGGCGGAGGACAGGCCTTGGTTGATCTCGGCGGAGGCGGATTTGGAAGTAGTCGTTTCGCTCACAATAGAGGGTGAGTTGAGAGTGGAGAGGGCGAGTGTCAGGGCAGTCGAAACCTAGGCAAGTGAATTGTCCGTCACAGGCGAGGCCGGACTTACAACCAGCCCCCTCGCAGCTCCTGTTCAACCGTAATGGCCAGTTTTTTACCGGGATCACAGTCGGCGCGCAGGGCGACGAACCCGTTTCGGTGCTGGTCGAAGAGGGGCCAAAGCGCGGTGCGATCCGTCGCCGGAAGATCGAGGGAGTCGATGGCGCGGCGGGAGAAGAAACCAAAGTGGCCCTCCGCCATGGCGGCAGGCAGGGCGGCGATGGGGCGGGTGCAGTTGAAGAGAAAGAGCAACCAATGGGACTCCCCCTCGTAGGCCTTTTCGGCGATCATGCCGAACAGATGAAGATCGGCCGGGGTGATCACGTGCCCGGTTTCCTCAGCGGTCTCCCGGGCGGCGCACTCGAAGGGCGATTCGCCGGTGGCGGTTTCGAGCTTCCCGCCGATGGGGGTCCAGCAGTTGAGATTGGGGGGCTTGGACCGCATCAGGAGCAATTGTTCCCCGGCGGTGTTCTCGATGAAGACGAGGACCGCAATGCGGTGGGCGAGGGCGGGCGGGGGGGGCATAAAATTAACGTAGCGGGAGGGAGTTTGAACGTGACGGTCAGCGGGTCCTGCTCAATGAATTTCGAGCGAAAAAATGGGTGCCCGACTCGGAGTTTTGCTTGGACTACTGACCTTGACCCTCAGCGTCGGCGCTCAGTCGGCGAGTCGATCGGCAACCGGCGCAGATGTTTCGGTGCGGGGGGTGGCGTTTGATCGGGTCCGCGACAGCGGGGGCGCCGAGTGGTGGGAGGCCACGGTGGAGCTGCAGGTGGATGGTCGGGGGGGAGGCCCGGGTCGTTTTGCGGACCGGGTCAGGGTGGCGATTAACTTGGCCTTGCAGCGTCCGGTGGAGGGCCGTCCCTTGGAGTTTTACCGCGCGGCCGTGACGGCCCCGGTCCTCGAGGCGGGCCGCCAGACATTTCGTTTTTACCTGCCACCCACGTTGGTGCGCAACCCACCGGCACCACCACCACCAGCAGCAGCAGCACCAGCAGTGCTCGACGAGAGGTTTCGTCGTCATTGTCTTCGTCATCGTCCTCTCCGTCGTCATCATCATCGTACTTCAA
>JAGYIG010000033.1 GCA_018402455.1 Opitutaceae bacterium
GTGATGAGGGAGCAGCCAAAGTAGAATCGAAGCAGGCGAATAGACATAGAGGTTTAGAGGGGAAAGGGGCTCGATTGTTCCGAACGAACGGTTCCGCTAGGAAGCCGGATCGGCGGACCTAGTGATGGCCCGTCGGGCGGTGATGAGCAGGACAACCATCCACGCCACAATCCAAAGCAGGGCGTAGAACTCCCGTCCATCCACAATGGGTTCGCTGGACATGTGCCACTCGCGGGTCAGGTCGGAGAACGCCGTTTCCCAGGCTTTGGCCCGAACATAGGGAATCTGCGCAATGAGCCCGATGATCAGCACGATCCCGCCGAGGATTTGGGCGCAGGCATATTTTTTGATCGCGCCCAAAACACACGCGCCAGTGGCAAGGGAGTAGAGCGCGATCCAAGCGAGCGGGCTGGGGTCGTTGAACTGCAGCAAGACGGACACCGCGAACAGCGCGGCCATGGTTCCGTGGGCGATGCGAAAACCTAAGTTCATCGAGACCAAGGGAAGGCGAGCGGGACAAAAATGCAAGATAGGGGAATTTACCCGGTCGAAATGCTGAATTTAAGTAGTCTTCGGAATTGGCGGATAATTTGCAAACCGTTTGGATCAAGGCCGTGAGCACTGATCCTACGACGGCCGCGCCACCCCCCCTTGATCCCGATGCTGCGGCCTCGGCGGGGGTGGTGATTCCCGGATTGGTGGAGGCCTTGCTCAAGATGGCCGAACTGGGCGCGGAGCGGCACACGTTGGCCGAAGTGGGGGCGGCGGTGGACGCCTCCCTGCAGGGCATCATGCATCTGCCCAACCTTTTTATCGCCCTGATCGACGAGAACCCGCCGCGCCTGCGGTTTGTCTATTGCCGTGATATTCACGGCCGCCACGTGGACCGTCCCATCAATGGCTTGGGTTTGACCGACCGGGTTTATCTGACGCAGCAATCCCTGCTGTTGCGCCGCGAAGCGGCCAACGAACTGCTGGCATCCGGCGACATCGTCAACCATGGGGTGCCGAGCAAGGTCTGGCTCGGCGTGCCGCTTTGGTCGGGCGAGCGGATCGTGGCGGTGATGGCGACACAGGATTATGATGACTCCCAAAATCTTACCCCATGGCATGAGGCGTGTATGCAGGCTGTCGCCCCTACCGTGGCCGGTTTGGTGGACCGGGCGATCAGTTGGCGCGAACGGCACGATGACTCCGCCAGAAATCCGCAGATCCTCCGGCAGAAACAGGCCCTGTTTGCGACCGTAGGACATGACGTGCGCTCACCGCTCGCGGTGATTCAGGGGTATTCGGATTTGCTGCGGGAAACTTTGAATGACAGTTCCTCGGCCCTCACGGCCGAGCGAATTTTCAAGGCCTCCCAGGAACTGGCTGCCGCCACCGAGCGGATGCTCGACTACACGGCGGCCGAGGCGGGAGCGAGAGACCACACTCCGGAAACGACGGATCTGGGGGGGTGGATGCGCAGCCTGGAGTCCTGGTTGGAGTCCTGGGGTGAAAGTCAGGGTGTCGGGGTGTCCTGCCACATGACCGCGCCAGGAGGAGAGTATGCCGGCGTGGACGCCGCCTGGCTGAGGCAATTACTCCAACACGTGATCCGGGTGGGCTTGCAGGCCCCCGCGGTTTCGCGGGTGCGCCTCGGTCTCAGGGTGCAGCCCGTGGTCACCATCCCCGCCGGTTTGCTGCGGTTGTCGTTCAATTTTGAGGCTTTGGCCGCGCCGGGAGCGCTCACTCCCCTCGAGGCCCAGGAAGGGCGTCTGCGTCCTGTGCAGTTGGACGATGGTCGCACCTACGACGGGGTCACCGTCGGCCTCGCCATTGCCAAGCGCCTGGCGGAGATGATCGGAGCGGACCTCAAAGTGAGCGAACCCTTCCACGCCCCTTGGCGGGCCAACTTGGTGATGACGGTCCCGGCGGTGATCCAGGCACCGACCGGAGAGGACGAGGGCGGGAGTCAAGCCCTCGCCGTCATGCGTAAACAGCTGCAGCACGATACCGGGAAAATGGTGGTGATGGATGCCAATGAGACCACGCGGGAGGAACTGGTGGCGCTGTTGCGGGAGACCATCGGAGCCGCCCCGGCCACGGTGAGCAGCATCAAGGAATTGGTGGCGCGCCTCAAAAGTGACCCGGTGAGCGTGATTGTCGCGGCGGTCGATACCGGATCAAGTGGGGGACGAGAAATCGCTCTGGCGATGCGGGCGGTGGGCGGACATTTCGTCCTACCCTACTTTGTGGCCGTCAGTGCCGACCAATCGCCCCAAGGGGTGGAGGCCCTGCTGGACAGCGGGGCCGATGCCTACCTGCCCCGGCCGTTGAATCGGGCGGCCCTCATCGTGGCGTTGTCTGATGCGTGGGTGGAACACCAACGCCGCACCGAAGCGAGTACCCCGTCGTCGATGCGGGAATCCTGAGGCGGCGGGGACCTCGTGGCCGCCGCTTATTCCCACGCTGTCCGGGCCGGCGACCGGTTTAAGATTCGGCCAACTGGCACACGTAGACGGTGCTGTGCGAGTCGCGGTGGAGAAAGGGGTTGGGGAAGGCCACGACCTCCGTCTGCACCTGGGCAAAAACGGTCTGCAGCGCTCCCAAAAATCGACTCTCGGGCGGATCATCGGACCACAGGCCAAACACTCCGCCCGGCCGGATCAGCCGGGAAAACTCCCGCAATCCTTTCTCGGCATAAAAGTGGGCGTGCCGCGGGTGCAGCAGGTGATCCGGGGAGTGGTCGATATCGAGTAGAATCGCGTCGAATTGGCGTTGGGGCCGGTCGGGATCGAAGCCCTCACCGGTCGCACTGGCCAATTGAAAAAAATCACCATGGATGAACCGACAACGGGCATCACCGGTGAGCAGGGGACCGAGCGGCACCAGACCCCGGCGGTGCCAATCAATGACTGGCTGCAGGTAGTCGACCACCAGGAGGGAGGCGATCCGGGGATCAGCCAGCGCGGTCCAGGCAGTGTAGCCCAGACCCAAGCCACCGACCACGACATCCAGATTCTCGCCCGGCGTGGCTGCCAAACCCAGCCGGGCGAGTTCCTCCTCCACCTTGGTGAACAGCGACGACATGAGGTAGTCGTCGCCGAGCTTCACCTCATGGATCTCGCGATCACCGAGCATCTTGAGCCGTTGGCGGCGCAGGCTGACGGGACCAAGCGGGGTTTCCTGATAATCGAGTTCTTCGAAATTGGCGGACATACCAACGAAGGTGACCGTGAGGGCTCCAGAGTCGACGCTGCAATGATCGGCCGCCCCGCCCCAAAGTAACCTAATAGGTTACTTTGGGGCGGATGGTTCGGAGTCGGAGGGGAATGGTTTCGAGGACCAAGCCGGCTGCTTCTCGGTTCCGATGTCGCAGTCGAATCCTCCCTTCGTTAACCCCGTGGCGCAGCGCTGGACAACGAAGCTTACAGACCCGGCTTCGACCATCCCCCTCGATCGGGCGCGGTGGCTGCGGGCGGCCGCTTGTTGGGTCGAATTGCCTCGACGCCTGCGACGCGCGGGGTGAGCCATGACGGAGGCAACCCCTCCCGCTGCCGAGGCCATCCAGGCGCTCCGGTCTCATGTCTGACCCTTCACCACGCGAACCCCGTCCCAGGTGCTACCGGTGTTTTTGGCCGGCGGCGCTGTGCTGGTGTGATTCATTGCCGGTGGTGGAGACCGCCACCCGGTTTGTCGTGTTGATGCACCCGAAGGAATTCAAACGGGAAAAGGCGGGCACCGGACGGCTCACGCACCTTTGCCTGCCCAACTCGGAAATCCAAGTGGGGGTGGCGTTCGATCGCCATCCCGTGGTGCAACGGCTCCTGACCGACCCCGGCCACGAGGTCGTGCTGCTCTACCCGGGATCCACGGCGGTCAATTTGGCCGATCCCCCGACAGATGGATGGCCGCCTTCCGACCGGCAACTCGTGGTGGTGGTGCTGGACGCGACCTGGAGTTGCGCACGCAAGATGCTGAAACTCAGCCCCAGTCTGCAGCGGCTGCCGCGGGGGATGTTCAGCCCGTCGGCGCCCAGTCGCTTTGTCATCAAGCAGCAGCCGTGGGCGGGATGCCTTTCCACGCTCGAATCGGTTTATGAGGTCATCCGGGCCCTGAACCAACGGGGGGTCGAGGCGACGCCGGAACCGGAACGCCTGCTGGCGGTGTTTGATCGCATGCAACAACTCCAGATCGCGTTTGCCCGGGACCCCGATCAGGGTGGGTATCGAAGAGGTGAATACAGTAAACCGGCTGACCGCCGGGGGTTTCGGGGGCACAGCGCCCGGCGCCGGGCGAATTTCTTCCGCGGACCGGAAGGGGCGGCGAATGACCGCGGCGCGGCGGGGTGAACCGTCGCCGCCCGGGCGGCGGGGTCACTTGATGTCCAGCACCACGGCTCCCCGGGCGGGGACGGTGATGGCGGCGCTGAGGTCCTGGGTCTGGCCGGTGAGCGCATCGGTTCCGGTTGATCCGGCGGGCAGAATTTCGGCGAAACGGGTGGCGGGCAGCACGGCTGTCTCCCGGCGTTTGTTCAGCACGACCATGACGAGGTCGTCGTCGGTGTAGCGGAAGTAGGTGTAGGTGCCGTCATCGGGCGCGAAGTGCATCAGCTTGCCGGCGTGGATGGCCCGGGCGGTTTTGCGCCAGGAGAGGAGGTTGCGGGTGAAGGCCTGGGCCTCCTTTTGCTGGTCGGTCAGCCCCTCGCCGGTGAAGGCGTTGACGGGGTCGCCGGCCCAGCCGCCGGGGAAGTCCGTGCGGATGACGCCGTGGTCCCCGGGGAAACCGCGATTGTGCATCAGTATTTCGGTGCCGTAGTAGATTTGCGGGACGCCGCGCATGGTCAGGTTGAACACCAGGCCGAGGCGGAAGAGGTCGTAGTCCTCGTTCACTTGGGTGAAAAAGCGATCCATGTCGTGGTTGTCGGGGAAGATGACGAGGTCTTCCGGGGCGGCGTAGAGGAAGTCGTGTGCGACGGCCTCGTAGAGCGTGATGAATCCGGCGTTCCAGCTTTCGGCTTCGGCGGTGAGCGCCTCTTTTAGCGCGTGGTTGAGCGGGAAGTCCATCATGGTGGGCATGGCGGAGGTGTAGCCGTCGTGGTTGACCTTGCCGCGTTGCCAGTAGGAGACGATGGCGGGGGAGAGGCTCCACTCCTCGCCTACCATGTTAAAGTGAGGATATTCCGCCATAATCGCCCGGGTCCAATCGGCCATGAAGTGCTTGTCGGGGTAGGGGTAGGTGTCCATCCGGATACCGGCGAGGTTGGCCTCCTCCACCCACCAGATGGTATTTTGGATCAGGTAGTCGGCCATCAACGGGTGGCGTTGATTGAGGTCGGGCATGGTCTCGACAAACCAACCATCGGCGAAGTGCTTCCGGTCGTAGGCCGAAGCGTTGGCGTCCTGATTGGTGGTGCGGAGGTGATTGGTGCGCACGTAAGCGTTGTCGAAGTTGATCCAGTCTTGGTCGGGGGGATCCTTGACGAACCAGTGCTCGGAGCCGCTGTGATTGAGAATCATGTCCATGACAATGCCGATGCCTCGCTGGGCGGCTTCGTCGGCGAGTTCTCGGTATTGGGCGTTGGTGCCGAAGCGGGAGTCCACCCGATAAAAGTCGGTGGTGGCATAGCCATGGTAGGACCACGCGGGTTGGTCATTTTCGAGAACGGGATTGATCCAGATGGCGGTCACCCCGAGGTCGGCCAAATAGTCCAGACTGTCGATCATGCCCTGGATGTCGCCGCCATGTCGGCCGTAGTCGGCGGCGCGATTGAGGCCCTCCAACATCCCCTCGACCTCATCGTTGGCGGGGTCTCCGTTCACGAAGCGGTCGGGCGTGATCAGGTAGAGCACGTCCGAGGCGTCGAAGCCCCGCCGTTGCGCGGAACCGGGTTCGCGGGCCCGCAGTTCATACGGGTGGGCGTGGTGCCGGCCGGAGGCATCGGCAAGTACGATGGAGATCACGCCGGGTTCGGCCGTCGGTTCGAGGTGCAGGTAGACGAACAGATAGTCAGGGTTGGCCACGGAGACACTTCGGGTGACCCGCACTCCCGGGTGGTCGACGTAGGCGTGGAGGCCGGCGAGGTCCTCGCCGTAGAGGAGGATCTGGAGTTCGGGGTTGTGCATACCGACCCACCAATGGAGGGGGTCGGCGCGTTCGATGCGGGGTTGGGCGAGGAGGCCGGAAGCCACCAGCAGGAAGCCGGAAAGGGCTCGGATAAACGGCGGGGTAATGCTCATGCGCCAACGTGTGATTGACGCGTTCGTCACTCAAGGTCGGGTCAGCCCGACCAACCCGTGAACCCGTGCACAAAACTTAGGGACTTCGGCAGCTGAGCGCCTGATGGGGATCAGAACGAATAACGCAGGCTCGCGCCGATTTGGCGGGGGGCGGCGGGGGATTCGTAGCGGAGCGTTTCGAAATTGGGTCCCGCATTGCCGAAGTAGAAGATGCGGTCCTCGTAGCCCTCATCCAGCAGGTTGCGGGCCCACACCGTCGCACTCCAAGCCTCCCACTGGTAGCCGATACTGGCGTGGACAATATTGTAACCGCTGCGGGTTTCGTCGTGGGTGTTGGATTCGAAGTAGCGGTCGCGGCCACTAACTTCGGCGCTGGCCCACAGGCCCGAGGTCTGTCCGTAACGGAGTCCCAACGTGTAGGTAAAGGCGGGAACGTTGGCCAGTTCGCGGTCCCCGGCGGGATCGGCGGTCGGGTTGCTGAGGGTGAAAGCAGCCAGGTTGGACGCCATCAACCCCAGACTACCGTAGGCCGTGATTTGGTCACTGAGCTGCGCGCGAAAACTCGACTCGAGTCCGTAGATGTTGGCGCTCTTACCGTTGTCGACAAAATAGGTGAACGAGGCGCCAAACCCCGCGGAATCCCGCACCTGGGCGTCCTGGCGATCCAGGTAGAACGCGACCACTTCGCCGGAGACTTTGCCATCGGCGGAACGGCCGCGCCAGCCGAGTTCATAGTTCCACATGATCTCAGTTTGGTAGCCATTCGGACCTTCGTCGGGCACCACGAGGTAGTTGTAGATGTTTACGCCGCCGGCCTTATAGCCGCGGGTGATCGAGGCGAAGCCGAGGTGGCCGGCGGCGAGATCCTGTTCGAGGGTGAGTTTGCCCCCGAAGAGGGTATCGGAGAAATCGAAGGCACCGCGAAATTCGATGTCGGTTTGAAGGTCGTAGTCCTCGATCCGCAGGCCGGTGATGAGTCGCGTGGAGTCGCCGAGATTTTGGCCCCATTGTCCGAACAGCGCCAGGGTGGTGGCATCGAATTCGGTGGCCGCGTCCCCAAAACCTTCGCTGAGCGTGGTGGCCTCGGAGAGCGTGTCAAAATAGGCTCCGATCGTCCAACGCGCCGCGGTATCATCGGTGAGTGCGACGGAGTCGAGACGGATCTCTTGGTTGAGCACTTCGCGGTCGCGTTGGGTTTTGAGGAAGAGGTCGTAGCCGCGGGGATCCGTGAGATTGGTCCAATCAGAATCGAAGCTATAGATCGAGTCGGTGGTGGTGACGCTGGTCTTGCTGGTCAAGGTGTAGGCGGAGGCCGTGTAGAAGCCCTTGAGGCTGGCGCCCAGCGCCTCCTGGGTATCGCGACCGGGTTGATCGCTGAAAGTCGTGAAGCCGGTGTTGTCCAAAGAGAACTCGTCGTAGCCGTTGTCCTGATCGGCGTAGAAAACGGTGGCGTCCCACTGCCAGGCGTCGTTGGGCAGCCAGCGCAGTTTCAGGCGCACGTTGAGTTCATCGATTTTGTTGGTGTCGTCCCGGTCGAGGAAAGCGTTGTCACGCCAGCCGTTGGCGGTGGTGCGCTGTGCGGCGAAGCGGTATTGAAAGGTGTCGGTGAGGGGACCCCCGACCGCGAACTCGCCGGTCATCAATTCGTCCTCCCCCACGCTGACGGCGGTGTAGCCGGTTACGTAGGGGGTGGGGGCGCGCGAGACGACTTTGATCACCCCACCGGCGGCATGGGCGCCGAACGCGCCGGCTTGGGGGCCGCGGAGGACTTCGACCTGTTGGGTGTCGAACAGGGAGGCCGCGCCGCCGAGGCCGGTGAAATCGATGTCATCGATGAGGAAACGCACGGAGGAATCGGGTGATTCGCCCTCGAACTGGGAGTTCTCGCCAATGCCGCGGATTTGAAAGTAGCGGGCACGGGACGTGCCCCCGGTCCAGGTGAGGTTTGGGGTGGCGGCCACCAGGTCGCCGAAGTGCTGGGTGCCGTGGGCCGCGAGTTGGTCGGCGTCAAACACCGTGGCGCTGGCGCTGACCTCGGCGAGTTCGGTCGACCAAAGGTCGGCGGTGACCAGGAGCGGGGCCAGTTCCGTGCGGGGAGGCTCGGGGGCCGTTTGGGCGAAGGCCACCAGGGCGATCGCGGGAGCGATGAGGAGACCGCGAAGAGCGGTGGAGCGGAGGGATTTCATTTTGGATCTCAAGTTTTTGAATTTGAGATCCGGCCTTGGGCGCTGAATCGGATATGTGCTGAAGTTCCTTTTCCTACGCCGGTGTCAACCGGATCAGGTTCAAAGGGACCGCTGCTGTGTCGAAACAAGGCAGTATCTCAGGCCCATACCAGGCCACCCCTAAGGACAGACCGAGGAGGGCAACAACCGGCCGCTGGTGTCAAGCCTGTCCGGGGATCAATTGGGCGGCGCGAGTGAACGCCCGGGGGGCAGCCCCCGGATGGGCTTGAGGAGCTCCAGGGATTTTTTCGTTAGCCATTGCGTCCCGTCAACCCGGCCAAAAGCTGAGGCGATGAAACGCACCTTCAGGCTCACCGCTCCCGGCAAGGATGATGCCCGGGTGCGCGACAAAGTCCGCCACGAAATCAACAAGTATGCCAAGCGCGAGCGTCGCAAAGAGCTCCCGGAAGGGGGCTTGAGATGGGACTTTAAGTGTGCGCTCGGACCCAGCGAGGGGGAGGCGCAGCCCGTTGATTTTAAGGCACTGGGGGCCCAAATTGAGCAACTGGCGGCAGCCGGCAGCGTCACCGCCTTCGTGGCAGTAGAGGCGGTGCTGGTGAAACGCAGTCCCCGGAGGCCGGATACACCCGCCGCCGGTTGAGTCATCGGGGCGCCAGCGAATCGGTCGGGGATCCCCCGACGGGTCTGCCCGGAACAGCGTCCGCGGACCCGATGTCGCTAAACCGCGGGCAGGGTGGGGTGTTACGATGGGTTACCCCACCCACTCGCGCGCGTTGCGGAAGAGTTTCATCCACGGCGAATCTTCCGGCCAGTCGGCGGGAGCCCAGCTCATGCAGGCGCTGCGGAAGACCCGCTCCGGGTGCGGCATCATGATGGTGACGCGACCGGTGGTGCTGGTGAGGGCGGTCATGCCCAAGGGAGAGCCGTTGGGGTTGAGCGGGTAGTGCTCCGTGACCTCGTGTTTGCCGTCGACGTAGCGAGCGACGACCTGGCCGCTGGAGCTGAACGCTTCGGCGGTCGGGCGGTCTTTGAATTCGGCGTAGCCCTCGCCGTGGGCGACGGCGATGGGCAGCACGCTGCCCGCCATGCCTTGGAACAGGATGCTGGGACTCTCCTCGATTTTCAGCTGCACATAGCGCCCTTCATAGCGGTCGCTTTGGTTTTGCACAAAATGCGGCCAGGCTTCGGCGCCGGGGATGATGGACTTCAGGTTGCTGAGCATCTGACAACCATTGCAGACGCCTAACGCAAAGGTGTCCTCCCGGGCGAAAAATCTCTCGAACTGCGCCCGGGCCGCGGCGTTGAACAGGATGCTTTTGGCCCAGCCTTCGCCGGCTCCGAGCACATCACCATAACTGAAGCCACCGCAGGCGGCGAGTCCGCGGAAGTCGGCCAGGTCGACGCGCCCGGCGATGAGGTCGGACATGTGCACATCCACGGCGCGGAAACCCGCACGATCGAAGGCCGCCGCCATCTCGACCTGACCATTCACGCCCTGTTCGCGCAGAATCGCGATGGGCGGCCGGGTGGCCCGGGAGTCGGCGCTCGCGACGATGGGGGGTGAGGAAAAATCGAAGGTGACCTTGGGCGTGATGCCGCGATCCGCCGGGTCCAGTCGCAGGTCCTGCTCTTGTTCGGCGCAGACGGGATTATCGCGGCGGCGGGCCATCTGGTGGGTGACTCGCGACCAGGCGGCGCGGAGATCTGGCAGGGGCTGTTGGAATACGAGGCGGTGGTCCTGCCAGACCTCGAATTTGAATTCAGCGTTCAACGTGCCGATGCGAGCGGAGCAGGAGTCCAGCCCGTAGCGGGCCAGCAGGGTTTCGACCTCCCCCCGGTCGGTGTCCCGCACCTGAATAACCGCGCCAATTTCTTCTGCGAAGAGAGCAGCGAAAAGGTCGACTGACTCCGGGAGGTGGAGGGAAACCCCCACGTGGCCGGCGAACGCCATTTCGACGGCGGTGGCGAGGAGCCCTCCGTCGGACCGATCATGGTAGGCAAGGATTTTTTGGGTGGCCCCGAGGGTTTGGATGGCAGACCAGAACCCCTTCAAATCGATCGGACATTGGGCATCGGGCGTCGCCTCCCCCATTTGGTTGACGACCTGGCCGAGAATCGAACCGCCGAGGCGGTTTTGACCGCGGCCGAGATCGATCAGGATGAGGGTGGTGGCGGGTTCCGGGATGAGTTGGGGGGTGAGGGAGCGGCGGATGTCGCGCACGGGGGCGAAGGCGGAGACCACGAGGGAGGTGGGGGCGGTGACTCGTTTGGTGGTGTCGCCGTCCTGCCAGACCGTCGACATCGACATGGAGTCTTTGCCCACCGGGATGGTGATGCCCAGTCCGGGGCACAATTCCATGCCGACGGCTTTCACCGCGGCGTAGAGATCGGCCGCATCACCGGGCACGGCGGGGGCAGCCATCCAGTTGGCGGAGAGGTTCACTTTGGCGAGATCGCCAATCTGCGCGGCGGCGAGGTTGGTGATGGCCTCGGCGACGGCGAGCCGGGCGGACGCCGCGGCGTGATTGACGGCGACCGGAGTGCGCTCGCCCATGGCCATGGCCTCGCCGGTGGTCACATCAAAGCTCGCGGCGGTTACCGCGCAGTCCGCCACCGGCACCTGCCAGGGGCCGACCATCTGGTCGCGGACGATGAGTCCGGTGACGGTGCGATCGCCGATGGCGATGAGGAACGTCTTGTCGGCGACGGTGGGGTGGGAGAGGACCCGTTGCACCGCGTCGGCGAGGGTGAGGTCGCCCAGCACCAAGGGCTTGAGCGGGCGGGTCAGGCTCCGCTCTTGACGGTGCATTTTCGGCGGCTTGCCCAGGAGCACGTCGAGGGGCAGGTCGATGGGGGTGTTGTTGAAATGGGGGTCATGGACCACGAGGTCCGTCTCTGCGGTGGCTTCGCCGACCACGGCAAACGGGCAGCGTTCGCGGTCGCAGATCTGTTTGAACGTGGCCAGGCGATCGGGGGGCACGGCCAGGACGTAGCGTTCCTGGGATTCGTTGCACCAGATTTCCAGCGGCGACATGCCGGGCTCGTCGTTGGGCAGGGCGCGCAAGTCAAACGTGCCGCCGCGGTCGCCGTCGTTGATGAGCTCGGGCAAGGCGTTGGAGACCCCACCGGCTCCCACGTCGTGAATGAAGGAAATGGGGTTGGCGTCGTCCAGCGCCCAGCAGCGGTCGATGACCTCCTGGCAGCGCCGCTCCATCTCCGGGTTGTGACGCTGCACGGAAGCGAAGTCCAGATCCTCGCTGCCCGCACCGCTGGCCAGGGACGAGGCGGCTCCGCCGCCAAGGCCGATGAGCATGCAGGGTCCGCCGAGCACGATGAGTTTATCGCCGGGATGGATCGCGCCTTTTTGGACGTGGGCGGCCTTAATGTTGCCCAGCCCGCCGGCCAACATGATCGGTTTGTGGTAGCCGCGGATCTCGGGGCCGGCGGCGCCACCAGTTTCGTGTTCGACAAGGGAGAGGTCTTAGTGCCTGATGGCGGGGCGGCCGAACTCGTTGTTGAAGGCGGCGGCTCCGAGCGGACCCTCGGTCATGATAGCGAGGGCGGAAACGATGCGGTCGGGTTTGCCGTGGTCCTGCTCCCACGGTTGCTCTGCTCCCGGGATGCGCAGGTTGGAGACGGTGAAACCGGTGAGGCCCGCCTTGGGTTTGGAGCCGCGGCCGGTGGCGCCCTCGTCGCGGATCTCTCCGCCGGAGCCGGTGGCAGCGCCCGGGAACGGGGAGATGGCGGTCGGATGGTTGTGGGTTTCGACCTTGCAGAGAATATGGATGTCCTCCTCCTGCGTCCCGTAGTCGCCGGTGCGGGGGTCGGCGTAAAAACGACCGCCACGGCTGCCGGCCAAAACGGCGGCGTTGTCGCGGTAGGCGGAAAGAATGCCCTCGGAGTGCAACTCGTGGGTGTTGCGGATCATGGCGAACAGCGACTTGGGCTGGGCTTCACCATCGATCTCCCACGAGGCATTGAAGATTTTGTGCCGACAGTGCTCGGAGTTGGCCTGGGCGAACATCATCAGTTCGATGTCGTTCGGGTCGCGGCGGAGTTTGGTGAAGGCCTCCACGAGGTAGTCGATCTCGTCATCCGCCAAGGCGAGACCGAGGTGGGCGTTGGCCTCCTCGAGGGCCTTCCGGCCGGCTGCGAGCACCGGGACGCGGGTGAGGGGCCGGGGGGCTTCGTGCCGGAAGAGGCTTTGGCAGTCGTCGAGCCGGTTGAACACCGTCTCGGTCATCCGGTCGTGAATTTCCGCCCGCAATGCGGTCAGCTGGTCGGCCGACAGGGCGGACAGCGGCGGGGGGAGGGCGGCGTTGTCGAGATCGAACGTGTAGGCGACAACCCGCTCGATGCGTTGAACATTCGGCAGGCCGCAGATGTGGGCGATGTCCGTGGCTTTGGAGGACCAAGGGGAAAGGGTTCCCGGACGGGGGGCGACCACCTGGGTAAGCCCGCCCACCAGCGGCTCGGCGGACCGGCGGGGCCCATAGGTGAGCAAACGGGCGAGAATCTGCTCCTGCTCCGGCGACAGGTTGCCGGCGGTTTCGATCACATGCACATAATCGGCATTTACTCGGCGGATGGGGAGACCGGCGGCGATGAGGCCGGCGAGCCTTTTTTGGAGACGGAAGGGGGAAAAAGCTGGGGAGCCGCGCAGGATCAACATGGTCGGGAGCGGGCGAACGTCCCAGACGAAGCAGGGGTGGTCAAGCGGGGCGGCGGCCCGTAAGCCTTTTTTCAACGGGGCGGGGGGAGAAATCCGTTGACCGTCTCGGTCATCCTTCCGTGATTACGGTGCTTTAAGCTTGTGATACCTCCAGCCTACGCCTCGTCCGGTCCTGACCGGCCCGATTGCAACCGCGGCCTTCCTCCGCGTCCATTTCCACGGGACCGGCGATGAGCGACCAGATCACCCACGAGTGCGGCATCGCGATGGTCCGGCTCAAGCAGCCGTTGCGGTATTATCAGGAGAAATATGGCACGCCGCTCTGGGGGTTCACCAAGCTCTATTTGCTGATGGAGAAGCAGCACAACCGCGGTCAGGACGGCGCGGGCGTGGCGTGCGTGAAACTCGATATGCCGGCGGGCGAGCCGTTCATGTTCCGCGAACGGTGCGTGAAGGCCAATCCGCTGGACAAGATTTTCAAAAGCCTGCTGGGCGAATACCACCGGCAGGTCGATCGAGGCACCATTCACCCGGAGTTTGCCGAAACGGTGAAGCAGAATTTTGAGTTTGGCGGTGAGCTCCTGCTCGGTCACCTGCGCTACGGCACCAGCGGCGGCTACAACATCAGCTCCTGCCACCCGTTTTTCCGGCGCAGTCCGTGGCCCACCCGCAATCTGGCCCTATGCGGCAACTTCAATCTCACCAACACCACCGAGCTCAATGACAACCTGATCGCGATGGGTCAGCATCCGATCTTTGCCACCGACACCCAGGCCCTGTTGGAGAAGATCGGGTTCTACCTCGATGAGGAGCACACCAACATCTATCGCCACCTGCGGGATGTGGAAAAACTACCGGGGCGGGAGAGCGCCGACCGCATCAGCGCCGAATTGGATTTGGCCCGGGTGTTAAAGCAGGCGGGCGAAAAATGGGACGGGGGCTATGTCCTCGCCGGGGCGGTGGGCAACGGGGATGCGTTCGTGGCGCGGGATCCGTCGGGCATTCGCCCGTGTTTCTATTTTGAAGATGATGACGTGATTGCCTTCGCCTCGGAGCGGGCGCCGTTGATGACGGTGTTTGATCTGGAGCTGGCTCAAGTCGAGGAGGTGCCGCCGGGGCACGTCATGGTGATCAAGCGCGATGGCGTGATGACCTCGACCGCATTTCAACCGGAGATGCCCCGCACGTCCTGCGCGTTCGAACGGATTTATTTTTCCCGCGGCAATGACATCGACATCTACCGGGAACGGAAAGCGCTGGGAGCGCGGCTGGCCGATCAAGTGCTCGAGGCCGTCGACCATGACTGGGGGCATTCGGTTTTCAGTTTCATCCCCAACACCGCCGAAGTGGCTTATTACGGGCTGGTATCGGCGTTGCGGGAGCGCCGCCGACTGGAGGTCAAGGATGAGATTTTGCGCGCCTCGGCGGCCGGCGAGCTCACGGAGGACAAGCTCGATGATCTGATTTTGCGGAACTGGCCGCGGGCGGAAAAGGTGGTGAGCAAGGACATCAAACTGCGCACCTTTATCGGGCAGGAAAACCTGCGTAACCAGCTCGCCAGTCATGTCTACGACATCACCTATGGCTCGGTGGATCCGGGGCGGGACAATCTTGTGTGCGTCGATGATTCGATTGTGCGGGGCACCACCCTGCGCAAATCGATCCTGCGTATCCTCACCCGGCTGAATCCGCGCAAGATCATCATCGTCTCGACCGCGCCGCAGATTCGCTATCCGGATTGTTACGGCATCGACATGTCGGAAATCGGCAAGTTTATCGCCTTCGAGGCGGCGGTTCTTCTGCTGAAAGAAACCGGCCAGGAAGACGTGCTGACCGAGGTGTATCAGCGGTGCCTCCGAGCGGTCGAAACCGGCGAATCGGTGAACCATGTCAAACTCATCTACGACGGGTTTACGCCGGAGGAAATTTCGGCGCGGATCAGCCGGCTCGTCTACCCGCAGGACGTGGCGTGGGCCGGAAAGGTGGAAGTGATTTATCAGACGGTGGAGAACTTGCACGCGGCGGTGCCCAATCACTCCGGGGACTGGTTTTTCACCGGGGACTTCCCGACCCCGGGGGGCTACCGCGTGGTGAACCAAGCCTACCTCAACTTCTTCGAGAACAGCGACCGCCGATCCTACTGATTTTGGAATTACGATTTACGAATGACGATTTCCCCAACCTATGCCGTCGTGTTTGTTCAATTCGTAAATCTGAATTCGTAACGCGTAAATCCCTACTTCCATGTCTCTTTCCTACGAATCCTCCGGTGTCCGATACGATGAGCTCGATGCGTTCAAGCGGGCGTGCCAAAAAGCCGCCAGAGGCACCGCCGACTTACTTGGTGATCATGGTTATCGCGAACCGGCCGAGACCCGCGGCGAGAGCTGCTACCTCATGGAAGCGGAGGACCATTACCTCGCCCATGTCGAAGAGGGGCTGGGCACCAAGAATCTGGTCGCCGACGCCGTTTACGCGCAGTCGGGCAAGTGTTTCTACCGGGAGGTCGCGATCGATACGGTTGCGACCATCGTCAACGATCTGATCACCTGCGGCGCGTTGCCGACTTCGCTCGCCATGCACGCCGCGGTGGGTGACTCGGGTTGGTTTGGCGATGCGGTGCGCACCCAGGCTTTGGTCGATGGCTGGGCCGAGGCGTGCCGGATGGCTGGGGCGGTTTGGGGCGGTGGCGAAACCCCGACGCTCAAGGGCATCATCGAGCCGAATGCCATTTGCCTCGCCGGTTCGGCGGTGGGCCGGCTCGCCCCGAAATCGTTGCGAATCACCGGTGACGCCAAGGATGGAGATTCCTTGATTTTCCTCGCGTCGTCGGGGGTGCAGACGAACGGTCTCACCCTCTGCCGCAAGATCGCGGACCAGTTGCCGCAAGGTTACGCCACCCCCATCGGGCACGGGGATGAGCGCACCTACGGCGAAGCCCTGCTGGCGCCGTCGGTCATCTACGTGGCGTTTGTGCGCGAGTGTCAGCAACGCGGGATCAAGCTCAACTACGTCTCCCACATCACGGGGCATGGCTGGCGCAAGTTGATGCGGTTGGATGAGCCGTTTGTGTATGAGATCACGGACCCGCGCGAGACGCCGGCCTTGTTCAAGTTCATGATGGAAAAGGGCCCGATCGAACGGAAGGAAGCCTACGCCACCTACAACATGGGCGTGGGTTTCGCGGCCTACGTGGATCCGGTGGATGCCGAGGCGACCGTCGCGGCGGCGCGAGCGACGGGCTACGATGCCTGGATCGCGGGTCGCATGTTCAAGGATGGAGATCGCAAGGCGGTTGAAGTGCCCTCGCTGGGCCTGTCGTGGGGCGGTGATTCGCTGCAAGTGCGGTAAGGCGCTGGCGGCGTGATACCGGCTCGCGAATCTCGCGGCAGCCGTCTCAATGCGGCGGTGCGCCTGTCTCCTCCAGTCCCGCTTTGGCTCCAGTGCTTGCTGCTGGCGGTGGTGGTGGGGGGCGTGTTTTCACCCGTATGGCAGTTCGAGTTCCTGCAGTGGGATGACGATATCGCGGTCACGCAAAATGAACTGATCCGGGGTGAGCTCACGCCGGAACGTTTGGTGGATTGGTTTCAATCCGATCAGGCGTTGCGCTTCAAACCGGTGCACTGGCTGAGTGGGTGGCTCCTTTATCACCAATTCGGGCTTAATCCGCGCGGGTGGCATGGCTTCAACTGGCTTTTGCACATCGCCGTTGCCGTTGGATTTTTTCTGCTCCTGCGCCAGGTGCTGGCGCGTTGGAGTCGGCCGGAATCGGCGTCATGGATCGGGGGCCTGGCCTGGCTGGTCGCGGCGGCGTGGGCCTTGCACCCGCTGCGAGTCGAACCGGTGGCTTGGGTAACCGCTTCAACTTATCCGATGGCTACAGGATGGCTGTTGCTGTCCTTTGCCCTCTATCTGCGAGCGCATCCCGTGGCGGGGGCGACGGGTGGTGGCAGGGGCTGGTTGGTCGGCTCGTGGCTGGCGGCCGTGCTAGCCTACGGCACCTATCCGGTCACCGTGACCTACGGACTGTTCTTGGTCGTGGTGGATTGGGGTGCGTTGAAGTGCATCCCCCGCTGGCGGACGCCGGCATTCTGGCGATGGGTGGTCAAGCTTGCGGCCTTCATCCTTCCAGCCGTAGCCGCCTTGTTGGCGACGGTGTGGGCTCGTTATTTTCAGGTGGGAATATTCGTCGCGGCTCCGGATTTGGTCACCGTGGCGCTGGGCGATCGGTTGCTGATGGCGTTGGCCAGCATTGGCGCGTTGGCCGGTCGATTGGTTTGGTGGTTCGACCTGACCCCGAATGTGCCGCCCATGGAAGCTTCCCCGCACAATGTGCTGCGCTTCTTTCTGCTGGCGGTCGGGGTGGTGGCGATGTCAGTCGCGAGTGGCTTGAGTCGGGTCCGTCACCCGGGCTTGGCCGTGATTTGGGTGGGATTTATCGCGCTTGCGCTGCCGTGTCTCGGGCTGACGGAGAGAGCGACATGGCCGGTCGATCGTTACAGCTACCTGAGTCACCTCGTGCTCATGGCGGGGTTGGCGGTCGCAGCCTCGCAGATGCGTCGTTGCTTGCCGCAAGGTTGGGTCCTCGGGTGGGTTGGGGTTGCGGGGGTGTTGGTCTTGGGGCTGGGCAGTTGGCGACAACTTTCAATGTGGGCGAACTCCTCGGTGTTTTTCACGGCTCTCACCAAACACCCGTCCTTCGGTCAAAACGTTCGCCAGGACGGGCACGTCTTACTGCTATGGTCGCGTTACGCTGCGCAGCAATCGGATGTCGATCGGATGAATGAGCTCCGGGTCCAGGCGCTGGCGACGTATTTGCACGGGATTCGTCGAGCGCTTGACGAGGCCGACTTCGCCGAAGCGGTAGCGTTGATGACCCATATCGAGCATCACTTTCCGGCGACGGCGGAAATGTATCGGGAGAAGGCCGCGTGGTTGATTGAACTGGGCCGTTTGGCCGAAGCCGAGAACGCGTTGGCGATGAGTTTACAGCTGAAGCCGGACGACGAGCGGGCAATTGAGTTGATGACCAAGCTCCGGGAGGCGGTGAACCAAGCGGAGACTGGCGGTTAGTTCCGGTTAACCGAGAGCGCGGACCTTGCTTGCGCCGTCCCCGGCGCCGAATCTGGATGGTCGGATGTCATGGCCTCGTAGATTACTCTTTTGTATTATCGGACTTTGGGCCTCGGGAGCCGCGACAGCGGAGACCGCGCACCCCTTTGTGACGGCCGCGGAGGACCTCGAGTCGGATGCCTTCGCCAACTGGATCGCCGCTGATGGAGCGGGCAACCGGGATGGGGTGGTGCTGTTCCGGCGGGAGTTTGAACTACAGGCCGTTCCGGAGTCGTTGGTGGTGCACGTGTCGGCGGATCCGCGGTATCGGCTTTATGTGAATGGGCGTATGGTCGGAATCGGTCCGGCGGTGGGTGATCGGGACCACTGGCATTATGAATCGATCGAACTCGCGCCGTGGCTGCAGGCAGGGCGCAACGTGGTGGCGGCTTCGGTCTGGAACCCGGCGATCCAGATGCCCGCTCGGCAGATCACCCTTGAACCGGGATTTGTCCTCGCCGGACCGGAGTTGGAGGGGAAGCCTTTCATCACGGACGCCAGTTGGTTGGTGCAACCCAGTGCGGCTCACTCCTCGCTGGCCCATACGAGAGAAACGGTGGGTGGAGGCTACATTGCCGGTGCGACCGAAGCCTTTGATGCGAGGGTGCATGCGTGGGGGTGGAACACCGTGGGCTTCGACGACAGCACCTGGGCTCCGGCCCGCCTCATCGGCAAGGCGACGCACGGTCGACTCGACACTTGGGAGGGCACCCAGTGGGGCCTGATTCCCCGACCGATTCCGGCCTTGGAAATGCGGGATGCGACGCACTGGGTGGTGCGCAGGGTGGAGGGCGCCGGGGGGAACGGGGGCGCTCTCGTCGGCCATGCTCCGTCTTGGCCGATCACCATCCCGGCCGGCCGGGAGGTGACGCTGCTGTTGGATCACGAAGAACTGACCATGGGGTTCCCCCGGTTGAGCTACGCGGGCGGCAGTGATGCGCGGATTGAAATTCGCTACCAAGAGGCGCTTTTCGAGCCCGATGGAAGGAAGGGGAATCGGGATGAAGTTGCCGGTAAAATCATGAAAGGCTACTTCGATCGGGTGTGGAGCGACGGGGCGGACCAACGCGAGTTTGAACCGCAGTGGATCCGGGTGTTTCGCTACGTGCAGATCACGGTGAAGACCGCGGCCGAGCCGCTCGTGCTGGAAGGCTTCGATCATACGATGGTGGCGTATCCGTTGGAGCGACGGGGGAGTTTTGCGAGTTCCGACCCCTCCCTCGGGGACATCCTGGATGCCTCTTGGCGAACGATGCGGGTCTGTGCGTTGGAGTCCTACATGGACTGTCCCTACTACGAACAGGTTCAGTATATCGGGGATACAAGGATACAGGCGCTGATCTCCCTTACGATGAGTGGAGACGATCGGCTGATGCGGAACGCCATCCTGCAGTTTCACCGGTCGCGCCAATACCACGGCTTGACCAAGAGCGCGCATCCCACCGGCGGCGCGCAAATCATCCCGCCGTTTGCCTTACTCTACATCGGCATGGTTCACGACTTCATGATGTATCGCGGAGATCGAGAGTTTTTGGCCCCCTTGGTGCCGGGAATCGCGTTCACCCTGGAGTGGTTTATCCAGCGGATTGACGAGCGAGGATTGGTGGGGCCGCTACCGTATTGGAACCATGTCGATGGCGGCGCCGCCGCTTCCAGTGGGGCTCGCCGCCGGGCTCTTCGACGGGGGGATCGATTCACCAGACTCTGTTGCTGGCCTATACATTGGATCGAGCGGTCGAGGTGATGCAGGCGGTGGATTTCGCGGGGGACTTGGACCGCTACCGCCAGATTTCAGCCGAGTTGAAAGTTGCGGCGCGGACGCATGGATACGACGAAACCCGGGGGTTGTTTGCGGAGACCGCGGCGAAGCAGATGTTCAGTCAGCACACCAACGCGTTTGCGATTCTCAGCGGCGCGGTGATCGGCGATGAGGCGATGCAAATGGCGGAGGAAATCCACGCCGACGAGTCGTTGGTTCAGGGCTCGCTGTATTTCCAGTTCTACGTGTTCGAAGCCTACGCGCAGGCGAACCGGGGGGACTTGATTTTGGCCAATCTGGATCGCTGGCAGGAGATGTTGGCCATGGGGCTGACCACCTTTCCCGAGCATGGGGTGGAGAGTCGATCCGACGCGCATGCGTGGGCGGGGCATCCCCTGTTTCACCTCCTGGCCAGCACGGCCGGCGTGCGCCCCGCCGGAGCCGGATTCAGGACCGTTGAAGTGCGGCCCGCGTTGGGGGATTTAAGCCATGCGACTGCGGAAGTCTGTCATCCCCGCGGAATGATTCGCACGCACTACCAGCGAATGGCCGATGGAACCGTGCAGGCGGAAATTGAACTCCCGGCGGGACTGGAAGGGACCCTGATCTGGGGGGATCAAGAATTACCGCTGGTGAGCGGCGCGCAGACGCGGCAACTTCAGGCCATGCCCTCCGGGTAGACCTCCCGAAAGGTCAGCCAGCGATCCCTGCCCGGGCCGGTGGCGGGATCGCGGGCGATGTTGAGGGTGATCTGGAGTTGTTTGAGGGCGGTGTCGAACTGGCTCTTGGTGCAGTGGTGGCGGTCGATGGCGATGGCGCGGACCTCCGCGGTCTCGGCCGGATCAAGTCGAATGATTTCGTAGACCTGCTGAGCGAGTTTGGAACAGCCAGCAACGGGTCGGTGGGCCTTGGGGTGGTGCACGTCGCGAAGGTGATCCATCGACATGAGCACGGCCAAGCCCCCGGAGATTTTGCCGTAGAAAACGTCCTCGGGGTAGGTTTCGGGCAACTCGTTTTTCCAAGCCCAGATCGCCTCGACCCGCGCCCCCCACTTGGTGCGACCACCGCCGTCGGCGGGGAGATCGACATGGTCCCAAAGCGCGGGCAGCCCGGCGACCTTGTTGCTGAACAGCGTGCAGACGCCCGCCTGTTGGACGAATTCGAAGGCTTCTTCGAGGGTGTGGATTTTGCGCGTCTTCACCACAGTTGTTGGAGTCCTCGCTTTTGGTAGAGTGAGAACCGCCTGTCCTTGCTGACCAGGTGGTGTTTTTCCTGCAGCGCAATCCACACGAGCAACCGGTCAAAAGGGTCACGATGACGGTCGTCGAAGGGCAGCTGGTAGAATCCCGCCAGTTGAGTCGCCGAAGGATCTTTGATGGTGAACCCGATGGACCTTACGGCCTCGGGCAGTTCGTCGGGAGCGGTTTGGGGCAGCTCGAGTTTTCCCAGCGAATATTTGATGCTGATCTCCCAAAAGCTGATCGAGCTGACGATGATTTCCTGGCCAGGATCGGCCAAGGCTCGGCGGGCTTTGGCACTCAAGCTCCGCGGTGAAAACAAGGACCAAAGCAGCGCATGGGTGTCGAGGAGCAGACTCATCAGAACGCTAATTCCCGTCCAGAAAGGAAGTTGAATCCATCTCCCAGTCCTTGAATTTGAGCGAGCCCCGATGGGCCAACGTGCCCAGCGGACGGGTCTTTTGGGGTGGCTTTCGATAAGGGCTCAGCAGAGCCACTTTATGGCGCTTGCGCCCTTTTTCCAGGATCACGGTCTTACCGGCGGAGACTGATTCCAGAATCTCGGGCAGCTTCTGCTTAAACTCGCCGATGGTGTAGGATTCCATGCGATCAGGGTCCTTTAAGTTGACAACTTGTCAAGTTGGACGTCGCTCACTCCTCGCCATCGAAGTAGTTGAGGGCTTCGCTACGGATCAGGCGGCGTTCGGGCGAGCGCACGAGCCATTTGTCGCTGTCGGGGTAGTGGCAGGATTCGCCGATGGGGTTGTCGGCCACGATCAGGATGGTGAGATCCGCGTCGTCGGCCGCCCGCAGTTGGTGGGGCTGGCCGGGCTCGAAGATGAAGGTGTCACCGGTGGCGATGGCGGTCTCGCCGTCGGCATGACGGACGAAACCGGATCCGCTGGTCACGGTGTAGAACTCCCACTGCGCACTGTGCGAATGAAAGGGGCAGAGCTTCTTGCCGGCCGGGATCCGGGTGATCTCGACATCGAACGGGTGGCGCTTACGCAGGTCGGTGGAGCCTTCCTTGCGACCGAGGGCGAGGGATAATCCCTGAAACGACCCGCTGTAGGTGCCGCCGGGGGAGGTCGATGTCTCGGGCTTAATGTCGGCTATATTGACGATCTTCATGGACAAAGGAGCGGATCACCGGCGGGCGGCCATGAGGATTCGAAGGACATACCACAACAGCAGCATGGCCCCGGAAAACAACGACAGCGCCGCAGCGACGGGCTGATCGGTGCGGTAGTGGTGGATGATGTTGGAGGTGGTGTAGAGAATCGATCCACCGGCAAAGAGCACCATCGCTCCGGAGAAGAACAGCCCGAGGTTAAAGCCAAACAGGATACTGCAAACGATCACGCCCATGGCCACAAATCCGCCCACGGTCAGGATACCGCGCAGAAACGAAAAATCTTTCCGGGTGAAAAACGCGGTGGCGGTGAGCCCGGCGAAAAGCAGACCGGTGATGATGCCCGCCATGGGGATCACATCCGGTGAACTGTAGTAAGCGGCAATGAACAAGAGGGGCAGAAAGATGATCGCTTCCGCCACGACAAAGAGGCCGAGGCCGAGATACTGTTTGCCCACGGAGGCGTCGGAGCGGGCCCATTTATCGGCCAACCAAGACACGCCCATAAAGGCGCCCAGCACAATCAACCAACTGAACTGGCCGCCCAGCATGGTCTGGACGAGACCGGGGGCCCAGGCGGCGTTCAGGAAGTAGGACTCCAGCGCGATGAAAGCGAGGATGGCACCGGCCAGGTGGAGGTAGGTCTTGCGGATGAAGGTGGCGCGATCAGTGGCGGGCGCTTGTGCCGCCACGACGTAGGGATTGGTGTAGCGTTCCATGGGATGGGTGGGGGGAGTAGGCGGGAGTCGACGGAGACCTTGGCGGTATCAATCCACTGGCTCAACGGATAAACCCAGCGCGAGGTTCAATTGACGCCTGCCGTCGCAGGCGGCGGGGCAAGGGGGGACGAAGCCCGTTTCCTCCTGCCGCAGCGGGAAGTGGCGCCGCCCTACCCCGCCCCATCGTCCACCCGCTTCACAAACCTGACTCTTTGCTGGTCGTTCAACCCTGTTACCGCCGCACCATGCGAATCACCGGTAGCTGAGCACGATGCCGGTGTGCATGCGGAAGGTGGGCACCTGCACGGTGGTGGTTCCCCCGCTCTGGGAAAACGCCAGCGACTCACCGGAAGGGATCGCTTTGACCGCGGTGACGGTTTCGGGCACGCGAACATCGATCCTCACATCCGCAAGGGGCGGCAGGTCTTCGATGACTTTCACGTCACCGCGTTGGAGGGGCGGACCGTAAAGCAGGTGCGCCACGTAGCGTTGGTCGTCGGCTTGTTTGAGTAAACTGACCCGCCCGGCACTGGGCAGTCCGGCGACGCGGAGGCTGTGCGGGGGGTCGAGCAGGTCGATGGCCCCTTGGAGGAGATCCCGGTGCAAGCGCATCCCGTGGTGGTAATACATGCGGTCAAACGGATGGGCGAAAAAGATCACGTTGCCGCGCCGCACCACGGCCGGATAGACGGAATCTTCCAGTTGGTAGGGGGTGTTGAGATGGCTGGAGTAGGTCAGGTAGGTCCGGCTGAAATAAGGCTCGCGGATCATGGCCAGCGCTTCGCCGTCGGTGAGTTGGGTGCGCAGGCCCGGGGTGGTGTTGAGAAACGGAGTGGAGACGAGTTCGCGGCTGAGTGGCGCCTTCATCACGGTGTAGTCGATGTCGAAGCCGGCGGGCTCGAGGTAGGTGGAGCCCACTGCGAGGGCGAATTCATCGCCGGCGGGACCCATCGCGCCGGAGGCAAAGACGAGGAGCTTGCCGCCGCGGTCGACCCAAGCGTTGATGGCCTCGGCCGCGGTGGCCGACAAGCAAGGGGCACTGGGGATGACGAGGGCGGAGAGCTGATCGAGGTTGTGGAGATTCGCGATGACGAAATCATAGTGCATCTCCAATAACATGGTCGCCACGCCTTGGTCCGCCGCGTCTTCGAGGGTCAGCCAAAGGCCGAGTTGGGCGTAGGGGACGCCACCGACTCCGTAGTCTTCGATCTGCTCCACGTAGGCGTAGGCGCGCCCGATATTGCGGTAGGTTGCGATGTCCATCTCACCGGACGGGTGGAGTTGATCACCGAAGTTGCAGGCCGCGCCGTGGGAAATCATGGCGGCAGCTTCGTAGGTCATGGCGTCCGCATGTTTGAAGCCGCCAAACTCACCCCACATCTTGTGGAATTTACCGCTCATCGCGAGGACGGGGGAACCCTCGCCCAAATGGAATTTGGCTTCGATGGGGAGTTTGTCGTAGCCGCCCCACACGGTCGGCAGGTCTTCGAGTTCCTGTTGCGTGTTCAGGTCGAACAGGCGCTCGCGGAACTGCATGCTGTTGCCTACGTGGGTGGCGGAATTGAAGAAGACGGTGGCGTCGGGATGATGCTGGGCGATCAAGTCACGCAACTCCTGCATGTGTCGTTTGATCGAGAGGGTGTGGCTGCGGAGCACCGCTTCTTCGTCGGACAAGTCGACGCCCTCCGTTGCCAGGCGGTCGCGGCAGGCGTCGCAGTAGCAGGCCGTGTCGTTGTAGATATCAAAGAAGAATCCATCGACGGCGTAGCGCTCGCAGATCTCCGCGATCTGCGCCATGATGTGAGCGTGGTAGGGCCCCGAGGCGGCGGCGCAGAGTTTTTTCCACCCCCAGGGCTTGGGCGCCAGAGAGTCGGCGGGCTCGTCGAATGTGCCGTTGACTTTGATGGTGCCGTCGGCGTGGCGGGAGCACCACTCGGGGTGTTTTTCCGCATCGGTGGCGGACCAGCCGATCGTGTAGTAGATCGGACAACGCACGCCGATCTCGTGGCAGGCTTCGATTTGGGCGCCGAGGAGATCGAAGTCCAAATTTGGATGCATCGTGCCCACCTCGGTGGGGTAGTAGCTCCAACTGTGGTGCCCCTTCCCGAAGAGGTTGATCTGGTTCACGTGCCCGGCTTGAAGAGCGGCTTGGAATTGAGCCTTGGAGAACCGTTTGCCGATGTCGGGGATGTGCTCCGACGTATGGAAGTCGAGGTGCACTTGGCGGGTGGGCAAGGGAACGGGGTTGGCCGCGGAGGAAACGGAAGCACACATCAGGGTGAGAGCGAAGCAGGGCAGGGCGAGGGCGCGTGAGTTCACGGCATGGGGAGGGGAGGGTTATTTGGTAGGACTAGAAGGGATAACCATCGGCTTTGGTGCCACAGAGGCTGACCTCGAGGCCGAGCTCGCGGGCGAGAGCCGCTTTGGTGTAGACGGCGAGGTCGGCCTCGTCGGCGGATTTTGCGTAGGCGACCTGGATATGATTGGCGGCGTGGCGCGCCATCATCTCGTCGCGCGAGACGCCGTAAGTGACGGCGTGCATGATGGGCCACTCCGGCGAGGTTTCCTGCCAGCGGCGTTCGGTCTCGGCCCGGGGGAGTTTGACGACCTTGGCGCGCCCGAGGTCCATTTTGAGTTTACCGTCGGCGACGAACACCCGGCTCCAGACGATCTCACCGGGTTTGGCGATACCGCGGACGGTGCCCCCGCCGAGACGGAAATACATGGGTGGTTGGCGATGGGAGTCGGTGCCCCGGTAGCCGCCGATATGATGGGCGGGGGGTGCGGCGCCGGAAATCAGAAACACCCAGACGTAGTCGTCGACCGTGCCGGTGGCATCGAAGTCTCCCCAGCGCAGATCGTGCAGGGTGTTTTCCACCGGTTGACCGAGCGCCCGGTGCACCCGGTAGGTCATGAGGCTGTCGAGTCCGGCACATTCGTCCGCTTCGTTGAAGTGGAGGATGGGCTGGCCCGCGCGGATGACTTTGCCGGCGGTGGTCTTAACGGGTGGGCGGATGGAATTGTTGAGCAATCCCTCGACGAGGTCGGAGGCGGGGAGAAGGTCTTTGAGCCCCTGTTGGTATTGGATGCCGATGGCGTCGCAGCCGAACTCTTCGGCGATGCGAGCGGCGGCGATACATAGTACTGTTAAGTAAATGTAATATACCATGCATTTTCGTTTTTGCCGAAATGAAAGGTCATGCCCTTTTTGATCAACCAATCGAAAACGGCCCGGGCCTCCTTGAGCTTCACTTGGGTGGCGCCGTAGTAGAGGGCGGATTGCGAGAGCCGTTCCTTGTAGACCCCGGTGCTAAACAACAGGTGGTCGGGGATGATGGCGTTGAACATGCCCATGCAGCCCTCGTCGAAGACGCCCATGATGGCCTTGCGGCGCTGTAATTCACCCGCGATTTCGCGGGCGGTGCGGGTGGCTTGCGGGGGCACCTTGGCCTCGGTGATGGCGTGGACGTGTTTTTGCGGATGGGTCAGCAAGCCCGCTTGCAGCCAACGGCTCAGGCCCTGTCGAAAAAAGTCGTCGGTGAAATCCACCGACCACAGGGTCGAGAATCGCACGCCCGCCTTGAGGAGCGATCCGTTCAGGTTGAGCATGCCGACCAACCCGGGGAAGGTGCCCGACCAATTGGCGATGGTCAGAATGGGGGCCCGGTGAGTGATGAGGCCGTGCAATACGTGATGGGAGTATTGCCACACACTCTCGGCCACGACGAGCGGGGTGTCCGGATCGATGTCAGCAAAAATCTTCATACCCTCTTTTTGCGAAGCGATGAAGCCGTGTTTTTGGTCCGGCTGGTAGGCGTGGGCGCGCTCGAGCGTGTAGCCCAGATCAGCGAAGACTTGGGTGAGTTTTGCCTCCATGGCGGCCTGGGCCGGCCAAGTGGCCTGATTGGCGGAGAGGCGAAGATCACCGGAGGCGATGAGCAGAACTTTGCGAGGGGAGGATTTGGGTTTCATGGATAAAGCAGTGGGGTGAGGTGAAGTTGAAAGTAGCCGGTGAGGGGCGGAGCGCCAGTTTACTTAAAAATGGGCCAATTGAGGATGGATATTGTTTCACCAAACATGGATAAAAGTAAGCGATGGATCCCAATCTTCCCGCCAAAGGGAAACGCTACATTTCCGTCCAGACCCGTGGCGACTATTTCTTCCTGGAACTGGGGGGGCGCCGCACGGGAGCCCTCGGAGTGGCGATGGGGGGCCGGGAGTATTGTCCCGCCGACTATTTGGTGCAGCGGCAGTCGTTTCCGTGGGTGACTTTGGAGTATGTGGCTGCGGGGGAGGGTGAGGTGCGGGTGGGCGATGGGCCCGTCGAGCCCCTGCGAGCCGGGACGGTTTCCGCCTATGACCCCGACCAGCCCCTCCAGCTGCGCACGACGGGGGCGCCGATGACCAAATATTTTGTCGCGCTGAGTGGGGAAGGGGCGCGACAGGCCGTAACCCAGCCGGTCAATCTGTGGTGCACCTGCCGGCATTTTGGCGGGCATGGGGAGATTCGGGAAGTATTTGATATGCTGATACGAGAAGGGCAGGAAGGCATGGCCAACGTGGGGGAGATTTGTGTGAATCTGCTGCAGCGCCTGCAGCTTAAACTGCAGCAGGCGCAGATCGTCCGCGGCACGGCGCACGATCAATCCCGCCAACGGTTCTTGCGCTGCAAGGCCGCCATTGACGCGAACCCCTCGGGTTTTGCTTCGTTGGAGCGACTCGTCGTCGAAACGGGAGTGAATCGACCGCTGCTCTACAGCCTGTTTCGGCGCTTTCAGGGGGTGTCGCCCTACCAATACATCATGCGCCAAAAGATGAATCGCGCGGCACATGACCTCTTGGCGAGCAATGCGCGGGTGCAGGATATTGCGGCGGAATTTGGCTTTGCCGACCCGCTGCACTTTTCGCGGGTGTTCCGCAAGGTGCACGGGGTTTCCCCGGCGAAGTGGCGTCGGATGGTGCGGGACTGAGGCTCCGCCCTCAGTCCACGACGTGGCCGCTTTGGCGGAAACCCCGGAGGAAGCGGCCGAGATCTATGGCGCGGCGCTGGCCGCGATTGATCCCGACACCGTCGCCGAAAAGTTTTTCCTGCGCCAATTGGCTTCCGCCCTGAAGTTGGATCCGGCGCTCGTCTCCGAGATTCAGGCGGCGGCAGTCGCCTGAGCCCTCCCGTTCGGCCGGCCGGAAAAGGCGGTGCGGCCCGGGCGGCGGCGGGGGGCAAACCGACCGGTGCGCTGACCCACATTTGCTTTCCAAATCCGGCCGCCGTCGCCAACGTGGTCGCATGTTTGCCGCCTCCTCCCCTTTGATTACCGCCGCGCAACAGACGGATTTTGAGCAACAGGGCTACTGTGTCATACCCGGCCTTTATTCCGCCGAAGAAATAGCCGCCATCGAAGCCTTTTTTGAATCCTACAAACGGAACGGCCAGGCGGTCTACGACGAGAACCTGCGCTTCGAGGAATTGGACAAGACCAAGCAACAGGTGCGGGCGATGCACCCCCACCGGTTCAGCAAGCAGGTCGAGGGCTGGGCGCTGCAGGAGCGGGTGGTCGAAGTGCTCACGACGCTGTTGGGGCGTTCGCCCCTGCTGGCCCAGACCATGTATTATTTCAAACCTCCCGGCTCCAAAGGTCAGGGCATGCACCAGGACAATTTCTATCTGTTGGCCCAACCCGCCTCGTGTATCGCGGCCTGGACGGCCATCGACGATGCCACGCTCGATAATGGCTGCCTACAGGTGGTGCCCGGTTCCCAGAGCGACGACATTCACTGCCCCTCGAGCGATGAGGGGTCTTGGCGGCACTACGGGGACAGCCATATTCGTCCCTTTCCTGCCGAGGCCAAACCGGTGCCGCTGGAGGTGCCGCGCGGATCGACGGTGTTTTTTGGCGGTCATCTCATCCATGGATCGGGTCCGAACCGGACCGCCGCCCGCAGCCGTCGGACTTTTATCAGTCATTACGTGGATGAGGCAGTGGGACAAGTGGCGGAGTTCTTCCACCCCCTGCTCGACCGAGCCGGCCGGGAGGTCGCGGGCGTGACGGCGCCCACCGGTGGGGGGCCTTGTGGGGATGGTTGGCTCGGGGCCGCCCACTGAGCATTTCCCCAAAAGCGGTAGGGGCTTCGCTTGACGAAGCCCGTTTCAGCTTGTCCGGCCCACTCCGCCGCAGCGGGCGGCGTCAAGCACCGCCCCTATCCACTCCGACTGCGGCACCACCTCACTGCCCGGGAGGGACGACTTCCCTGTCGTCCGCACCTGCCCTCTTGGGTTTCAGCCGTTCAGGCCGCCCTCAGCGCACGCACGCTCCACCCCCGGCTCCGGGGTCAGCGATCCCGGCTGTCGTCAGGGTGGCCCTGCCACCGCGCTCAATTGTGGCCGTCTTACCCGGCCACCCCGAAAAGACGCCCCACCAAGGCGGTCAGCACCATCGCAAAGGATCCCCAGAAACACACGCGGACGGCTCCCCGCATGGGTGAGGCGCCGCCCACAGCGGCAGCGATCGCGCCGAGTGCGCCCAACAGTCCGATTGCCAGAAGCGGGACCAGCCAGAGCAGTGCAGCGGTTGGGGCCAGGGTGGCGGTGGCAACGGGAACGGCGGCCCCCAGGGAAAATGCCACGGCCGACCACACCGCCGCTTGGATGGGGCGAGCGCCCAGCTCGGCGGTGATCCCGATCTCATCGCGGGCATGAGCCCCCAGCGCATCATGCACCATCAACTGGGAGGCGACCTCTTTGGCCAAGCCCTCGTCGAGGCCGCGTTCCCGATAGATGGCCGCCAATTCCTCCTCCTCGCCCGTCCGGTTGTTGGCGAGGGCGTCGGATTCCATTTTTAAATCGGCCCGCTCCGTGTCCTCCTGCGATTTGACCGATACATACTCGCCGGCGGCCATGGACATCGCCCCGGCCACCAGGCCAGCGGTCCCTGCCAGGATTATATTGCCCCTCGAGGCTTCTGCCGCCGCGACTCCCACAATGAGGCTGGCCGTGGATACGATACCGTCATTGGCCCCTAAAACGGCTGCCCGCAACCACCCTGATCGGTGAATGCGGTGATGTTCTTTGTGATGTAATTTTATGGCGTTATTTTTCCTCCCGGCCTGGGTGACACCGAGATTGGCGATGGCCAGCGGTGATCAGCTTGGGGCAGATTAAACGAGTGGCGCCAATCCGCTTCGGTGGCAGGTGTGCTTAGGGTTCGGCATCGGCGAGTGACTCGGACCCAGGGGGGGCCTGTCTGCGAGCGGCCAGTTCCGCGCTGATTTGGCGTCGGCTGGCGAGTTGCACGAGGAACAGGAAGGCCGCCATCGTCACGGTAGAGATGAATACGGGGAGATTGGTTTTCCAGTAACCAAGCAGCACCCAAGCCAAAATGATCACGGCGAAAATCGCCGTGGTCACTCCGTGGATTGTCTTGATTTTACGAAGTTTGTTTTCGAGTTCTGCCGTGGTCTTGGTTGCACTCATTTTGCTTCAGGGTTCCAGGGGGTCTCCGATCCGTGAGTCGGTTTAGACGGGTTATGCTGACAGTGGTCCATAAAACGGAAAGCGCGAAAATGGGGGTCACGGGCCCACGGATAATCTGACGGCCTTGTTACAGGGGAATGAGTTCTTCGCTACCAGCGGATACGGGGGCGATGAGCCACCGCGACGGAGGGGGCGAACCGTCGGCGTAACCACTCAGTTACTTTGGCGGCATCCTAGGCTTGGCGCCGGCCCGGATTTACGTTCAGGTTCACGACATGAATGCCAAGCTCATGGTGGGATGGATGGTGGTAAGGGTCGCGGGAATCGCGCCGCCGGAGGAGTGGATCGTTGGTGAAGGGGACGATGAATTTCATCTGCAGGCGATCGCGCGGGATGGGGCGAAGACGCCAACCGGGCGGTTTCGGTGCCGGGTGCGTTTAGTTAAGCCGGACCCGCTGAAGGAATTTGTGTCGTTCGGTCTTGAACGCTGAGCCATGACGACACTGGAAACCCTCGCGTTGGACGACCGGCGCTCCCGCTTGCTTGACCTCCTGCGGGGGGCGGCCTGCGCGATGGTCCTGGTGTATCACCTCAACTCCTGGGTGCCGGTGGGACTGGGACAGGCGGCGATGGAACTGTTCTTCGTGTTGTCAGGTTACCTGATTGCGAAGAGCCTGGCGAAGTCGGTGGAACGAAAGGGATGGGTGGGGGTGAGGGAGTTTGCGGTGCGGCGGATCCACCGCCTGATGCCGGCCATGGTGGGGTTTGTGGTCGGCGCAGTGCTGCTGAACCTGTGGCTGCTGGAGGTGGATCTGGGGCAGCTGACCTGGGCCTCGGTTTCCTCGGTGTTCGGTTGGTATAATTTTTATTGGCTGAGTCAGGAGCCGGCGGTGATTGGCTTTGGGGGGATTTGGTCGCTGAGTTTGGAGGAGCAGTTTTACGTGACCGCACTGGTGATCGTTCTGGTGGTGTGGCGGTTCTCGGCGAATCCCGTGGTTTGGCTCGGAGTGTTGGCGGTGTTGTTATTGGCGTGGGGACTGGGCTGGCGGATCGCGGCTTACACGGGGATTTATCAGCCCCCGTGGGTGCCCTACATCGCCTACACGCCGTTGTTGCGATTCTGGGCGTTTGGTTTGGGCGTGGCGGTGGCCCTTTGGGATCGCCTGCGGCCGTATCGGGTCCCGGGAAAATCGGCCGGCACGGTGCTCGGAACGTTGGCCACGGTCGGAGTCATGGCGTGGCTGATCGATTCGGTGGCTTTTTACGACGCCAACACGTTCATGCTGCAGTGGCTGCTGGTGCCCGTGGGCGGGGCGGCGCTGATTCGATGGGCGCCCGGCATCGACGGGGTGATCACCGCCCTCATCGGGTCCGCGCAGCGTGGGCCCGTCGGGCTGCGGCGGTTGTTCCTCAACGGACTGGGCTTTTGTCGGGTATTTGGCATCGCATCCTATTCGATCTACCTGTGGCACTGTCTGGTGCTGGCGGGGTTTCGCCACGAGGGCCTGTTTGGCACCACCGAAATGTGGTGGCTGATGTTTGGGCTCAGCGTGCTGACCGGCCTGCTCTCGTGGAAGTATATCGAGCTGCGGTTTTATTCGTTTGGGACGGTGCAGCAGGAGGTGAGGCAGTAGCGGGGAGGGGTCGTTTGCTGCTTAGCGTCCGCGGAAGGGGTCAGGTCGGAAAAAATTTACTCCGCTGCGCTGCGTAAAACTTTTTTACGACGCTGACCCCGTGGGGGCTGCCGGGCTGTGCTCTTGTTTACTCGCCATAGCCTTGGCGACGGCGGGCTATTTGGACCTTTGACGCGGAGCTGAGCTTCGCTTTTTATCTATTCAACGCTCAGAAAACGCACGTGCGAAATCAGCCCGTCGGTGATGGTATAAACGGCGATGGTGCGGAAGGGCGGGCCGTCGCGGCCTTCGACGAGTTCCTCGTCCACGGCATGTTGGCCCACGACCATGCGTTGCGTGACCGTGGCTCGGTTGTGGGGGAACTTGGCGAACATCGTGGCGTAGCTTTCGCGCATGGCCTCGCGCCCTTTCATGATCGCCGGAGAGCCTTCGCGGACGATTTGGACATCCTCGGCAAAACAGGCCACGAATTCATCGATGGCCTGCCGGTTGTAGGCGTCGAGCTGGCGGGCGACGATGGCGGCGACGGGATTGGGCGGAGTAGTCATGAATGGGAGATTTTCAGGCCGCTGTAATCACGTCCTGAGCCCGAAGACCGAACGACGGCGCGGCGGCGAGGATATGACGATCGTGGGAGTAGACTGCGGTGAATCCGTGCTCCGCTGCACAGGCAAGATGAAGGGCGTCGGCAGCCCGCAGAAAAAGTTTGGCGGAAGCCTTTAGGTAAGCCCTCTCGACTCGGCGATAGACGTTTTCCGTCAAGGGTAACCAGCGGTAGAATGACGCGTTGGTCGCTTCGTTGATGAACTGGCGGTGCAGGATTTGGTGGCTTCGGGCATCCACCCGCTTTTCGCGCATGGCGCGATGGAAGGCGGCCACAACTTCGGTCCGTCCGTGAACTGCGGAAACGATGTGAAAATGCTCGCCCGCGAGATCGCGGACCCTGTCATGCCCCGCATCCTCCAGATAGAGGCGGACGAGGTAGCTGGAATCGAAGTAGACCGAATCAGCGGCCATCGCGGTCGTCGGAGATCAATTCAGTGGCGTCCCGGTCATTCGGGCCGGGGCGGAGCGCCCCTGAGTCCACAAGCTCTTTATACTCTGGAAGCAGTTCGCGATTCGCCCAGTAGGATTTTTGCGGATGGCCGGTCGGTGTCTTCAGCTTGGTAAGCTCTTTTTCCAAAGAGGTTAAAACGATCTGCTTCAGGCTGGTGCCCTGCTCCACGGCGTGGATCTTGGCCCGCTTGTAGAGTGGATCCGGGATGTCGATCGTGGTCTTCATGGAGACATCGATACGGGGATATGGTTTCCCGTCAATATGGGAGCGATGGGTGGATATGAAACGATTGGCTGAGAGAGTCTCAGGTCGTTCCAAGGGGGCAGTCGGGCGTGAAGCCCGCCCCATGTAGTCTTCGGTAGTGCCGTGCTTAAGTCGGCGCCGCGGCAGAGGAGGGCGGCTGTTGAATCAGTTTTCGATAAATGATTCGGCGGCGGTGAAGGGTTCTTCGGTCAGGAGTTCTTCAACGGCGTAGAACCCCTCTTTGGCTTTCACTTCAGCGCGCACCCGGGCGACGGTCTCGGGTCGGACCGGGGCCGAAAACCCCCAGTGGAACGCGCTGCGAATGTAGGTCAGCACGGCCGCAATTTCCTCGTCGTCGAAGATGTGCTCGAAACCGGTCATGGGCGGCACGCCGTTGGCCGGGTCGTAAACCCGGTCACCCACTTCGATGCGTCCGGTGATGCCTTTGAGCACCAGTTTGATGAGGCGTTCCTCCTTGCCGAGAACCCATTGGTTGTGGGCTGCTTCGGAGGTCGCGGTGAGCGGCGGGTAGATCCCGGCGAGTCCCTCGCCATCGGGCTGGTGGCAGGTCGCGCAAGACGCTTCGCGGTGATAGACCTCGCGCCCCAACTGGTAGAGATGCAGGTCCGCGGCACTCAGGTTCAGCACCGGAGGTGCGTGGTCGACTTCGGGGGGGACGAAGCGGAAGTCTCCGGCCAGGAATCGGCTGGCCAAAGAATCGGAGGCGGGCTCAAGCGCGGCGAAGGCCGCGCCGAGTTGTTGGAATGCCGCTTCGACGCCTGGCGCCATATCGGGATCCACGGGATGTTCCAGTGCGGTGAGGAAGGCCTGAGCGCCCTCGGTGGCATCATCCAACCAGGTGGTCAGAGCGATGGCCTCCGCGCGGACGCGCGGGTGGTCGTCCTGGGCGGCGCGGAAGGTGGATCGGGCCACGTATTCAGGTGAAAGGTCGAAACGGGCGTGGCGCAGGATCCGCACGGCGGCCGCCCGCACTTCGGGTTGCTGATGAGTCAGGGCGCGCTCAAGCAGCTCGGCATCGGGCGGACCATTGCCGGCGGTGACCAGGAGCGCCTCGAGGAGGCGAGCGGCGCGGGTGGCCGCGCCTCCCGCGGTTTTCCCGGCCCACTCCCGCACCGCAGCGTTCACGGTTTTGGCGGGGTGGCTCCACAACTCCCGGCGGGAGCGAACCCGGGTTTCCTGTTCGGGCAGCGATAGGTTGTTCAACAGCGTGGCGAGGGTGGCTCCGGCGATCTCGGCCGGCTTGACCAACGGACGCTCCGTCGAAGTCACCCGAAAGATTCGACCGTGCCGGGTATCGCGGTTGGGGTCCCGGGCGGAGTGTTGCATGTGCCCCACGAGGGCGTTGTGCCAGTCCGCGATGTAGAGCGAACCATCGGGGGCGAACTCAAGATCGACCGGACGGAAATTGGGGTCAGTGGACGAAACAAGATCCTGGCGGGGTTCGCCAGTGAACCCGGAGCCGTCATCCCTGACGATGTGCTGTTTGACCCCGAGAAAACCGATGCAGTTGGCGACGAGAAAATCCCCGCTCTGGGCGGCGGGAAAGTGGCGGCCGGAGACGAAGACCGCGCCGCTGGTGGGACGCACGGTTTGCGTGGTGAACTGGCGGGTCTTGGGGTGTTGTTGACCGAGGGGAAGGCGGGAGGAGCGGGGGGTGGCCCAGTAATTTTGTCCGTCCGAAGCGTCGGCGAGAAAGGGCTGGTTCCAGTCGTCGAAGGCCAGGCCCCAGGGGTTCCAGAGGAGGGCTTGGTTGAATTTTTCCAGCCGCCAGGTGCGCGGTTCGTAGCGCCAGATATGGGCGTCCACTCCCCGCTCGGTCCCGTAGGGGGTTTCGACTTGGGAATGCAGGAAAATGCCTTCGAGCATGTAGAGGTCGCCGGTGCCACCGGTGGTGAACGCGCCGATCGCGTGGTGCGTGTCGTGGCTATCAAAACCGGTCAGCAGGATCTCGCGGTGATCGGCGACATCATCGCCGTTCGTATCCACGAGACGGAGGAGACGCGGTTGCTGGGAAACGATCACACTGCCGTCGGGTTGAATCGCGAAACCGATGGGTAGATGGAGGCCGTCGGCGAAGGTTGTCTGGGTGTCGGCCCGGCCGTCGCCATCGGTGTCCTCGAGGATCAGGATCTTGTCGTTGGGGCGGGCGTCGCCCGGGCGGTAGTGGGGGTAGCTCGGCATGACCGCAACCCACAGGCGACCGCGGTTGTCGAAGGTGAGCTGCACGGGATTGGCGAGGTCGGGAAACATCGCTTCGCTCGCAAAAAGATTGATGGCGAACCCCTCCGGCACCTCGAATTTGGCCATGGCATCGGGCTCGGACAGGTAGGTGATGTCGCGATGGAAATTCGTTGCGACCGGGGAGAGGGGCAGGGTGGTGGCGTCATCGGCCGCGGCGGACTTGCCGCGGGCGGCGGCCCAGATGACTGGGTCGCGCAGGTCGGTCATTTGGCGGACTTTGGTGAATTCCTCCGGGTAATTGAAATCGCCAAACGGCTGCCAGCGGCGACCGAAGGCATGCACCCCGTTGGGCATCCGGTAGTCATTGTCCCAGAGCCAGTTTTTGTGGTCGATGGCCGCATGGAGTTGAGCAGAAGGCTGCCCCGCGGCCCCCAGGAGTTGCTTGCTCAAGAAAGTTCCGAAGCGCTCGTAGCCGATCGCGTTGAGATGGCAGCCGTTGATCGTGAGGTAGGCTTCGGATTCGGCGAACCAAGCCAGGGAGGGGTTGAAAGCGTCGATCGCGCCGACTTGCTGTTCCTGCGCGACTTCCTGCAAGGCCTTGGTGTAGGCCGCGAGGTTCCGGTTTTCGGTCGTGCCGTCGGGCAGGTCGTCCGAGGCGGAGCGGTCTTCGAACGCGATGGGGCTGATCAATACGATTTGCGGTGCCTGGTCGGCGGCGTAGGCGCGGGTGCGGGTGTGGCGGATCCAGGCCCGCAGTTCGTTTTTAAAATTCGGGATGCCCGCGGGGCCGGCGAACGATTCGCTGTATCCAAAAAATCCTAACACGATGTCGGCTCCGATGATGGTCAGCCATTCATCCGGGTAAGGGAAATGGCCCTCGCCGCGATGGGCGAGATGATCGGGATGAAAACGTTCGGCGCCCGGGAAGGCCCAGGCGGTGGGGCGACCGGCGTGGGGGCGGAGTCCGGCGGTGAAACCGGAACTGGCGAGGTTGCGCACGCGCAGTTGCAGGTCGGGAAAGGCACTCTGGACGGCGGCCTCGAAACCACGGTGATATTGCAGTCGCTCGCCCAAGCCGCCGCCCACGATGGCCAGGGTGGTGCCCGGCGCGAGCGTCAGCGGGAGCGAGACCGGCGTGATCACGGGTTCGATAATCCGGGCCTGCGGGTGGTGGGGCCGGCCGCCGCCCACCTCATGGGTGGGGAAAAAATCCGCGGGATGGTGACCGGTTTTGTGGGCGTTGCTGAAACCGGAGTTGTGGGGCGCGTAATCCCCGACGGGATCGGTGCCCACCCCGCCGGGCGGAATCCGGTCCTCTTGGCCCAGGGCCCAGAGGATGCCTTGCAGGGCGAGGCGGCGCATGGCGGCATCCTTGAAGTCGTAGGGATGCCCGAGGGTGGTGGTGAAGACGCGGGCCGGGGTGTCGCCCCAGTGGTGGCGGCCGGTCCAGGCCACGGGGTTGTGGAGCGGAAAGCGGTCCAGCTTGCCCTCGGCTTCGTGATTGGAGCGCAGGGCTTTGCCGTGGAGGAGAAAGGTGGGATCGCCGGCCACGGTGTCACCGCCGCCTTCCACGTGGTAGAGCCAAGAGTAGGCCGCAAAGGGCTCCACGCCGCGCAGGATCGGGTGATCGGTCTGCGATGACTCCAGCGTGACGTCCGTCAGCGGGATTTGGCCGTCGTCGAAGTGGCCATGATGGGTGATCCATTTTTGGCCGACGAGTTCCCGGATCAGTTCTCCCCCGCCGAAGCTGTGGATGAAGGAGGGGTCGGGTTGGCTGCCCCAGTCGGCCCACGGAGAACCGGTCTCGAAGCGGAAGGCGTGAGTCGAGGTGCGGAAGGCGACCACCGGTTTGCCGGCCGCGAGGAAGTCGAGGACGTGTTGAAACGTCGCGTCATCGGGTCGGCGAAACCGCAGGAACAGGACCATGAGGTCGGCGTCAGCCAACTCGTCGGTGCCGGTGAGGGACTCGGCCGCGTGGGGATCGACGAAGCCGTGTTCGTCAACGGAGAAGCCCACCGAAACATCGAAGTCGAAATCGCGGCGCAGGATGCGGGCGAGCATGGGCATCGACTCTTCGGACCGGTATTCCTCGTCGCCGGTGAGGAAGACGATTTTGGGGACGGTGCCGGCGGCGACGGAGGTGGGCAGGGAGGCAAGACCCAACGCGACAAAGGCGCTGACGGGGGAAGTTAAACGCATGGGGAGAGGCGCGATTGCTCGTTCAGGTTTCGGCGGTGGCGGCGGGTCGCAGGACGGCGATGAACTGCCACTGGGGTCGCAGGAGGCGGTGAAAGAGGGCGTTGTGACGATAAAGCTCGATGCCGACCTTGAGTTCAGCGATCTCGAGCCCGCAGGCTTTTACGAGTTCCTCAAACCGGGAGCGGTTGAAATAGCGGCGGGGGATGCTGATGTCGTAACCCCAATTGCCCACCACATCCATGAGCTGAAGCAGGGTGCGGGAGTAGCGGGAATATTCGAAATGGTCCTTGATGATGACCCATTCCGAGACCCGGGCGGCCTCGCGCAGGTTGGCGATTAAATCGCCCGGGATGTGGTGCATCACATCACAAAAAAAAGCGGCGTGGTAGGCGTGGGTGGCAGCATTGATCGTGCAGCCGTCAAATTGTTGGTATTTGGCCCAACGCGGATCCGCGGTGAGGCTCTCGGCCAGGGGATGAATATC
>JAGYIG010000034.1 GCA_018402455.1 Opitutaceae bacterium
CTGGTGAGCCTCACGGCTCAGGTCTTCGACCTCGCCCTGCGGGCGCCCCATCTCCGCTCGCGGCTTCGCCGTCTCGCTCCGTCAAACCCTTTACCGGGTTCTCGTCCCCGGTTCAATCGTCCGGGTTCGGAACAAATTCGTCATTCGTAACTCTGAATTCTGAATTCGGAAGTGGTGCTCAGGAAGGGACTCGAACCCTTATGCCTCGCGGCACACGCCCCTCAAGCGTGCGTGTCTACCAATTCCACCACCTGAGCGTTTCCGGAGGGGAAGGCGGACTAAGTAAGATGCTCCTCCCCTTGTAAAGCCCCGAAATTCGTTTTCTAAATTCGCCCTTGGCCGCTGGCAGTCCCCCCCCCAACTTCCGTTACTCCTTTAATCCTCATGTCGCCCGAAGAAATCCAGCGCGCCCTCCTCGCTTCCTACGAAAATCAGGGTGGCATCAATCATATCGACGGCAAAAACCTGCCTAGCGATGAATCGGTGAACTGGCTGGCCACCGAGTTGATGCATCTACTTTTCCCGGGCTACTTTGAGCATAAACCCTTGGCGAAGGACGCCGTGCCCGCCGTCACCGCAGCCCGCCTCAAAGCCGTGCGCAGCCGCCTGGAGGAGGAAGTCGCCAAAAGCCTAAACTTCGTCGGCGACCACGAACCGACCCGGCACGCCACCGATGTGGCCTGCGCGCTGCTCGCCCGCCTCCCGGAGATCCGGGCGACTTGCCAGACCGATGTTCAAGCGGCCTACGAAGGCGACCCCGCCGCCCGCAGCGTGGAGGAGATCATCCTCGCCTACCCGTGTGTGCTGGTGATCTCCATCCAGCGGCTGGCGCATGAACTGTATCGGCTGAAGGTCCCCCTGCTGCCCCGTATGCTCACGGAGTATGCTCACGAGCGCACGGGCACCGACATCCACCCTGGCGCCCAAATCGGGACCCATTTTTTCATCGACCACTGCACCGGTGTCGTCATCGGCGAAACCGCTCGCATCGGCAATCACGTCAAAATCTATCAAAACGTCACCCTCGGCGCCAAGTCGTTTGAGCTCGATGAAGCGGGTAAACCCGTGAAAGGCGTGAAGCGCCATCCGGACATTCAGGACCACGTGACGATTTATCCGGGCGCGACCATTCTCGGCGGTAAAACCGTGATCGGAGCGCACTCCATCGTGGGATCCAATGTTTGGCTGATGAAATCCATCCCCCCGCAGAGCATCGTCTACTACAAGGGCGAAGGCACGTCCGTCGTCAAAGCCCAGCAGGGCCGCGGGGGGTCCGCCACCTCGTCAGGATCAGCCGACGACTGGATGATTTAACTGCAACCCGGCGGAGGGTCGAACCGGACCCACCGGCCGGCGGAGCATGGCGCGGCCGGACCGCAAACTTCATGGCCCTTCATCGTCGTTGCCGATCCGCCAGGCCGTGGGCCAACGCGGCGGCAAAGAAGGGGCCTCGGTAAATCATCCCGGTGTAAAGTTGAACCAACGACGCCCCGGCATCCAATTTTTCTCCGGCACTGGCTGCATCGGTGATGCCCCCGACCCCGATGATCGGGAGTTTCCCGCGCATGGATTTGGCAATATAGCTGATGATCTGGGTCGATCGCTCCCGCAGCGGGACGCCGCTCAGCCCGCCCGCCTGATCCACCGTCGCAAAGAATCCCGGTCGCGCCAACGTGGTGTTGGTGGCGATGATGCCGTCCAAACCAAATGCTTCAATGGCTCCGAGCACTTCGTCGATCTGGCGGTAACTGAGGTCCGGTGCAATTTTGAGAAACAAGGGTCGCCGCGCTTCCCCCCGGGCGGAATTGGCCCCGGCCACCGCCTCCAACAGTTCGCGCAACCGACTGGCGTCCTGCAGTTCGCGTAATCCCGGGGTGTTGGGGCTGGAGACGTTCAGCACCAAGTAGTCCGCATGGTCGGCCAGCAATTCGAAACTACGGAGGTAGTCTGCCACCGCCGCATCAAGTGAGGTGACCTTCGATTTCCCCAAGTTGATGCCCAAAGGGATTCTCCGCTGACCCCGGGGGGCCTGTTTGGCCAAACGCGCGGTCACCGCCTCGGCTCCCTCGTTGTTGAACCCCATGCGATTGATGACCGCTTCCTGCTCCGGGAAGCGAAACATCCTCGGCGAGGGATTCCCCGGCTGAGCCAAGGCGGTCACCGTACCGATCTCGACATGGCCAAACCCCATCGCCGCCGCCGCCGGCCAAGCCGTGGCGTTTTTATCGAACCCCGCCGCCAGCCCCACCGCGTTCGGAAAATCCAACCCACATACCCGCACCGGCCCAAATCTTTTCACCGGCAAGCGGTGCCATGCCTCCAGCATCCGGCAAATCGGAGGCAGCTTGCCCAACACCGCCATCGCCTTCACGCCCACTTCGTGAGCCTCCTCGGAGTCCATCCGAAAAAACCAGGGGCGTATTACCTTCTCGTAAAATGAGTCCATCGTCAGCGGAGACTTGACTCACCCCCCCAAAACGCAAGCGACTCCCTGACTGATAGCTGCTCCCCAACCGGTCGTTTCACCCCGCAATGAATAAAAGTCACCCAAAAGTGGTGTTCGTGGTTTGACTCACGTGATTCCGCCCCTTTTTCCTCCGAGCTACTGAGCTCATCCCTATATGGCAAATTCCTCTACTACTCTCGAATGGTGCATCGTCCGCCTTGGTGAAGACCACAACTGGTGGGTCGACGAAGTCAGCGATCCCGTGCGATGGGATGTTGACGGACTCAGCATCGTAGACCCTCGCCAAGTGGACCATCTGGTCGACGCGGTGGAATCCCTGCGCGACTACTCTTTCAATGAAGACCTGCTCGACGTGGCCTTCATCCCCTTCCGCATCGAAAAGGATCTGGGCAACGGCAAGGTCCGTCTCAAACGCGTGAAAGACTCGCTCTTCGACACCGAGGAGAAACTTTTTGCCCTGCCCGACATCGTGGATGACGAAAACGGGCCCTACGCCGATTTGCTCGATCACCTCACCCGCTGCCGGGTAAAAATGTTGAACGACCTGATCGAATTCGAATCCGCCCTCACCGTCGACGAGGTCGAGGACGAAATCCGCGAAGAGCAAAACGCCAGCTTCATGGAGGGAGCGGCGATCCACGTGTTCGATGAACTGAGTGCCATCCTCGACTACACGCCCGCCGGCTTTGATGCCGATGAGGACGGCGACGAGGATTCCGACGAGGAGGACATTGACGACGCCGACCTGCCCGACATCGACGAGGAAGATGAAAAGTCCCTCAAGGGGGATTCCTCGCTGAAGTGGGATGAAGACGACGAAGAGGACGAAGAGGAAAAAGAGCCCGAGCGCTGACCTCCGAACCTGCCTTTTTTGAGCGCGACCTCCCAGCGGGGGTCGCGCTTTTTGCTTTCGTCCCCGCGGTGAGTCGCTGAACTACCGTCATGTCCTTTCGCTGGATCCGTCTATCCGTCCCCTTCGTCCTGCTCGGCGCCTGTTTGGTCGGAACCGGTTGCGAAACGTCTTCCTCCGGCCCGGCCGCCCAGAATCCGCGACTGCCCGAGGGCGCATCCGCCGCCCAGCTTCGCCCCGGTGATGCCCTCGGCATCGCCCTGCAAGGCATTCCCATCCCGAGCCAGCACAACGTGCAGATCGATGACGAAGGACTGATCAACCTGCCCTACATCGGTGGCATCAAAGTGGTGGGGCTCACCACGTCCCAACTTTCCGCCCATATCAAGCGAACCTATGTGGAGCAGAACTTCTACCGCGCAATCGATGTGTCGGTGACCGTGACCGAGCGCTTTGTCTACGTGGGCGGAGAGGTGCAGAATCCCGGTCGGATCGAATGGGCTCCGGATCTCACCATGACCAAGGCCATCCAAGCGGCCGGCGGGTTCACCCTCTACGCCAAGGAATCCGCCATCAACATCGTGCGCGATCAAAATGCCTACACCTTGGACGCCAGACTCGCCCAGCGCAGTCCCACGGAGGATCCCCGCCTGTTGCCCGGAGATTCCCTGCAAATCGACCGATCCGCATTCTAAGGCGACGCCGGTGGCGGTTCCCCGAACTGCTGCTCATAGGCCGACCGTAACCGCGCCTCGTCCGCCGGCTCAAACTCGGGCAACTGCCGCAGTCGGACCAGCCACCCATTCGTCGCCGCCTGATCGCCCTCGGCCAGCGCCTCGACGCACAGCAACATGAGCGCCACCACATCGTCCGGCGTCCCGGCCAACCACTCCTGTAACAAGGCCTCCCCTTCCGCTCGTCGGCCCAACTGGAAGTAGGCTTGAGCCGTGGCATAGCGCGCCCCGGCCAAATCAGGTCGCAACGCCATCACCCGCTCAAAATCCGTCACCGCCTGACGCCAGTTGCCGCGGTCGCGAAAGCGTTGGGCCCGGTCCATCAACAGCTCCGGAGCGTCCGGGTTGGCCGCGAGGGCTTGGGCAAAAACACGGCGGGCGGCGGCTTCGCCTCCAATATTTCGATACATGGTCAAACCGCCGAACAGCCGGGCCGGCGGTGCTGAGGATCGAGCCTCGACCGCGCGCGCGTAGTCGGCCTGAGCCTCCACCTGGTCGCCCAGCCGTTCGGCCAACTGCCCCAACCGCCAGTGGCCCTCCCCGTCGCTCAAGCCCAGCTTCCGCGCCTGTTCCAGCCCCTGCTTGGCCACCCGCGACTCCCCGGCGGCGGCTTGCAGTTCAGCCGCGCGCAGCCACCATTCGGCCCGCTGCGGGTTGATCGCCAACACCGTTTCCCAGGCCTGCCGGGCCGCCTCGAAGGCGCCGACCGCCTCGTAGACCTGCGCCAACTCCGCCAGCGCCAACACCTCGCCGGACCGGATCCGCGCCTCCAACGCACCGAGGCGGACATCATCCGCACCCACGCTGGTCGGACGAGCCGGGATCAACGCCGCCCACTCCCGTTTCAGCTTGGCGGAGAGCGCCCAATAGGTGACGCCGCCCCCCAGCCCCATGAGGAGCAGGGCCACCACCATAAACTTCCAAGTTGCCGGCTGCTTCAAACCACCACCCTAGGGCGAGCCGAGTTGTTTTGCCATCTCCTTGGCAAAATAGGTGAGGATCAAATCAGCGCCCGCTCGCTTGATCGCGATCAACGATTCCTCCCGGCAACGGGCCAGGTCCAACCAGCCCAGTTTCGCCGCAGCCTGAATCTGGGCATATTCTCCCGACACCTGATACGCCGCGACCGGCTTGCCGCTCTGCTCCCGCACGTCACGGATGATGTCCAGATAGGCACCCGCCGGTTTTACCATGATAAAATCAGCCCCTTCATCCTCGTCCAAAGCCGCCTCATTGAGGGCCTGCCGCCGGTTGGCCGGATCGAGCTGGTAAGTGGCCTTGCTCAGCAATCGGGTCCCCGCGGCTTGGCTGCTCCCCACCGCATCCCGAAAGGGCCCGTAGTAGGCCGAGTTGAACTTGGCGGCATACGCCATGATCGCCGTTCCCTCGCAGGCCGCCGCGTCCAACGCTTCTCGAATCGCCCCCACCCGCCCGTCCATCATGTCGGACGGAGCCACGATATCGGCCCCCGCCTGCGCCTGCAGCACCGCCATTTCACTCAGGATCCCCACGGTGTGGTCATTGGCCACATCGTCGCCAGCCTCGTTGAGCACGCCGTCGTGTCCGTGGGTCGTGTAGGGATCGAGCGCGACATCCGTCACCACCGTCATCTCCGGAACAGCGGACTTGATTGCCCGCACCGCCCGCAGAATCAAACCGTCCTCGTCGAGGGCATGTCGGCCGTCCTCGGTTTTGAAGCGCGCCGCCAATTTCGGAAACAACGTCACGGCCGGAATCCCCAACTTGGACAACGCGCGGCACTCCTTGACCAAGTCCTTTACGTTGTAGCGCAACACGCCTGGCATCGACTTGATCGCCTGGGGAGGACCCACCCCGTCGATCACAAACAACGGCGCGATAAAATCAGCCGGCGTCAGCACGGTTTCCCGAACCATGGCCCGCAGGCTCGCGGTGCGGCGCAGCCGACGCGGACGCTCGATCAAATCAAGGGGACGATCAAATGACATAACCCGATACCCCTACACGCCACCCCTCAAATCGCCACTCCCAAAATCTATCTCCCTCCTCCCTCTCCCCAACCTAAGTGTAACCATTATGGTGACACTTTGGTCCTCCACGCGGGATGGATAAATTTGTTGGTTTTTCCGGGGAAGAAGGGTTCTCGTGGTAGTCCCTACGACCATGGCTCTGCAGCTCCACGATTCGCTCACCCGCTCCCTTCGGCTCCTGAAACCCTCCCAACCGGACGGGGTTTACCGTTTCTACAATTGTGGCCCCACCGTCTATGCCGCGTCTCACATTGGCAATTTTCGGTCGTTTGTGGTGAACGACATCATCCGGCGCATGCTGGAGCTGGAGTTCGGGGCGGACAAAGTGCGCCACGTTCGCAACCTCACCGACGTGGACGACAAGACCATCCGGCGGGCTCGCGAAGAGGGGCGTTCCCTTCACGACGTCACCACTGAGTGGACCGCAAAATTCCACGCCGACTGTGAGGAGCTGAATTGCCTGCCTCCGCACGTAGAGCCGGCGGCCACGGATCACATCACCGAACAGGTCAACATGATCCAGGTGCTGATGGACAAGGGCAACGCCTATCGAGCCGCCGATGGATCGGTTTACTTCAAGGTCTCCTCGTTCGACCACTACGGTCGGCTTTCGCGGGTCAAGGAGCGTGAACTCAAGCAGGGAACCGCCTTCGAGGCCGGGAACACCGGCAAAGACACGCAAAGTGTCGACGCCGACGAGAAGGAGGACGGCACGGATTTCGCGCTGTGGAAGGCGTGGAAGCCCGAGGATGGCGCGGTGAAATGGACCGGGCCCGATGGCGCTGCGGCGGGGCGCCCCGGGTGGCACATCGAATGCAGTGCCATGAGCAAAAAACACTTGGGCGAAACCATCGACCTGCACACCGGTGGGGTGGACCTGCTCTTCCCCCACCATGAAAACGAAATCGCGCAAAGCGAATGCTGCAATGACACCACCTTCGCCCACCACTGGTATCACAGCGAGCACCTGTTGGTGGACGGAAAGAAAATGAGCAAGTCGCTGGGCAATCTCTACACCCTCGATCAACTCAAAGAGATGGGGCACTCCCCCATGGCGCTGCGCTACGTGCTCCTGGCGGGCCACCCGCGCAAACAACTCAACTTCCTCCTCGCCTCCCTCGTCGCCGCCGAAAAGGCGCTGCAGACGCTGCGCGGCTTTGCCGCCAGCATCGCCGGGCAATCCGGCGATCCCACCAAACTCGACCCCGTCTTCAACGCCCTGAGCGATGATCTGAATACGCCGGCGGCCTTGGGGGCGCTTTTTAGCATCATCAAGCAAGGTCCCGCCGACGTCGATGCCGCCACCTTTGAGCGGGTAATGTTTGCCCTCGGCCTCGACCTGACCCCGCCCCCGCCGGCGGCGGCCGTGGAGGTCCCCGCCGCGGTCACCGCGCTCGCCGAGCGGCGCTGGGCCGCGAAGCAGGCCAAGGATTGGGCCGCCGCGGATGCGCTCCGGGCTGAGATCACCGCAGCGGGCTGGACCATGAAAGATCGCCCGGACGGCTACGATCTCGAACCCGCGGCGAATAGACCCTAGACCGGCACGCCCCCCCCACGACGCTGCCAGCCGAACCTGCCCCCGCGGTAATTTCTACTCGCTACCCCCGACTCGCTACTCGCTACTTTATCACCATGTCCATGACTCCCCTCGAAGAACTGCGCCACTCGTGCTCCCACGTCTTGGCCACCGCAGTGCTGCGTCTCTTTCCCGAGACGAAGCTCGATATCGGACCGCCCACCGACACCGGTTTCTACTACGACTTCGATCTCGATCACAAATTCACCACCGAGGACCTCGAAAAAATCGAGGCGGAGATGGCCGCGGTCATCAAAGAAAATCAAGCGTTTCGGCGCCGGGAGGTCAGTCGGGCGGAGGCGGTTGAAATCATCAAACAACGCGGGCAAGAGCGCTACAAGCTGGGGCGGCTCGACGACATTCCGGACGGCGAGGAAATCTCCTTTTACGAGAACGGCGAATTTCTGGACCTGTGCGCCGGCACGCACGTGCGCTACAGTAAGAAAATCAAGGCGTTCAAGCTGCTCTCCATCGCCGGCGCCTACCACCGGGGCGACGAGAAAAACAAGCAACTCCAGCGCATCTACGGCACCGCCTTCCCCACCAAGGAAGAGCTCTCCGCCTACCTCGAACAGATCGAACAGGCCCGGGCCCGGGACCACCGCAAACTCGGCAAGGATTTGAAGCTTTTTGTCATCGACGAGGACGTGGGACAGGGGCTGATCCTCTGGACCCCCAACGGATCGGTCCTGCGCCAGGAACTGCAGAACTTCATTGGCGATGAGCTGCGCAAGCAGGGCTATCATCAGGTCTTCACGCCGCACATCGGCAAGCTCGACCTCTATAAGACCTCCGGCCACTTCCCCTACTACAAGGATTCCCAATTCCCCGCCATCGCCGAACCCCAGGACCTCGCTCAACTGGCGGGTGAGGGGTGCTCCTGCGCCGATCTGACGGCCCGGCTCGAGGCCGCCTCGCCGCACTTCGCCGCGGAAATCAACCGGCGCACGGGCCGCGAAACCATTGCCCCGGATCGCGTCATGGATCCGACGCAAATCCTCGATGGCTTCATGCTGAAGCCGATGAACTGCCCCCATCACATCAAGATCTTTGCTTCCCAGCCCCACTCCTATCGCGACCTGCCGCTGCGCCTGGCCGAATTCGGCACGGTCTACCGTTGGGAACAGTCCGGGGAACTCAACGGCATGACCCGGGTGCGGGGTTTCACGCAGGATGATGCCCATCTTTTCTGCACGGAAGAGCAGGTGGCCGACGAGGTGATCGGTTGCTTGTCTCTCGTCAAAATCGTGCTCTCCACCCTCGGTATGTCCGACTATCGGGTCCGCGTCGGCCTGCGCGATCCCGACTCCGACAAATACACCGGCGATCCCACCTTATGGGACAAGGCCGAGGAGGCGTGCCGGAATGCCGCCAAAACGCTCGACGTCCCCTTTACCGAGGAGCCCGGCGAAGCAGCTTTTTACGGTCCCAAGATCGACTTCGTGGTCAAAGACGTCATCGGCCGGGAGTGGCAACTGGGCACGGTGCAGGTGGACTACAATCTGCCGATTCGCTTCGATCTTTCCTACGTCGGCGCGGACAACAAACCGCACCGTCCGGTGATGATTCACCGTGCCCCCTTTGGCTCCCTCGAACGTTTCTGCGGCGTGCTGATCGAACACTTCAACGGCGACTTCCCGCTTTGGCTCGCGCCCGAACAGGTGCGGCTGCTGCCCATCAGCGACAAGCTCAGCGATTATGGACGCGACCTGCTCGGTCAACTTAAGGCCGCCGGCGTGCGCGCGGTGCTCGACGAACATCAGGACAAGTTGGGCGCCAAGATCCGGCGGGCCGAGTTGGACAAGGTGCCGCACACCCTGATTCTCGGGGCCAAGGAAGCCGAAGCTCAGGCCGTATCCGTGCGTTCCCGAGCCCGCGGCGATGAAGGCACCCAGCCCTTTGCCGACTATCTGGCGCGCGTGCAGGAAGAGATCAGGACCCGCGCCCTACCGGGTAAGAAAATCGAGACCGCAGACGCCGGCTAAAGCGCGGCGCTACGTAGTGCCGTGCTTCAGCCGGCACTGTCCTGCCTCTCCGCAATTCATCTGGCTCATCTAAGAATGCCTGAAACGAGAGAGCGCTGGCGAAACCGCCTCCCTCACTGGGAGGTCGCCGGGCGGGCTCATTTCGTCACCATCCGTTGTGCCGGCTCACTACCAGAATTCGCGGTTCGACGGATCAGGGAAATCCAAGCAACTCTCTCGGCCATCGAGCCTGCCACACCGGAGTTTGCGCAGCTCCAACGTCAGTATTTCCTGACCTGCGAGAAATACCTGGATCAACCCGAGAGCGGAAGTTTTGCCCCGTTTCACGATCCCGCCGTCGCGGATCTGATCTTGACCGATCTCAACGATTTCGGCGTGCGCGAACAATGGAAAATCCAAGCGGCGACCATCATGCCGAATCATGTGCACCTGCTGCTGCGCGCCCAAACCCGCGAATCGGCCAAACCCCTGCGCGAAGTGATACGTGCTTTCAAAGGCCGCACCGCTCGCAAAGCGAATCAATGCCTCCAGCGCACGGGCCCTTTTTGGCAACGGGAGTGGTTTGATCGCTGGATGCGCGACGATCGCGAAATCGCCCGCACGAAAACCTACATTCACCAGAATCCGGTTAAGGCGGGTTTGGTTGAGCAAGCCAAAGACTGGCGCTGGCAAATTTGAATGCAGCAGACGCCGGCTAAAGCACGGCGCTACGTTGTGCCGTGCTTCAGCCGGCACTGCCGCCTCCGAGGGCGCTCACCCAACGCCCCCTTGAATAGAAACGAAAGCCGGCTAAAGCGCGGCGCTACTTCGCCCATGCCAGTGGCGAAGGAGCGGTAAATTCGCTGGTCAACTCGATGCGTTGTCCCGTCTGCACCGCAGTCTCGACGGCCTCGATAACCTCCACCACGTGGGCGGCCTGCTCGCCGCTGGTCGGATGGGCATGCCCCTCACGTAGACCGCGCCAGAGCTCAAAGACCCCGGCACTCCAGTCGCAATACCACTCCCCCGCCCCCGCGGGCTCGCGGAGACGGTGCACGGGCCGGTAGGCCTCCCCAAACTTGCCCAGCTCAATCGGCGCGGTAGCGGCAAACCACTCGGTGCGGATTGACCCACCATCACCGTGAATTTCAAGTCCCGCCCGGCGATCGGCCGGAGGACCCACATAAAAATTCGCGCTCAATCGAGCCTGCAGGCCATTCCCGAACTCCAAAATCGCTACCGCAAAATCCGTTTTAGTCACCGTGAACGACTGGCCGGCCAGGTCGGTGCGATCCGGCAGGAGCACGGCCCCCGCCGCCGTAACGCGTTTCACCGGACCAAACCATGCGGTCAGCAGACTGATCGGATAGACGCCCACATCGCCCACCGGGCCCGCGGCATAGAACGGGGCCGGATTGGGATGCCAGGTCTCGATGCGGGCCCAGTCCACCGTGGCATACACCACCCGGGGAGAGCCCACGCGACCCTCGCGCACCATTTTCCAAACGGTCTGTTGGGCCTCGCCCAACCAGGTGACCGGGGCACAACTGAGCCGAAGCCCCTTGGCCTGCGCCAAGGCCACCAATTGCTGCGCTTCGGCAAAGGTCGGAGCCAGGGGCTTTTCCGTATGCACGTGTTTGCCGGCCTCCAATGCTCGGGTCACCACCTCCACGTGAGCGGATTGAATGGTGAGGTTGATCACCACCTCAACGGCGGGATCCACCAACACCGCATCGAGCGAGGCATAGGGCTTGCCCCCGTGTTTTTCGGTCCAGGTTTTGGCCCGGGCCGGATCCAGATCACTCGCGCCCAGAATCTCGATTTCGGGGCGGTTATTCAACGCCTCCCCATAAGAGTTGGCGATATTGCCGCAGCCCACCACGGCAACCCGCAGGCGAGCCGACTTCGGCTGAGGTTGGGCGTCGGTCCACCAACCTTTGATGCGCTCCAAACTGATGCGGCAGTCTTCGCGGGGATCAAACTCTTCGGGCTCGTGCTCGACTCCCATGGGACCGCGGAACTCCATTTCCGACAACCAGCACACGATACCCTCCATACCGACCACGCCATCGCCGAGGCGACAGGTTTCGTGACCCATATCGATAAATTCGAAGCCACTCTTTTCTGCCCTCGGCGCTTTGACATCCTTGAGGTGCACCGTAAACACGCGGTCCTGCAATTCCTGCAATCCCGTCAGAGCATCCCAACCGCGCGTCGCCGCCCAACCGGTATCCAGGGCGATTCCAATCACATCATCCGCCCCCTCACCCAGGCGAGCCGCGAGCTCCGCGATACTGGTCTCGGGATGGTTTTCAATGGCATAGCCCACCGCAAACTCGCGCAACACGGCCACCGCTTGGTCGCGGGTCTCGGCCTGCTCTGCCGTTGCCACAAATCCCGCAATAAACGGAATCCGGAGGGAATGACACAGGCGGCAGGCCGCCCGCAAATGCGTGACATCACCCCCGACCCAAGCCGCGTAGCTGCGGACCTCGATCTCGTGCTTTGCCAGCAAGTCCTTGGCGATCTGAATGTGCTCGGGCGTGGCCCATTGGAAGTGAAGGTGGGCGGCCCAGAGATCGATCGCCCCGAAACCCAGCGTTTTGACCTCGCTTAGCATTGCATCAAACTCGGTTGCAAACGTGGCGAGTGGTTTGAACGCGGCGTTATTGGCGTCGTCGCCCTGCCCCCATCCGTCGGACATGTGATAGCCTAACGGCCGGGCGACAAAATTGGCGGTGATGAAGGAGAAGCGGGGCGTCATGATCCCAGAGTTTTGATCTGACCGGGGTGGCCTCCGCCAACGCCGACCTGCTTTACGTTCAGGGGCAGGTGTTTTGTAACCCTAAAAAAACCGGCCTCCGCAAGGAGACCGGTCGCGCAAGTTTGTTGTGAGCAGGCGGCTCAGTTCATGATTCCGAAGGTCGTGCTCCGGTGGCGGACCGGAATGTAAACTTCATACCAATCCTTCTGTGCTTGGCTGCCGGCGTAGTCGATCAGGGCTTGCTCGTCCTTGAACTCCATGACAAAGGCGTGGGAACGGTTACCTTGAGCCGAACGGGTCTTGGTCCAAACGCGCAAGATGCCGTCGTAGGCCTCGGCGAGGGTGTGCACGCCGTCGAGGGCCTTTTGGATGTCAGCTTCAGAGGCATCATCGTTCCAAGATACCGTCACCACGTGGATGACGGTGGAAGGAGCCTTGTCGCTTTTCATCATTTTGTCGCCGTGGTTGTGGGCGGAGGAGATGGCGGGAGTGAGAGCCAGCGCGAACACGCCAACGAGGAGAGGGATGATTTTTTTCATAATAAGAACGAGGGTGAGGCTAAGTAGAGGTTGGGCCCCCTGACGATATTCCTGGCAATCTTTCGGAGCACGAGGAGGAGCATAGAAACAGATTTTGTCGGATGCAACCAACCACGGTCGTTTCCGCGGTGGTGCTTGGTCCTTGCGAAACCGGGCCAGGTTTATCTCCTACCTCCATGGACGATGACGCCCTCCCCGCTTGGAAGCCCACGCTCGACGCCATCACCGGGGCACGGCATGGCGGACAGATTGCCGGGGTGCTCGATCAGCTCAAAGAGCTGGCCACCCGGTATCCGCACGTCGCCGAAGTCGCCTACCAACTCGCGTGGACCCTCGACTCGCTGGGCCACGAGGCGGAGGCGCTGCCCTCCTACGAACACGCCATCGCCCTGGGCCTGCCGCCCAACGAACAAAGCGGCGCCCTCATCGGTTTGGGATCCACCCTGCGCAACCTCGGCGACCTCGAACGAGCGGCCGAGGTGCTGGCCTCCGGGCAAAGACAATTTCCCGACCAACCCGAGTTTGCCGCCTTTCTTGCCCTCGTCCGCCACGATCAAGGCCGACACGGGGAAGCCCTCCAATTGGCGATGGAGACCTTGCTGGACACCTCCGATGATCCCGGCCTCACCGCCTACCAACGGTCCCTGCGGCACTCCCTGGCCGCGCTGGCCTAAGTTTTTCTGAACCCGTCGCTCCCGTGCCAGTCTGAGACGACCATGTGCCGCGTCCCGTCCCTGTTGCGAGTGTTCCTCACCATCACCTGCCTGGTGATGGGAGCAGGCGGTGGACGACTTGTCGCCGCGCCCGACGATGCGGGGGCGACGGTGACTCCCCCCTTCACCGCGCAGGAGCTCGCTCAAGGTTACTCCAATCACCAGATCCTGGCGCTGCCCCTCCCGATCCACTACCGGCCCGACGATCCGACGGCGGCCGAAGAGCTGGCCGCTTTGGAGCAGGCAGCCGGCTACGCAATCGAGCGGATCTTCGATCGTATCAGTGGCCTGCGGGTGCTTCGCTTACCCGCTGGAAAATCTCCTCCATCGTGCGGTGGCGGGACTCTGAGAGCACGTCCGGCAGGATAATGTTGAAGTCGATGGCCTGCGATTCTCCGATGCGTCGCCCTCCGACCCCTCCTTCGCCGATCTGACCCAATGGTATCTCCGGAATGTGGGTCAGGCGGGCGGCCGGCCCGGTTCCGATCTCAACATGGAGGCGGCATGGGATGTCCGCACCGACGCGTCGACGGTCATCGTCGCCGTCATCGATTCAGGCGCGAGGCTCACCCATCGGGATATCGCCTCCAATCTCTGGACCAACCCGCGCGAGATTGCCGGCAATAACATCGATGATGATGGCAACGGCTACGTCGATGACGTGCATGGCATCGATGCCCTCAACCGCACCGGTGACCCGACGGATCCCGACCATTTTGGCCACGGCACCCACGTGGCCGGCATCATCGGGGCGGCCGCCAACAACGGCGTGGCCGGCAGCGGCGTGGCCTGGCGGGTGCAAATCATGCCCCTGCTCTTCCTCGGCGGAGTGGACCATGTGGGCACGATTTCCGGTGAAATCGCCTGCATCGATTACGCCATCGCCCAAGGGGCCCACGTCATCAACGCCTCCTTCGGCACCAATCAGTTTTCCCAAGCCGAGCTCGAAGCCATCAAGCGAGCCCGGGACGCCGATATCGTCTTTGTCACGGCCGCGGGCAACCAGAGTCGGGACGTGAGCCTCAACGACCGCTACCCGGTAGGTCATCTGGTGGACAACATCGTGGGCGTCGCCAATTCCACCCGGCTCGACGAGCCCTATTTCGAAACCAATTTTTCCAGCGGCTTCGTCGATCTGGCCGCCCCCGGCACCGACATCCTGTCGCTGGACTCCACCAGCGACACCGCCACCCGCTTCGACACCGGATCCTCGATGTCCTCGCCCATGGTGGCCGGGGCCGTCGCCTTGTTGCGGGCGCAGTATCCTTCTGATGGATACCGCGCCATCATCAATCGCCTGCTCCGCGGCACGCGGCGGATCGAGGCGCTTCGCGGATGGGTGCAAACCGGTGGCCGACTCGACGTTGCCGCCGCCCTGGGCACCTTCGACATTCGCCCGTTCAATGATGATTTTGCGGATCGGGCGGTCTTGACAGGCGAGCGGATCCGGGGGCGCAGCAGCACCACCCACGCGTCCACCGAAGTCGGCGAACCGGCCCACGCCGGACACCTCGCCCGCTCGGTCTGGTTCACCTGGACCGCCCCCACGGCCAGCTCCGTCGAAATCGACACCGTCGGCTCGCCTGGTGATACCCATTTGGCGGTCTACACGGGGACGAGTCTGAGCCAGCTGATCCCCGTCGCCGCCAACGACAACGCGGAGAGCGGCGTGCTCACCTCCCGGGTCTCGTTTCCCGCCGCCGCGGGAGAAACCTTCCAGATCGCGGTCGACACCTCGTCGCCGGGTCTGATCGCGCTCAATCTCAACGCCAGCCCCGCCCACGACGCCTTCGCTCTCGCCCTCGAGCTGGACCCCGAAAATCCGACGATGGCCATCTCCAATGCGAATGCCACCCGGGAATCGGGCGAGCCGGCGCATGTGGCCGGTTCCAGCGGACGAACGCTCTGGTATGCGTGGACCGCCCCGGACGACGGCCCCACTCAAGTCAGCGTCCATTCCCTCAGTGCCGATCCGACGCTGGCGGTCTACACCGGTTCCACGCTCTCCGGCCTCACCCGGGTGGGCAGCAGCAACAACACCGGGGTGGGTGGCGGCAACCTGAACGCCATGGTCGCGTTCGACGCCACCGCGGGCACCACCTACCGCATCGCGGTGGATTCCCGGGGAGCAGTCATCGGACCGCTCCACCTGGCGGTGACTGCCGCCGCGTGGCAGTTCGCCACGGGTGATGCCCGGGACAGTGAATTGCGTCGCCCCTTCATCGGCGACGCCGTGGCGGTGGGTGCCGACGGCGCTCTCTACTTCGGGAGTTCCGACCGTTCGGTTTACGCCCTCAATCCGGACGGAACCCTGCGCTGGCGCATGGCCGTCACCACCGACGAAGATTCACACGATCCCCCCGTGGGTCCGGTCGCCGTCGCGTTCGATGACTCCCTGCTCTTGGGCACCAATGCCGGGGTGCTCTACGCGCTCAATCCTGACGGCAGCACCCGCTGGACGTCCGCCCCGGAGGATTCTCCCGCTCTGTCCACCCCGGCGGTGGCGGCTGATGGCACCGCCTTTTTTCATCACCGCAGTGGCATCCTACGGGCCTACTCCCCCGCCGGTGACCTGCGGTGGAGCTACCCCACCACCGGGCCGGCCCGCGAAGGTTCTCCCGTCATCAGCGCCGATGGGACGGTGGTGCTGCCCGCCAACGACGGTGCGCTCCACGGCCTGAACCCCGCCAACGGCGCCCGACGTTGGCGTTACCAACCGGTGGGGGCAAACAACACCGCCGACCCCAGCGGCATAGCCGCTTCCCCGTCGATCGACGCCGCCGGCAACCTCTACGCCGCGACCGGGAACGGGACCGTGTTCTCCCTCGCCACCGACGGCACCCAACGCTGGGTGTTTCGCCCCCCCGAAACGCCGGCCCATGTGGTCTCGTCCTTGGCGCTGGGAGACGGTCGGGCCTATTTTGCGACCGATGGCGGCTACCTTTACGCCTTGGACCAAGCCACCGGCAGCCTCGTCTGGCGCACGGCGTTGAATGCTTCGGCCCGGGGCAGTTCACCGGCCATAGCCGAGGACGGCTCAATCCTCGTGGCTGATCGGGCCGGTTCCCTGCAGCGCTTTTCCCCCGCCGGGTCCCGGCTCGCGCGATGGACCACCGGCCTCGGGTTCCACAGTTCGCCCGTGCTGGCCCATGGCCGGGCGTATCTGGGCAACAACGACGGCAAGCTCTACGCCTTTGACCTTGCTCAGACGGGTCCCGCGCACGGTCCGGGCTACCCATGGCCGCAGCACCGATTCGGGCCCCGGCAACTGGGTCGGGCGACGATTGAAGCCCTCGGCTGGGTCAACGAACAGGTGCCAACCGATCCGGGCCGGCTCGTGAACCTCTCGGTGCGAAACCGCACCGAACGAGGCACGGGGGTGCTGACGGCGGGGTTCGTGCTCGAAGGCGAAACCGGCAAGGAATTGGTGATCCGCGGAATCGGCCCCACCCTGGCTGACTTCGGCGTGACCGGCCACGTGGCCGCCACCGAGTTGAAATTATACCGGGAAGGGGACCCGGCATCCCCCCTCGCGACCAATGCCGGTTGGACCGCCGCGACCGGGGACGGACGGGAACTCGGGGCCTTTGCCTTGCCCGACGGCAGCGCGGACAGCGTGGTGCGGGAAACGATGAACCAGGGCGCCTTCACGGCGCAGGTCCTGCCCGCCACCGACACCACCGAACCCGGAGTCGCGCTCGTCGAAATTTACGACGGTGATCTCAATGCGCTCACCCCTCGATTGAGCAACTTATCGGCCCGCACGGAGATGGCGGCCAACGACGACGTCACGATGGGGTTTGTGCTGGAAGGCCAAACTCCCCGCACCGTTTTGATACGGGCGATCGGACCCGGTTTGAGCGCTTTCGGGGTCGACGGCGTGTTGGCTGATCCGCGCCTCATGTTGATCAACACCGGCACGGCCCAGTTCGGCAACGATGACTGGAGCGGGGTGGACTCCATTCGGGAAACCTCCGAAAGGGTGGGCGCCTTCCCGCTGCTCAACGACAGCGCCGACGCCGCGCTGATCGCCCGCCTGCCGCCCGGGATTTATACCGTTCGCGTGACCGCCCCGGGCAACCAGACGGGGGTGGTCCTCGTCGAGGTCTACCTGGTCGAGGAATAACCGACCCTTCCCAACGGTTCATCGCTCCCCCTCCACGATGACCCCACGCCCCTCTACTTTTTTCGAACCCACTGCTACTCTGCTGGTCTGAACCCCACATGTTTCGCGCTCTGCCTTACCTCCGGATAATTCTGGCCACCAGTTGCGGGGTGATCGGAGTCGAGATGGGGCGGCTGGCGGCCGCTCCGGATGAGGCCGGGCTGACCGTCGCCCCTGCCTTTACCGCCAAGGAAATCGATCAGGGCTACACGGACCGAAAACTCCTCGCCCTGCCGGTGGCCACGGCCGCGGACTCCGACCTGCTCAATCTGGAATCAGCCCGCGGTTTCACCTTGGACCGCGCCTTCGCCCGGATCGACGGCCTGCGGGTGCTGCGCGTCCCCGCGGGCATGAAGGTCAGTGAAGCCCGAGCCGAACTCGCCGCTTCGGGTATGTACCATTTCGTGGAATACGACTACATCAAACAGACCGCCGCGACCCCAGGGGATCCCGATTTCGCCGCGGGCCTGCAGTGGCACCACCAGAACACCGGGCAAAGCGGCGGCACCGTGGGCGCGGACATAGGGTCGGTCGAAGCGTGGGACCTCCGCACCTCGGCACAAAATGTGGTCGTGGCGGTCATCGATTCGGGGGCGCGGCTTACCCATCAGGACATCGCTCCCAACCTCTGGACCAACCCCGGTGAGATTCCCGGCAACGGCCGGGATGATGATCGCAACGGCTACGTGGACGATGTCCATGGCATCAACGCGCGCGATGGCTCGGGGGATCCGACCGACCCGCCGGCGGAGGGGCATGGCACTCACGTGGCCGGGATCGTGGGCGCCGCCGCCAACAACGGCGTGGGCGGCGCGGGCGTCGCTTGGCAGGTGCAACTCATGCCGCTGAAGTTTCTCGGGGGTGAAAACGGGTCGGGATCCACATCCGACGAAATTGAGTGCATCAACTACGCCATCGAGCACGGGGCCGATGTGATCAACGCCTCCTATGGGGCGCTGGGGGTCGAAGGCGCCTTCAGCCAAGCCCAACTCCAGGCCATCCGGCGCGCGCGCGATGCCGGCATCGTTTTCGTCGCCGCCGCCGGTAATGAGGCGTTGAACTTGGACCTGTCCCGGGCCTACCCCGCGTCCTACGAAATCGACAACCTGCTCGCGGTGGGCAACTCCACCCGTCTCGACGATCGGGCGACTTCGTCCAACACCGGCTCCGGAGCGGTCGATCTCTTTGCGCCCGGCAGTGAGATCGTCTCGACTTCCGCCACGTCCGACACCGCCACCCTCGCGCGCAGTGGCACCTCAATGGCCGCTCCCCTGGTCGCCGGCGCCGTCGCGCTGCTCAAAGCCCAGTTTCCCCAGGATGATTACCGGGCGACGATCAATCGGCTATTGCGGGGCACCCGGACGGCCAGTGATTTCACCGGGAGGTCGATCACCGGCGGGCGACTCCATGTGGCCGATGCCCTGCGCACGAGTGATTCTCGTCCCTTTCACGACGACTTTGCGGATCGCGCTAGACTGGTCGGCAACGTGGTGAAGGCCCGGTCCAGCACCACCCACGCCACCACCGAGATGGGCGAGCCCGCCCACGCGGGGCGGTTGAGCCGTTCCCTCTGGTTTTCGTGGACCGCTCCGGCCGCGGGTGAGGTTTCGCTCGATACCCGCGGATCGGACGGCGACACCACCCTGGCGGTCTATACTGGCGAGACGTTGGGCAGCCTGGTCCGGATCATCGACAACGACAACGAGTCCGCCGGTTTCCTGTCCTCCCGGGTCGCTTTCAGCGCCTCCGCCGGGACCACCTATCAAATCGCAGTGGACAATTCGGCGGCCGGATTGGTGGTGCTCAACATCACCTCCGCCCTGGCCAATGACGCCTTCGACTCGGCCCAACCGCTGGATGGCGACGCCCCCTTGATCACCACCACCAACTCCAGCGCCACCAGTGAGCCCGGCGAGCCGACCCACGTGGCCGGAGCGAACCGCAAGTCGCTCTGGTATAGCTGGGAGGCCCCAAAATCAGGCCGCCACCAAGTCAGTGTGTATTCCCAATCTGTCGATACCGCGGTGGCCGTCTACACCGGCAGTGCGGTCAACGCCCTCACCCGCATCGGGTCGAACGACGACTCGGGGCCAAACGGCAACAATCTCAACGCGCTGGTCGATTTCGACGCCGTGGAGAACACCGTCTACTCCATCGCCGTTGATTCCCTCGGCGACGAAGAAGGCGAGCTCACGCTGTCGATCACCGACGCCATCTGGCAATACGCCACCGGCGACCGCTCCGATTTGGCCAATCGTCGACCGACCATCACCAATGCGCCCACCGTCGGCCCGGACGGCACCGTCTACGCCAGCAGCTCGGATGGTTTCTTCTACGCCCTCAACCCCGACGGCACCCTGCTTTGGCGCGTCGAAACGCAGGGGAACATGGATTCCAATGGAGCGGCCCTGGCCGCCGACGGCACCCTGTATTTCGGGACCAACCAAGGGTTGGCCTACGCGTTGAATTCGGGGGATGGCACGACCCGCTGGACCTCCGCGCTGGGGGCCTCCCCGTATTTTGCAGGCGTGGCGGTGGCCGCCGACGGCACGGTTTATTTCAAACAGGACGAGGGTGTCCTGCGCGCCTTCAGTGCCGCCGGCCAACCGCAATGGACCTACCGCGTGCCCGGCGAGCCCAGCTATTCGGGACCGGTGGTGCAGCTCGATGGCTCGATCATTTATCCCGCGAATGACGGCGCGCTCCACGCCCTGACCGCGACCGGAGAGTTCATCTGGCGCCATGCGCCCAAGCGCGCGGACGGAGCGGACGATACCAGCGGAATTTTCACCTCCCCGGCCATCGACGGGGCGGGCAATATCTATGCCTCCACCCTCAACGGCACCGTTTTTTCCGTGAACCCCACCGGGGAGTTGCGTTGGGTCTTCCGCACCCCGGAGGCCGGGGAAAACGTCTCCTCGTCCATCGCCCTCGGCGAGGGTCGCGCCTATTTTGCCAGCTACGGCGGATTTCTTTACGCCCTCGATCAGGCCAACGGCAGCCAGGTCTGGCGTTCGTCCATCGAAGCACAGGCCCGGGCGAGTTCGCCCGCCATCGCGGCGGACGGATCGATCGTGGTGGGAAGTTATGCCAACAAGCTCTTCCGGTTCGATCGCAACGGTCAGCTCATCCGGGCTTGGTCGGCGGGCAACTGGTTCCGCAGTTCACCGGTGCTCGCGAATGGACGCATCCTAGTGGGGAATGGGGACGGAAAAATTTATGCCTTCGATCTGGCCGGCATCGGCCCCGCTCCGACCAGCGAAAACTACCCGTGGCCCCAATACCGTCAGGGAGCGGACAATGCCGGTCGCGCTCTGATCGAGTCCACCACTCCCATCTTGGAACCCGACCCCGCCAATCCCGGGCGACTGGTAAACCTATCCATTCGCAATCGCACCGCCCGGGACACCGGGGTGCTCACGGCGGGGTTTGTGCTGGAAGGCGAAACCGACAAGGAATTGGTCGTGCGCGGGATCGGCCCCACGCTGGCGGAGTTCGGGGTGTCGGGCAGTTTGCCCGCCACCGAAGTTCGCGTCTTTGCCGCCAACGATTCCCTCAATCCCCTCGCCACCAACCGCGGCTGGTCTGCGGCGCAGGGCGACGGCCAGGAATTGGGGGCATTCGCGCTGCCGGACGGCAGCGCGGATAGTGTGGTGAGGCGCAGCTTTGCGACCGGGCCCTTCACGGCCGAAGTGCTTCCCGCCACGACGGCGACCGATCCCGGTATCGCTCTGATGGAGATTTACGATGCCGCCACCGATGATCTCTCCACGCGATTGGTCAACCTCTCGGCCCGCACCCGCTTGGAGCCCAATGGCACGGTTACCCTCGGTTTTGTGCTCGCGGGCACGACCCCGCGGACCGTGCTGCTCCGGGCGGTGGGGCCAGGACTCGCGGATTTCGGGGTGACCGGGACGCTGGCGGACCCCGCGGTCACGCTGTTGCGCGGCCAGATCGTGCAAGGCGGCAACGACGACTGGGCGGGCAACGCGGCCATCATTACGACCGCGCGAGAGGTGGGCGCATTTCCCTTGGTCAACTCCAGCGCGGACGCCGCCCTGCTTACCACCCTGACTCCCGGGGCCTACACGGCCCAGATCACCGCCCCCGCGGGACAAAGCGGGATCGTGTTGGTCGAGGTTTACTTGGTGACGGAGTAAACCAACCCTTCCGGTGCGTCCCTCAAGCCCTCGCCGAGTAAGCAAGCCAAGCCCAAGGTAGGGGCGGTTTCGCCGAAACCGCCGCTCCAGGCTGACGGCCCACCGTCCGGGGTTGCAGGTTGCATGCTGTCGGCCAGCACCCGCGGCGATCGCAGCCCCTGATCCCCGACCCTGCCGAGTGCCCCCTGATCGGTTCCTGGCCGAGCCATGACCTGACCCAAAAAAACGGCCACCCCGCGAGGGGTGGCCGTTGAAAATTCGACCGGGAAGACGGTCTGGCCGAGATCAGATCGCGGTTTCGCCGCGCTCGTCGGTACGAATGCGGACGGCCTCTTCGAGACCAACCACGAACACCTTGCCGTCACCGATCTTGCCGGTCTTGGCGGCGCTGACCACTGCGTCGACCGCCTTGCCGACCACGTCGTCGGCAACCACGATCTCGATCTTCACCTTGGGGAGAAAATCGACGGTGTATTCACTACCACGATAGATTTCGGTGTGACCCTTCTGGCGACCGAAGCCTTTGACTTCGGTGACGGTCATACCTTCGACGCCGATTTCGGAGAGAGCTTCCTTAACCTCTTCCAGTTTGAACGGCTTGATGATGGCGATGATAAGTTTCATGCGATGGAGTATTAAATATTTTTGGTTGTTGTAGCATCCCCACCTCGGCGGCGCAAGCCTGAGACCGGCGCCGTTTTGGTGGGAAAATCATCAGCCCTTATGAGCCGGGGTGAAATCCGGGTAAGCTTCGGCACCGTGTTCACCGATGTCGAGCCCCTCGGCCTCTTCATCCGCACTTACGCGGATACCCATGGTGACCTTGATGATGGTGGCCAGAATGAACGAGGCAACGAACGCGAAGGCCGACACGGACAGCGTGCCGATGATTTGGATGCCCAGCGGAGCCGCGTCGGAGAACAGGGCGACCGCAACGGTGCCCCAGATACCGCAGACACCGTGGACGGAGATGGCACCGACGGGATCGTCGATCTTGATCTTGTCGAAGAAGATGATGGAGAAGACGACCAGCGCACCGGCGATGGTACCGATGAGGAGCGAGCCAAACATCGAGACCGAGTCGGCACCCGCGGTGATACCCACGAGACCGGCGAGCACCCCGTTGAGTCCCATGGAGAGGTCCGGCTTCTTGAGCAGGGCCCAAGACACGAACATCGCGGCCAAGGCCCCGGTGGCGGCCGCCAGGGACGTGGTGGTGAAGACGTAGGAGACGAGCAGCGGATCGGCGCTCAGCACGGAGCCACCGTTAAAGCCATACCAGCCCAACCAGAGAAGGAAGACACCGATAGCGGCGAGCGGCATGGAGTGACCGAGGATCGGCTTGATCTTGCCACCGGCGAGATACTTGCCGGCGCGAGGTCCCAAAACGATGACCGCCGCGAGGGCAGCGAAACCACCGAAGGCGTGGACGAGGGAGGAGCCCGCAAAGTCGTAGAAGCCCTTTTCCGAGAGCCAGCCTCCACCCCACTGCCAGGAACCCGTGATCGGGTAGAAGAACGTCACGAGGAGAGCGGCGTAGACCATAAAGCTGCCCAGCTTGATGCGCTCAGCGACAGCACCGGAGACGATGGTCGCAGCGGTGGCGGCAAACATCGCCTGGAAGATAAAGTCCGTCCACCACGTGTAGGCCGCATAGGCGTCCGTCATCAAAGTCATGTCGTCATTGGAGACGCCAAACCAGGATCCGGTGGCAAAGAAACCGTTGAAGTCGCCCGGATACATGGCGTTGAAACCATAGCAGGCGTAGCCAACGATGCCGATCGTGACGATGAACAGATTCTTAAAGAGAATGTTTACCGTGTTCTTCGACTGCGTCAGTCCGGTCTCCACACACGAGAAGCCCAAGTGCATAAGAAACACGAGAGCAGCCGAGATGAGCAGCCAGAGATTATTGACGGTGAAAAGCGCGAATCCGCCGGATTCAACAAAGGCATCGTAAGACTCGTAAGGAGGAGCCTCATCCTGACCGAAGAGTGGCGAGAGCGCGGCCAGCAGGGCGAAAATCACGGGGATTTTGAGCCAACTGGACAGATACTGGGACCGTAGCTTCATAGTATAATTAGTATCGAGTAGTGGTTAGACGTTGGAGACTCCGCCGAACGGCGAAGCCCCAACAAAAAAGCACGGGGTGTGCCAATCACGGGATGTTTCGTGAATTTTCTTCATACGTGCCCCCGGCCTGCCACCGGTGGGGCCACAAAAAACCGGCATTCTGGAGAATGCCGGTTTCGAAGTGATGGGAGCGGAGGTGACTTATTTTAGTCAGTCTCGGGAAGGTCGGTCTGGATATGCAGCTCTTTGAGTTGCTTCGCGGTGACCGGGGTCGGGCTTTGGGCCATGAGGTCCTGCCCCCGCTGGGTCTTGGGGAAGGCAATGACATCGCGGATGCTGGTGGTGCCACACAGGAGTGCGACGATCCGATCCAAGCCAAAGGCGATCCCCCCATGCGGCGGGGCGCCATATTTGAAGGCCTTGAGCATGTAACCAAACCGGCTTTCCACGACCTCCGGCGGAATTTGCAGGACGTCTTGGAAAACTTTTCGCTGCAGTTCGGGTTGGTGGATCCGGATGGAACCTCCGCCCATCTCCATGCCGTTGAGCACCAGATCGTAGTGCTGCCCCCGCACGGCTTTGGGGTCCGTGTCGAGCAGGGCGATATCCTCCGGGACCGGCGAGGTGAACGGATGGTGGGTAGCGACGTAGCGACCGTGTTCCTGATCGTAGGTCATCAAAGGAAACTCGATCACCCAAAGGAATTTCCAGTCATCCGGTCGCAGCTCGATCTTGCCCCGTTTCTGCAGCAGGGCTGCGCTGTCGAGGCGCACGCGCCCCAGAATGGCACAGGCCTGCTCCCACTCGGCCGCGGCGAAGAAGATGATATCGCCGTCCTCGATGGCGAGTTTCTCAGCCAGCGCAGCCTTCTCCGCCTCGGAGAAAAACTTCACGATCGGCGACTTCCATTCGCCGCTTTCGACCTTGATGAAGGCGAGGCCCTTGGCCCCCAGGGATTTGGCGGCGTCTTCGAGCCCCTTGAGTTCTCCCTGCGTGATGTCGGCCAGTCCTTTCGCGTTGATCGCCTTCACCGCTCCACCGCTCTTGATGGTGCCGGAAAAGACCTTGAAGGAAGACTCGGCAAAGGTTTCGGACAGGTCGGTCAGTTCGAGGCCAAACCGGAGATCGGGCTTGTCCACGCCAAAGCGGTTCATCGCGTCCGGATAAGACATGCGCGGGATCGGGGTCGGGATGTCCACTCCCAAGGCCTCCCGCCAGATCTTCTTCACCATGCCTTCAAACAGCGCGTAGATGTCCTCGCGATCGACAAATGAAGCCTCCACGTCCACCTGTGTGAATTCCATTTGCCGGTCGGCGCGCAGATCCTCGTCCCGGAAACAACGGGCGATCTGGAAGTAGCGCTCCACGCCGGCGACCATCAGGATCTGCTTATACTGCTGCGGCGACTGGGAGAGCGCATAGAACTCTCCCGGATGAATGCGGGACGGCACGAGATACTCCCGGGCTCCTTCCGGAGTGCTTTTGAAAAGATAGGGGGTTTCCACCTCGATGAACTCCTCGCCATCGAAGTAATCGCGAATCGATTTGGTCACCGTATGCCGCATCTGCAGGTTCCGGCGCATCCGTGGACGACGCAGGTCGAGGTAGCGGTAGGTCAGCCGCAAATCGTCGTTGACCCGGTCGCCGCCGACATCGTCCAGGGGAAACGGCGGGGTCTCGGCCACGTTGTGGATGAAGAGTTCGTCCGCCACGACCTCGACCTTCCCGGTGGGGAGCTCCGGGTTTTCGGTTCCGGCGGGCCGTTGGCAAACCCGGCCCGTGATACTGATGACCGACTCCGGTTTCAGGTGCTTCAGTTGGTCGGCGAGGCCAGCATTGTCATGCGGCTCCAACTTGATCTGCGTGAGGCCTTTGCGGTCACGCAGGTCGACGAAGATGATGCCGCCTTGGTCGCGGATGGTATCCACCCAACCTGACAGCGTCGCCGAGGCGCCGATGTCGGACGGGGTGATCTGGGCACAGTGATGGGTGCGCTTCATAATAAGGACAAAGAGGAAGACCAAAGCGGATTCGCTTCCCTTGGCGCAACGCTTTATTGGCGGGGCTCAGGGGAGGCGACGAGATGCCTTCTTCATTTTACCGGTATCAAGGGGACGCCGCCCAGCTCCTGCGGCATGGCCAAAGTCCGCGGGTAAACACCTGCAGCGCATACCCCCGCGCTCGATTGGTTCATGACCTTAGATAAAACTGCCGCCTGAAGCACTGGCTGGCCGTGGAACCGCCTGCGGGAACGGCCCTGGGGAAAGCGGGTGCTCATCCGCTCAAACCCGATCCCGTTCCCCCAGCGGGGAAGCAAATTTCCGCTCAACCGCTGTTGCCAGTTCCCCCGTCTTTGGCAGCTTACTCGAGGCGTCCTGACCGCTCCGGTCAACGCGCCTCCCTCCTTCCCGCTCCCCAGCCTATGAGAACCCTAATCGCCCTCCTTACCGGAACCGCCGCTGCTGCCTTCGCCGTCGCGAATCCCTCCTTTGAACACCGGACGGTGGTCTACGAACACGATGGCCTGACCTTCGAAAGCACGGTGGTTTATCAACCCGACTCGGAAACTGATCGCCCCGGAATCCTCATGGTGCCCAATTGGATGGGGCCCACTCCTGAGGCCCTCGAAAAAGCAGCCATGGTGGCGGGGGAAGACTATTTTGTGATGGTGGTCGACATGTATGGCACCGACACCCGGCCAACCAACGCCAGCGAAGCGGGGGCAGCGGCCGGCAGGGTTCGCGCCGACCGCGCGCTGATGCGGAGCCGGGCGACCCAGGCGCTCGACCATTTCAAACGCGAAGTCGCCCCGCACGGACTGGATGTGAATCGCATTGCCGCCATCGGCTTTTGTTTCGGCGGAGGCACGGTGCTGGAACTCGGGCGAGCGGGAACCGCCATCGACGCGGTCATCAGCTTTCACGGCGACTTGCTCTCCCCCACCCTGGAAAACGATGCCGGTAATACCACCGCGAAGGTGCTGGTGCTGCATGGCGCGGACGATCCCTACGTCCCGCAATCCGACGTGCAAACCTTCATCGACGTGATGCGGAACACCGCGGTGGACTGGCAACTGGTCCAATACAGTGGCGCCGTGCACTCCTTCACCAACCCGCTGGCCGACTCCGACGGATCCCGCTACAACGAGACGGTGAGTGATCGCGCCTTTGAGGCGATGGAGGAGTTGCTCGAAGAAATTTGGGAAGACTGAATCCGGGGATTCAGCCTGCCGCGATCTCCCGGACACCCGGCATGACTTATTCGTCCCGGTAGACGCGCTGGTCGGATGCGCCCCAATCCAGACAGCCGCTGCGGCCGTCCGGGCGCAGGATGACCTCGTGCTCTTCCGCATATCCGCGGTGCGCGTAGGGATCTTGTCCCGCCACCACCACCACGTCCCGGCTGTCCCACTTGGCGGAACTGACGCCATCGGGCTGCGGTCCCCAGGCGAGGTGCGACTCACAACTCATAAAATGGTTCACCAATGCCCGCCGGTAGGTTCCTTCCGGAGCGGTGTTGGGCAACGAACGGTGCAGGAGGTAGCCGTTAAAAAAGACCACTGAGCCGGCGCTCACTTCGACTGGAATCGCGTCCTCGTCCCGGTAGGGGAAGCCCACACTTTCGTCCGAGCAATCAAACCGTCGATCGCCGTGCCACTCCTGCTCCCATAGCACCCCGGGGCGGTGCGAACCGGGAATGACCCAGAGGCACCCGTTCTCCACGGTGGCATCATCGAGGGCGATCCACCCCCCCGTGAGCGAACGGTCTCGGGTCGGGATGTAATCTTCGTCCTGGTGCCAGGCTTGGCCGGGTTTGCCGGCGGATTTGATAAAGAGCATGGACTGCATGCACTTCACGTTCGGGCCGATGACGCTGGTGAGGACCTTGAGTGTCGCGGAATTAAAGAGGGTTTCGCGGACCACCTCCGAGGCTTTGTGCGGAAAATGAATGCAGAGAAACCGCCGCAGCACCTCCGGGTCGGAGAGGTCGTCGGACAACCGTTCGGCATTTTTAATCGCCCCCCGCCGGCCTCGACAAATGTCCGTGGCTTCGAGGCGCAGGGCCTTGACTTGGTCCGGATCAAAGGCGCGCTCCATGACCAGAAAGCCGTTGGCCGCATAGAAGGCCTTGATGTCACCCGGATCCGCGTCCGGTTGGAAGTAGCCATCAACGGCAGTTCGCGAGGCGGCGGCAACATCGGGAGAATTCATGGGGGAAGACCGTAGCGGCCTCGGCGCGAGTTTCAAGTCCCGGCGGCAACCAAGAAAAGCCGATGATGCGGGTGGGGGTTGCGGTCCCGGCCCAACCCCGAAAACTTGGGCCTCGTAAAGGGAACCTTTACTCCGCTTCGCGTTACGCATCACCCTGCCAAGAGTCATCCTTTCTCCTCCCCCTTCTCTCCTATGAAACTCAAACCGCTTCTTCTCCCCCTCCTGCTCGGGGTCATCGCCCTGGGAGCTCGCGCCGATCTGCCGGAAAAAGCCGCGACTGACCGATCCGAATACCGCAAATTCACTTTGGAAAATGGCATGAAGGTCGTCCTGCTATCCGACCCCGACCTCAACATCTCCTCCGCTTCCGTGGCCGTAAAAGTGGGTTCGATGGCCGACCCCGCGGAGCGCCAGGGCCTCGCCCACTTCCTCGAACACATGCTTTTTCTGGGCACGGAGAAATACCCCGAGGAGGGCGAATACGGCAAATACCTGCGCAGCAACGGGGGCTACAGCAATGCCTACACCAGCATGGAGCTGACCAACTACCAGTTCGAGGTCGCCCACCATGCCTTCGAAGGCGCGATCGACCGCATGGCCCAGTTTTTTATCGCCCCGCTTTTCACCGAGGAATTCACCGAGCGAGAGATGAACGCGGTCGATTCCGAGTTCGAGAAGAACCTGCAACGGGACGTCTGGCGCAATCAACAGATCCGGCGCTACCTCTCCGATCCCGATCATCCCTACAGCTCCTTCAGCACGGGCAACCTCGACACCTTGACCGGCATTCAGCGCCACGAATTCATCGATTTTTTCAACCAATACTACAGCGCCAACCAAATGGGGTTGGCCCTCACCGGCACCGCCAGTCTGGATCAAATGGAGGGTTGGGTGCGGGAGTATTTCAGTGCCGTCCAGAACAAGGGCGTCGATCGCATCACCTATCCCGAACGCTTCCTCCAACCAATCGAAGCCGCCCGGGTGGCCTTTATCAAGCCGGTGCAGGAGATGCAGGACCTTTGGATGACCTTCAATATCCCCTCCATGCGTCATCGCTACGCCGGTAAGGCGGGCGAACTGCTGGCCTATGTGCTGGGCTACGAGGGCGAAGGCAGCCTGCTATCCACCCTCAAAGCCGAGGGTCTCGCCACCTCCGTCTACGCCTCACCTAGCTACACCTCGGACGACTTCGGCATCCTCTATGCCGGCGCCTCGCTGACGCCTCAAGGCATCGCCGATTACGAACGGGTGCTGGAATTGTTCTACGGCTACTTCGAACTTCTGCGCAATGCCGACTACCCGGCTCACTTGTTCGCCGAGCAGGGCTATATGGCGCGCCTGAACGAACTCTACACCGACAAGGGCGAAGGTGCGAGTCGCGCGGTCGAGCTGGCCAATGCCGCCCTCAACTACCCCCTCGCCGACGCTGCGCGCATCCCCTACATCTGGGACCAGCCCGATGAGGAGGGTTACTTCGAACTCCTCGCCAACCTCCAGCCCGGCAACATGCTCGCGCTCGTCATCGGCCAGGACGTTCCCACCGATGCCAAGGAGCCTTACTTCCAAGCGGAATACAGCTATACCGAGCGCAGCGGCAGCTTCTACCAACGCCTGATCAACGCTCAACCGGCGGCCGGCCTCACCGTTCCCGCTTCGAATCCGTTTATTCCCAACGATGCGACCCTGATTTCCTCCCGCCCTGCTGCCCTCATCGACGAACCCGGACTCCAGCTGTTTTACTCCCAGGACGTGGAGTTCAAACGTCCGCGGGCGGCCTACGTTTTCCGCATCCGCCAGCCGGAATCCTTCACCGAGCTCGAGGCCGCCGTGCTCAAGAGCATCTACATTGATGCCGCCAATGAGATGATGAATGAGGTCACCTACGACGCCCGTCTGGCCGGCCTCAATTTCAGTCTGTCCGAAAGCCTCGAGGGCATCAGCCTCTCCGTCGATGGCTACGGCCAATCCGCGAGTAAACTGCTCGACTACCTCGTCACGCATCTGCCGGCGCTGGATCTGCCTGAGGCGCGCTTTCAGGCCATGATGGATGCGCAGCTTCGCTCGCTCGCCAGCTTCGACCGTCAGGAGGTCTTCTCCCTCCTCCAGGCCATCGAGCTCCACCGCCAAGCGGGCAACAACCGCTATTACACTCCCGCCGAAATTCTTTCCGTGGCCCGGGGGGTCACCTACGCCGACGTGAAACAGTTTGGTCAGGACCTGTTCGCCGTGGGCAAGATCGAGGCTGTCATTCATGGCAATGTGACCGCCGAACAGGCCGTCGCCACCGCGCGCATGGTGCAGGAGAAGCTGGGCACCCGGATGCCCGCGGGCACCCAGCTGTTCACCCTGCGCGCGCAAGCCCCGGCTCCCGGCGAAGCGCAGGTCCTCCCCACCCAGCTCATCGTGAACAACTCCACCTATTGGCAGGAATACACCATGGGAGAGGACAGTCCGGAACTGCGCGCCGCGGCGATCGTCATGCGCAATTTCATGTCCGCCCCGTTCATGACCGAGATACGCACCCGCCAGCAGCTCGGCTACTTGGTCTGGGCCTTCACCACGCGGCGGGAAAACCTGCTGCACAGTGGCTTTGTCATCCAGTCGGCCGACTACGACCCGGCTCAACTGCAGGAGAAAGCCGAGGCGTTCATCGGCACGTTCCCTCAGCTCTGGGCGGAAGTTTCCCCGGAGGAGTTCGCCACCCTGGTGGCCGCGGCCAAATCCGAGGTTGCCGAGAAGGACAAATCCATCGCCGAACGGGCGGGCTCCTACTTCAACCGCGCCTTCGAATATGACTTCGATTGGGACCGTCAGCCCGCCACCCTCGCCGCGCTCGATGCCCTGACCCCCGCCGACGTCGCGGCCGTCATGGCCACGGCCTTCGCCCCGGAGACCCACCGCCTGCGCACGGTCTTGGCCTACGCGGCGCAGCACGAAATGCCAGCGGCGGAGTAGGCGCAGGCCCCTCCCACGCTTCAGGCTGAAAAAGTTCGTCGCTACTACATCGGCTCCGCCGTTCCCAACTCAGGACGCAATCAGGCTCTCGCCGGTCATCTCGGCCGGCTTGGGCAGCCCCATCAGGTCGAGCAGGGTCGGAGCGATGTCGGCCAGGCGGCCCCCGGTGCGCATCGGGGTGCCAGCCTTGGCATAGCCCTCACCCACCACGAAGAGCTCCACCAAGTTCAGGGTGTGCGCGGTGTGCGGGCCCTCGGTTTCCGGATTCCACATCTGCTCGCAATTGCCGTGATCGGCCGTGACCAGCGCCTTGCCGCCCACCGTGGCCAACGCCTCCAGAAGTTCACTCACCCCGGCATCCGTTGCTTCCACCGCCAGCTTCACCGCCGCCAGATTGCCGGTATGGCCGACCATGTCCGGGTTGGCAAAGTTCACGATGACCAGCCCGTATTCGCCGGAAAGAATGGCGGCCTTGGCCGCCGCGGTGACCTCGGCGGCCGCCATTTCCGGCTGCAGGTCGTAAGTCGCCACCGGGGGGCTCGACGGACAGGCCCGGTCTTCGCCCGGAAACGGTTCGGCACGGTAATTGTTGAAGAAAAAGGTCACGTGTGGGTTCTTCTCCGTCTCCGCACAGCGGAACTGTTTGATCCCGGCGTTGGCGACGACTTCGCCCAGAATGTTTTTGAGCTTTTCGGGTTTGGGCGACACGACCTTCACCGGCAGGCCCGCTTCGTATTCGGTCATGGTCGCGTAATACAGATCGAGCTTTTCGCCGCGGTCGAAGCCATCGAAGTCATCCAACACGAAGGCTTTGGTGATCTCCCGCGGACGGTCCCCGCGGTAGTTGTAAAACAACACGGCGTCGCCGTTCTGAAAGGTCGCCACGGGCTGACCGTTGTCACCGACGATGGCGGTCGGAGCGACAAACTCGTCGCCCTGTTGGCTGTCGCTGAGCGGCGCATCGTAATAGTTGCGCACCGCCTCGATCGCGTCGGTCGCCGTCGCCACCGCCGCCTTGCCGGTGAGAAGATCGTAGGCCTTCTGCACGCGCTCCCACCGGTTGTCGCGGTCCATGCTCCAAAAGCGGCCACAGACCGAAGCGATTTCCCCCACCCCGATCTCGGCGCATTTGGCGTCCACCTGCCGCACATATTCCACCCCGCTCCGCGGTGACGTGTCGCGACCGTCGGTGAACGCGTGGATAAAAACTTCACTGATTCCATCCGCCTTGGCCTGGCGCAAAATGCCATACAGGTGCTCCAGCATGCCGTGGACCCCGGCATCGGACACGATGCCCATGAGGTGCAGCCGTCCGCCCGCTTTGACCCGATCCACCGCGCCCTGCCACACCGCGTTGGTCGCGAGTTTGCCTTCGAGGAACAGTTTGTTGAGCCGCACCAATTCCTGATCCACGATCCGGCCCGCCCCAATGTTCTCGTGGCCCACCTCGCTGTTGCCCATCACGCCGTCGGGCAGTCCCACATCGAGTCCCGATGCGGCGATGAGCGTGCGCGGGCACTCCCCCTGCAACCGATCGTCGCAGGGGGTATGGGCCAAAGCGGTGGCGTTGGTGGCGTCCTGGGCGGTGTCGGGATTCTTGCCCCAGCCATCGCGGATGACCAAAAGAACGGGCGGGCGGGCGGTGGTTTTGTCGGTGCTCATGCGTTCCCAGTGGAGCAGAGCCCCCACCTGGGCGTCAAAACTCAAACCGTCCCTCCGTTTGACAACGCCGCCCTCCCTTCGCCCAATACCCCAGCATGCCTTCCCGCGCCGTTCTTCTCGTCAACCTGGGTTCGCCCGATTCCACCGCCGTCGCCGACGTGCGCACCTACCTCCGGGAGTTCCTCGGTGATGAGCGGGTGATCGACCTCAAGCCCCGGTGGGTGGCCAAGCTGCTGGTCAACGGCATCATCTGCCCGACCCGTGCCCCCAAATCCGCCCAAGCCTACCAGGAGGTCTGGACCCCGGAAGGCTCTCCCCTGTTGGTCACCTCGCGGGCCGTCCGCGAGAAACTCGCCACGACGCTCGGGACGGAGACCCCCGTCTACCTCGCCATGCGCTATCGGGTGCCCTCCATCGCGGACACGCTGGCCCAGATGAAGGCCGACGGCATTACGGAGGTGCTGCTCTTCCCGCAATACCCGCACTACGCGATGTCCTCCTGGGAAACCGTGGTGGTCAAAGTCTACGCAGAGGCGGCCCGCCTGGCGCCGGAGATGAAGGTTGATTGCGTCCAACCCTTCTACGAAGACGCGGACTACGTGGAGGCCCTGCACACGGTGTCTGCGCCCTACCTGCAGGATCCCGAGGCGCACGTTCTGTTCTCCTACCACGGCATCCCCGAGCGGCACTTGCGCAAAGGCGATGCTTCCAAGGCGCACTGCCTCACGGTGGCTGATTGCTGCAACACCTGCAGCGCCGCCCATGCCATGTGCTATCGGGCTCAGGTGATGAAGACCACCGCCGCCTTCGTCAAACGGGCCGGCCTGCCCCCGGACCGTTGGTCCGTCGCGTTTCAATCCCGGTTGGCGGGCGAACCCTGGCTGACACCCTACACCGACAAGGAGATCCTGCGCTTTGTCACCGAAGGCAAAAAAAACCTCGTGGTGCTGACCCCGGCTTTTGTGGCCGACTGCCTCGAAACCCTTGAGGAAATCGCGGGTGAGGCGAAGGAGGACTTTATGGCCGCGGGCGGAGTGAAATTTCAGCACGTGCCCTGTCTCAATGATCAACCGCCCTACATTGATTTCATGGCCGGGCGGGTTCGCCGTTGGTTGGCCGGAGAGACGCCGACCGCCACCCACGCCCAGACCACCAGCCAAAGTCTGTTGAATCCGTCGGCCGCTTAAGATTCGAGATTGTCGAACCCGTCAATCGACAACACAGTGGTGCGGCAATGACCCGGTTGTTTCCCCCGCCGACCAACGGCCCGTTTGACTTACCCTCGTGAGCGAATTGTCCTCCAGCTTTCAGCGCTCCCGGGCCGTCCTCGATCGGTTCGGGCCGCGACACCACCGCGGTGCTGGGACTGGACGACGCCGGACGTATCCTTTCGGCCAATACCGCAGCCGGCACCTACTGGTCCGGCCTGGCCGAGCAGTTGGTGGGCCGGTCCTTTGTCAGTCTGTTCGCCTTCGAGGTGGTCTCGGATGATCCCGATATTTTGGAAGCCCAGTGGGACGTGGTACGCACCAGCGCCACCGCGCAGCGCGTGCCCATGTCGATCCAACTGGATCCGGAAGCCGCTCCCCTCGAAGTGCGGCTCGAACTGGAAGCGGCCGTGGGCGGCGCGACCGCTTGGTTCGCCCGGGTGAGTCGGGAATACCCCACCGCACCACCGTCCCCGGAAGGCGACGTGGCCCTGGCGGCCACCGCCGCCGCCCGCAACTCCGACGTCTGGGCCAAACTCGCCCACAGCGACGCCGCCGGATTTTTTGACCTTAGTTTTTCGTCCGGTGACACGTTTTATGCCCCGGCCTGGAAGCGGTTGCTTGGCTACGCGGAGGCGGACCTCGCCAACACCTACGATACCTGGCTGAAGCTGATCCACCCCGACGACTCTTCGGCGGCGCCCGATCAGGTGGGACGTCATGCCGGTTCCGCCCAGCGGTCCTTTTCCGTCGAGTTTCGCATGAAGCACCGCCGGGGCCATTGGGTCTGGATCAATTGTGTGGGGGTGCAGCACTTTGGGGCGGATGGCGAACTGGATCGCGTGGTGGGGTTCCACCTCGACATCTCGGAGCGCAAGGAAGTCGAGGAGCAGGGCATCGTCGCCGAAGACCGGCTCAACCGGTTGGCGGAAGAAGGCGGGCTGGCGGTCTTTGATCTGGATTTTGTGATGGGCAAGGCGTCGGTGTCGCGCGCCTGGCAGGATCTGATTGGCGATCCGGTGGAGCACCCGGACATCGGGTTGTTCACGCAATACCTGAAACACAGCGCTGGCGATGTGACGGGCTTTCTTTCCAATTTTGGCAGCGGCGACGACACTTGGGATGCGGGCCCCACCACGCTCCGCCGTTCGGACCGACGCGAGGTCGATGTGATGCTGGGCTTGAACCGTCAAGTCAGCCGACGGGGAGAACTGCTGCGGGTGGTAGGGTTGGCCCTGCCCCTGCCGGACAGCCTGCGGGCGGGCCAAACGGCCGCCCCCTTTTCCACCGGTCGTTTTGATACCAATGCGCTCAATGTGCTCAACGAAGGCATCATCGTGACCGACCGCCGGGGCAGTGTGCGGGTGATCAACCAAAAGGCCCTCAAGATTATCGGGGTAAATCCCGGTCTGGCGGTGGAGCAGCCCCTCGCGGAGATCTTTCAATTGGTCACGGTGCTGGAGAGTCGGCCGGCGGATGATGCGCTGGAGCTGGCTCTCGCGGCCGAAGGCTCGGGACGGCTCTACACCGACCACGCCGTGGTCGTGGAAAACGGTCCACCGCGCCCCATCGTCTGGAGCATCAGCCAACTTTGGGACGCAAACCGCGAAGTGGCCGGCATCGTCGTCGTGTTCCGGGATCCGCTCGAAATGAGCCTGACCCCGGAAGAGCTCATCCGCGCCAATCGGTTCGACTCCCTGGGGCAGTTGGCCGGCGGCATTGCCCATGATTTCAACAACCTGCTGTCCACCATTCTGGGCGGTATTTCGCTGGCGAAGGACAATCGCGACTACGACAAGCTGGGCGATTCGGAGACGGCCTGCATGGCGGCCAAGACCTTGACGCGTCAACTGCTGGCGTTTGCCAAAGGGAATCCCGGGGGCACCTTCTCGGTCGTCAAACCCGGCGATATTCTCGACGACGCGGTGCGGGTGGCGTCCGCCGGCAGTCCGGTCAAAGTCACCTGCGACTCGGATGCCTCGGCGCCGTTAGTCGAGGTGGACCGCGGCCAGATGATTCAGGTGTTCCAAAATCTGATCATCAACGCGATGCAAGCGATGGACGAGCCGTCGCGGGGCACGATCGAAATCCGTTGCCGCGGGCTGGAAATCTCCGATGGGCAGCTCCCCCCCCTCGCCGGTGGTCGCTACGTGCAGGTCGAGGTACAGGACAACGGCAAGGGCATTCCGGAGGACAAAATCGACCGCATTTTCGAGCCCTTTTTCACCACCAAAAAATCCGGCACCGGACTGGGGCTGGCGACCGTGCTCTCGATCGTGCGCAAACACGGCGGCCAGCTGGGTGTCGACTCCACGGTCGGGGTTGGCACCACGTTCACCACTTTCCTGCCCGCCACCACCAAGGATCTGGAGACGGCGGTCCGACGGCCGGCGACCATCCGCTTTGGCACCGGTCGCGTGTTGTTCATGGATGATGAGCCGCAGCTGTGCACCATCACCAAGGCGATGCTCGAGAGCCTCGACTACAAGGTCGATATCGCCCGCCACGGCGAGGAAGCGTTGGCCTTTTATCGGAAATACCACGCCGTCAACCGACCCTATGATGTGGTGCTGCTCGACCTCACCATCGTGGGAGGCATGGGCGGTGAAGAAACGTTCAAACGGTTGCGGGAAATCGATCCCGACGTGCGTGCGGTCGTCTCCAGCGGCTACGACAACGAAGAGATGGCCCGCCAATTCATCGAAGCCGGTTTCTGCGGTTACCTGACCAAACCCTACCGGGTCGGCGAACTGGGCAAGTTGCTCAAGAACGTGCTCGGGAGCTAGCGCGGGTTTGGCCCCGGCAACGGCTGTCCGACGGAGCGCGGTGCTTTAGCCCGCGACTCGAATGTCCAGCGGCCTCCAAATGCGGGCTAAAGCTCCGCACTACTTTTTGAGCAACCGGAGGGTGAAAGATGCGGATTCAAACCGCCGTCTGCGTCCCCGGTCCCAAGGTGGACGTCGCCGGCCGGACGCCACCGGGCGGCGTCAAGCGCCGCCCCGACCCTCCGAGGCAGGGCGGTTCCGCCGCAACCGCCGCTCCCGCCTGAGTTAACCGAAAGCGGATTCCGGTCCCGAATTTTTTGACCCGACCCGGCATTGCCGTTGCGCTGGTCACATGTATCGATCAATCGGCTGGCTAGCTGGGATTCTGATGGGCGGCGCACTGTCCGCCCCCGCCGGAGTTCCCACTCAAATCAGTGAATCCGCGACCCACCTGGAGACGAGCGATGGGCAGACCTTTGTCTGGCTGGGGGACACCGCTTGGGAACTCTTTCACCGGCTGGATCGCGAAGAGGCCATCGCGTATTTGGACAACCGCGCGGCTCAGGGGTTCACCGTGATTCAAAAATATACGCTTT
>JAGYIG010000035.1 GCA_018402455.1 Opitutaceae bacterium
ACGGCAGTGTGCATGGTCACGATGAGTTGGCGTCGGCCGCGGTGCGTGCGCTGGCAGCGTTTTTCATGCGGTAGCTTTGGCCGGTAATTGCGATGACGTGGGCGTGGTGGAGGAAGCGGTCCAAGATCGCTCCGGCGGTGGGCACGTCCTGAAGGAGTTTGCCCCAGTCTTCCAAGGGACGGTTGCTGGTCATGATGGTGGAGCGGTTTTCGTAGCGGCGCATGATGACCTCCAACAGATACTCGCCGGCGTGTTTGGGCAGTTGTTTGAGTCCCATGTCGTCGATGATGAGCAGGTCGGGTTTGAGGTAACCGCGCATGAGGCGGTTGCGCTGAGCGAGGACCTCTTCGCTGAGGAAGTCGGCCACAAGGTCGAAGTTGGAGCGGTAGCGCACGATAAAACCCTGCTTGATCGCTTCGTAGCCGATCGCTTGGGCCAGGTGGGTTTTGCCGACGCCGGGTGGACCGACGAAGAGCACATCGGAGGTTTGGCGCACGAAGTGGCAGGCGGCCAACTCATACACCAGCTTGCGCGAGATCGAGGCGTTGAAGCGCCAGTCAAAATCTTCGAGGCTTTTGAGGGCATGGAACTCGGCGGCTTGGGTGCGCTGGGTAAGTCGGCGTTGTTCACGCAGGTTGAGTTCGTCGCTGAGGATCAGTTCGAGGAACTCGGCATGGGAGAGCCGGTTGGCCCCGGCCTCTTGCAGGCGCAGTTGTAGGGTGCCGGCCAAGCCGGACAGACGGAGTTGTTTGAGGGCGGTATCGAGGTTCATGAGGAAAAGGGATCGAGTCGGTAGGCGTCCATGGGACGGATCAGCGGGTGGGCTTCGAGGAAGTCGACCTGCACGACGTTGTCGGGCTCGCCGATGAGACGACGCAGGTCGCTGAGGCGGTAGGTGCCGTTGCCGACGGCGCGCATGGCGGCCTGTTCGATGGCGTCGGCCGGATGGGTCTTGGTCAGCGATACGAGCCCTTGCAGGGAGCGGATGGCGTAGGCCCCACGTTGGGTGTTGAGCCCTTCGGCCCAACGGGCGCAGGACGGGCCGATCAATCGGCAGCGATCCAGCCAATAGTTGGCACCGCGTTCGACGCCGTGGCGCTTGTGCTCGTGGATATGGGCTGCGGTGGTGGCGAAGCGGCCCGCTTCGACCCGGGCGTGCACGGCGATAGCCTCCTGGCGGTGGTTAAAGATGCGGATCAGGCGGGACTCGCCGCGGACCCAGACCTCGCGGGCCAGATACTCCGGGGGCACCGAGTAGTAGGCGCGCTCGAACTCGACGTGGCCGTCGCGGTGGACCTTGCGGCGGGCCTCGGTGAAGCTGGGAAACAGGCTCTCGGGCAAGGCCCGCAGGGCGGGCCGCTCGGCCTCGAACAGCGTGCGCACCTGTTGGCGCACGGTCCCGTGGATGCGGGTGTCCGCGGTGGTGCGCTCCCACTCGGCGAGGAACTGGTTTTGCGCGCCCAGCGAATCGAAGGTGCGGCCCTTGCAGGCGTTATCCTGGGCGTATTTGACGCCAGCCTCGACCTTGCCCTTGTGCTCGGGGCGGCGTGGCGCGGTGGGCACGACCACCGTGCCGTAGTGCCGGGCGAAGTCGGCCATCTTCGGGTTGAGGTTCGGCTCGAACCAATCCGGGTCGAGCACCGCGGCTTTGAGGTTGTCGACCACGACCGTGGCGGTGACTCAGCCAAAGTGCCGGAACGCGTTCTCCACGCAGCGGATAAAGGTCTCGGTGTCCTGGCGCCACACGACCTCGCTGTGGCGCCGCCTCAATCCAAGACCTTGAAAGTCCCGTTCGGTAACCTTGGTGAAATCCACCATTCCGTGGGCCAAAAGCATGCGCGCGAGCCGGACGTCGATAATGCGGCGGCGTGTGAACCCCGCCACGGCTGCATCCTGCCACACGGCGCCTGCTTGGTCGCGTGGCTCAATTTCCTCTTCGCCCGTGATCGTATTTGCCCCCAATGCGCACCGCCCAGCGGTCAGGGAGGAGTTGTCCCGGGTCTCGCGTCGTTATGGTTTCATCGCGGGACACTTCGGGCTCGCGCTCTGGGAACTGCTGCCAGTCGCCCTGACGTCCACAACATTGCGATCGATTCTAGCTGCTTCCTTGACAATTGAGTAATATTACTCACTTTGATGAGTAAATTGTATGTCTAGGTATAACCTATTATCTATTATCAGGAAGCGCCTTGATGAGCCCCGACAATTCATTCAGGTATTGGCCGGCCCCCGACAGGTTGGTAAGACCACTTTGGCACGGCAATTCATGGCGGAACCGGGGGTCGTCTCCCATTATGCCACTGCCGATGAACCCACTCTGCGAGACCGCTCTTGGCTCGAACAGCAATGGGAAACCGGACGGCTGCGTGCCCGCGACCAAACCACCGGGGCGCTATTGGTTTTGGATGAAATCCAGAAGGTCACAGGCTGGTCCGAAACCGTAAAGCGGCTTTGGGACGAAGACACTCATGCCGGCATCCCGCTCAAGGTCATCGTGCTGGGGTCGGCTCCATTGCTCATCGGGCGAGGACTGACGGAAAGCCTGGCCGGCCGATTTGAGGTAATACCGGTCCCACATTGGTCCTTCACGGAGATGAAGACTGTCTTCGGTTGGACCGTGGAGCAATACGTCTACCACGGCGGCTACCCCGGCTCTGCTCCTTTGATCGCCGATCCGGCCCGGTGGCGCAGCTACATTGTCGATTCCCTGATCGAAACGACGATTTCCCGGGACATTCTGTTGATGACCCGGGTGGACAAGCCCGCGCTGCTCCGGTTGCTGTTCCAGCTGGGCTGCGCCTACTCCGGGCAAATCCTGTCCTACCAAAAGATTCTCGGTCAACTGCAGGACGCCGGCAATACCGTCACCCTGGCGCACTACCTCAACCTGTTGAAAGGAGCCGGAATGGTGATGGGTCTGATGAAATACTCACACGGCCAGGTGCGTCAGCGGGGATCCAGTCCGAAGCTCCAGGTGCTCAACACGGCCCTGCTGTCGGCTCAAAGCGGAGATACTTTCGAGGAGGTGCGCGGCCACGGAGACAAGTGGGGGCGCTTGGTGGAAACCTGCGTTGGAGCGCACTTGATGAACACCCGTGCAGGCACCGCGCTCGAGGTCACCTACTGGCGCGAGCGAAACCATGAGGTTGATTTTGTCCTTCAGCGCGGCGACGCGTGCGTAGCGATTGAGGTGAAAAGTGGCCGCCGCCGGGAATCGTTGCCGGGCATGGCAGCATTCGCGAAACAGTATTCCCCGAGGAAGTCCCTGCTCGTGGGGCCGCAAGGCATCCCGCTCGAGGAGTTTCTTGGCCAGCCGGCGGCCTATTGGTTCGATTAGAACTCGCGAATTAATCGGATACCTCCGGTTAGGATTTGTAGCTCCGCACCCTTGATCCTTTAAAACCAGAACGTGGAAAACAGCCTCGCCCCGATCCAGTTCTACGTTGATCAGCCCGCCAGATGGGGGACTTTGGAGCGGTGTCAGATTATACGCGGCTGGTGCTTTGGCGCGACGGGCGAACCGCTCTGTGGCATCCGCGTGCAGGCGGCGGGCCGCGTTTATCACGGCGTAACCGGCCGACCGCGGCCCGACGTGAAGGCCGCCTTCCCAGAGGCACCGAATGATTTCACCGGGTTCGAGATCCGTGCCACCTTGCCCAGCGGCTCATATGATTTGTCCATCGAGGCCCTGTTGATGGACGGTTCCTGGCGAACATTCCTCACCCAACGGGTCAAGATTCCACGAAGTTGGTGGCCGCGCTGGCTCGGCGGTGGATCCCCCGCGGAGTTGATCGCCTTCCAAATGCCGGCCCACGCCACCCACGTTCCCAAGCCGTTGCAGCGCGAAAAATTTCCCGCCGCGCGACGGACCGACCAGCCCGCCTTCGCCATCGTCACGCCCAGTTATAATCAGGCCCGGTTTCTCGGCGAAACCGTCCGCAGCCTGCTCAGTCAGACCATCGCGGTTGACTATGTGGTCCAAGACGGAGGGTCCACGGATGGCAGCGTCAAAATTATCCGAGGCTTTGCCGAGGAGGAGCAAGGGGCAGGGAGCAAGGAGCGAATAAATTGCGGCGCAGATGACCGGGGCCAGAGGTCAGTGGCCAGCACGGTCCTAAATGAACCTTCTGCCTGCTCCATGCTCCCTTCTCCCGTCAAGCCGCGACTGCTCCACTGGAGTAGCGCGCCTGACGGCGGCCAGGCCGACGCCATCGCCAGGGGTTTCGCCCGCACAAGCGGCGGACCAGATGACCTGATGGCGTGGATCAATTCCGACGACTTCTATCTGCCGGGCGCCTTGGGCTATGTCGCGGACTACTTCGCGCGCCACCCAGAGGTGGATGTCATCTACGGCCACCGCATTTTGGTGGACGCAAATTCCCATGAAATCGGCCGTTGGTTTCTGCCCAAGCACGATCCCGAGGTGCTTAAGCTCAACGATTTTGTGCCTCAGGAAACCCTATTCTGGCGGCGTAGGATTTGGGATCGGGTGGGAGGATTGGACACGTCTTTCCAATTCGCCATGGACTGGGACCTGCTCCTGCGTTTTCAGGAGGCGGGAGCGAATATTGTGCGCGTGCCTTATTTCTTGGCCTGTTTTCGAATCCATTCTGCCCAGAAGACCTCCGCCCAAATGCACTCAGTCGGCCAAGCAGAGATCGATCATCTCCGCACGCGAAGCCAAGGACGGGCGATCCCACCGGAAGAACTGGAAAACCACCCCGTCCTGCTTCGTTACCTCCGGCGCAGTGCGCGGCGGGAGTTGTGGGGACGACTGCGCGCGCGGTTCAGTTGGCGATAGTCCACCGAGGGCCGGTGGTGAGCAGATCGAGTTAGCCGACAAGGTCGGTGTAATCCTTCACTCAGACGCCGCGTTCGCCGGTGGTAGCGTTGGGACACAGCACATCCGCACGGTTGTCGCCGTTCGGCCAGCGGTACCGGAGCGCTCCGATTCGTCGTCGTCCTGTCGCCCGATTGACCATACCCATTGCAGCCCATCGCCCACAACGGGCCATCCGTCTTCACATCCAAGACGAACGGAATCGAATCATTGCCCGATATCGCCACTTGAACCACATCCGCCATACCCAGGGCTGCCGGGGACTTCCTTTGCAGGATTCGATTCAATCCCGGTTGGCCATCCTGATCCGATCCGACCGCTATCACCATCGGCAACCCACGGTAAAGAGCCTCCTGAGTCAGCAAACGCTCCACCCCGCCGAGGGTCACCGTGGCCGTCCGACTGCTTCCGGTCATTTTCTCTTCGACCATGACATCGATCACCCGACTGGTCGTGCCATGATCACGACTCAATGACACCCACTCCGCATCCACCGTCGCCACCCAAGGCGCATCCGGGTCCACCCGGTTCGGGCAGCTTGCTGGAGCCGAACCGACCGACAACGCTGACGCATCGGAAAATCCGTGGGCGGTCTCGACCCAGCAGTCTGCCTCGCATGGGATGGGGACCCCTTGCTGCGATTTAAACAAATCGGGTCCAAAATCATCCACGTGCCCCGATTCATGGCAGCCTTCCGCATTCACTCCGCGCAAAAATCCTCCGTCCGGATCGCATCCAGCGGGCAGGCGGAAAGGGACCAGATCCGTGAGATTTACGGCGGGCGAAAGGTCACCGCATCAGATCTGCTCAATTCCTCCGCACTCCGGCGCTACCTGCGACCCAGCAAGCAGTTGGAGGCAGATTGGATACGTCGAAATCCCGGCGACTTGAGGATTGCCGTGGGCCGAACGACAATTGCAGTCCGGGACAATAAATTGGAAGTTGTGCTGGAAAGCGCCCGGCATATCGCGAAGGCTCGGCGTGGCTGATAAGCCCCGCCCGATGTCCTTGCCTCACTCAACCGATTCCCCGCAAACCACTTCGTCTGAAGCTCCCGAGGCAGTCCGCTTGCTACGCCGCGAAATCGCTCTGCTCAAATCCGAGGTGTTCGAATTGCAGGATCGAATTCTGGCCAAGGACACGGAGAAGGCCGATGCCGTCGCGTTGCTTGGCCGGGCCGAATTGGAACTGGAGAGCAAGCTCGCCTATATCGTCGAACTTGATCGGGCCTTGAACACCCGAATCCGCGAACTTGAGCATGAGTGTGACCGCAAGACCACCGAGATCGATCAACGGGGAGAAGCCTTGGCCGCCGCGCGGGCCGAAACCTCCGCCGAGGTAAAGCGCCGGGATGAGATCATCGCCGATCTGACCTCCCGTTTGGAGCAGGCCAATCAGGAGATCTCCCGCGCCCACGGATTGGCCGGCGAATATGCCGCGAAGTGGGATGGGGTGAAACAGGACCATGCAAAAGAAGTCGACGCCCACCAAACCACGAACCGATTACTGCAGGCGGCGGAAACAAAGCTCGGTCGCCTGACGGTTGAAGGGCAAAAGATCCAAGCACGGGCCGAACAGCTCGAGCGGGACCTTCACGACACCGCCGAGCGCTTGGCGGTGGCCGAAACTAAAATCGCAACGATCAAAGTTTCCCTTTGGTGGCGGATGGGGCGGCCTTGGCGCGCGCTTTTTGGACCTAAGGAATGAAGGCCACAGACCTCCGGATGGAACATGGTCTGGAAACCCCTTACCCGCTCCAGCCCTGCCAAAACTATTTCCGACTCGAGGGCTGGGCAATCGCATTGGGGGCCGACCAACCCACTCGCGTTCGCATGGTAATCGGCGATCAGGTCTTCCCCCCGGATCAAACCCCCGAGCGAGAGGACGTGGCGGAAAAATACCCGCAGGATATTTACGCGCGGCAAACCGGCTTCGAGTTCGTGTGCTTTCTGCCTTTCGGCAACCACTGGGGCACCTTGCAGGCATCCGCCGATGGTCAGAATTGGCGGGCTCTGCGCACGATGCTGATTCCGGTGAGCTCGCACCCGCTAATGGGCGGCTTTGAGCCCATGGGCACGGGCGGGGTGGTGACTGCGCCCATCAGAGCAGCCGGCTGGGTCTGGCATCCGGAATTCGCCATCCGTGAGGTTGGATTGCTGATGGGCAATATCGAAGTGCCGTTGGATTACGGCCTCCCCCGCCCGGATGTGGGGCAACGCTTTCCCGACCAACCCGGGGCGGCCTACGCTGGATTTATGACCAAGGAGAATCTACCCCGCGGCGAAGGGGCTCTCCGGCTTCAGGTCACCACCGACAATGGGCGCACCTATTTTCTCCCTGCCGAGGTCACCGCAAAAATAAAGGAGGGGGCATTCACCGCACCGCGGCAGGCCCCGGAGATGTGGGAACTCCCCGCGCGGGTGAGACCGACCGCTAACTTGGCGACTCCCGCCCACGTCGAGCTTGGCACCACCAACATTCTCTTTGTCCTCTACGGTGACTTTACCTCGAACAGCGCCTATCATGTGACCGCGCTGGCCAATCAATTGATCGAACGGGGCTACGACTGTGTGGTGGCCGTGCCCGAACACGCGGAGACCATTGGCGCTCAACCCGATGCCCGGTTCTTATGCATTGAATATGCCGAGCTCGCCCGACTGCCCTGCTTCTACCGCGATCGTAAGGCCCCGTCCCTCCTGCACGCTTGGACCACCCGCGAGTCGGTGCGCCTCTTCAGCCAAGCGGTGAGCCAACGATTTGGCTCGGAATTGGTGATTCATCTCGAAGACAACGAGCTTGTGCTCCTAGCGCACGCGCTGCGGCTACCGCCCGAGGAAATCCTGAAGTTACCGTCGGCCGATTTGGACCGGATCGTGCCCCCGTCGCTTTCCCATCCGGAGCGCGCCGCCGAATTCATGGCTCAAGCCCGCGGCATCACCGTCATTACGAAAAAGCTGGCGCGACTGGTTCCCTCGAACCAACCCCATTGCTGCTTTTGGCCGGCCGCCACCGCGGCATTCTGCCCGCAGGAACGCAATGACGCCTTGCGCCAGTCTTGGGGAATCCCCTTGGCGGACAAAGTGATCTTCTACCACGGCAACGTTCACGAATCCAACTGGGAGGAGGTACGTGAGCTCTACCGCGCCGTGCAGGCCTTAAATGCCAGTGGCCATCCCACGTGGTTGGTGCGCACGGGGCGCGACGCCGCCACGTTCACCCGCGAAATCGCTCCTTTGATCGCAAACCAATTGATCGAGTTGGGCTTCCTTAAACGGGCCAAGGACCTGCCCCCACTGATGAGTGTGGCTGATTATTTCGTGCAGCCCGGCGAACCGGGAGCATTCAACGACTACCGGTTCCCCTCTAAACTCCCCGAGTTTTTTGCCATCGGCCGACCGGTCATTCTGCCCCGAAGTAATCTGGGACACGACCTGATTCACCGACAACATGCCCTGGTGCTGGCCACCGCCAATGCCGCCACCATCGCCGCGGCTGTGCGCGAATTGAACGCAGATCCCGCCTTGGTGGCACGTCTCTCGAGGGGAGCGCTCGATTTCGCCGCTGAGCGGTTTTCTTGGTCCGCCAGTGCCGACACCGTTTTGGCCTTCTACCAATCCCATACCTCGCTGCCGTCGCCCAGCGATCGGCAGCTGGCGGCCGCCGCTTTATTGACTCGCACGATTAGCCGACAAGAAAATCGGGCCTAAGCTCATATCTTATCCCCTTCGCGATGTCCGCAGAATCCTACGCCGCCGCCGATAATGAACGCATTCGGCACTACTTCGACAGCCTCAATACACCGCTTTCTCGCCACGCGGTGGGCTATCGTCGGCTGTTGGCCCGCTACTACTCCCGGTTGATTCCGGCCGATTGCCGCATGCTCGAAATCGGTTGTGGCACCGGGGAACTCCTCAAGCACATCCCGGCGCGGGAGAAAGTCGGCCTGGATTTTGCGCCGGCCCAAATTGACCGGGCCCGCCAGAACGCCCCTGCGATCGATTTCCGCGTCGGCACGGTGGCGGACCTGCCCGCGAATGAGCCCTTCGATTGCATTATCCTATCCGACACCGTCAACCACGTGCAGGACGTGCAAGCGCTGCTGCTACAGGTTCATCGGGTTTCGACCCCGGCCACGCGATTGCTGCTGAATTTCCCCAATACCCTCTGGCGACCGGTGTTCCGGTTGGCTCAGTCACTGGGTCTACGCTCCACCCAGTTGCAAAGCAGTTGGCTATCCGGCCAAGATGTGGTCAACCTCCTGCATCTCGCCGATTGGGACGTGGTCAAACAACAACCGCGCGCCTTGGTGCCGTATGCCGGCGGGGCGGTGGAACGGGTGATCAATCGCTGGCTGGCGCCGCTTTTGCCGTGGTTCTGCCTCACCCAATTCATCGTCGCCCGGCCCGCGCCCTGTCGCCCGCAAATTGGCGATCGCTTGGCGCACCCCACGATCCGCCCCGAGGACACTACGGTCTCCGTGGTCATTCCTGCCCGCAATGAAGCGGGCAATATCGAGTCGGCCATCACCCGGACTCCCGCGATGGGCAAATGGACGGAATTCATCTTTGTCGAAGGCGGCTCCAGCGACCACACCTGGGCCGAGATTCAACGCGTTAAAGAGGCCTACCCCGATCTTCGCATCAGAATCATGCAACAATCCCTCCGCGGCAAAGGCAACGCCGTGCGCGAAGCCTTTGCGCAAGCGGAGGGGGATTTGCTCATGATTCTGGATGCTGACCTGACCATGCCTCCGGAGGAGCTGCCAAAATACTTTAATGCCGTGATCACCGGCCACTGCGAGTTCGCCAATGGGTGCCGCCTCGTATACCCGATGGACGACGAGGCCATGCGGTTTCTCAATATGATCGCGAACAAGTCTTTCGGCATCATCTTTTCCTGGCTGCTGGGGCAACCCATCAAAGACACGCTCTGCGGCACCAAAGTGCTGTCTCGTCGCAACTACGAACGCATCGCCAAAAATCGAGCCTACTTCGGCGATTTTGACCCCTACGGGGATTTCGACCTGTTGTTTGGGGCCGACCGGTTGAATCTCAAGATCCGCGACATCCCGATCCGCTACAAGGACCGCACCTACGGCACAACCAACATCAATCGATGGGCCGGCGGGTGGCTGCTGCTGCGCATGGTCCTGTTCGCCGCTCGAAAATTGAAATTCGTCTGATCACCCAGCATTGACGAAGCGGACTCCGCTCCCTGCTCTGCTTGCCGATGCCGTTGTATGACTTCAGCGATCTGACGATCGATAAAACCATCTCGCCCCGGGACACTATGATCGTGCCGGGACGAGAAGAGCAGTATTTCGAGATCGGGCAACGCGCCCTCGAACTGGTGGAATTTGCCGCCAACCTGTGCGACAAACCGCACTTCCCCAACATTCTGGATTTCGGCTGTGGCTACGCCCGGGTGCTCCGCTGGCTGCGGCCGCGTCACCACTACGCCACAATCACCGCCTGTGAGCTGGACCCGTCTTGCATTGAGTTTTGCGCGAAACACTGGGGGGCGATTCCGGTGCTTTCCGCCACCGACCCCAGCAAAATCGCGTTGGACCGCAAATTCGATCTGATCTGGTGCGGATCGGTTCTGACCCATCTCGACGAAGCCGCCTGGACGAAGACCTTCGACTTCCTCGTGGAATCGACGGCCGAGTGCGGCATCATCATCCTCACGCTACAGGGCCGCTTCTTTGCCAGTGCCTTGGCCAATCGGCAGCCTTACATCGCGGATGATGTGGACAAGGCCGCGCTGCTGGCGGAATTCAAGGAACGGGGATTCGCCTACCAGAACTACTTCGACCGCCACGACCACGACTACGGCATCGCCTTAACTTCGCCTCAGTGGGTAACCGCGCAAATCGAAAAACGATCGAATCTCATCCTGCGTTCCTACATTGAGGAAGCTTGGGGCATGCAGGACGTGGTGGTGCTCTATAAGACCGAGAATTATTTCGCCGACGTCGTCTGAGCAGAATCTTCTGCGGAAAAGTGCAGCGTTTTCAGCCACGCCTGGTCAAAAGCCGGCCGGTTAAACGGTCCCGCTCCGACGCGCAACAGGAGCTGACGGGAGTCGCCCTCGGGCAGAGCTAGGACCAGATTGCGCGGAGCATGTCCCTCCTCCGGCGAGATCCAATCGCGTGATAGACTCACGGGACGGGCCGTTGAATCCCAGAGCTCAAACCTGACCATAAGCCCATCAAAATCGCGTTCGGCGTAAACATTGCTGGGAACCACGTAGGATACGGTTACGGAACGTGAATCAGCCGGAACCGTGAACAACAGTTCTGTCGGCGCGTGTACCAACAACGCTTTGCTACCCTCAATATCCGCGACAATCACACCATGAGGGAAATTACCCGCGATCGGAATAACATCAAGCGCGGGACTAATCTGCTCCTGCACCAAAGCGGACAAAACCGGCAATAGCTGAGGAGAAACCATTCGATCATCTTCAGGGACGGAAATCTCGGCTAGCTCTATCTCCCTCACCCTAGCAGCCATCTCCGCGTAGCGATCAAATCGCGCAAACACCGTAATCGCGTGATTCCAAACCAGCAAAGGAACAGCATGAAGATCGAGCTGCAAAATTCGCTGCGTGACCCAACGAGGCTGGCGACTTGCCTCCCCTTCGACCAACATCAACGGCACCGATTCGTCGGCCAATAGCGCGATGTTCTGATCCACCTTGGCCGCATGAAAAAACATCTGCGCATCAGGGATCATCAACATTCGGCGTTGGGCATGAAACGCCAACCAGGGATTCCAGTCCCCCATGTGTCCAACGATCACGTCGTCGGGATCCGTCAGTTCTCGGATCAACCCTGGTAACTTGGACTCTTGCGCCGGCCGCTCCAAAATATCCTGAAACAGTTCGCTCCGGTACAGGTGGAACTGGCTGGCGGTCAGGATTACGATGCCCAGCCCAGCCGGTAACTTGCTCTGCCAAACCGCTCCAGGACGATCCCACCAAAATGCCAAACCAATCGAAAACGCGACCACCAGATAGGCCGCGTTGGCATACAGGTAGTAGTCATGAGCCACATACAGATTCGTAAAAATCAGCTGAATCCCCCCGAATGCGACGACGCCCAGCATGGCCAGCATCCGCGTCTGGCGCCCCACGAGCGAAATCAGCAGCCCTCCCGCCAAAACCAGTGGTGAAACAATGTCGCGGTGCCAGTGCTGGGCGAGTAGTTCCCAAGTCGAAGGGTCGATTTTCATCCCCCAGGTGCCAAAATTAAAACCGGTCAACTCCGAGGAAATGAGAAAATGGGCAACCGGGTTTTGCGCCTTTACGTGGTCCGCGTAGCTGACCCAACCGTAGCCCAAAGCCAACAAGCCCGCACCAAGCACACCGGCCTGAAGCAGCCAGGGACGCCAGTTCCCCGCTGTCCGTAAGCGCACGCCATCGGCCAACCAAAGAAAGGCCCACGGCAAACAGGCCACCGCCCAAGTCGTGGGCTTGACCAACACCGCCACGGCTCCCGCCACCACCGCCAGGAGCAGATGTCCCCACGCTGCAGAGCGGCGGTAGCTAAGGACTCCCCACAAGAACCAAGCGGAGGCGCACCAAGCGGTCGATTCGATGAGGACCGCGGCCGAGTAAAACGCATACACTGGCGTCGCGATCAACACCGCCAGCACACCAAAACCTGCCCCCCAACTGAGTCCGACCCGGCGCAAGATCAACCCTACGGCCAGCAATCCCAGGCAAAAGGCAAAGACCGACACAAACCGTCCAGCCTGCACCACTTCAGATCCGGTCATGGTCGCCCAACCCGCCGCGCCCCACTGGTAGAGCGGAAACTCCATCGGAATGGACCAGGGCTTGCCTAATACCGGAGTGGAGTAATCGAGTCGCATGCCGTCTCGGGCCACCGCTTGGATGGAGAGCGCCGTTTGCGCCTGTCGAAACTCGTGACCCGTCATGGTCTCGTTGCCCCATCCTACGCTCACGTGGAGGAACCATGCCACTAGGGTGAAAATCAGGAAACTCAGGCCGACCCCATCTGCCGTGGTCAGCCCCGATGGGGATGCCTCCAGCGGGGGTCGACGGTCAATATCCGCCAATTTCGAAAGATCCCCAGGTTCACGATGCACGCGTGGAGATGACGGGATTATTCGCTGAATTCAATCTCAACCAGATAAGCCCAATCGAAGGCGTGGCTTGAGACTCCCCCGCTGCTGAACCGCAAAATCTCACCATCAGCCAAACTATAACGAAAGCGAGAAGTGATCACCCCTTGATCCGCCGCCACCGTCGCGGGCCGCAAGGTTCGGGAAAATACCTGACGCCGATGTCCCTCGGCATTTTCCACTTCCACCACAAACACCACGCCGTCCGTCCGATCTCCTTCCCGATCCCAAGCCTCGTCGAAAATGCCGTAGCGCCATTTGATCGAGCCCGCCCGGCGCCGGGGATCGATCCAAAGGGCCGCGTCGGGATGGAAGTTGATGATGGGTTCCCCCGCGAGGTCGAACATCCGATAGCCGTAGGCAATCTCAAAACGCGAAACCGTTTCATTGACCATCGAGAAAACCACACGGGAGGCGCCAGGCGTAACTTCCTGTAGTCCGAGTAAAACCCCCTCCGCGGGTAGGGTCGTGCGCAACAACTCAACGTGAGGATACGTGCTTCCGCCCTCTCCGCCCATTCGTCGCACAATCTCTTCGAACCTGAATGGACTCACATAGATGTGCTCCACCTGACCAGCGATCGAATGACGCAGCACAGGAGTGCTGATCATGCCCAACTTATCCACGACCTCAGCGACGATTTGACCACCGTCTCTTTCCATGGTTTCGGAAACCACCAGAGCAGCGACATCTTCGTCTCGCAGGGCCTCGATGGCCCTCAGCAGATAATCCAAATCGTAGCGCTGCGTATCACGCACCATCAGGGCCCGCCGCCCGCTGTAGTAAGGAATGATCGCCGACCAGTCGAAACCCAGACCCATGATGATGCTCGATGGGGACAGCATGTCGTTCAACATGGCGGTCATCCCGGATCCACCGTGACTGGGCACTCGCTGCATCTTCCCATAGCCGCCCCAGTAAACGTGCAACATCGCGCCAAGAGGCAGCATGGTCAGCAGCACCGCGGCTTTCACCGGCATCCGCTCCGCGGTGAATAAACCCCAGATAATCACGCCAAAGGCCATCATCAGAAAAAATGTGCCGGCATAGAAATAATAGTCTTGGTAGGCGTAGGCATAGGGGAAGGCGAGTTGGCCAAAAAGCCACAATCCCGTGAGGCCCAGAATGGGGCGCCAGCGTTTTCGATTTAGCGTGAGGCCCACCGCCAGCACCAAACCAATGAACCAATGAGCACCCACGGTTTCACTCCAACGCTCGGCCAGGACCTGCCAGGTTTCCGGATCAAGGCGGGAGGCAAGGCTGAAGGTCCCAAAGTTACCCTGCGAAAGCTCCGCCGAAGTGAACTGATAGGCTCCCGGGTGGGACGCCTTCAAGGCATCCGTAAACCAAATCCACTCCCGGAACGCCAGATACGGCAGGATCACCGGACCAATCCCCCAGATCAGGGTGCCACCTATGCGCCGCGCACCAGCCCGACTCTTGATCTCCCGCCACAACGTCCCAGCGCCGTACAACGCGGCCGGAAACAACCAGACGGCAAAGACCAGACTTTTGATCAGGATACCCAGAGTTGCCGCCAACCCCGCCAGGGCAAACCACCACCAACGCCGACGCTGTAAAACCAACACAAACATCGCCAGGAACCAGGCCGAAAACATCGTCGCCATCGGGTCGATCAGAAACGACCGGGAATAGAAAAGATAGATCGGACAAGCCAACACGGGCATCAGGATCAAAAGGCGTCCGGCCGGCGGCACACGAAATCCGGACAACAAAAGATAGAGCGCGGGTAGGGTAAGATAAAAACAGGCCAACGATACGCCTCGGGCGGCCTGAAAATCGCGTAACTCCAGCGCCCGCATCACTCCGACCACACACCATTGGTAAAAGGGGAATTCCAACGGAAAGGCCCACGGCTTGCCGAGGATGGGGGTTTCGTAGTAGGGCCCGAAGTTATTCTGCTGATCGATATACCGGGTAATGATCGCCGTTTGCGCTTGGCGGAACTCGTGCCCGATCATGAACCCCGACTCCCAATTGGCCGTCGAGAGCACAAAATGCACCGTCAGCATAAATCCGAAGACGAGCATCACCCACTTTAGGCGCAAACGAGCAGGAGGGGGGGCCGTCACGAAACTCATCTTCCTTCAGAACCAAATTTTACGACCAATTCTCGTCAAGCGTTACTCCGCCATCATTTTATGGATTTTCTCAACGGCTTGGCCGGCCCAGATTTTACCCCAGAATCCAGACGGCGAACACCCGCGCCGGAAGCGGGTCAACCCCGGGTCGCAGAAACCCTCCGGTCCCACAAACGTTCCCGGTCCTTTTCCCTTTCCCTCGCCGAGCCTAAAAGTCGAACGGGGCGGAAAACCGCGCTTTACGGCATCACCCTAGGCAGGTTCAGTTACAGGTTTCATGTTTGAGACCGAGCTTTGCCGCTACTTCATTGACCAACCGATCAACTGGCATTTCGACCAAGAAATCGCCGATATTCGCGGCTGGGTGCTGTTCAAATCAGGCGAGGAACTGTTGGACCTGCGCGCCACCTTGGACGGGGTTCATTTCTACGGCATCATCGGGATTGATCGCCCCGATATCCGCGACACCTTCGCGGCGGGCGGGCCAGGCCTCAAATCGGGCTTCCGCGTCAATGTCCGCCCGTGGCACGGTGCCAAGACACTGACGCTGGAGGTGATGAAGCGCGATCAGACCTGGGTCGAGTTCTGCCGGGAAGAGGTGGTCTGCGATGGCCAGAACCAGCCGCCCCAAAAGCCCCCGGCCTACGTGCGCAGCGAGGTGCTGGCCGAGAGCCTTTATTACCTCTACCGCCACTTTCACCACGAATCCGGCGAGGTCATCAATCGCGAAGCCAAACGCGTGCTCGACGAGATTTCAGTGAACCAAACCGAGATGCTGCCGGAAAACGATCTGATCGGCTACCTCGATCTTCCCGATTTCTGGGTGAACGCGCATTACGAAAAATTCCGCGTATCCGGCTGGGCCTTCTCCCGCGACCAAACCATTGCCCGCCTCCATGCCACGATCGGCTGCATCGACGAGAACCGACTCGTTTGGGGCAAAGAGCGCGAGGATGTGCTCCACTACAACCCCGATTTCCCCCAAGCCCTGAAATCGGCATTTTACGGTTTGGTGGACATCCGCCCGGGCTGTTTCAGTCCGGCATGCCTCAAGATCTGGGTGGATTATCCCGATCAACCTCGCCAGCTCCTCCGCTCCAAACGGCTTTTCATCAATCACCTCGACGAGAACAGCGGCCCGATCCCCTACTACAGCCACCTGAAATTCATCCGGGTGATGACAGCCATGGTCCGCCAAATCCTGCGCGGGCGCTACGAACTGGAGAGTTGGGTGGATTTTTGGCGGGCCGTGCGCACGACCCGGGTTAAACTGGCAAACAAGATGGTCCGGGGCGGCAAAGCCTCCACTCCCCCTCCGCCTACCCCTTGGGAACGTGAGGAGCCCTTTGACCGGTGGACTCACCACAATCGGCTGACCCCGCGCTTGCTCAACTTCCTCACCGCGGAAGCCAAACCCACCATCGCCCGAGGCCCGAAGATCAGCATCGTGGTCCCGACCTACAACCCGCCCGCCAAGTTTCTCGAGGAGCTGATCGCCAGCGTGAAGGCGCAGGTTTACCCCAATTGGGAACTCTGTTTCGCCGACGATGCCTCCCCGCAGCCACACGTCCGCCAAAAGCTGCAGCAGGCCGCCGCCGCCGACTCGCGCATAACCTTCACGATCCGCGAAAGCAACGGCCACATCTCGGCCGCCACCAATTCGGCCCTGGCTCTGGCCACGGGCGAGTATGTTTCCTTTCTGGATCACGACGACCTGCTGCCGCCCGACGCCCTGCTCCATGTGGCCGAAGCCATCGTCGCCCACCCTGACACCGACTTCCTCTACACGGACGAGGACAAGATCGATGCCAGCGGTCGCCACTACGATCCCCAGTTCAAGGGCAATTGGAACCCCGAGATGGCGATCACCCACAACTACACCCACCACCTGCGCACCCTCCGGCGCCGGATCGTGACAGACGTGGGCGGCCTCCGGGTCGGCTACGAGGGGGCCCAAGACATTGATCTGATCCTGCGTTGTGTGGAAAAAATCGACCCGGCCAACATCCGGCACGTGCCTTTTGTCTGCTACCATTGGCGCGCCCACGAGGAGAGCACCGCCCACCGCGGCGACCAAAAGGGGTATCTCTTTGGCGCCGCCCGCCGGGCGATTGAAGATGCGGTGGCGCGCCGGTCGCTGCGCGCCGACGTGGTGCTGCCGCCGTTGATGCAGGAGCACGCGCTGTGCCTGCACCAACTACGCTGGCACGATGCGTTGTTGGCCGAGAGGCCGGTCACCATCGTGATCCCTTCGCGCAATCAGGCGACCCTGCTGCAGTCCTGTATCGATTCCTTGGATCGCACCGTCAATTGGGCCCACGTTAAACTCATCGTGGTGGACGATGGTTCCGACGAACCCGAGGCCATCAAACTGCTGCAGGCGGTCGCCGCCCGCGAGGACCGGCCCTGGCAGGTGATGCGGCCTGCTCGCGAGGCGAGTGGGTTCAACTACTCCCGCCTGGTCAACCTGGGCACCGCCGCGGCGGACACCCCGCTGGTGCTGCACCTCAACAACGATATTGAAGCCCTCGGGGCGGGTTGGCTCGAGGACATGGTCGGGTGGATGAGCGTGACCGGCGTCGGGGTGGTCGGCGCCCGGCTCATCCACCGCGACGAAACCCTCAACCACGCCGGTATCTGGGTCGGCCCCAATGGCGGCCTGGCTCACGGCATTTTTGTCGGCTTGCCCAAGGACGATTTCGGCTACCTCTTCCTGCCCCACGCCGCGCGGGACACCACCGCCGTCACCGGAGCATGCCTGCTGACCAGCAAGGAACTTTATAACCAGCTGGGGGGATTCGACACCACGGATTTCCGCGTCGCCTACAACGACGTTGACTACTGCCTGCGGGCGCAACAAGCGGGCTGGCGGACCGTCTATTCTCCCGGCGCGACGTTGATCCATCTGGGGTCGGCCACCCGGGGCATCAGCTACACCGAACAGGAGCACCTAGCGTTTGTGCAGAAGTATCCGGGATTTCGGGACCCGCACTTTTCGGAATCGGTGGAATACGCCAACCCGAGTTTCCGCATCAACGCCTATGACCACCGCTTCGCCAGTCGGGAACTCAAGCTCCACATTGGCATCGTTTCGCACAACCTCAACCTCGAGGGCGCCCCGCTGTTTATCGTGGAATACGCCCGGCACTTCAAGGAGGTCGCCGGTTGGGAGGTTACGGTGTTCGCCCCGTCCGAAGGGCCGTTGCGCGAGAACTTCGCGGCCATCGGCATCGACGTACAACTCATCGACATCGAGGCCGTGACGGGCGCGCCGACAGCCGCCGCTTTCGAAAGCGCGATCACCGCGTTGAGTGCGCAACCGCAGTGGCGCGGCTTGGACCTGATCGTGGGCAACACCATGCTGTCCTACTGGGTGGTGCCGCTCGGGCAGAAGCTCGACCTGCCCTCCTCGCTCTACATCCACGAAAGCAATGCCCCCCGGCGATTCTTCTCCGAACACCGACTGGCGACCGATGAGGTGATTCCTCTCATCGAAAAGGCGATGAGCGAAGCGACGCGGGTGATCTTCATCGCCGAATCCACCCGCCAGATCTACGCCGAGCTCAACCGCTACGACAATTTCCGCCTGATCAACAGCTGGATCGATATCGCGCGCATCGAAAACTACATCAAGCATCACGACCGGGCCGAGTTGCGGCGGCAGCTGGACATTCCGGAGAACGCCACGGTGGTGGTGAACGTGGGCTCGGTGTGCCAACGCAAGGGGCAGCACATCTTCATTCGTGCCATCGATCACCTGCACCAGAATCACGGCGAGGAACTCGCGGCTCACGGGCCGATGCTCTACGTCATGGTCGGAGCCCGGGAGGGTCTCTATCTCGAGACCATTGAAAACGACATCGAACTCATGGGGCTCACCAACACCCGCATGATCTACGAAACGCAGGAGGTCTACCAATGGTATCGGGTGGCCGACCTGTTCTGTTGCACGTCATTTGAGGAGTCGTTTCCCCGCGTGCTCCTCGAAGCGGCCGCCTTCAAGCTGCCCATCGTCAGCACCGACGTGAACGGCATCACCGAAATGCTGACCAACCACGACGAGGCCTACCTCATCAAGGCCGGCGACTACCATGTGCTCGCCGCCACCTTGAAAAAAGCGCTCGACCGCCACTATGCGGGCGACACCAAGATGATTTCCATGGCGTATACCCGCGTTTCCCGCTTCTACGACGCCCGTATCTCTCAACCCGCCCACGTCGAAATGGCGCGGGAAACCTACTTCGGCTAAACGCCCCCGTTCGTCCATGAACGAAAACGAGTCCTACCTCTTTCACATCGAACAGCCGGCCGAGTGGCATCGCCCGCCCGATCACTTTTGGATCTACGGCTGGTTCGTGCCCAAGAACAACACGGTCTACACGGACATGCGCGCGTTCATCGACGACGTGCCCTTCACCGGCCTGCTCGGGCTGCCGCGACCCGACATTGAGGCGGCCTACGCGGGCTGGACAGCGGGGCGGCCTCCGGGGTTTGCCTTCCGGCTGGAGCCATGGGTGGGCGCCCAGACTATTCGCCTGGAAATCATGAACCGCGACAACGAGTGGGCGGAGTTCTGGCGCGTCGATATCAGGATCGAGGGCAAGGGAGAGTGCAAAAAATATGAACCCCGCATTCCCGCCGACTTGTTGGAGCTGCTCTACCTGCGCCTGTTGAAGCACCCGTCGCTGCACCCCGACGCTCCGTTGGCGGCCCACGCCACCCGCATGGTGCAGGACTTCGCCATCAATTGCGTTGATGTCCTGCCCAACCCGCCGTTCCGTGGCCAGTTTGAGCAGCCCCAGCTGATTGCCCATTCCCAATACAACAAGGTTTCCGTGCTCGGCTGGATTTTCCACGAGGAGAAACCCATTGAACGGCTCCTCGCGACCACCGACGGCAATAACTTCAACGAGCTCGTCCACGGCATCGAACGACAGGATGTCGGCAAAAAATACGCCGCCTTCCCGCAGGCGCAACACTCCCGATTTCAGGGGATCATCGACATCAATCAAATCGCGGCGAATCCGATTCCGATCATGATTTTTGCGGAGTTCGCGGACGGCACCCGGGAGTTGGTCTTCGCCAAACGGGTCTACCAGTGGAGTTGCATCGAAAAGGAGGCGCGGCTGCCGCCTTACGACGAAAACCACTTCAACACCGTCCGGCAGTGCATCCTGAACGCCGCCAAAACCCTCGGCGTCGACGACGGCGGCTGGCGGTTCCGCCGGGAATCCAGTCGTCTGCACAAACTCTACGCCACCGAGGCACAGGACCCGCTGCCGTGGTATCGGTGGCGGACCCAGACCCCCTACGAGATCTGGGTCGACAATCATCAGCTCCGGCCCCGCCTGCGCCACGAGCTGGAACAGTCCGCGGCGGCCATCGCGACGGGTGAGGCCCCGCTGATTTCCCTCCTGCTGGATTCCCGTCGGGTCACGCCGGAGGAATTGGACCGGTTGGCCACCTCGTTGGGCGCCCAGCTCTACGCCCACTGGGAATTGCTGGTCGTCATCCGGGCGGAAGCGGATCCCGCCTTCACCGCCCACGTGCAAAGACTCGGCACGGTTGATCCACGGGTGCGGTTTGCCCACGGCGCCCCGGCCGAGAATTTTGCGACCTCGCTCAACCACGCGGTGGGCGCGGCTCGCGGCGGGTGGCTGATGTTTCCCGAACCCGGAGCCACGTTCCCCCCCGAGGGCCTGCTGCTGCTGGCCGAGGAAATGACGGCGGAGCGGGATCTGGTTTTTGCCGACGAGGATCACCGCACGACCAAGGGCGAGCGCCTTAAACCGGTCTTCAAAACGCATTGGAGCCCCGAACTCATCTACTCCGGCACCCACCCCGGAGAATGCGTCGCCCTGCGGCGGGTGGTTTTTGAACAGACCGGAGGATTCGAGGAAACGTATGCCGATCTCCTGCGCCTTTCCCTGGCCCTCAAGCTGCAGGCCGTCGTCATCCCGGCGCGCACGTGTCACGTTTCCAAAATTGCCTACCACCGCGCCTGGCCCCGGCCCCGATTCGAGTCCACCTCCGACTACGTCGAGGCGTTCCGGGCGGCCGTCACCGCCTCGCTCCAACAACGCGGCCTGCCGGGCAAGGGATTCCAGCCCCCCTTCGCCGTGAACGCCAAGCTACCCGTGCAGCAGGTGTTCTGGGACCACCGCTTCCTGGCGGAAAACAATGTCACCATTGTGATCCCCACCCGGGACCACTCCGACCTGCTGGAGCGCTGCATCGAAGCCCTGCTGCAGACGGTCAATTGGCAGCACGTGAAACTCATCATCGTCGATGACTTTTCCCGGGAGGAGAAAGCGGTCCGCTTTCTCCAGTGCCTCGCCGCCCGACGCGACTTCAGCTGTCGAGTGATCCGGCCCGAGGTCGATCCCATGCTGCCGTTCAACTACTCGCGTTTGGTGAACGCCGCCCTGCCCTTCATCGACACCCCTTTGATTCTGCACCTCAACAACGATGTCGATGCGCTGAAGCCCGGCTGGATCGAGGAAATGGCCGGCTGGTTTTCCATCGAACAGGTCGGCGTGGTCGGGGCGCGCCTGCTCTACGCCGACGGCCACATCAATCACGCCGGGGTCATCGTCGGCCCTCACCATGGCTTGGCCGATGTTCCGCTGGCCGGATTGGGGCCGAATGAAGACGCGCCGTTTGAGCTGCATCGCCTTGCGCGAAACTGCTCGGCCGTCACCGGCGCCTGTCTGATGACGCGCACGTCGCTCTATCGGGAGTTCGGCGGCTTCGACGCCGACGACCTCGGGGTCGCCTACAACGACATCGACTACTGCCTGCGGCTGGCGGCCGCCGGCCATCGCACCGTCTACACGCCGCAAGCGGAGCTGTGGCACTGGGGCAGCGCCTCGCGCGGCACTTCCTATCACCCCGAGGAACACATCGCCTTCGCCCGCAAGTATCGGGGCCTCGAAGATCCCTACTGGAGCCCCTTCCTCAAGGCCGCCCACCGCAACGTGGAGATCGACCCGTATCGCTACGGCCACCTCCGACGGTTGGACAAGCTGCACCTGCTCGCCGTCACCCATAATCTGAACTTCGAGGGCGCCCCCCTGTTCCTCTTCGAGTATGTGGGCTTCCTGATCAAGGAACTCGGTTTCACCATCGACGTCGTTTCGGCCGAGGAAGGTCCCTTGCGTCAGGCCTACGAGGCACTGGGCGTGAACATCATGCTGGTGGATCGCCATCCCCTCCATGGCAGCCGCCACGATCGGGAGTTTGCGGAGCAACTGGAGGTCATGCGCCGGGACCTGCAAAGTCAGGTCGACCTCACGCCGGTCGATGCGGTGATCTGCAACACCCTCGCCTGCTGGTGGGGGGTGCACCTCGCCAACGCCGTGGGGAAACCCTCGTTGTTCTACATTCACGAAAGCACGTCGGTGAAACGGTTTTTTTCCGGCGCCCTGCCCAAGCAGCAACATCACGTGGCCCGGCAATCCTTCCGGATGGCCACGCGGGTTTGTTTCCTCTGCCAAGCGACCCGCTCTTACTACGAAGAGCTCAACGACTATAACAACTTCCGCTTTGTTTCCTCGTGGATCGATCTGCCCCGGATTGAAAAATTGAAACGCGAAACGCCCCGCGAGGCCGCCCGCGCGAAACTGGGGTTTGCTCCGCACGAACAGGTCATCGCCAACATCGGCACCGTTTGTGAGCGAAAAGGACAGCATGTCTTTATTCGCACGGTGGCTTACTTCATGAAGCACTTCGCCGCTCAAGGCAGCTACCGGTTCCTCATGGTCGGCGGCCGACCGGGCGAATACCAGTCTTCCCTGGAAAGTGACATCAAGCGCCTCGGCCTCGGGGACGTCATCCAAATCGTCAACGAGACCGATCGGGTTTATGAGTATTTCCGCGCGGCCAACCTGTTCGCGTGCTCCTCCTTTGAGGAATCGTTCCCCCGCGTATTGCTCGAAGCGCTGGCTTTTGAAACCCCCATCGTGAGCACCAACGTGCACGGCGTGCCCGAAATGGTGACCAACAAGGCCGAGGCCTACCTCGTCCCTCCCGGCGAACCCATCGCCTTCGCCAAAACCCTCAAAACCTGTTTGGACAAACTCCTGCACGGCACGTCGACCGTGCCCATGGGCTATTCCAAAGTTGTGCGGGCCTACGGCATGGATGCGGTGTTGCCCAAGCACGCGGATCTCGCCCGCGAAGCCGTGCTGGACTTTGATGGCAATACCCAGCGCACCAAACCGCTGCGTCTATCCGGGGGCGGCGACCGCGTGGAATCCAGCTGGTGAAGCCCTCATCCCAACAGTCACTGGTCGCCCTCCTGCTGTTTTGCCTGATTGGAGTGGCTCTGAGCCGGGTGCCCTGGATGGGGCGGGACATCTGGAATCTGGACGAAGGGTCCACCTTTACGATGGCCCATCAAGTGCTGGATGGTGGCGTGCTTTATCGCGATGCCGCGGACAATCGAAGCCCCTTGGTTCCCTACCTGAAGGCACTCATTTTCGCGGTTTTTGGCGAGTGGAACGCCGGAGCGATCCATCTGGCCCTCGCCGTTCTGATCGGCCTGACTACTTTCGGTCTGGGCTGGATCGGGTTGCGGCTGGGAGGATGGAGCCTCGCTTGGCCGACCGTGATCTCCGCCTGGTTTCTCCAGATATTTTGGATCGACGTCGGGGACGCCATGTCGGCCAACACGGAGTGGTTCGTCATTGCATTCTCCACCGCGGCATTCGCGTTGTTCGTTGCCAGTGTGGAAAAACCCAGCCTGGGACGCGGGCTAGGAGTCGGGCTGCTTTTCGGGGGAGCGGTGTTGTGTAAACAGCCGGGGCTGCTCGACATGCTGGTGGCGGCTGTGCTGTTGGGTCTGCTGGCGCTGAATCCGGGGACCGTTGGGCGCCGCGAATTACTTCGTTTTGGCGCGGCCATGGTGGTGGGCACATTGGTTCCCCTGGCACTTTTCTCGATCCATTACGCCATGGTCGGAGCCTGGGCAGACTACGTGTTTTACGCGTTCACCTTGAACACCGAGATCTATATCCCCGAGGTGCCATTCTGGGAACGCCTAGCCGGGGTGCGCCTGCCGTTTGTCATGGCGTGGCACAACGCGCCCCTGTTCGGGCTGCTGGGCATAATCGCCGCCGGGGGGCTGTTGATCCGCGCCCTGCCGCAACTGGGACGAAAATCGCCGATCGAGCTATTGCCTTGGCTTATTCTCGGCTGGACCGCCTCCGGTCTGGTCGGGACGATGCTAAGCGGTCGCGAGTTTGCCCATTACAGCGAACAAATCATTCCCGGACTCAGTCTGGCCGTCGGCTGGCTGTTTCAACGGCTCCGATCGGGGCGCACGGCACCGTGGCTTCAGCGGGGGCGCTATTTGCAAGGACTGTTGGTGGTCGCGCTCGTTGCCTCAATCGCCGTTCGCAGCTTTCAAATTCGAGCGGAAGTCGCCCGCACCGATGATCGTCCCCATCCGCTGGGGGAGTTGGCTCGTCAATTCAGTGATCCCGACGAGCGCCTTTTGGTTTGGGGCTATTTTCCGGAAATTTATTTCGTGGCCCAGCGCCTACCTTCCACCCGCTACATCTACACCAACTATCTGACCGGTCTCATTGCGTGGACCAATTTGGACCCCTTCCTCGATGTGGCCAAAGGCATCTCGCCGGGAGCTCAGGAAAAGTTCGAAGCAGATTTTACTGCCCGCCCCCCCGCCGTTATCGTCGATACCAATGACCTCCGGGGCTACGCGCGTTTTCCCATCGAAGATCGGAAATGGCTCTGGCCGAGAATCACCCGGGACTATGCTCAAGTCGCGGCTTACTCAGTGGATCAGACCCGGATGCGGCTGTTTCGGCGGCTGGACAAAGCTCCCCCTGGGGTGGAGCAACTACCGCGCTATGCCGAATTGAGTTCGGCGCTGGAAATCTCCGGTTACGCGGACCTTCGCCCAGGTTCCCAGCCCACCTTGGAAATAAAAGGCGGCCTCGCGATCAATCGCCTCATCCTGATGTCCGACGACCACGTCCGAGCAAGTCTGCCGCATGACCCCGAATCCCCGGTCCAGGTTCGGTTTTTTGGGGGTGACCTTCCTCTTGATCTGCCCCGCGCCTGGGCCCTGGGCCAACGGACGGACGGCAGCTGGATCCGCAGTGAACGATTCAATTTCAGCCACTTCCTACGCCAGCATCGTCTCACGCAACCGATGGAGCCCGCGCTGACTTTTGAGGCATCCCTCATCCCTCCGTCGGTCGTCACCAGCCAATACCCCAAAATCAATGCTTACAACGAAGAGGGGAATTTGTGGAGCCTTCAGGCCCCTGCTCAATTGCGTTATCCCTGTCCGGAAGGCGTGCGGCGCCTGCGTTTTGTCCATAGCATCTCACTGGCCGCCATGTTCAAGAGCGACGGCTACGACATCTCGATTTATTGGCTGACGCCCGACGGGCAGGAGTCGCTTTTGTGGCGCCGCCGCATGGAGCCCCATCGCCGAGGCCAGGATCAGTTTCCACAAAATGAGGAAATCATGCTGCCGACCCGCAGTCCTGGCGAGTTGGAGTTTCGATTCACCAGCGGTGCAAAAAGTGACGCAGAAAATGATCAGATCTACTTCGGCGAACTTGCCGGTTTCACCATCGGGCCGACCCTTTACGTCGGGGATGATGCCGTTTTGGCCGCGTCCGCGGAAGAGACCCCCTACATCGATAACGACGCCGGCCATTGGTTGCTCCACGCCCCGGCCCAGGTCGTCTGGCCCCGTCCGGCCAATCTGATGGAATTGACCTTCGACTACGGTGTGGAGGTCGGGGCCTACGAATTCGGGGATCAAGGCCACACCACTGGGGTGGGCTTTCAGGTGACGCTGCAGACCGAGTCCGGCCAAGAGACCCGGTTGTGGCGGGACATCCTACGCCCTTTTGTTCACCCCGAAGACCGGGGGGTGCAAACCGCCCGCATCGCCCTGCCCCCGAATGGGACGGGAAAACTGATTCTCACCACTGACGGCGGGGACGACGACGACTATTCGTGGGATTGGTCATTTGCCGGCAATTTCAATGGGATCACCACCGGGCCGACCATCACTTTGACTGCGGGGGCGCCGCTGCTGTCGATCCGCAACCACGGCTATAATGAGGGGTGGTCTGATCGCCAGAGTGCAGACCGGTGGGGCGCGCAGACCCCCCAGGAGTTGGTTTATCGAAAACCGGCCCGCATGACGGAACTTACGCTGCGGTTTGGTATCAACCCCGAGGCCGCCCGCGACGAGCACGGACTCCGCCGCAGTGACGGCGTTCATGTTAGAGTGATTTTTCAGTCCAACGAAGGCGACGAGATCGAGCTCTTTGAACGCTTCCTCGACCCGTTCAATCGACCCGAAGATGCCGGAGAGCACAGCGCCACCTTCAAAACCGAACCGGGTAGGGAGGGAACCCTCCACGTGCACATGGAAGCCGGGCCGCGGGGAGACAGTGCCTACGATTGGGCTTTTTGGGGGCAATTTGAGGGTAAAATAGATCCGTAGTCATGCCTGACCCGAATCCTGCTCCCTCACCATCTTGGTCGATTTTTGTCGCCCGTGGAGTCCCGATCGCCCTGGGCGTCGGTTTGGTGATATGGGTGGTGCTACTCCGCGGGGCCACCGTCAATCAGCCGGTTTGGAATGTCGATGAGACCATTCATGCCACCGTCGCTGACGTGCTGCTGGACGGGGGCGTGCTCTACCGCGACGTCATTGACCAGCGGACGCCCCTGACCTACTACGCCGCCGCCGCGGTCTTGGCGGTCACCGGTTCCAGTTTGGTGGCCCTGCGATTTTTCACGATGGTCCTGATCATCGTAGCCGCTTGGTTGCTAGGCCGTGTCGTCGGGCGCCTGGATGGGCCATGGGCCGGGATCGGGGCAGCCCTCATCTTTGCCGCGCTGGCCCATAATCTACTCTACGCGGGAGACACATTCGCCGTTCACACCGAGTGGTTTGTCGTTTTCTTCACCGCGGCCGCGGCAGGGTGTTTTCTGACCGGAAAAGACGCCGTGCCTTCACTGCGGCGATGTGGGGCCACCGGGGTGTGTCTGGGCTTGGCCGTGATGAGCAAGCAGTCCGCCCTGCTGGACTGCGCGCCCGCCGGGATTGCCCTGCTCGTGCTCGCCCGGGACCAAAATCTATCGTGGCGGGCCGCTGGGTTCCGGTTGGGGGGCCTGCTGGCGGGGGCGCTCCTGGCCATCATGATTCTGATCAGTCCCTCTCTACTCCACGGAGCGGGCGCGGATCTGCTTTATTACACCTGGACCTACAACCTCTCGATCTACGGCGCGGAGTTTACCTTCATCGAAAAGGTTTTATCCGGCCTGCGACTCTTTGAGCTGTTGTGGGCCACCTACCCCATCCTTTTTATCTGGGGGGCGCTTTCCCTGTTGGTGCTTGCGGCGCGCATCGTCCAATTCCAGCCGTCGGAGCGGATCAGAGCCAGTCGGTTCGCCGAAGTCTACCTGCTGGCCTGGGTGGTGACCTCAATGGGATCGGCGATGGCGGGAGGCCGCGGCTTTGATCACTATTTCTTCCCCGCTCTCCTGCCCTTGGCGTGGCTGGGGGTCTGGGGTCCGGGGCAATTAATCCGGATGGCTTGGGGAGCCGCGCCTCGCCCGCGCTGGCTTCAGGGCCTAGCGGTGATCGCGGCCTTGGGGTTGTCTATTCCGGCTTGATTCCCCCGCCTCGAGCCCGCCGCACCGCCCCACCGTCCGACCCGCCCTGCGGGTCTCCGCCTGGATGAAGGGCCAATCGACCCGCGAGGACCGGATTTTTGTGTGGGGGTTCAATCCCGACATCTACCACTATGCCGACCGGCTGCCCGCCTCCCGTTTCATTTACTGCACCTTTCAAACCGGGCTCATCCCTTGGACCAATACCGATCCCCGGATCGATACGAGTTATGCCATCGTGCCCGGAGCGATGGAGACGCTGCTGACGGATTTGCAACGTCAGCCGCCCCGCTTTTTCGTCGACAGTTCCGCCGGTCCCCACCGCTTTTTCGGAAAATACCCGGTGCGCAATTTTCCCGCGCTCTACGACTGGCTGCACACGCACTACGTGGAAGTGGATGGGGCCCGTTTTGCCGGTCAGGGTTTTCGCATCTACCTCCGATCCGATGAGGCGATCGCCGAGGCCCGGGCGAATCTCGAAACCGACCTGAGCGCGCCAGTCGGAATTGATGGTTTCGACCGCATCGCGGCCGGACGCAATCATGTCCGGGTGGACTTTCACGGAACCGAAACCGCCCAAGCGACCGGCCTGGGGTTGATGCGCAACGGTGAGATTGTCGCCGCCGTCAAACTCCTGCCTTCCGGACCCACCAATATCAAAGTGCCCGTGATCGTCGACGATCACACCTCCACGGTTGAATTCCAGCCCATCGTGCAACTTGATGGCGGCCCTTGGCGGGCCGGGGCGGTCCGGAGTGGTCAAGTGGCTTCGGTCGGCATTTCGCCAACCCAAGGGGTTGATTTTGCCATCCCTTTGTTGAGTGAACGCGTGCACGCCGTGGGCCTGCAGGCGTTTTTCGGGGCCCGCTCGGAATTGAGCAATGGCAGCCGTCTTTTTTCGGTCCACGCCCCGGCGATCCTGACCTATGAGCTTGCCCATGAGGTCGACTTCCTTTCGGGCCGTTTCGCCACACTGCGCCTACGACGAGGGGAATCCCGCCCCCGTCTGATGGCGCGGAATTTATCGTCCGCTGCTGCCTGGGCGTCTCCGCGACGTTTCTATCACTTTGTCAACCACACAACATATTGACCGCGCTTAACAGGGCTTCCCTCCGTAAAGACTTCAAAGCTCTCATGCCGCGATTGATCGAATTGAAATTACCCCGCTTTGGAATCGGACGTGGCCGCCAGTGATTGGACGTATTGGGCCGACCTGCGGTTCGAAACTTCCCGCTAGACCCAACCGATTGTCTGGATTGTATCACCTGCGCATGTCCGTCCCCGCCGAAATCACCGATCGACCGCTGCGGCTGAGCGATTACCTGCTGGGGATCTTGCTGGCGGTGCTGGCTTTTACCCTGCCGCAGAAGCCGATGCTGGAGTTGGACTCTTCCTGGCGGCAGGCCCTCGCCTACTTCCTCCATCAGGACCTGGCCTTCGGTGATTCCGTCATCTTCACCTACGGACCGTTGGGCTTCCTCATGGGTAACACCTACATGGGGTTGTATTGGGAAGGCTACATCCTTTGGCAGGCCGCCTTCTCGATCATCGCCGGGGCGATCATCGTGCACGTCGGACGACCGTTGGCCGGTTTTTCCCGATTCTGTTATTTCACGTTCTTCATCCTCTGGGGAGTGGGCTACGCGGACGCGCTGTTGATGATCATCATCGCATTCTGCGGCTGGATCATGATCCAGCGTATGGCGACCGGCCAATCGGCCTGGGCCGTCCCCATCGGCCTTTTCCTCGCGTTGCTGGGGGTGATCAAATTCACCAACCTGCTTTTCACCGGTTTTGTCGTTTTGGTGGGCTTGGCTTACGCCTGTCTGGCCGGACAGCGTCGGGCGGGCATCGCCTTGCTCGCCGCTTTCTCCCTGGGGTTCCTCGCTCTCTGGCTCGCCTGCTCCCAATCCCCTCTGCAGTGGTGGGCTTACGCGATCAATTCACTCGAAATCAGCTCAGGCTATCAAGCGGCCATGGGCCTGCCCACGCCCGACGGGCAGTTGGCCCTCTCCCTCGGCATCTTTGCGGGATTGGCCGGGTATGTCGGGTGGCACCTGCTGACGCAGCCCGACCGGATTCGCGCCGGGGCCAATCTCCTGATCCTGGCCGCCTTTCTTTTCCTGAACTGGAAACATGGCTTCGTGCGAGCCGACGGACACATGCTGGGGTTTTTCTACTGTGCCCTGGTGCTGGCGGTGGCGTTTCCCGCCCTGTTTCGCGAAACCCCAACGCATCCCAAAATCGCCCGATTCTTTCTTATCGCGGTCGGTCTGCTCTCCCTGACAGGCATGCGGAACACCTTCACCTCGACCATCGACTACGCGCCGAACATCACCAACGAAAAACTCCAGCGCAACATTCAGGCGTTCCTCAACTGGGACCGCGCGCGCGGTGATTTGGAGGGGCAAGTGGACCACTGGAAGCGGGAAGCCAAGCTCCCCAAGGCGCAGGCGCTGATCGGTGACGCCTCCGTGGATGTCCTCGGCTTTGAACAGGCCATCGCACTGTTCAACGACTTCAACTACACGCCGCGCCCGATCTTCCAAAGCTACTCGGTTTACACGCCGCGTCTGGCCCGGATCAATGAGGACTTCATCACCTCCCCGGCCGCTCCCGAGTTCCTGCTGCTGAAGCTGCAAACCATCGATGAACGGCCCCTGTTGGCCGATGACTCCCACGTGATGGCCCTGTTGCCTCACCTGTATGAATTCAAGTTGCTGGAAAAGGACTTCTACGTCTTTCAACGGCGCCGGGAGACCCCCGACTTGGCGGCCCTACGGCCCCGCCTGGTGCGCTCCGCCGAGGTAGCCATCGGCGCAGAACTGCCGGTCACGGATCTGGCCATCGAACCCCTGTGGGTCACGATTGATCTGCCGTTCAGCCTGGTCGGCCGGGTCACCAAATTTCTCTACAAACCGGCCTTGGTTCATTTGGTGGTGACGGATGCCGACGGCAAAAAAGAACGCTATCGCATTCCCCGGCCCATGGGTTTGGCGGGCTTTCAAATCAACCCCTTGGTAACCGACTTCCCCTCCTATCTGGAGGCGCACGGCGGGGAGGCCGCCCGCCGCATTGCCTCACTGGCCATTGAAGTGGCCGAGGAGGACCGGATGTTTTTTGCCGACACTGCGGTCGTCCACCTCGCCGTCATGCCCTCCACCGACCTGAAACGCGAATACCACCAACAGATCGAGCGGCAACGGTTCGCCCGTTTCTCCCACCTTCCCGCGGACTTCGCGGCGAAGACCGCAATCTCCAACCAGGAAATCGAGGGGCGCGAGGTGGTCATCATGCACGCCCCCAGCCACATGACCTTCCGCCTCGATACGCCCGTCCACCGGATCCGGGGCGCCCATGGGTATCCGCATAATGCCTACACCGAAGGCGGGGAAACCGATGGCGCCACCTTCCGCATCGAATGGACGGACGGGGTGACCCGGCGGGAGCTCTACCACCGGGTGCTCGACCCCTTGAATCAACCCGGCGACCGTGGTCTGATTGACTTTGAACTCACCGACCTGGCCCTACCCACCGGGGGAGAACTCCGTTTCACGGTGTCCATGAATGACCATCCTGGTTGGGACTGGACCGCCTGGGCTGATATTAAAATTGACTGACTGTGTCCTCCCCTGAACCCGATTCCCCCGCGGTCGAATTGACCCTGCTCATGCCTTGCCTGAACGAAGCCCTCACCCTGCCGGGCTGCCTGCGGGAGGCCCGGGAAGTGATCGATAAACTCAAAATCGATGCGGAGATCGTGGTGGCGGACAACGGCAGCACGGACGGGTCCCAGGCCATCGCCACGGCGGCTGGCGCCCGGGTCGTCCCGGTGGAACAGCGTGGCTACGGCCACGCCCTGAATGCCGGCATCCAAGCCGCGCAGGGCCGTTACGTGATCATGGCAGACGCGGATGGCAGTTACGATTTTCGCGAGGCCGGGCCGATGGTCGAAGCCCTCCGCCAGGGCGCTGATCTGGTGATGGGCAATCGCTTCGCTGGCGGCATCCATCCGGGAGCCATGCCGTGGAAAAACCGTTACATCGGCAATCCGGTACTGAGCTTCCTCGGGCGCCTGTTCTTCAAAATCCCGACCCGTGATTTTCACTGCGGACTGCGCGGGGGGGCGAAGGCCGCGCTCACCGGACTGTCCTTGCGGACGGGCGGGATGGAATTTGCCTCTGAAATGGTGATCAAGGCCGCGCTTTCCGGGCTCCGGATGGTGGAGACGCCGGTGTCGCTCCGCCCCGATGGGCGGGACCGCCCGCCTCATCTGCGGCCCTGGCGAGACGGCTGGAGGCACCTGCGTTTCATGCTGCTGTTCAGTCCCCGCTGGCTGTTCATGCTGCCGGGGCTCGTGCTGTTGCTGACCGGACTGGCCGGATTTGGAGCCCTGCTGCGCGGGCCGCTGGCGCTGGGGCCCATTACGTTGGACGTGCACACTCTGCTATATGCGGCCGCGGCGGTGCTGTGCGGTTTTCAAGCCATGGCCTTCGCCGTCATCTCCAAGGTGTTTGTCTATGAGGCCGGCCTGTCGCCCCGGGTGGCCGGCCGGGAAGCGCCGCCTTTTGCCGGGTTCACGTTGGAACGAGGCATTGTCGGTGCCGTCGCACTGGCCGCGGTGGGTCTGGGTCTCTCGTTGGAGTCGGTGCTGATCTGGCAGGACAATGCCTTCGGCGGACTCAGTCCTTCACGCATTCTTCGTTGGGTGATTCCTGCGGTGACCTGTCTGGTGCTTTCCCTGCAGCTGATGCTGGCCGGATTCTTTGTGGATATGATCAGGCTCCGATTGCGGCGATAATGTCCCGGCGATTTACGTTCATTCTGGTTGGGCTGCTGGCGATCTTCTCGGGCCTGCTCGCCTGGCTGCGACACAATCAGACGACCACCCTGCTCCGACCGGCGGACATAGCATTCGGAGAAATTCACCACCTCGACTTTGATCCTGCCACGGGCGTCTTCACCGTCTTGGGACCGGATCCCTTCGGCTACCTGAAGCTACCGTCCTGGGTGATCCCCCTGCGGGAACTCCGGCTCGATTTCGAGGGGGACTACCGAGAAGGGGGCTGGTATGTTTATCCCTGCCCCGCTCACCTCAACCCGCCGATGATCAATCAGGATTGGGTGGTGACCGCTCGGCCAGAAAAGACGGAGACCGGGCATGCGCTGATTTGGACCCTGCAGGATAGCCAGATCGCCCGCATCGATTTTCCCGACGAGCTCACCGCTCCCATGCGTCTGGAGCAGCTGGTTTTGCGCACGGACCACCAAAGCAGTCGGAGTCTGCTCTATCTCGGATCGGTCATCAGTGGTGCGTTGGCCGGGTTGATTCTGCTCGTCAGACTGCTGGCGGCCCATCTCCACCACGCCGTCGCCCAAGTCGGAGTCATGCTGGGGTTGATGGCCACCAAACTGGAACTCGCACGGAACCTCGGCCAGACGTTCATGACGGAACTCGTGCATGACGACCGCCTCTTCATGGATCAAGGGAGGTCCATTTTGGCGGGGGATTGGCTAGGTCCGTTCCATGAACTCACCCTGGCCAAGGGCCCCTCGTTCTCGATCTTCCTCGCGCTATCGGCCGCCTCCGGCTGGCCGCTGCAGTTTAACGTGCTGCTTTTCCATGCCATGGCCTGTGGGGCCTTGGTGCTGGCCGTTTCGCCATGGGTGACCCAACCGGGTTGGCGGATCCTGCTGTTCGCCCTGTTGCTGCTCGATCCGCAATCGATGTCCGCTGAATTGATCGGCCGGGTGCTGCGGAGCTCGGTGCATCCGGCGCTGACCCTGTTCACCTTCGCGGGACTGATCGGGATGGTGGCACGGGTGCGGTTCACCGGGTGGCGGGTGCTGCCTTGGGCGATTTTGGCGGGACTGGCCGGGGCGGCCTTCTGGTATTCGCGCGAAGAAGGGGTGTGGGCGTTGCCCTCGGCCGTGCTGTTGACCGGCACCGCGGTCGCGGCGATCTGGGTCCAGCCGGCGCGGCGGTGGTCCGTTCTGCTGCTGGTGGTGCTGCTGCCCACGGGGGTGTTCTGGGCCACCAAGTCCGGGTTAAGAGCCGTCAATCATCAGGCCTATGGCGTTTGGATGGGCGTGGATGTGCTGGAGGGAACCTTTCCGGATGCCCATGGTGCCATCCTGCGGGTGCACAATCCCGACCCCCTGCCCGGGGTTCCCACCACGAGGGCAACACGGGAGCTGATCTATGCCCAGAGCCCCACCTTCGCGAAACTGCGCGAACCGATGGAAGAGCACATGCAGGATAAATGGGCGTTCGCGGGTTGGCACCGCCACCCCCCCCACGAACGGGCGGAAACCGAAATTCGACACGGATGGTTTGCCTGGGCCCTGCGGGATGCGGCCGCGCAGGCCGGCTTCTACGAATCGGCGGCCAAGGCCGAATCTTTCTGGCGCGAGGTGGCGACCGAAATCAACGCCGCCGTGGACGAGGGCCGGCTGGTGGGCGGCGGGCCCCGCCGCGGATTTCTTCCGGTCTGGGACCACCGGTTTATGGTCCCGACCCTGCTCAACTGGTTTCGAGCGGTGGACCTCGTCGTGCGCGCGACCGACTTCAAGGCCAAGGGCATTCCTTCCCGTGGTCCGCCTGATCAGATCGTCTCGATGGCTCAGACCTACCACGCGCAAGCGGTCATCACCATCGGCCCGACCTCGCCGGATGCGAAACTCCGCATGGTGGTTCACCGCATTTTCCACTGGGCCGGCTGGCCCCTGACCCTCATCGCCTTGGTCGCTACCGGGGTCGTGGGCTGGCGGGCCCGAAAATCCGTCCCCGACCGGGTGGGGTTGGCGGTGCTGCTGTCCCTGTGGGGAGGCATCACCGCACTGGCGCTGGTGGTTGCGCTGGTGGAAGCCACCTCATTCGTAGCGGTGATCGGCGCCTACCTCGGCCCCGCGTCCCCTCTTTTGATCATGACTTGGGTGCTCGCGCCGTATTTCATCTGGGTTCGCCCGCCAACCGTGGATCGACCATGAAGAGATTCCCCTCGCCACAAACTCGACTGCTGGGGGTGATCCTCATCGTCGCCGCCCTGGCCACCTACGGCTGGGCGGTTCACCGGGGCTGGGGTTTCGAGCCCACCGATGCCCACAGTTCCCGGCAGGCGCAGACCGCCATCACCGCCCAAATGCTCGAGGCGCAGGGCCTCCCGCCGCTGACGCCGTTCAATGGCCTGGGCCCACCGTGGAATGTCCCCATGGAGTTCCCCACCTACCAACTCCTGACCGCCACGGTCGCCAAACTAACCGGGGCCGATATCATCTCGGCCGGTCGGATGGTGGGGGTGGGCGGGACCCTTTTACTCCTGCCGGCGTTGGGGTTGATTCTGCGTCGCATCGGTCTGGGCTTCACTTCCTACGCGGCGGCGGTCGCCCTCCTCCTCACCGCGCCGCTGTGGATTGTATTTTCGCGGGCCGTCCTGATCGAGTCACTCGCCGCGGCTTTGGCGACCTGGTGGTTCGCCGGTCTGGGGGAGAGCTTGGCCCACGCCAACCGGTCCCGGAAATGGATTACGTTGACGGCCGGCTTGGGCATCCTTGCCGCGCTCACCAAAGTCACCACCTTCGCGGTGCTGCTGCCGGCGGGCGCGGTGATGGCGGTGGCGGCATGGCAGCAGTTCGGGCGGCCCCACCTCTTGCGGGCGGCCCTCGCCACCGTGCCCGGCATCATCGCCGCGGTGCTTTGGCACCACTACGCGGACAGCGTGAAATTCAACCATCCCTACGCCAATTTTCTGACCTCCGAAAATTTGGGGTCGTGGAATTGGGGCACGTGGGACCAGCGAACCGACCCGGCATGGTGGGCCCGTATCTTCGCGCATTTGAATCTCGTGTTTCCGTGGTGGTGGTGGGGTCTGGTGCTGGTGGGTGGAGCCCTCGGCACGGATCGGCAACGCGCCGCCATCGCCCTCGCCCTGTCCGTGCTCGTGACCGGCCCCCTGGCCTTCGCCAACCTGTATTACGTTCACAACTACTATTTCATGGCGGTCGCGCCGGCCGCCATCGCCGCCGTCGCGGTGGCGTGGGGGGCGGGGTGGCAACGGTGGGCCGGCTCGCGGGCCGGACGTGCCGGATTGGTGATTGGGTTGCTGGCCATGCTGGGCGGGCAGGTGGCGCACTACCGGGACGGACTGGGCCGGGGCCAGGTGCGCGATCGTCCGCTGCCGGAACTCGGATTGATCATCCGGGACCTCTCCACGCCCGCTGACCACATCTTCATCATCGGCCGCGAGTGGGATCCCTTGCTGACCTACACCATCGACCGACCGCTGACCTTCGTCCGCGAGGATTACGAGACCGACGAGGATGCCTGGCAACGGTCGCGGGCCGCCCTGGCGCCGCAGGATTACACCGTGCTGGTCGCCACGGATTCGGTCGCCGGTGACACCGCCTTCGTCCATCACCGGGCCCGCGAACTCGGACTGCTCACCGAGCCGATCGCTTCCACGGCTCAGGCCGACATCTACGTATCGGCTGAGGCGGGCGAAGCCCTGAAG
>JAGYIG010000036.1 GCA_018402455.1 Opitutaceae bacterium
TGGCATCACCCAGGGCACGCTGCTGGCCGATTCCAATTACCTAGTCACCTATGACGGTGCGGACCTTGCCGTGACCGCACGGCCGATCGTCATTTCTTCGAGCGCGATGGTACCAACATTCACGATCGACCGCCCCGGCGGGCCATTCAGCAACCAACCCGTCGTCGAGGCCTTGGGCGACGGCCAAAGCCTACGGCGCGAGGAGGCGGGGAACCTGATAACCGACCCGCGCTTGAGAGGGGCGGTGCTATCTCTCGGTGCGGTCTACTTCGTAGAGCCGGTGCAATGAGCGCCGAAACTGTTCCTCGGTCACACCGCGGCATGGGCCTGCTTGGCCTGCTCCTGGCGGGGCCGGCGCTGGCCTAGCAGCCGCAACGTGCAACCTCGCACCCGCAGCCGGCTGGGTTGCAAGCAGCCGCGACGATGTCGGTTTCGCGGACGTCGTCTCCGGCTCGGGTGCCCTAACCCAGGCGGGCGCCAACACCGTCGCCCTTACCGGCACGGACACTTACACGGGCGACCCGTCGGAAACGCTGAACGCCAGCGGACGCCGGGGCACGCTTCGGGTGGGCAGACCGGCTCGTCTTCAACAGCGGTCGGCCGCCACCCGGAATCAGGGGTCATTGAACCGACCCCGTCGATGTCCCAAAGTTTCTGAACCGTAAAAAGCCGCAAAACCGAACCCCAGCGCCGATAGGCGCTCAGCAACCAGCCGCCGCCTCCCCGGCTTACGCCCACCCCGGTAGCGGCGAGTGGAAACGAGCCGAAACTCGATCGGGTCTCAGCTCTCAGCCACCCGTCTCGGCAAAACGAGGCTGGGGGTTGGGCCCACGCCACGGCGGTCCGGACCGAGCCGGTCCCTTCCCTCACGCCACTGCTTTCCGGGCGAGGCGATTTCCTGGTTGTCCACACATTGCTTCTCGCGATTCGGTCTGCTTTTATCCTGCCACCCCGCCCCGCTCGCCTTAGTTTCGGCCCATGTCCGTTCGCTGCCTCCCCGCCGTCATCTTGCTATTGGTCGCCATGCCCCGGGCCGGGCTGGCCCAGGAGACCAGCATCAATCCCGGTATCAACAGCGCCTACTTGAAGGAGGGCTTAATCGTCGCAAACTGGATCGAGCGTCTGGAAAACGAGGGGCGCGAGGTGGCTGACAACCGGGACCAGATCATCGCCCGCAGCATGATCCCGCCCGGGGCCGTTGTGGCCGATATCGGCACCGGCACCGGTCTGTTTCTGCCGGCCCTGTCCGCCGCGGTCGGCGAATCCGGCAAGGTCTACGCCGTCGATATCGTGCAAAAGTTTCTCGATCATGTGGACCAACAAATTCACCGCCAGCGCTGGACCAACGTCGAGCCGGTGCTCTGCTCCGAACGCTCCGTCGGGCTGCCCACCGGGTCCATCGATGTGGCCTTCATCTGCAATGTGTATCACCACTTTGAATACCCCACCGATTCGCTCGACTCGATTCATCGCGCGTTGCGCCCCGGCGGCCGGATCATCCTGGTGGACTTCCAACGCATCCCGGGCGAAAGTGCCGCTTGGATCCTCAACCATATGCGGGCTGGACAAGAGGTGTTCGAAGCGGAGATCGAATTTGCGGGCTTCAAAAAATCTGCGGAAATCGACGACCTGCTGACCCAGAACTATTTTGTCATTTTCGAGAAAGTGGAGCGCTGAGTCCGGATGTCTGACTGCCCCTGCCGCTCTCCCCAAACGCCGCTGGAATGGGATTACTACTATGACCTGCGATGGCGGGTGTTGCGGGAACCTTGGGGCCAACCCCGCGGATCCGAGCGCGACGACGAGGAAGATCAGGCCTATCACGTCGCGGTGTTCACCGAGGAATCCGTGATCGCCGTCGGTCGGTTGCATCCCATCTCGTCATCGGTCGGACAGATTCGCTACATGGCGGTCAGTCCCGATCACCTCAAACAGGGTTTGGGATCAAAAATTCTGGCTCACCTCGAGGCCAAGGCCCGTGAGCGGGAGTTAAACCAGGTCGAGCTCGATGCCCGGGAGACCGCTTTGGCATTTTACACCAAACACGGTTATTTCGTCTCCGGAATATCGCCCACCAAATGGGGCATACCGCATCGCCGGATGAGAAAACCGGTGTAGTCGGGCGATCTTTTACGATTCGTTAACGCCATTTTCTTTCATTGGAGTGGCCTCAATGGAGAGGTCGCTCCTAACTCATCGGCAATGAGCCTTGCCCGCCGCGGATTTACTCTGGTCGAGATCATGATCGTTGTGGTCATCATCGGCTTGCTGGCGGCCCTCGCGGTGCCCGCGTTTCAAAAGGTCCAGCAGCGGAGTCAGGTCAGTCGGTTCGCCAATGACATTCGGGTATTCGCGCAGGGCTTGGAAACCCTCATGCTGGAACTCGGTGAACTGCCGGGGGATCCAGGGTCCGGTTCCCTTGCGGGCGGGCATGCCGCTTTGGCCGACTACATTAACGGGGGCAAATACACCCAACCCACCTCACTGGGGGGCGTTTGGGACATCGATTCCGGCGACTTTGGGGTGCGGTGTGTGGTGGGCGTTGACCTCGGCGGGGCGCCCACCGCGCTGCAGTTGGCCAATCTGCAGTCCGTGGACGCGCTCATCGACGACGGCGATCTGAGCACCGGATCGTTTCGGGGCTTCAATGGCAACCGGCGGGGCTACCTGCTCATTGAATAGCCGATCGAGGGCGCTCCGGGATCAGCCACCCCGGCACCCGCCCCACCACCGGTCAGGTCGCGCGGTCGGGGCTTGCGGCTTTTTGGTGAGCTTCGGCTCGTTTCCACTCGCCGCTACTGGGGTTGGCGTGGACCGGGCTTGGTCAAGCGAAGCCCCTTCCCCGGCGCCTATAGGCGCTCAGCGACCGGCCACCGGGGACAACACCCCTTCGTGCATCTCGAATTGGCGATCCGTTTTCACGGCGTGCGCGAGATTATGGGTCACCAGCACCAGGGCGGTACCGGTCTCACGGGAGAGCGCGAGCAGGAGCTCAATCACGGTGTCCCCTGTTTTCTCGTCCAGGTTTCCGGTGGGTTCATCGGCGAGCAACAATTGGGGTTGGTTCATCAAGGCCCGGGCAACGGCGACCCGCTGGCGTTCGCCGCCGGAAAGCTTGGCCGGAATATGATCCGCGCGCTCGGCTAATCCCACCCGCTGCAAGAGGTCCTGGGCGCGGTCTCGTTCCCTTCGGCCCACCCGGCCCCGCATCCGCGCCGCCATGAGCACGTTGTCCAGCCCGTTGAGTTCGGGCATCAAATAGAACGACTGAAACACCATGCCGAGAAACGCGCTTCGGCGGGCGGCATTCGTGCGGGGCGATCCCGCCCAGTGCAACGTGCCCGCATCACAGGAGTCCAATCCCGCCAAGAGGTGGAGCAAGGTGGACTTACCCGACCCGGATTCCCCGCGGATGCTGACGCTCTCGCCGGATTTCACCGTGAGGTCGACACCCCGCAGCACCGTCAGGGTCCGTTCTCCGCTGAGAAAGGACTTGGTGATACCGACGGCCGTGAGAACCGCATCACTCACTACGCAGGGCCTCCACGGGTTCAAGACGGGCGGCGCGCCACGCCGGCAGCAACCCCGCCAGAGTGGAGATGGTGATGGCCAATCCCACGATCAGCCAAAAATCCTGACTCGAGAGGTGGGCGGGCAGATTGCTGAATTCGTAGAACCGCACCAGCGCCTCTTCACTGCCGGTCAACTTAGTGAAGGTGGCGATGATGTGATTGCGGTTGTGCAGCACCAGTTGCCCAAGCCCGACCCCGGCCGCCGTGCCCGTCACGCCGATAATCAATGCCTGCCAACAAAAGCACAGGGCGATGTCGCGGGTGCGCCCGCCCATGGCCCCGAGCAAACCGATCTCGCGGGTCTTGCGCACGACCGCGATCAGCAGCGAGCTGGTCACCGAGAAGGCGGCGACCACGATGATGAAAATGAGCAGGAAAAAAATCATGTTCTTCTCCAGTTGCACGACGAAGAGAAAGTCTTCGTTGGAATCCATCCAGGACCGCGCGTAGGTGCGCGGCGCCACGGCGGGCAGCCGCTGGTTCAGGGCCCGGGCGACGGCATCGGGATCGGCCCCGGCGGCCAGCTTCACGCTGAACCCATGCACCCCCTCCCCCAGACCGTAGAGTTCCTGCATGCGCCGGAGTGTCACCAACACCACGCTGCTGTCCAACGACTGGTGGCCAATCTCCATGACCCCCACGACCTCCAATTCGCGGGGGAGCATGATCTCGTCGGCTTTGATTTTTTCCAACAACAGGGGCGAATACACCTCCACGTAGCTGCCCACCCGGGCCCCGAGGGCATAAGCCAGGCGGGAGCTGAGGATGATGGAATCGTCGTCCAGGTTGGCGAGGGTGCCCGCGCGGATGTAGCGGTTGAGCGGGATGACGTCGTTGATGCGTTCAACGTCAATGCCCTGCAGGGCGGGAAAAGCCGGCAGGTTGTTGTGCTGCAGCATGACCACGCCCTCGGCAAACGGAGACACCCCCGTGACGCCCGGCGTTCCGGCGATCACCTCGGCCACGGCTTCGACGTTGACCAGATAGGTCCCGGCGCGCACCTGCAGGTCACCCTGGGTCTCCACGATCATGCGACGAATCTCGCGGCCAAATCCGCCCATCACACTGATCGATACGATGAGCAGCGCCACGCCCAGCATCACCCCGGCCATCGAGATGGCGGTAAAAAAGGGGAACCGCTTCCCGGCCGGGAAGAGTTGCTTAAGAGCGAGGTAAAGGGACCAAGGCACGGTTACGCTGCTGCGCAGCTAAATAGGAATTACGAATTTAGAATGAAGAATTTTGGTAACCCTGCCAGTTTTGAACTCATTCTCCATTTTGCATTCCTCATTCTTCCTTAGGCTTCGGCCTCCGGTCGAAGCTGCGGGTAGAGGATCACGTCGCGGATACTTTCCGCTCCGGTCAGAAGAATGACGAGGCGGTCGATCCCGATACCCATGCCCCCGGCCGGCGGCATGCCGTGTTCGAGTGCGGTGAGAAAGTCGTGATCGATCTTCTGCTGTTCCTCCCCGGCCTGGGCTTCGAACATGGCGCGTTGCACATCGGGGTCGTTCTGCTCGCTGTAGGCCGGGGCGATTTCCATGCCCCCGATGATGAGCTCAAACACGTCGAGCACGGTCGGGTCGTCCTGATTGAGCTTGGCCAGCGGGCAGAGCTCCTTGGGGAGGTGCGTGACGAAGGTCGGCTGGATGAGATGGGGCTCGATCAGCTTGGAGAAAATCTCGTTGGTGATTTCGAACTCCTCCCACTGCGGATCGACGTGGCAGCCGAGCTCCCGGGCCTTGGCTGCCTTCTCCTCCTTGGCGCGTTCGAACCAACCGGCATCATCGGTCTTTTCGCGAATGAGATCCTTGTAGGGCACTTCGTGCCAGTCGCCCGCAAACTCGATCTCCTCGCCGCTGCCCGCATGCGGAATCTTGGTGGTGCCCAGAATATTCGTGCAGATGGATTGGAGCAGGTCCTTCACCAAGACCATCATGCCTCGATAGTCACTGTAGGCCTGGTAAACCTCCAGCATGGTGAACTCCGGATTGTGACGGCGGGAAATGCCTTCATTGCGGAAATTGCGACCGATCTCAAACACCCGATCATAGCCGCCCACCAGCATACGCTTGAGGTAAAGCTCGAGAGAGATCCGCAGCACGAAGTCGACATCCAGGGCGTTGTGGTGGGTCTCGAAGGGCCGGGCCGCCGCGCCGCCGGCCACGGACTGCAACACGGGGGTTTCGACTTCGAGGAAATCGCGATCCTCCAGAAATCGGCGAATATGCGAGACGATCCTGGCCCGCTTCATCAGGCGATCGCGCGACTCGGCGTTGACGATGAGGTCCAGGTAACGCTGACGGAAGCGTTGGTCGGGATCGGTGAGGCCGTGGAATTTCTCCGGCAGCGGACGCAGCGCCTTGGCGACGAGGGTGTAGTTCTCGGCGCGCACCGTGACTTCGCCGGTGCGGGTGCGAAAGAGCGTGCCGGTGACCCCGATAAAATCGCCGAGATCGAGTTTTTTGAAGATCGGGTAGGCCGCTTCGCCGATGACGTCCTTTTTGACGTAAAGCTGGATGATGCCCTGTTGGTCGAGAATCTTGACGAACTGGCTCTTGCCCATGTCCCGGCGGGTGACGATGCGGCCGGCCACCGAGACAGTAACCGCGTTGTCCTCCCCCTCGACGTAGGCGGCAAGGGCCTGGGCGGAAAAATGCGTGGGGGCGACGTGAGCCCGGAAGGGATCAGCACCGGCCGCGCGAAGTTCTTCGAGCTTTTGGCGCCTTACGGCATGCTGATCGTGGCTGATATCGGTCGCGTCACTCATGGAATCGAACACCTTCTAAAGCAGAAACGGGCGGCGCAAACGCAAAAACCAGCGAGGCTTGCGCCGGATGACGTAAGGTGGATCAATGGCGGGGCAATGAATCCCCAGTTGCTCACAGACTTAACGGTCAGTGCCTGCCTCGGCGCCCTCATCGGTTCGATCCGGCAGTGGAGCGACCAAACGAAGAAGCCCGAAGACCGCGGCGTCGATTTTGGTGGCGTCCGGACGCACACCTTGTGGGGCGTGCTGGGGTTTCTGGGAGGAACGCTGACCGAAAAGGCCCCCTTCTTGTTGCCCGTGATCATCGGATCGGTCGCGGCCCAACAAATTGCCATTCGCTGGCGCAACCCCGTGCCCTCGCACCCCGGGGGCACCAGTTTCGCCGCCATGTTATTGACCCTGCTGGCCGGGGTGCTGATGGCATGGGACAGCACCCGCATTGCGGTGGTCCTGACCATGTTCACTCTGGTGGTGCTCGGCACCAAACAGCCCTTGCACGCCTGGACGCGAAATTTCACCACCGAAGACGTCCGGGCCGTGCTGCAGTTTGTGGCCATCACCGGGGTGATCCTGCCGTTGGTGCCAAACGAGGCGATGGGACCCTTTAACGGCTTCAACCCCTATTCAACCTGGCTGATGGTGGTGCTCATCTCGGGGGTCGGTCTGGTTGGCTATGCGGCGATGCGCCTGTTGGGCACCAAATCGGGCATCGTGGTCACCAGTCTATTGGGCGGACTCGCCTCCAGCACGGCGACCACCCTCGCCTTTAGTCGGCGAAGTCGGGAAGACCCGGAGCTCTCGATCCACTACGCCTTCGCCATTTCCACGGCCTGCACCGTGATGGTGCCGCGGGTGATTGCCATCGTCGCCGTGCTCAACCCCAGTCTGGCTTGGGCCACGGCCCTCCCCCTTGCCGCCATGACCCTTCCGGCGCTGGGGTTCGCCGGATGGTATGCCTGGCGGCCGACCACGGAAATGAATCTCAGCGCCCCCGCCATGAGCAATCCCCTGAGCTTGCGCACCTCGATCAAATTCGCGCTGCTCTACGCCCTTTTCGCCTTCCTGGTGAAAGCCGCGACCCAACTGGACTGGCAACAAGGGCTGCTGCCCCTGAGCTTTGTATCCGGCTTGACCGACATGGACGCGATTGCGCTCTCCATGGCCGACAACCAGAAGAGCGGGACGGTCGGGCTGGAGTTGGCCGCGAAGGCGGTGGTGATGGGTGCCGTCGCGAACGCGTTGCTGAAGGCCGGGATGGCGGCGGCATTGGGTTCGCCGGGGTTGCGCCGACCCGTGGTGGGCGTTTTGGTCGCGACGGCATTGATCGGCGGAGTCGCCATCGCGGTGATGTGATGCGCCGGGGTTGCCTCGCATCGTGACCGCGCCAGCTTGAACCCATGCCCACCACCACCCTGCCCATTCGAGACTGGGGACGCACCGTTTATCCGACGGCCACCGCGCGCCAACAGACGCAAGTGCAGGCGCGGATCGACGGCCGGATTGGGGATGAATTGATCTTCACCGAGCACGAGCCGGTCTACACCGTGGGCCTGCGGGCCGGGGCGGCGGCCCACCTGCTGTGGGACCCGGTTGAACTGCGCACGCAAGGAATTTCAGTGGCGGAAACGAACCGCGGCGGCGACATCACTTATCACGGTCCCGGCCAAATTGTGGGCTACCCCATCGTGGACCTTTCCCCCGTCAAGGACCTCCATGCCTACCTGCGTTTTCTGGAGGAAGTCATGATTCAAACGGTGGGCGGTTTCGGCCTGGTGGCGAGTCGACGCGACGGCCTCACCGGTATCTGGGTCGAGACCCGCAAGATCGCGGCCATCGGCGTGGCGGTGCGGCGTTGGGTGGCCTATCACGGCTTCGCCCTCAACGTGGATCCTAACCTCGACCACTTCGCCGGCATCGTGCCCTGCGGCATCGCATCGGCCGAAGGATCCGTGACGTCGCTGGCCCGGGAGCTGGCATCACCGCCCTCGGTCGACGAAGTGAAGGTGGCGCTGGCCAGGGAATTCCAGGCGTGGTGGCCCAGTTTTTTAACCCCCGCATAGCCACGAATATGCATGAATAATTCGCGGATTGAAGCCCCCGGCGACGACTGCTCCCTTGTTATTCGAGGCCATTCGTATCCATTCTGGCTTGGACACGTTTTTTATGGATCTGACTGACACCTCCCGCAAACCGGCTTGGCTCCGCGCCAAGTTGCCTTCCGGTCCCGGCTACCAAGCCGTCCGCAAATTGGTGGATGACCACCAACTCCATACCGTTTGCCAGAGCGCCCAGTGTCCCAATCTGGGGGAATGTTGGTCACGGGGCACCGCCACGGTGATGATTCTGGGCAATATCTGCACCCGCTCGTGTAATTTTTGTGCGATCCAAACCGGTCGACCCACCGAATACGACATCGCCGAACCCGCTCGCGTAGCCGATGCCGTGGCGAAGATGAACCTCAAGCACTGCGTCATCACCTCGGTCGCCCGCGACGAGCTGGCCGATGGCGGTGCCAGCGTCTGGGCCGCCACCATCCGTGCCGTGCGCCACCGCAATCCGGACACCGCCATCGAAGTGCTGGTCCCCGATTTCAAAGGTCGCCTCGATCAAGTTGATACCGTGCTCGACGCGGAGCCCGATATCTACAACCACAACGTCGAGACGGTGGAACGACTCCAGAAACCCGTGCGGGTGCAGGCGCGTTACGACCGCTCCCGATCCGTGCTGCGGCATGCGAAGTCCCGCGGGTTCACCACCAAGACGGGCATTATGCTGGGTCTCGGCGAGACCAAGGCGGAGATCGAGCAGACCCTGCGTGATTTGGTCGAAGATCAGATCGATATTCTCACGCTGGGCCAATACCTCCAACCGACGGCGCGCCACTGGAAGATCGACCGCTGGGTGCACCCCGACGAGTTCGAGCACTGGAAAGAGTGGGGGCTGCGGCTGGGCTTTGGCGTGATTGAAAGCGGCGCCATGGTCCGCTCCTCCTACCACGCCGATGAGCAGTCGGAAAAATACACCGGCGTCGAGCACCTCAACACCGCCAATGCGCTCGCCGGTTAGCTTGTCGCGGGTTGGCGACCGTTGAACAACCCCGGAATTACGACCCGGCGAAAGCCAAGCGACCAGCGGGTCGCAGGGTAGCTCATCGAACCTGCGTTCCGCTGTCGCCGGACGGAATCATGGTATCTTGCGACCATTAACGGTAAGCGATCCCCCTGCCGGCAGCCCCCCTTCGCTCTCGTCTCAGGCGCCCCCGCGAATCAGCCTTTAAGCCTCATGAAGTTCAACCGGTTGCTCCTCGTTTTCGCCCTGCTCCTGCCCGCCTCCGTTTTCGCCACGGCCCAAAATGACTTTGATTTGAAACGAGGCGTAAACCTCAGCCATTGGCTTTCTCAGCGCGGCGAGCGGCCCCGCGAGCAGATGTATCACTATGTCACCGAGTTCGACATCATCATGCTCAAGGATGCCGGCTTCGACCATGTGCGCATACCCATCGATGAGGTCGAATTTTGGGACGATTACGGGGCCCCGCGAGAGGACGCTTGGATGACCTTGGAGAAGGCCTTGACCTGGGCCCGTCGAGCCGATCTGCGGGTCGTCGTCGATCTGCACGTCATCCGCTCCCATTACTTCAACGCGGCCCACAGCGGTCAGGAGAACCGACTCTTTGAGGACCCGGCCGAGCAGCAGAAGTTTGTCAATTTGTGGCAGGAGATTTCCGATCGGATCGGCCATCATTCAGTCGACTGGGTGGCCTACGAATTCATGAACGAAGCGGTGGGCGACGACCCCGAGGACTGGAATCGACTCATCCGGCAAGTCTATACCTCCGCCCGCGCCAAGGAGCCACAGCGCACATTCGTGATCGGCTCGTTCCAGTGGCAATCGATCAGCATGTTGGAGAAACTGTGGGTGCCGGAGGATGATCCCAACGTGATCATCAGCTTTCACACCTATGCCCCATTCGTGGTTACGCACTACCGGACCTCATGGACGGCTTTGGAGGACTACACGGGGCCGATCAACTATCCGGGATTGCCCTACCCGACGGACACCGATTTTTCGAAATATCCTGGTGAGCTGGGAGAGATGATGCGCGGAAACCAGAAGCCCTTCGATCTGTTTGCGGCGCTCGAGGAGCTCAAACCCGCCGTGGAGTTCGCGCGCCAAACGGGGCTCAGAATCTACTGTGGCGAGTGGGGCTGCTACCTGGCCGTTCCGCGTGACATGCGGCTCGCCTATTACCGCGATTGGGTCAACGCCTTCGAAGCCCTCGATATCCCATGGACGATTTGGGACTACAAGGGCGGCTTCCGGATCGTGAACGATAATACCGCGGAGATCGATCACGAGCTGATCGACATCCTGCTGGATCGATAAGAGCCGGGCCCGCCCCCACGCAATCTCCGCCAACTTGTAACGCTCCCGTCTTGGCATCTTGGCGCGAACCTTGCAGCGTGCGAGCCATGCTTCCGTCTCGTCGCCACTGCCTCCTCTTCGCCGCCCTCCTGCCGGTCCTCGCTTGGGCGGGTGAAATTGTCTCCGGGCCGATGCTCGGCTACCGCGCCCACCGGGAAGTCTTCCTGTGGCTCGAAACCCGGGAGGCCCAGACGGTGGAGCTCGAGTATTGGCTGAGCGATTCGCCCGGAACGGTGGAACGGATCACGCACGAGAATGTGCCGCCGCACCCGGCCAAGGGCCAGATCCACCACTTCGTGCCCGGCCTGCTCAAGATGGGTGCCACCTATGAATATCGCATCCTCATCGACGGCGAAGTCGCCACGCTCGTTGCTCCCGCCACGTTTCAAACGCAGGACCTTTGGGAATGGCGCAAACCACCGCCCGATTTCTCCTTCCTGATGGGATCCTGCGCCTACATCAATGACCCGGAATACGACCGACCGGGACCGGGTTACGGCAAGACCTACCGCACCTATGAACTCATGGGTGAAAGCGATGCCGATTTTATGATCTGGACCGGCGATAACTGGTATTGGCGTGAACCCGATTACAGCTCGGTCAGTGGCATGTGGTATCGGCCCTCTCATGATCGGGCGATTCCCGAGATGCAAAAACTGCTCGGCACCATGCACCACTACGCCACTTGGGACGATCACGACTACGGTCCCAACGACTCCAACTGGTCCTTTGAATACAAGGAGCTGGCCCTGGATATTTTCAAAGCCTACTGGGGCAATCACACCTACGGCGAAGCCGCCAACCCGGGAGTCTACAGCAAATTTTTCTGGGGCGATGCCGCCTTCTTCCTGATGGACAATCACTACTACCGGGACGCCGCCGGATTGGATCAGGATAAGCACCCGGAGAAAACCCAGTGGGGGCGCCACCAACTCGAATGGCTCAAACAATCTCTGCTGCAGGCCAAGGAACTGCGCCATTTTCGTTTCCTCTTCATCGCCTCGGGCAACCAGATGTTGCAAACGCTTCCGCGCGGCGAACCCCATGAACTCTACCGCCGCGAACGCGAGGAACTGCTGCAGTTCATCGTCGACAATGAAATCACCGGGGTGGTGTTCCTCACGGGTGATGTCCATCACAGCGCCATGTATCGCCGCCAAATCGGCGACGCCGGCCAATGGGTCTACGAGATCACGTCCTCGCCGCTGAGCAGTGGCTCGTGGGATGCCGCCAACAGCGACAAGGCCGACGATCCCCACGTCATCGCCGGCACCCTGGTGGGCACGCAGAACTTTGTGAAAGTCGCCTTCAGTGGCGTCGGCGCCGCACGCGAGCTGACCGTGACCTGCATCGACCACGAAGGGCAGACCCGGTTCACCCAAACCATTCCCGCCCGGGCTTTGGAGCCCGCGGCGGCCGAATGACCCGGGGCGCACGCTTGCGTCGAATCCTCGTCCCGGCGTAGTTCTGGTCATGCCAAAACCTGTGACATCCGCCGCCGCATCCGCCACGCACTCCGGAGTGCCGGTGGCCAAACCTTCGGCCAAAGGGCTCAAAACCCGGGCTCAGATTGTGGCCAACTGGCTGCCGCGCTACACCGGGGTGCCGATCGAGGACCTGGGCGACCACATCCTGCTGACCAATTTTCAGCACTACGTGAAGGTCTTCGCGCAGCGCCACCGCGTGCCGGTGCGGGGCAAGGACAAACCCATGCCCAACGCCACCGCCGGCCGCATCACCATCATCAATTTCGGCATGGGCAGCGCCACCGCGGCAACCGTCATGGACCTGTTGACCGCCCTCAAACCCAAGGCCGTGCTCTTTTTAGGCAAATGCGGCGGGCTGAAGCACCGCGCGGCGATTGGTGACCTCATTCTCCCCATCGCCGCGATCCGCGGAGAGGGCACGAGCAATGACTATTTTCCACCCGAGGTGCCGGCCCTGCCGTCCTTCGCCCTGCAGAAAGCAATCTCCACCTCCGTGCGCGACTTTGGCCGCGACTACTGGACCGGCACGGTCTACACCACCAACCGCCGGGTCTGGGAACACGACGCCAAGTTCAAAAAATACCTCCGCAAGCTGCGCCCCATCGCCATCGACATGGAGACGGCGACCATCTTCATGACCGGATTTTTCAACGAGATCGCCAGCGGGGCGCTCCTGCTCGTCAGCGACCAACCCATGATTCCTGAGGGCGTCAAAACCGCCGCCAGCGATGAGCAGGTCGACCAGAAATTTGTGAAGGATCACATCCGGATCGGCATCGACTCGCTCAATCAACTGATCAATCGAGGCCAAACGATCAAACACCTGAAATTCTGAGCCGACGACCATGCGGCGGATCAAAACATTCTGGCGCGAGTTCCGTGAGGCCTCTCCCGGGGAGCGTTTTCGCAACCGCTATCGCAGCCGGGCCAAAAAACGGGCACGGGGCGAAAAGTTGCTGGGGCGACCGCTGATTTTGGGACTGGCCGGCCTGTCCGTTCTCATTGCCCTGCCCTTGATGGTCATGCCAGGACCCGCGGTGGTGTTCTGGGGGCTGGCGGGTTTTCTCCTCGCGGGAGAATCCGCCTGGGTGGCGCGCAGCCTCGATTGGCTGGAACTTAAAGTGCTGGAGCGGTGGCGGGATTGGCGACGCCGTCGCGCTCGGCGGGCTCCCGCCGAACTCAAAGAGTAACGTCGAACGGCGGACCGCGGAAAAATCGCGGGGCGGGGAGACTGAAAGCCACCGAGGCTTGGGGCTGCGACCCTTGGTCGTGCCCGCGCCAAGAAGGTAGGCTTCGGTTGCTCGAAATCATCGAGGCAGAAACGGCCATCATGGCGACCCTGCAGCCCCTCTTCCTTGACTCTCCACCTCCAGCGCACCGCTGAAAAAGAAATTTCTTCCTCCGTTATCCGTAAGCCAAAGATCCAGAGCGACCGATGTGCTCGTAGCAGTTGATTTTTATCGGCTCTCGCGCGGGCTACCCGAGACTTTTTAACGTCAGCCAGATTTCGAGTCGCAATCACGTCGACCGCATATTCGAGTGCGACTGCCTCAATAATGGCATCTTCGAAATCCTTCATCCTACTATCCAACGCGACAGCGATCTCCTGTTTTTGCATCTCACCCGAGCTCGGCCCCCGCTACCCCAGCGCCGTTTAAACCAGCCAAAGTAACCTCATGCTATTCCGCCTTTCACTCATCTGGATCATTGGCCCGGCCTGTGCCTTTGCCGCTCCGCAGGTCCACACCCTCGACGTCGGCAAGAACCCGGAGAGCGTCACCCGCGGTTGGAACGGCGACCTCTTTGTCACGATCATGGGTGAGCGAGGCGACCACCCCGACGCCGACACCGACGGCGCGATTCATCGCGTCGATGCCGCCGGCCATGTGTCACTTTTCCATCGCAGCGATCTGCAGGAGCCCAAGGGCATTGTTTTCACCGGTGAGGCTTTGGTCACCGCCGACAAAACCCACGTCTGGCGTATCGACCTGAACGGCAAACGCAGCCTGCTGGCCGGTCCCGAGCAGTTCCCTGCCCCACCGGTTTACCTGAACGACGTGGCCCTCGACCCCGCCCAGCGCGGGGTCTACGTGACGGATATGAACAACGCGGGCCAACTGTTCGGCCCCAACGGATTTCGCGAAATTGACGATCCGGTGGTGCTTGATCAGGAACCGCGGGGTCGGGTCTATCACATCGCCTGGGACGGCACCGTCACCCTCGCCATAGGCGACTCGCCCCTGATGTTTCATCCCAACGGCACCTGGGTGGAGCCCGACGGCCGCATTCTGGTTGCATCGTTTTTTCTCGGACACGTGGTGGCGGGCTACCCGGGCGGGGAAATCAAGGTCATCGCCACCGGACACCGCTCGGCCGACGGCGTGGAAACCGACGCGGCCGGCAACCTTTACGTGACCGAGGTGTTCACCGGCAAGATTTGGCAATACCCGCCAAACGGCCGCGTCCCCCTCCTCCTCCACCAGGCCCAATCCGCCGCGGACCATTATCTCGATCGCGAACGCAATCTGCTGATCGTACCGGACAGCAAGGCCGGGCAGTTGGTGTTCATTCAGCTGGACGAGTAGCCGACTGAGGCAACGGCAAGCGGGAGCGGCGGCCGGGGCGACGGTAGCGGCGAAACCGCCCTACCTTTTGCTAGGGTTCCACTTCGAACCAGAAGGGAACGAATATTTCCGTCCCACCCAGCACCATTTGCGCCCAGATCACGAACAGGCCGGGGTCCGGAATCGTGATGTTGAAGTGCAGCTCGGGAGCTAGGGCGTCCGGCAATTTGGCCAAATCCGTTTCCTGAGGATGCAGGTGAGCAAACCCGGAGCGATTTTCGTCAAAGGCCACGAGATGGGCGAAGGCGCCCATGGTCTCCCCCAGTTGCACAGGTTCGCCGTTTTCGTGTCGGATTAACAAGGTGAGATCGGTTGAGTTGCGGGCCCGGATCTGGCCGTCGTCCATCCGCAGTTCAAATCGATAGGGACCCTCCGCCTGATGAAGACCGGGTTGATGGAAAAGCGACTCGGGGGTTCCGGGGACTTCGATGTCCACACTGGCATAGAGGCCGCGGGCCGTGGCCGCCGGGGTGAAGTCCGCGAACACCCGATACGTGCCGGCATACTTGGGCGCAAAATTCACGTGCCATTCGCCCGGTACTTCACCCGCCGTGGGATGGATGTGTTGGTAGTCGGTCAGGGAGGGATCCACGACCATGAGGTGCAGCTTGCGGGTGTGCGCCACCAACAGGTCCACCGGACCAATGGATTTTCCGGTGGAAGTCGCCAACCGGAAGGTAAACTCCGTCATCTCGCCGCGGTTGACCTGACCGGGCGAGACCTCGAACGCAACCGGGGATCGGGCGGTGGTGACCGGCAGAAACTGTGGAGCGGCGGGATCACAAAACTCGAGCACGTTGTCCCCGGCCAAACGAAAATCGCCGTGACTCAGATCGGTCCCGGTAGGCATCCAGCGAAAGAGCCCAAAGACGACGATGGTCCCGAGGGTGATCAGCCAAGCTTGGCGGCGTTGGATGGGCGTCAGGGGAGCGGTGGCGGGCGGGGAGGTTGAAGCGGATGAGCTCATCGTAAAACCTTGCGGGCAAATTGATCAGCATCCCACTGGCTACCATCCGCCCGGTCGATGATCCTCCCCGCGGGGTCGATCAACAGCGTCGCCAACGTATGCTGAATGAGTGGGCCCTCGACCTCGGCAATCACGCCAAACTGACGCAATAGGTCCTTGATGGCCGTCTCCGGGCCGGTGAGGAAACTGTAGTTGGAGGTGTCGATTCCGCGGGCTTCGGCGAAAGCGCGCAGCACGCCGGGCGTGTCGTATTCCGGATCGAAGGTGATGGAGATGAGCTCCAGACGGTCGCTCGCATCGGCCTCCGCCACCCGTTGTTGCACCGTCTCCATCAGCATTACGGCGGCGGGGCACATCGTGGCAATCGGGCACCGGGTATAGATAAAGTTGATCAAAACATGCTTCCCGCGAAACCGGGAGATGTTCACCACTTGGCCGGTCTGGTCGTAGAGGGCGAAGTCCGGTAAGTTTTCTCCCACGGCTCGATAGGCTTTGTTGCCGCGAATGGTGGTGTCTTGGCGGAGAGCTGCCGCGGCGGTGCCAATCTGGGTACGGGCGAGGTCTTCCTGCGGCCAGATGTGCGACAGGCTGAACTTCCCCTCCCCTTCTTCGATCAGGCGGGCGCGGATACGCTGCCCCTCCTCCGCATTGGCCAGCTCAGCCGACGTGACGTGGAACTCCATGACCATCGGCGGCATGTAATCGGGAATCTCATCGTGATCCACCAGCAGAGTCCCTCGTTCAGGGTCGATTTTGATGATCTGGCCGGTCAAGGGGATTCCCGGCACCTCGAGTCGTTCCGCTCGGTCGCCGTTAGTCGGAGGATCCACCCGGTTGCACCCCGCCATCCCCCCCAAAGAAAGCAGGAACGTGGCTGCGGCCACGAGCTGGGCAATGCGCTGAACAGACGACATCCCTCACGGACCGCCCGGAGGATAGATTTGTCAAAGCCAATGGCACTTGTAGACCGGAAGGTTCCACTTCCCCTAATGGACGCGGCCTGTCATCCTACTGACTGGTCTCGTCCATCGACTCCGACCCTCCGCTCACCTTACTTCGCGCATGTCGTTTTTTTCCACTGCTCAACGTACTGAATCCTATCAGCCCGCCCTGGCTTGGAGCGCGGCGTTAGGGGGGGTGTGGGTCTTCATTTTGGTGATGTTGGGGGCATTCACCACCAGCATTGGCGCCGGCATGATCTTTCTGGATTGGCCACTGTCCGACGGTTCACTCAACCCGGAAGGCTGGCTGACGGACATGATGATGTTCGCGGAGCATTCGCACCGACTCAGCGCCGGGGTGATGAGTTTCATTACCATCGGCATTTGGTTCGCGGTGTGGAAATATGATGCGCGCGGGTGGGTGCGGGGCGTGGCTCTGTCCGCGGTCGGGTTGGTTTTCTTTCAGGCCCTCATTGGGGGGTTGCGGGTGCTGATGGACCACCTGCATGTGGACCTGGTCAACACCAGCATGGGGCGGCTCTTCGCCATGCTGCATGCGGGATTGGCGCAGGTCTATATCTGCGTGTTATTGACCCTCGCGCTGGCGCTGTGCCGCCGCTGGATCGAAGGTTCGCCAGAATCCGTGGGGAGCAGGGTCAAGGCGTTGGGCAAATGGTGTTGCGGCCTGCTCCTGCTGCAACTCGCCGTCGCCGCGATCATGCGTCACAGCTACGCGGGCATGGCGATCCCCACCTTCCCGATGAGCTCCGCCGATGGCGATCTGCTGCCCCCCTACTGGGATTTTCGGGTGGCCATTCACTTTGCTCACCGCGTGTTGGCGATCGTGCTGACCGTGGCGCTGGTGTGGTTTGCCGTCGTATTGGGCAAGGATGCGGCGGTCGGGCGAGGGCTGCGCCAAGCCGCCAACTGGATGCTGATCATGCTGGTAGGGCAAATCGCCTTGGGCGCCTCGGTCATCTGGATGCAACGCAATCCCTACGTGACCACGGGGCACGTCCTGCTGGGGGCCTGTTTACTGGCGACGACCTACGGCATCACGTTGTGGACCCACGGCCGCGCCAAGGCAACCACGTGATGAGTGCGGCCGAAGCAGTGACCCCACCCGCAATGGACGCGAAGTTTGGCGACTATCTGGAGCTGACCAAACCTCGCTTAAGCATGCTCTCGGTCATCACCGCGCTGGTGGGGTATCTGATCGTGGATGCCCCTTGGGATTGGAATCATTTTTTGATGACGATGATCGGCATCTCGGCTTGTGCGGGTGGGGTCGCAGCCCTCAACCAATGGATGGAGCGCGACACGGATGCCCGGATGGAGCGCACGGCAGATCGGCCCATTCCCTCGGGCAAGGTCCCCGACGGGGCGGCGTTTGTGATGGGCTGGGGGCTGTGTCTCGGTGGCCTGGCGCTGTTATTTGCTTTCGCCAGCGCACTGGCCGCCGGCTTCGCCCTCGCCACCATCATCGCTTACTTGGCTTGGTATACGCCCGCCAAGCGCACCTCGCGATGGAGCACGGAGATCGGCGCTATCGCGGGTGCCTTTCCGCCTCTGATCGGCTACCGGCAGCTCATGGGGGGTCGAGCCGCTGGCTGGCTGCTGTTTGGGGTGCTGTTCTTTTGGCAAATCCCCCATTTCATGGCCATCGCGTGGGTCTACCGGGAGGATTACAGTGTCGTTGATTTCCCGATGCTACCGGTGCGAGACCGAACCGGCAAGACGGTCGCCCGGTGGTCCCTGGTGAATACCGTTGCCCTGATCGCGGTAACCGCCGCCCCCACCCTCATTGGGGCGACCACGTGGTGGTATTTTGCGGGCACCCTGGTATCCGGCGCCTGGTTCCTGCTGCGCGCGGTCCAGTTCCTCGATCCCACCACGAGGGACCGTTGTGCCAAAAAACTGTTTTTCGCGTCGATTGGCTGGCTCCCGCTACAATTGGCGCTCCTCGTGATTGACCGTCTCTTTTTAGTATGAGTGTAAATGATATCCCGGCGCTTAACGCCTGTCTCAACGCCATCGCCACGGTGCTCATCGTATTGGGCTTTGTCTTCATCAAACGCGGTGACCAGGTCACCCACCGGAAAATGATGCTCTCGGCCGGCGCGGTCTCGGCGATCTTTCTCGTCGGCTATGTGGCCCACAAAATTCTCGTCAAAGGCGTGCACACGCCCTTTGGCGGCGAAGGCTTCATCCGCACGTTTTACTACGGGATGTTGATTTCGCATATCATCCTGGCCATCGCGATCGCCTACCTGGTCCCCCGCACCTTCTGGCTGGCCATCAAGGGCGACTACGAGACCCATAAAAAATGGGCCAAATGGACCTTCCCCATCTGGTTCTACGTCAGTGTGACCGGGGTGCTGGTCTACCTGTTTCTTTACCGCTGGTGGCCAAGCGTGGTCTGATGCCTATTTAGCCTCGGCAGGGCCGAACCCCTTGAGCTTAACCGGCTGCCATTACGAGACGCCGAACATTGGCCACTCAGTCTGAAGACTCTTCATCCGATTTGGTTGAAGGTGGCAGGAGCCAACAAACGGTCGGGATCTCCCAGAGCCGCTGCGAGGGGGTTGGGTTTACTTCGCTGCAATTGTGGCGGGGAACCGTTGAGGCTGGGCTCGAGCCGGTTTCAGGCCATCCGTCGACCGGAAGAGTACTGGCCCCTATGCCAGCCCCCCTCCGCGGGAAACTTCACTCCGCTATCGAGACGGGGGCGTTGCGGTTATGATTGGCGATGCGACGCCGAATCCATTCACCGAGGAAGTCGAGCAGGGTCACCACGGAAAGGATGCACAACAGCACGGTGGCGAAGCGATCCCACTGCTGAAACTCCTGATATGCATGAAGTTGCAAGCCAAGACCTCCGGCCCCGACGTAGCCGATGATACTGGCGGAGCGAATGTTATATTCGAGCATCCAGATGCTGTGGCTCCAGATGAGGGGTTTGGCGTGGGGCCAGATGCCGAATTGAAACGCCTGGAGCGGATCCGCGCCAATCCCCCGCAGGGACCGCGCCACATTGATGTCAACCGACTCAAAGGCCTCGCTGAAAAATTTTCCCAAATACCCGACACTGTAGAGCGTGAGGGCAGCAACCCCGGCATGCGCGGTGGCACCGAGGGCAACTACAGCAATCACGGCCCAGATGAGACTGGGGATCGTGCGAATCAGGTTGAGCAGCATGCGCATAGTCACGACGAGCCATGGAGGGGCGAGCGTCTGGGCGGCACCCAGGCCAATGAGGAGCGAAATGATGATCGAACAAAAGGTCGACAGGACCGCGATTTCTATGGTCTCGATCAGGGCTTCGATCGTGCGTGGGAGGACCGAAAAATCAGGAGGGAGGAACTCTCGCAGGAAATTGGTCAGGTTCTGCCAGACATTAAGGTCGCGGTCGCTGCCCTGGATCGAAGCTCCGGAAAAAACAACGGCCAGCAGGAAGATAAGCAGCGTGACATTGATCACATTCAGCCGCTCGTACCACGGGCGACTCGGAGGATTGAGGGGGAGACTCGACGGTGATCCTGGAGGCGGCGCGTTCATGGTCTCGGCGAGATCTCCGTTCGGGCCGACAATCGCCGCACGCGGCAGGCGGTGGGGTCCTGGGGGTCCAAACTCAAGGCGAGGTTCGCAAAGCGCTCGATATGGCTGGAGTTATGCAGCACGCAAAAGACAGCTTTGTTCCCCAAACTGGCCTCCAGCTGCAACCGTCCCAGCACCCGCCCCGCATAGTAGCTGTCCAAGCTGGAAACGGGTTCGTCGGCAAAGTAGATCACCGGTTTTTGGAAAAGCGCCCGGGCGATCGCCACGCGTTGTTGCTCCCCGCCAGACATTTCGCAGACCCATTTCTCCGGATCCGCCGCCACACCCAGATCATGGAGCAGCGCGTAGGCCTCGCGGCGATGGTGCGAAGGGAAGCCCACCAGAGTGCGCAGTCCGTTCAGGGCGCCGAGGCGTCCGCAGAGCACATTGGTGAGCAGACTGGCCTTCTGGATGAGCTGCAGGCTTTGAAAGACGATACCGAAGTGGCGCCGCAGTTCCGCCGGCGGGCGGGCGCCGGGCTCCGCGGGGAGTTGGATCCGCACGGTTCCCTCACTGGGCTCGGCCAAGCCACACAGGCAGGAGAGCAACGTGGTTTTCCCCACCCCGGACGGCCCGACGAGGGCGACAAAATCACCGATCTGCAGATCGAAATCGAGATTCCGAAACAGCCACCGGTCGCCGCGCCGAAAGCCGAGACCACGCACCTCCATTAGGGTGGGAGGCGGCGTAAGCGAAGGGTTCGTTGCGCCTGTATTCTGGTGCATCAAGGGAGCAGATAGGAATTTGACCGACCGAGGAATTGGGAATCAAAGCTCCATTTTTTCGATTAACGCCAACGCCTCCATCGTCACCGCCAGATGGGCCTCGGTCGTCACCGCCACCAGCGGAGAGCCAAAGAGACGGTCCCGGAGCTCCCGGTCGGACTCGTTCATGGTGAGGAACGTCGAGCGCAAAGCGGTTTTCACTTCCAACGGAAGGTCCCGTCGCACCACCAGCACGTGGCTGGGCACGGGGCCCTGCGTGTCGATGACCTTGAGGCGGTCGCGTTGCTCCGGGGTCAGATGTTTGTCCTTTTCGTAAACGTAGTAGCTCACGGCCGCGGCTGCCGCGCTCCCATCGAGCACCCGCTCAACCGCCGAGACGTAACCGACCCCATAGTGCACATTCCCCGCACCAAAAAAGCCGACCGGACCGGTGGCGAGAGAGACAAGGCCTTGTTTGTAGAGGTCCCAGGTCGGAATCAGAAACCCTGAAGTGCTGGTGCGACTGGAGAACGCGATGGGCTGGCCCCGTAGATCTGCGACCGAGGTGTAGGGCGACGCTTTGAGGGCCACCCAATAGCTGAGGTAGGACGGCTTACCATCGATCTCATTGGCGAGCAGGACCTCGACCGCATTATCGGCGACCAAGCGCGCGGTCGCGGTGGAGCTCAAGTAGGCAATATCGATCGTTCCGTTTTTAAGACCTTCGGTCATTACCGCCGAGCTAAGCGGCACGATAGCCTCGGTCTCGATAGCAGTCTTCGCGGTGACGAACGCCTCAAGGGCCTCACGATCCGCCAGCATGGCGTCAGGATCTTTGTCCGGCTCCAACGCGATCACGATTTTCGAAAACGCTGCCTCATTCGGGGTCGCCTGAGGCGCGCAGCCACTCAGGATAACGGAGAGGATCGCGAGGCAGAAGGAGACTCTGCACGGAGAAAGGGAGGCGAGGCGGAGGTTCATGTTTTTATTGAGACTTGATCTCTTTATTTCCACCATGGAGCGATTGGGAGGTAATTCAAGTGCAACGGGACGAAGCCGGCGATAAAGTCTGTTGCCCCCCCCGGCGGGGGGCGAGGAGGGGGCCCATTGGGGGCGATGTTAGGAGAGCTCCCCAACGGCTTCGCGAAATCCTGTCGGTCCTTGCGGAGCGGGCGCCCTCCCTCGCGCCAAAAAAGCCGACTCCGGCTACGGGGTCGGCTCGGGTTCGATGAATTCGAACCGCGGATTGAATTGGCGAGGGCCGGGCTTACTCCGCGGTCACTACGATGACGCCTTTCATGCCCACGATGTAGTGGGCGGGGAAGGAGCAAAGGTAGACGTATTCACCTGGTTCGGAGGGAACCGTGAAGGTAATCGAGTCTTCCTCCTTCGGGCCGAGCATTTTGGTGGTGGCCAAAATTTGGTCCTTCATGGCGGCGGGAATGTACTCTGTTGCGGGCGAGGCGGCGGCGGCTTGGGCAAAGGCCGCGGGGTTGGCAGACTTATGCAGCACGACCAGATTGTGACCCATGGCCGCCTTGGGCATTGAGCCTACGTTCTTGAGCACGATGGTAAGTTCTGAGCCCGCGACCGCTTCGATCCTGTTGACAGAGAACTTCATCTGGTCGTTGCCCTCAACGACCACCGTTTGCGCGGCGAAGGCACTGGAGCCAATTAGAGCCAGCCCGGCTAGGGCGAGGAAAAGATTTTTTGTTAAAGTCATACAGCTGACACCGAATTCACGCTTCCCCAAACCGCCAGCGTTTTTGCCGGAAATGTTTATCTATGCGGCGGGCTTCAAGGGTGAATAAGCTGCCTCAACAAGTCTGCAGCTTTCCAAGATAAGTGCTTGAAATACCCCGCTCAGTCGGGACGCTGACGCGTTCCTCGTGCCTGTCCGGCGCGAGCCCTTTTTCGTTCCCATGCGTTCCTCCGTCCATCCCGATCAGCCGCGCCGCTCTATTTGGCAATTCCTCGCTGTCGCCCTCATTCCCTTGCTGAGCGGCGGCTGGATCAGCGGGCATCAATCTACCTTCGACACCAAAGGCCCGGTCGCCGAGACCCAACTCGATGTCTTCTACGTCACCCTGTGGGTCTCTTTGACCATCTTCGTGATCGTCGGTGCCGTGCTGGCCTACGCCACGCTGAAATTCAAAGCCCGCTCTTCCGCGGATGAACATGCTGAGCCCCCTCCCCAGGGACACGGTAACCCGCTCGTTGAACTGAGCCTCATCGCCGCTTCGATTCTCGCCTTGGTGGTCATCGCAGTGCCGACCCTGAGGGCGATCTGGTACACCTACGACGTGCCCGAGGACCAAAAGGATATCGCTTATGAGGTGACGGCGGTTGGCTACCAGTGGTGGTTTAAATTTGAATACTCTCGCGAGATGACGCCGCAGCCCTTTGGCGGCGAGGCTCCCTTGATCACCGCCAATGAGCTCGTCATCCCCGCAGGGCGACCGGTGAGAGTAAATCTGCGGACGGTCGATGTAATCCATTCATTTTGGGTGCCCAAACTCGCGGGCAAGGTGGACATGATTCCCAACCGCGGCAATCACCTCTGGCTGCAAGCGGATGAACCGGGATACTTTTGGGGTCAGTGCGCCGAATTCTGCGGTGAATCTCATGCGGTCATGCGGTTCCGGGTGATCGCGCTGGCCGAGGACGACTTTGCTGCTTGGTTGGAGAATCAGAAACTACCGGCGCGCTCCGTCGAGGCACCAGCGGGGGCTGAAATCGCGACACCCCTGCCGGAATTCGGTCCGTTTCGCACCAACCAGCCCGGTTGGTCACCTGAATTTGATGCGGATCCCCTCGGAAACTGGGAGGCTTGGCAGGAGATCCCGGCCTCGGGCGAGGAAGACGCTGCCCTCATTGCGGAAGGGCGCCGGGCGTTTGTCGAAAACCGCTGCGCGGGTTGTCACGTTGTGCGGGGGCACGAAGGCATGGGTAACATCGGGCCCGACCTCACTCACTTCGGCGCTCGGACCACCGTCGCCGCCGGGCTGCTGGAAAATACCCCCGAGAACCTTTACCGCTGGATCACTGAGCCCGGAGAGGTGAAACCCGGGAATTTCATGTATCACTCCCGCATCGTGCCCCCCACGGGGATGGTCACCATGCCCGGCTACACCACCCGCGATCCGGCCACCGGCGAACGCGCTCCCAGTCCCGGAGACATTGAAGTCACCCCGGAAGAGGGCCATGCCCTCGTCGCCTACCTCAAGAGTTTAAAATAATCTGCCATGGACCAATCTCTCACCAAAAACGAATTCATCGGGCACGAGGAAGAGCAGGCCCAAGTGGCCAAGCGGTCATGGCTCTTTAGTCGGCCCGATCACAAAACGGGGATCGTCAGCTGGTTGACCACGGTCGACCACAAGCGGATCGGATTCCTCTACGGCGTAAGCGCGCTGTTCTTCTTCCTCGTGGGGGGCGTGGAGGCCTTGATCATTCGGACGCAGTTGGCCGTGCCCAACAATGACTTCATCTCGGCGCAGACCTACAATGAGATGTTCACGATGCATGCGACGACGATGATCTTCCTTTCCGTCATGCCCCTCTCGGCCGCGTTCTTTAATTACATCATGCCGCTGCAGATCGGGGCGCGTGACGTGGCATTTCCGCGATTAAACGGCTTCGCGTTTTGGGTGTTTTTGGCCGGCGCGGTCGTCCTCAACCTCGGCTTTTTCGTAAAATCCGGGCTCCCGGACATGGGATGGTTTGGATATGCCCCGCTCACCAGCACCGCCTTCTCGAGCGAGTTTGCCGGGGACATGTCAACCGACATGTGGATCATGGGGCTGCAGCTTCTCGGTGTTTCCTCCGTGGTTGGGTCGCTGAACTTTATCGTGACCATCATTAACATGAGGGCTCCCGGGCTCACCATGATGCGACTGCCGGTGTTCACCTGGATGACCCTCTTCACCGCCTTCCTGATCATCCTGGCCTTCCCGGCAATCACCATCGCCTTGGTTGAAGTGATGATGGATCGAAACTTCGGCACCCACTTCTTTGAAGTCTCGGGAGGCGGGCTGCCGATCCTTTGGCAACACTTGTTCTGGGTCTTCGGTCACCCGGAGGTTTATATCCTGATCCTTCCGGCCATGGGTATCATCTCGGAGGTTCTGCCCACCTTTTCGCGGAAACCGCTCTTCGGCTATCCGATCGTGGTCTTCTCCGGCGCGGTGATCGGCCTCCTCGGCTTCGGCGTGTGGTCTCACCACATGTTCACGACCGGCATGGGCACGGTGGCTACCGCGGCCTTCACGCTCGCGACCATGGCGATCGCGGTGCCGACCGGCGTAAAGATTTTCAACTGGATCGGTACCCTCTGGAAAGGGCATCTCATGATGCGCACTCCGATGATGTTCGCCCTCGGTTTCGTCTGGATGTTCATGATGGGCGGTTTCTCCGGTATTATGCACTCCGCCGCGCCGGCTGACGCCCAGCAGCAGGACAGCTATTTTGTGGTGGCTCACTTCCACTACGTGCTCATCGGGGGATCGATCTTCGCCCTGCTAGCCGGTATCCACTATTGGTTCCCCCTCATGTTTGGCCGCATCGTCTCGGAGTTCTGGGGTAAGCTCTCCTTCTGGGTGATCTTCGTGGGCTTCAACGTCACCTTCTTTCCCCTCCACTTTGTCGGACTCAACGGCATGCCGCGACGGACCTTCACTTACGACGGCAACATGGGTTGGAACAGCGTCAACATGATCGCGACGATCGGCGCCTTCCTGCTGGGTATTGGTATCGCCATCTACTTTGCCGTGATGATTTACACCTACTTCAAGGGTGAAAAGGCGAAGCAGGATCCCTGGGATGGCCGCACACTCGAGTGGGCACTCCCCCACCCTCCCCCGGTGCATAATTTTGATGTGACGCCGAAAGTCCACGCCCGCGACGCTTTCTGGTATGAGAAGCACAACCGGGCGGAAGTAGACGCGGAGAAGGCCAAACAAGCAGCGGAAGACGAGGCCCACGGCGGCATTCACATGCCCAGTAATTCATGGTTCCCCATCTTCACGGCCGCTAGCATGCTGCTCGGCGCCATCTTCTTCTGTAATCACAATTTCGTCGGGGCCTCCGTCGGTCTGGTCTTAACCTTTGTTGGAGCTTGGATGTGGGCGGTGGAAGGACCGGGCGGCTATCACCTGCATCCCACGAGGCAGGACGGCGATAAGGCCGCGTCGAAGCACTGAACCGAAACTATTTTCCCCACAGGACATACGCCATGAGTTCCACCGCCGCCACTGCCGGCCCCATCGACCACCACCACGACGCGACGACGACCACTGGTATTCCGAACAAGAAGCTCTTCATGTGGGCATTTTTGGCCTCGGACTGCATGTTCTTTGGTTCCCTCATCGCAACGCATCTGATCTACCGGCTCCATCCGCCCGTGGGCACTCCGGATCCTCGGGACATCTTCGCGATCGAGCTGACCTCCGGCTCGACCTTCATATTGCTCATGTCGTCCCTGCTGATGGCTCTCGCCGTCAATGCATGCCAACAGGGTAATGTTGCGACAACGCGCAAGATGCTCCTCGGCACGATCGTCTTCGGCCTGATTTTTCTCGGTATCCAAGTCTACGAATTTGTTCATTTCGTCCATGCGTATGGCCTGACGCTCTCCAGCAGTGTCTTCGGCTCGACCTTCTACACCCTCACCGGCACTCACGGGGTGCACGTGGCCATCGGGGTGCTCTGGTTGGTCCTGATGTATATCCGAACGTTCAAACCCGCGGATGAATCCGAGGGCCAGGGTTGGATTCTCCGGGGGTTCCTTCACTTCGTGACCTTTACCGCCATGGTGGTACTCAGTCTGTATACGATCCTCGCGCTCGTGCATGGCTATGAGGCCGGTAACGGGATGGCCTACTTCTTTGCCAACCACTTCATCGCCTTCTTTGGGTGTATTGCCCTGTTGGGCGCATTGATCTGGTTTGCCAAGCCTCGGGGGGCGGTCGAATTCGGCGAAGCCAACGCCATCGATGTCGAGTCCATGGGGCTTTACTGGCACTTCGTTGACATTGTCTGGATCGTGATCTTTCCGGTCGTCTACCTTCTCGAATACATCGTCCTGCCATGAGTGACTCCGCTTCCGTCGCCTCCTCCGGTGAGGCCCACGCCCATGAGGGCAAATTCCACGTTTTCGTCCAGTTGGCGATGATCTTGGCGATCATTACCGGTCTGGAGCTACTGGTGATCTACATGCCCTTGGCAAATTGGCTCATCATCACGCTACTGATGGCCATGTCCGCCGTGAAATTCGTCGCAGTCATCTGGATCTTCATGCACCTTAAATGGGATAAGCGGTTCCTGACGGTGCTCTTTGTGATCGGGACGATTGTCGGTGGAGGCACCCTGTGGGCCCTGCTTTTGCTTCACGGTGCCCATGCCTCGACCCCGGTCGGGCCGGCTTACGAAGAGTTGGGATAATTACATCGGAACCTCCCATTTGACGAGGCGACCAAAGGGTCGCCTTTTTTGTGTCCGCAACCGTTGCCGTTTAACCTCTCATCCATGTCTTTGATCGACCTACGCCACTGGCACAACGAGCCCTACTTGATCGGTGGGCTACTGTTACTCGCTTGGGGCTACGCCCTGGCGACCGGTCCATTCCGGGAACGATTGGGGCTCGCTGCGCCCGTGGCGCGATGGCGTCAAATCGGTTATTATGGATCGCTTATTCTTTTTTATATGGCGGTGGGTTCTCCTTTCGACCAGTTAGGCGAGCGCTTCCTTTTTTCGGCGCACATGGTTCAACATGTTATTTTGATTTATCCATGTGCGGTGTTCTGGCTCCTCGGGTGGCCTGCCTCGTTGCTCGATGGCCTGATTGAACGAATGGGCCGGGCTCAGTTCTTTGGCTGGTTTCTCACGCGGCCCGCCGTCGCTGGAATCCTTTATGTGTCGGTTCAGACCATCTGGCACATCCCGGAACTTTACGATTTAGCCCTGCAGGATCGTTTCATCCACATCATGGAACACCTGAGCTTTTTCGGCACTGCGGTCTTGTTTTGGTGGCCGGTGGTCACCCGGTCCAAGCGGTGGCCGCCGCTCCGGCTGCCTGCGCAGATGATCTACTTGTTCGCGGTGGCGGTCGCCTTCACGCCCCTGTTCGCCTTTATCTCATTCTCCTCCGATATCCTCTACCCGACTTACGAGTTTGCCCCGCGCTTAATCGAGGGCTTCAGTCCGATGGATGACCAGCTTTTGGCCGGGGCCATTATGAAACTGGGTAATGTGGTGGTCACCTTCACCGGGTTTTTGATCATTTTCTTTCTCTGGTATCGTCAGAGCGAACTCAATTCCCCAGGCAACGATTAAGCTGGGAGGCGGCCGTTGCGCCACTAGGGTGTCCGCGCACCTATGAACTGGGAAATCCTCTTTGTTTTTGCTCTGCTGGTCCTGACCTTGGCCAGTTTTGTCTGGGAAAAGGTGCCGCCCGATGTGACCGCGGTGAGTCTTTTTGCGGTGCTGCTCCTCACGGGGCTTCTGCCGCACGAAAACGCTTTCGACGTCTTTTCCAATCCCGCGCCGGTCACCGTGGGGGCGATGTTCATCCTCAGCGCGGCGTTGGTGAAATGTGGGGTGGTGGACCGCATATCCGCTTTTGTGGAACGGGCCGGCAGCCTGCCCTACCCCATCGTGATTCTCATCATGGTGGCCTTGGTGGCGACCCTGTCGGCCTTCATCAATAACACGCCCGTCGTGGTCGTGTTCCTGCCGGTGATTCTCGGACTGGCGCGCAAGATGAAGCTGGCCCCCTCGAAGCTGCTTATTCCGCTCTCCTACGCGGCGGTGCTCGGCGGCACCTGCACTTTGGTGGGCACCAGCACCAACCTGATTGTTAACGGCATCGCCGTCTCCAACGGTCAGCCGAGCATCGGATTGTTCGAGCTCGCCCAATTGGGCGTTCCCTTGGCCGTGATCGGTGGAATCTACTTGGCGGTGGTCGGAAAGAAGGTGCTGCCGGTTCGTGAGATGCTGACCGATATCCTCTCCGATGAGGAGCGACGTGAATACCTGACCGAGGCTTTCGTGCAACCCGACTCGGCCATGATCGGAAAAACCCTGCACGAATCCGGCCTCAAACAGACGCGCGGGGTTCGGGTTTTGGAAATCGTCCGCCACGGGGTCGCCATTCCGATTGACCCCAAGGCCACCACTCTGGCGCCGGGGGACCGGTTGTTCCTCTCCTGCCGACCCAAGGGGATCGCCGCGGCCCGCAGTGTGGAGGGCTTGAATCTGGTTTCGGATCTCCAACTGGGCCTGGAACAAATCGCGGCCCATGAAGGGTCGTTGGTCGAGGCGGTGGTCTTGCCGCAGTCGGACTTGGTCGGTCGCACCGTGCGCGGGGTGAACTTTCGGCAGCGCTTCCGGCTGGTGGCCGTCGCCTTGCACCGCAAAGGCCAAAACGTGCGGGAGGCGATTGAGACGCTCCCCATCGAGCCCGGAGACGTGTTGCTGATGATGGGCACCGACGAGGCCATCAATTCCTTGCGCGGCAGCGAAGACCTTGTGCTCTTCGACCGCGCCCGCACCCCCACCAAGTCGCCCACTTCCAAGATCCTGCTGGTGCTTTCCGTCATCGCCGGCGTCATCGGCTGCTCCGCCCTGAAGATTCTGCCCATCGAAATCGCGGCCGTCACCGGCGTCGTGGTCCTCCTGGTCTCCCGGGTGCTCAGTTCCAAGGAGGCCTACGGTTCGGTGGAATGGAATCTGATCTTTCTCATTTTCGGCATGCTGGCGATGGGCATGGCCTTGGAGTCCACCGGAGCCGCTTCGCTCCTGGCCAACGGGCTGGTGAGTGCCGTGAACCTGCTCGGCGCCAGCCATCACCACGCGTTGATCGCTTTGGCCATCATCTACCTGACCACCATGGTGCTCACGGAGATCCTGTCCAATACCGCGATCGCTGCTTTGATGGCGCCGATCGCGCTGCAGGTCGCGGCCGAGATGGGGGTGGACCCCCGGCCGTTTGTGGTGGCAGTCATGTTCGCCGCCTCGGCCGCCTTTTCCACGCCCATCGGCTACCAGACCAACACCTACGTTTACGGGGTGGGCGGCTACCGTTTTACCGACTTCTTAAAGATCGGTTTTCCGCTGAACCTCATGTGCTTCACGATGGCCATGATCTACGTGCCGCGGATCTGGCCGTTCTAGCACCGGCGCCGACCTAGGGCGACCGGGCTCCGGCTCACTCCGGTGGTCGATCCCTCAGCCTGCGGCAGATCGCTCCTCGGTTAAGTGGGATCGCTCCGTCCAGCGCTCCCCCCGTCATCGAGCGGGGTCCATTGATCAAACCGGGCCGCCTGACCGTGCAACCGCCCGTGGCCATCCACCACATTCCAAACCGTCGCCCGCTCGATCAGGAATCGATGGCCACGGGCGGAGACCCGCACCCCCCGATAGTCGTCAATGTAGCCCCGCTGCCGCACCGCCGCCATCAGACCTTCACGCTCCGCCCGCTCCAGCGGCTCCGCCGAACAGCGCGAGGGCAAGCGGGTGAGCTCGGACCACGTCATGGCAAACAGGTGCTGCGCCTGCAGGTTGCCGTAATTGAAAATCGGATCCGGCTCCGTTCCATGTGAGACGACGACAAAGGGCGCATGATACAGGGCCCTGCCGCGGTCGAGTTCGTCGGCCCCGGGCAGCGGGAGTTCCGCTCCCGTCCATCGCGCATAACTCTGCGCCAACAGGGCGACGTGGGGGGCAAGGTAGGCGTTGGCCAGGGACGGTTCCGGCACCATGGCAGTGAGGCAAGTGCGTCGGGCGCTCGACGCAACCCCACACTCAAGCCCTGCAACGCAAAGTCCCGGCTCCCTTCCTTGGCAGAAAGAAAGCCGGGACCGGCTTGGGGTAGGTAAGCCCGGTCCCGCGAACGAGGCCGGGAAGTGCCGCAAAATTATTTCAGATCGTCGATCGAGTCACTCTCCGGATCCACATCGGCAAAGAGCCAGGTGGACAGGTAGCGTTCCGAGCTGGACGGGATGATGGCAACGATGGTTTTACCCGCGTTTTCAGGGCGTTTGGCCAACTCCAAGGCCGCTGCCGTGATCGCGCCGGAAGAGATCCCGATCGGAATGCCGTCCAACGTGTTCACCTCCTTGGTGATCGGACCAGAATCGGCCTCATCCACCGCGATGACTTCATCGTAGATCTTGGTGTTGAGCACGGAGGGCACGAAGCCCGCGCCGATGCCCTGCAACTTGTGCGGGCCGGGTTGCCCGCCCGACAATACCGGCGACTTGGCCGGCTCGACCGCGATGATCTTGATGTCGGGCTTCTTGGCTTTGAGCACCTCTCCGACCCCCGTAATGGTGCCACCGGTGCCGATTCCGGCCACGACAAAATCCACGTCGCCATCGGTGTCCGCCCAGATTTCCTCGGCGGTGGTCTTACGGTGAACCTCCGGATTGGCCGGATTGGCAAACTGCTGGAGAATAATGGAATTGGGGATCTCGGCGGCGAGTTCCTCCGCCTTCGCGATCGCTCCTTTCATGCCCTTCGGACCTTCGGTGAGAACGACCCGCGCGCCCAGAATCTTGAGCAATTTGCGGCGCTCCATGCTCATCGTCTCCGGCATCGTCAGCACCAGCTTGAGCCCCTTGGCCGCGGCGACAAACGCCAGCGCGATGCCGGTGTTGCCCGATGTCGGTTCAATGATGACGGAATTCTCATCCACTTGGCCGCTCGCCAGGGCAGCTTCGATCATGGCATTGCCGATTCGATCCTTCACCGAGGCCAGTGGGTTGAAGAACTCCAGCTTCAACAGGATGTTGGCCTTGGCCCCATGCTTCTGAGCCGTACGGTTGAGACGAACCAAGGGGGTGTTGCCAATGGTTTCGGTGATATCGTTATAGATTCGAGCCATGGTGGTGAACGTGGGGTTTGATTGAAAAAGAGTTACCTTAGTAAACTTACTCAAGATTGGATGTCTAACGAAAATTCGGAATTCCTCGGCAAGTCTTCTGGGTGGATAATCCGGGCGCACGGGCCTCTACGTAAACGTCTCCGCCAGACTCCGCTCCTCCGCCATCACCTCGGCCGCCGCAATCCGGGCGGCCCCAATCAGGGCATCGGCCAAGGGACTGCAGGTTCGGTGGGACAGATACATGAAGGCAAACTGCGCCTTGATCGCCGACGGGGAGAAGGCCAGCACCTTGAGTTGCTGACGCTGGAGCTCATGGCGCACGCAGTAGAGCGGCAGGAGGGTCACCGCGTCGGAGACGCGGACCGTTTCCTTCATCACGGTGATCGAATCGGTGGAGATGGCGGGAACCCATGAAGCAAAAAGTTCTCCCACGGCAGCCCCTCTGACCTTGCCGGAGGTCAGCGGTTGGGAAAGCCGCTGGGTTACCGCCGTGGAGGTCACCAGCGGGTATTTGATCACTGCGTCGGCCTTGCGCCCCGTAGACCTGCGGGGCGCGCCCTAGGCGTACAGAAAGAGGGTCCCACGCTGGCCGCCATGCTCAAGCCGCTTCGGCTACACCACCGCCGATTAAGGCCCCGGGGCCATCCGCGGTCGGTTCAGAGCTTCAGTCGCAGTCCGTCGTAGGCCACGCGGACGGAGGGCGGCAACCCGGCCTCAACCTCGGCGTGATCGGTGAGATGGGTCAGGTGCGTCAGATACGAAAGGGGCGCGCCAATTTCAGCCGCCATAGCGGTCGCCTCGCCAATGGTCATGTGCGACGGGTGCGGCGTGGGCCGAAGCCCATCCAACACCACGACGTCCGAGCCCCGGGCGAGCTCCACGGCCGCGCTGGGGACGCGGCTGCAGTCCGTGTAATAGGTGAATTTTTTACCCGAACTGCGTTCGGTGAACACCAACCCAAGCACGTTGATGCCGCCGTGCGGCAACAGGGTGGATTCGATCGTGCCCTGGGGCAGTTCGAGTTTCTCCGGCATGGGCTCCAATTTGAAGGCCGCATACCCCTTCACGATCGGACGCTCCAAAATCGCGTAGGGGTAGATCGCCAGCACCCGGCTGATCCCCTCGTCCGTGGAATAGACCTTGAGGGCTTCGCCGCCGTGCAAATCGCAAAAGCGGCGTAAATCATCCATCCCGGTGATGTGGTCGGCATGGCCATGCGAGAGGATAAAAAAATCGATCCAATCAATCCGCTCTTCCACACAACGCAGCCGAAACTCGGACGACGCATCCACCTGGATGTGCAGCCCATCCATCACCACATGAATACAGCAGCGGGAGCGCCGGTTGCGGGGATCCGCCGAGGTGCACACGGCGCAGTCACAGGCAATCATGGGAATGCCTTGCGAAGTGCCGGTGCCGAGAAAGATGACCTCCATCCGCGTAATCAACGAAACCTGATCGCCGCTGAAAAGCGTAACCTTTTCCGAACTCGCCGAAAAGCGCCGCCGCGCAGTAGCGTGTTGCTGCGATGCCCTTGCCCGCCGCCCAAATCCTCTACGACTACCTCAGTCCGTCCGATGCACCGGACCTGCGTCCGGCGGATGTGATCATCGGGTTCGGGCATTTTGATCTTCGGATCGCCCACCAATGTGAAGCTTTGTGGCGGCGGGGGTTGGCGCCGCGCATCCTCTTTACCGGCGGCGTGGGCGCGGGTTCGGCCGATCTGGGCGAGCCCGAAGCCGAGGCCTTTGCCGCGACCCTCCGGAAAATCTGCCCGG
>JAGYIG010000037.1 GCA_018402455.1 Opitutaceae bacterium
ACCCCTGGCAGGAATGGCGTTCAAATACGCGGCCAAGGTGGCGACCGAGGCGTGTTTGAACATCATGGTGACGGGGAAATCGCGATCCAGCTCGCTGCGCAGTTGTTTATGCACCTGGACCATCATCATGGAGTGCCCCCCGAGATCAAAGAAACTGTCATTGCGGCTAATCTTCGCCACCCCCAGGGCCGTGCACCAGAGCCGGGAGATGGTGGCCTCCAAGTCGTCCCGGCAGGTCTCTTGGGCGGGGGCGGTTTCCGGTTCCGAAGTGGGTCGTGGATCGGGCAGCGCGTCGCGATTGATTTTGCCGTTGGGGGTGAGCGGAAAGGACTCCAACCAGACAAAGGAGGCGGGAATCATGTAGTCCGGCAGCGTCGTGGCCAGATGCCGACGCAACTCAGCCGTGGCGGGAGGGGCGGCCGCGGATAGAGTCGTGCCGTAAGCCACCAGCCGGGTGCCGCCGGAGGGGTCCGGGCGCGCCATGACCACCGCACCGGTAACGTCGGGATGGGCCGTAAGGGCGGCTTCGATCTCCCCGAGTTCGATCCGGAATCCGCGGATTTTAACCTGCTGATCAGATCGGCCCAGATACTCCAAATCGCCGTCGGCCAACCAACGCCCCAAATCCCCCGACTTATACAGCCGGGCATCGGGCTGAGGCGAGAAGGGGTCGGGAATGAACCGGGCCGACGTGAGTTCAGGACGACGGTGGTAGCCGCGGGCGACGCCAGCTCCCCCGACGTGGATCTCACCGGTCGCCCCGATGGGGACGGGCTGGCCGTGCGCATCGAGCAAATACAACGTGAGGTCGGGGATCACCTGGCCAATGACACTGCGGTGGGCCGTGGCCAGATCGGATTGAGTGAGCGGCCGGTAAGTCACATGCACGGTCGTCTCGGTGATTCCATACATGTTGACCAAGCGAGGAGCTGTGTCGCCATGGCGGTCCCACCAACCGCGCAATCGACCGACGTCCAACGCCTCGCCCCCGAAGATCACCGTGCGCAAGGACAGCGGCTCGGCGGCGGGATCCGCCCCGCGGTCGGCGGCGTCCAGTTGCCCAAAGGCCGAGGGGGTTTGATTGAGGACCGTCACTTTTTCGGACCGCAGCAGGCTGAGGAAGGCCTCCGGATCGCGACTGATCGGGTGGGGGACGACCACGAGGCGTCCGCCGTAGAGCAAGGCACCCCAGATTTCCCAGACCGAAAAATCAAAGGCGGGGGAGTGAAACAGGGTCCAAACATCCTGCGGGTTGAAGTGGAACCAGTGATCGGTCGCATCAAAAAGCCGGGTGACCTGTCGGTGGGGAACCACACAGCCCTTGGGGGTCCCGGTGGAGCCCGAGGTGTAAATGATGTAGGCGGCCTGGTCGGGATCGATCGTCGGGAGCGGCGCGGGCGGGGTGCCATCGGGGGACGGCGGCAGGTCGTCGATGCAGCACACCGCTGCATTCAGGGCCGGGAGTTGAGCGCGCAGGTGGGAGTGCGTGAGGATCGTCGGCGCCTGGGCGTCGTCGATCATGAACGCGATGCGCTCCGCCGGGTAGGCGGGATCAAGGGGCACGTAGGCTCCGCCGGCTTTGAGAATGGCGAGCAGACCGATCAGCAAATCCGGCGTGCGTTCCATAAACAGACCCACCGGGGTCTCGGTGTTCACGCCGGCGCCCAGCAGGTGGTGGGCGAGCTGAGTCGAGCGTTCCTGCAGAATCCGGTAGGTGAGAGGCGCGGCCGCCGGTGCGCTCACGGCGATGGCGTCGGGCGTCCGGTGCACTTGAGCGGTGAAACGATCGACCAGCGAATCGGGGGCGGGCAACGGGAGCGGCGCCGGGTTGAACTCCTGCACGACCCGGCGTCGTTCCGCCGGCGGCAGCAGCGCGAGCCGATCCACCGGTTGCATCGGGTCGGTGACGATACTTTCCAGCAATGTGGTGAACTGCGCGGTGAAACGCCCGATGCAGTCCTCGGCGAACAAATCCGTGTTGAAGCCCAAGGAGCATTCCAAGCGGTCGCCGACGGACGCGAAATTGAACTGCAAATCGAATTTGCTGCCGCCGACGTCGGCGAGCATCGGCGTGATTTCGACGTCATCAATGCGCAACTCGTAGGGGTCGACATTCTGCATCACCACGACCACATCGAAAAGCGGGGAACGCGAGACGTCGCGACTGACGGCGAGTTCTTCGACGATCCGGTCGAAGGGATAGTCCTGATGCTCGAACCCCCCGGTGACCGTTTCGCGAGTTTGGCCCAGCAGGGCCACAAAGCTGGCGGTCGGATCCACGTGGGCGCGCAGCGGCAGGGTGTTGATGTAGAATCCGATCTGATCTTCGAGGTCGGGGTGTTGGCGGCCGGCCATCGGGGTGCCGACGATGATGTCAGTTTGCGCGGTGTGGCGGTGCAGGAAGGCGTGCACCGCCGCGGTCAAAACCATGAAGAGAGATGCGCGATGGGTTTGGGCCAAGGTGTTGAGGCCCGCGGCGATCGTCGGAGCCACCGAAAACTCCAGGGTGCGGCCACGGTAGGTTTTGACCGGCGGACGGACGAAGTCGGTCGCCAGGTCCAGCACCGGTAAAGGTCCGGCCAATAGCTGGTGCCAGAAATCGCGATGGACGGCCCAGGCCTCCGTGTTGGTCCGGATCTCCTGCCACGCGCTATAGTCCCGGTGCTGCACCGGCAGGGCGTCGATGGCCAAAATCTTGCCCGTGGCGAGAGCGTCGTAACGCTGCGTGAATTCGCGCACCAGCACCCCCATACTCCAATCGTCGGAGATGATGTGATGAATATTGAACAGCAGGGCGTGGCGCTCCGCCGCCAACCGAATCAGCGTCACCCGCGCCAAGGGACCCGCGGCCAGATCGAACGGCGCCAAGGCGTCGTCCAAGGCCTCCTGCCGGGCGCGGATTTCGGGGTCCGGGGTGGTTGAGAAATCCAGCAAACGGAATCCGCCGAGCGGGTGGGGATGGATCTTTTGCCGCGGCTTTCCGTCGATTTCCGGCAGCGTTGTGCGCAAGGATTCATGACGTTGGCAAACGCCCGCCCAAGCGCGTGTCATCGCGGCGGTATCGATTTTGCCGGTGAGCTCCAGCGATGCCGGCATGTTGTAGGCGACCAGCGCCCCTTCCATTTGCGCGAGCACCCACAGCCGGGCCTGAGCATGGGAGAGCGGGTAGTCCGACGCCTCGGGGGCCCGCGGCAGGGGGATGTGCTCATGCTGGCGGCGACTCGCCACCACGGCGGCGAGTTCTCGAACCGTCGGGTGATTGAAGAGTTCCCGCAAAGCCACTTCGGCCGCCATGTCCCGGCGGATGCGACTGACCACCTGAGTGGCTTTCAAACTGTGGCCACCGAGTTCAAAAAAGTTCGCGGTCGCGCTCACCTTTTCCAGTCCCAGCACGGCGGCCCAGATACCGGCGATCTTGGCTTCCACGGGATTGGCCGGCGGGGTGTGGTCGGCCGCGGCGAAGGCGCGGCTGGAGTCCGGGGCGGGCAAAGCGTGGCGGTCGATCTTTCCGTTGGGCAACTGGGGAAAGGCCTCCAAGACCACGAAGTCGGCGGGAATCATGTGGCCGGGCAGGCGATCCTTCAGAAACTCGCGCAGTTGCGGCACCAACAGGCGGGCGAGTTTCTCGTGTAGCGGATGATTGGCGTAGGTGCGCCACGGCGGCGTCCTTTCCGGCGGTGGAAACAGATCCAACGGGGGCAGCACGCTCGAGTTCCCCCGGCGGAAGATGGCGTCGAATGAGCCGTCCGCCCCGGCCAGCGCCAGGTCCAACGTCCAGCCGAGTTCGTCGGCCAGCGCCTGCAGCTCTTCGGGTTCGAGCCCGGTCTCCGCTTGGCCCTCCAACTCGCGACGAAATTCCGCGACCGAGGCGTCGTCGGGGGCGGTTTCGAGCCAGGCCAAGGTGCGTTGCTCCCGGTGCACGCGGGGGTTGGCCACGGCGAGCAGGTGGAGGGTGGTGCCGGTCGGTGACGGGGCCGATTCGAGATGACCGCGTAGTTCCGCCAAGGATACGGGATCCCGGCTCCAGTCCCACCGCCGCGCATCGTGCGCCACCGGCGCCGCGGGCGGCCCGCCGACGTGCAGGGGGACATCGGCGCGGAACCGGGTCATCTCATTTTGCACCGTCGCCCGCTTGGGCCGAATCTGCACCCGGGTCAGCTGCGGCCAACGCGTCCGCAGGGCGGCAAAGAAGGCGGGTTCGACCGCCATTTCCTGCTCGGTTTGCCGGGCCTCGTGCACCCGGCGGCGCAGACCGACGGCGGTGAGGGTTTCCGGGGCCTGAAAAAGTTGCACTGAGGCGTGGAACGCGGGCAACAAGGAGCGCAAGCGGACGTCACCCAGGAAGATCGCCCCATTGGGCTTGAGGACGCGCAATGCCCCTTCGATCACCGTGATCAGGTAGGTGATGTCCGGAAAATACTGCACCACCGAACACAACATCACCACGTCGTAGCTGGCGGTTTCGACCCCCGTGAAGTCATGCGCCGGTTGGGTGCGCAGTTCGAGGCCGTCGTAGCCGGGGCGATGACGGGTCAACTCGCGGAGTTGGTCGATGGCGACGGTCGAAAGGTCGGCGGCGAGGTAGTGCTCAATGTCCCGCGCCAGTGGAAACATCAGCAAACCCGTGCCGGCGCCGATTTCCAGAATCCGCCGCGGCTGCAGTTCGCGCACGCGCGCCACCGTGTGATCGACGTATTCGCGCATCTCGATCTCGGAAAGCGGTTCCCGGGTGTAGTTGCTGTCCCAACCAATGACGTTGAAGGTCGGATTGTTGTCCGCGTAGGTCAGCGTTTCCCGATAGCTGTCCTCGTGCAGGTCCTGCCAAAGGGCGACCTGGTCCTTTTGCAATTGCTCCAGCTGCGCGCGCAACACGCCGGTCGCGTCATCGGGAGTGACCCACGCAACCAAACGGTCCTCGCCGCTCGCCTCGGGCTCGATGCGCACCACCGTTTCCGCAACGCCGGGATGTTGTCCGAGCATGCTTTCAATTTCGCCCAGTTCGATACGGAAACCGCGCAACTTCACCTGCTGATCGAGGCGGCCGGACATCTCCAGATTCCCGTCGGGCCGCCAGCGACCGAGGTCGCCGGTGCGGTAGAGGGTCTCGCCGCGGCGGCCATCGTCAAAGGGGTTGGGCACAAACGCCTCGCGGGTTTTTTCCGGGTTGTTCCAATATCCGACGCCGACGCCGACGCCGGAGACACAGATTTCCCCGGGCACCCCGATCGGCACCAACTGGAGATCGGGGTCGAGCACGTAGAGGGTCAAATTGGGCAGCGGGCGGCCGATGGGCACGGTCGGGGTTGCCGGCGGCAAGGGCCCGGTGAGCAGGGCCTGACAAATGTCGTCGGCCGCTTCGGTGGGGCCGTAGGCGTTGGCCAGCGGCAGCTGGGGATACACCGCGAACCATTGATTGATCAAGGCCACCGGCACGGCCTCGCCGGTGACCATCCCGCACTCGAGATCGGGCAACGCCGCGGCCTCGCCCTGGGCCTGGGCGTGGTCCAGCAACGCCTTGAGCACGACCGGCACAAACTCGAACAGCGTGATGCCCTCCTGACGCACGAGCTCAAACAGACGGGGTGCTTCACAAACGACCTCGAAGTCCGCGATCACCGTGCGGCCGCCGATCAAGAGCGGGGCCAGGAATTGCCACACCGAGATGTCCGACGAGGACGGCGCGCTCTGCAGAAACGCCGTTTGGGGGTGGAACTTGAGTTCCCGGAACTGACCGTAGATGTGGTTGATCGCGCCGTTGTGGCGAATGATTGCCCCCTTGGGCCGCCCGGTGGATCCCGAGGTGTAGAGCATGTAGGCGGGATCCCCGGCCTGACCTGCCACCACGGGGGGAGTCGCGGGGTCCCGAGCCCAATCGTCCCGCCGATGCAGGACCACCGGGCCGGGCGGCCCCGACCACTCGGCCGGGGAATCAAACAACACCAGATGGCGCAGCGCCGTGCCCGCCTCGGTCGGCCGACACCGCTCCGCCACGGCGGCCCGCGTCAGCAGCATCGTCACCCCGCTGTCCGCGATCATGTGCTGCACCCGCTCAGCGGGATAGCCGGGATCGATCGGAATGAAGGCGGCGCCCGCCTTGAGAATGGCGACCATGCCAATGAGGCAGTCGAGGCCCCGTTCCTCCAACAGTCCGACAAAGTCGCCCCGCTGCACCCCCAGCGCCACCAGGCGATGGGCGAGCGGGTTGGCCGCGAATTCCAACTCCGCATAGGTCAGCGTCCGGCCCCGATGGGAGCCGGCAATCTGGTCCGGCGTCCGTTGGGCCTGGGCCGTGATCAGCTGCTGCAGGGTGTGCTGGTCCGGATACGGCATCGCGGTGTCGTTGAAGGTATCCAGTATCTGGATTCGCTCGACGGGGGACAACCACGGGAGCTGGTTCACCGGCGTTTCGGGATCCGCCACCGCGGCGCGCAGCAGGGTGGTGAAATGTTCCGCCGTCCGGCCGATGGTGGGGCCGTCGAACAGATCGGTGGCATACTCCAGCACGGCCTTGAGGCCGGTCTCGGTTTCCCAAACATCCAGCACGATATCGAACTGCGCGGAGATGCGCTCCGCCGCGAGATCGGTGATGGTGAGCTCGGGCAGCACGCGCTCATGGTGGGGCGTGTTGTGCAGCGCGAACATGACCTGGAAGATCGGATTCCGGCTCAAGTCCCGTTCGGGTTGCAGTTCGTCCACCAGCCGTTCGAAGGGCAGATCCTGATGCGCATAGGCGTCGAGGGCGGTGAGCCGGGTGCGCTCGAGCAACACGCGGAAGGAAGGCTGCCCCGACAGGTCGTTGCGCAGCACGAGGGTGTTGACGAAGAAACCGATGAGCGGCTCGACTTCGGCCCGGTGTCGATTGGCGATGGGCGTTCCGATGAGCACATCGGTTTGGCGGGCCATCCGACCGAGGAGCACGGCGAACGCCGCCTCCAGGGTCATGAACAAGGTGGCTCCGGTGCAGCGGCTCAAATCGCGGAGTGCGGTCGTGAGCGCGGCGTCGATCACGAAAGCGTGGCTGCCGCCGCGGTAGCTTTGGACCGCGGGCCGGGGGCGGTCCCCGGGGAGCGTGAGCACGGGGGGAGCGCCCGCCAACTGGCGCTGCCAGTAGTCGAGCTGGGCATCGAAAACCGCGCCGGTGAGCCACTGCCGTTGCCAGATGGCGTAGTCGGCGTAGTGGAGACTGAGGGGCGGCGGCCCGGCTTCCGCCGCGCCCGTAAACACGGCATAAAATTCACCCATCTCCCGGGTCAACACCCCCATGGACCACCCATCGGAAACGATGTGGTGCATGGTCATCAGCAGAATATGGTGGTTCTCCTCCAAGCGGAGAATGCGGACGCGGAGCAAGGGCCCTGCTGCGAGTTCGAAGGGCCGGCGCGCTTCCGCGGCGATCGCCTGAGCCACGAGGGCGGGCCGATCTTCCGGCGGCGCGAGGCCAAGGTCCTCCTGCTCCACGGGAATAGCGATGGCCTCGAGAATCACCTGAGTCGGTTGACCCTCCGGAGCCCGGAAAACCGTGCGCAGGGATTCATGGCGCTCCGCCAAGGCGGCGACGACGCGGCGAGCCGCACTCAAATCGAAGCGACCCCGCAATTCCAAGGCGGCCGGCATATTGTAGAACGGGTTCCCCGGTTCGAGTTGGTTGAGAAACCAAAGCCGTTCCTGTGCAAAGGAAAGTGGCACCGCGGCGGGCCGGGGCAGCGCCCGCAGCGGGGGCGCGGGATCGGGGTCGCTTTGGCGTTCGCGATCGATCCGCGCGGCGAGATCGGTGAGGACGGGAGTTTCGAAAATGGCCCGCAACGGGAGTTCGACCCCGAAGGCTTCGCGCACCCGGCTGACCAGTTGGGTGGCCAGCAGGGAGTGACCGCCCCGTTCGAAGAAGTCCTGATCCGGTCCCACGGACGCGGTGTGGAGGAGTCGGGCCCAGAGATGACCGAGAATTTCCTCGGTGGGGGTTCGGGCCGGACTTGCGGGGGGCGCGGTCGAATCCAGCGCCTCAGGGTGGGGTAGAGCCGAGCGGTCGACCTTGCCGTTGGCGTTCAACGGCAGGTGGTCCACAGGACGATGACCGCGGGCACCAACGCCTCCGGCAGGCGGGCGGCCAAAGCGCGGCGCAATGCGGTGGGGTCCAAGCGGGGAGTCACGTAGGCCACCAGCCGTTTGCCGGTCGGCCCGTCGAACACTTGCACGGCGGCTGCGGTCACCTCCGGCTCGGCCGCCAGCGCATGCTCCACCTCGCCCGGCTCGACGCGATGCCCGCGGAGTTTCACCTGCCGGTCCCGGCGACCCAGAAACTCCAGCGAACCGTCCGCCAGCCAACGCACGCGGTCACCGGTGCGGTAAAGCCGTTTCCCGGGTTGGTGGGGATCGGCAATAAAAGCCGTGGCGGTGAGTTCGGGTTGGCCGACATAGCCCCGGGCCAGCCCGTCGCCGCCGGTGTAGAGCTCCCCGGGCACGCCGATCGGCGTGGGCCGTTGGTGACGATCCAAAACCCGCACCGTGGTGTGACCGATGGGTCGGCCGATCGGAATGCTGGGGCGCGTCAGGTCCACGCGCGTGATCTGATGGCAGCACGTGAAGGTGGTGTTCTCGGTCGGACCATAACCATTGACCAAGCGGGTGGACGGCAGGGCGGCCAACGCCTTGGCCACCTGAGGCACGCTCAAAACGTCGCCGCCCGCGATCAGTTGCCGCAGGCCCCGCAGATCCTCGGGCCGCTCCTCGATCATCAAATGGAAAAGCCCGGCGGTGAGCCAAAGGGTGGTGATCTGCTCCGTCCGCACCACCCGCCCGATTTCCTCCAATGTGGGATTTCCCGGCGGCATGATCACGAGCTGACCGCCCCGCAGCAGCGGGGCCCAGATTTCCAGGGTCGACGCATCGAAGGCCAGCGGCGCCATGAGCAGAAAAACCTCATCGGGTCCGAACGTGGCAAAGACCTCTCCGTGCACCAACCGCAGGACGGCGCGATGCGGAACCGCCACGCCCTTGGGGGTGCCGGTCGATCCGGAAGTGAAGCTGATGTAGGCGAGATGATCGGGCCCGACCGCGCCGGGGGGGGACGTCGTCGGCGCTTCCGCCAAGGGCGCCCTGAGATCGGCCGGAACCCAACCCTCCACCTCTGCTGGCAGGTGCTGCTGGCTCTCCTCGTCGACGATCACGAGGGAACACTCCGCGGCCTGCAGCACCGCCGCCAGCCGGGCGGGGGGCGCCGTCGGGTCCAGCGCCAGATAAGCTCCGCCCGCCTTCATGATGCCCAGCAGGCTGATGATGAGTTCGGGAGACCGTGGCGAGCAGACCCCGACCGGTTGGTCCGGTCCGATGCCATGGGCCTGCAGCAGATGGGCGAGCTGATTCGCCCGCCGCTCCACTTCGCCATAACTCAGCGTCTGATCACCGCAGCGGACGGCGACCGCTTCGGGTTGCGTCTGCGCCAGAGCGGTGAAAACAGCGGGAATCGAAGTGGAGGGATAGTCCGGCGTCGGTCCGTTTGACCAAGTCGCCAGCAGCGCCAACTCCGTCGGATCCGCCCCAGCCCATTCGGCAATGCGCCGCGTGGGGGCGGCGACCAATTGGTTGAGCGCATGGCTGAACTGGTTGACCAGCCGGGCAATGGTTTCCCGGGCAAACAGGTCCGCCGCATATTCGATCCGGCCACTCAAAGTGTTGCCGCTTTCCTCCAGCACCAGGGTCAGGTCGAACTTGCTGGTTGCGGTGTCCACTTCGATCGGACTGACCTCGAGGCCCGGCAACCGCAGGGTGTCCCCCGGAGCGTTCTGCAGGACGAACATGATCTGAAAAATCGGGGTATGGGCCAACGATCGCTCCGGTTCCAACTGCTGCACGAGCTTTTCGAAGGGCAGATCCTGATCGGCCAGAGCCTGCAGGGTGACGGCCTGCACCTGCTGGAAGAGCTCCGCCCCGGTGGGGTCCGGACCGAGCGACAGCCGCAGCGGCAGGGCATTGACGAAAAATCCGATCAAGGGTTCCAGTTCGGCCCGCGTCCGGTTGGCCACCGGGGTGCCGATGACCACGTCGTCCCGTCCGCTCCAGCGGCAGATCACCGCGGCGAAGCCGGTCAGCAGCGCCATGTAAAGCGAACCACCGGCCATCCGGCTGAGCTCGCGGAGTTGGGTCGTCACCCCGGTATCGATGGTGAACGCAAGGGTGGCGCCGGCGGTGCTGCGTGACTTCGCGCGGGGGCGGTCCGTCAACAGCGGTGGGGAGAAATCGGCTCCGGCCAGTCGCTCGCGCCACGCCGCGATGGGGTCATCCCCGGTGGCAGCGCTGAGCTGCTCCTTTTGCCACGCCGCAAAATCGGCATACTGGATGGCCAGTTCCGGCGGGGCGTAGTCGGCGTCGGTGTAGGCCGCGGAGAATTCTCGAATGAGCACGCCCAGGGACCAACCGTCCGAGATGATATGATGGAAGGTGAGCTGGAGGACGTGATCGGCCGGGCCCAACTCCCAAAGCACGGCGCGCCACAGTGGTCCGGTCACCAAGTCGAAGGGGCGGCGGGCTTCGTCAGCCAAGGAGCGGGCCAAGCGGTCGGCTGCCGCGAGTTGAGGCGAATAGATGAGGGGCGCCGGACTGGGGGCGTGAATGACCTGCATCACTTCGCCGTGCTCGACGGTGAAGGTGGTGCGGAGGGTTTCGTGTCGTTCGTAGAGCTTACGCAGGGCGCGTTCGACGGCCGGTTGGTCGAGGGAACCTTTCAACCGAACAGCCAGCGGAATATGGTAGACGGGATCGCCCGGTTCGAAGCGGTCGAGGAACCAAAGTCGCGACTGGGCGAACGATGCGGGCGCGATACTCGTGGCCGCCGGAGGGGGGGTAACGGGTTCGCTCACAGTTGGTCGGACGAAGGCGGGGGGGCGGGTGACCGGCGCGGGGCCCGCGGAATGACGGCCGTCGCCGCGGCGGGCGCCGGCTCCGCGCGCACCTGATCAATGACCGCCGCCAACGCGGCCACCGTTGGCGAGGTGAAGACGTGCTGGAGGGGCAGTTCGATCCGATAGGCGGATCGAATCCGCGAAACGAGCTGAGCGGCCAGCAACGAATGTCCCCCCAATTCAAAAAAGTGATGGTCGCGGCCCACGGGCGCAGCCGCCAGCAGCTGGGCAAAGGTCTCGGCGACGAAGGTTTCGGTCTCCCCGGTGGGCGCGGAGAACGCCGGCCCGGCCGGGCGCGGCGACGCGGCGGGATCCGGCAGGGCCGCGCGATCCACCTTGCCATTGGCGGTGAGGGGCAGGGCCTCGAGCACGACGAAGGCGCCGGGAATCATGTAGTCGGGCAGGGTCCCGGCCACATGGTGTCGCAGGCTGGCGGTATCGACTTTTTCGTGACACACCAGGTAGGCGGTCAGGACGGGCGCGTCGTCGGCGGTCGTGCGGGCCATGACCTCGACTTGGGCGACGGCGGGATGTTGCCGCAGGCAGGTTTGGATTTCACCCAATTCGACCCGGAAGCCCCGCACCTGCACCTGATCGTCCATCCGACCGAGATGCTGCAGGATCCCGTCCGGTTGAAGGGCCCCGCGATCGCCCGAGCGGTAGAGGCGGGAGCCGGCTTGGAAGGGGTGGTCGATGAACTTCTCCCGGGTGAGCTCCGGCCGGTTCAGGTAGCCGCGCGCCAGGCCCTCGCCGCCGACGCAGATTTCGCCGACCACACCGAGCGGCGGCAGCCGTTGCCGGTCATCAATACCAGCGTGGTCGTCGTGGGCAGGGGCCGGCCGATGACCGGGCGGTTTTCGGCGATGTCCTCCGCGGTTATCCGGTGGTGGGTCACATGCACCGTCGTTTCGGTGATGCCATACATGTTGATCAAGGCGATCGTGGGGTAGGCCGTGGCGAAGTTCCGCAAATCGAGCGGGGCGAGAGCTTCGCCGCCAAAGATCACCTGCCGCACGGCGAGATCCGGGTAGCCGCGGCGCCGCAAGGCGGCATCAAGTTGGCGAAACGCGCTGGGCGTTTGGTTCAACACGGTGATACCCTGGGTGAGGAGCACATCGGCCATGCGGTCGGGATCGCGGGCCGTGGTGGCGTCGACCATCACGAGGCGGCCCCCGAACAGCAGCGCGCCATACATTTCCCAGACGGAAAAATCGAAACAGGCGGAATGAAACAGCACCCATCCATCGTCCGGGCCGAAGGTGAAGGGGCTCCGATCGGTCTCCATCAAACGGACCACTTGACGGTGTTCGATCAACACCCCCTTGGGTTGTCCGGTGGATCCCGACGTGTAGATGCAGTAGGCCAGATTCTCCGGCAAGGTCGCAACGTCCGGGGCGGTTTCCACCTGCGCCGCGAGGGTGCTCGCTTCATGATCCAGCAGGGTGATCTTCGTAACCGTCGGCGGGACGGCCGCGGCGGCCATAACTCCCGAGAGGCTGATCAGATGGGTGACGCCGGCGTCGGCGAGGGTGAAGTGGAGGCGGGCGATCGGATGGCTCGACTCCAGGGGCAGATAGGCCCCGCCGCTTTTCAACACCGCGAGCAAAGCCACGATCAGTTCCGGTGAACGCGGCAGGGCCACCGCAACCAACGTATCCGGCAACACGCCTTGGCTGACGAGAAGCCGGGCCAGTTGATTGGCACGCCGATCGAGTTCGCCGTAGGTCAGGTCGACCCCGGCGGCGTGCAAGGCAATCCGGGCGGGGGACGCGGCGACCTGGCGGGCAAATCGGTCCGTCAGGGTTTGGTCGCGTGGAGCGTTGGCCGCGGTGGCGTTGAAGGTGCTCAGCTGCTGGGTCGCTTCGGCGGCCGACAGCAGGGGCAAGTCGGTGATTTCAGCGGTCGGCTCGGCCGCGGCCGCTTCGACCAGGCGGGTGAAATGGCGGGCCAGTTGGGCCACGAAGGGGGGATCGTGCAGGTCCGCGTTGTAAGTCAACGTGCCGACCACGGTGTCCTCGGCCGTAAACTGAAGGTGCAACGCGAGGTCGTATTTGCCGTATCCCAGATTGAGGTCGACGATCCTCAGGGGACCGGCTGGCCCCCCCGCCAGCTCCGGGAAGGGCGTTTCCTCCACGGTGGCCAGCACATCAAACAAGGCCGTGCGGCTCATGTCCTTGGCGGGATTGAGGACCTGCACCAGCGGATCGAAGGGCATTTCCTGATGGTCCCAGGCCTCGCGGTGAGTCTGGGCAAACTGGGTCAGGACTTCGGCGACCGTCATGCCTGCCTGAAAGGTGCTGCGCAACACGAGGAGATTGGCGACGGGGCCGATGAGTGCCGCGGTGCCTTCTTGCCGGCGGTTGGCCGCACTGGTGCCGATGACAACCTCCGGTTGCTGAGCGTAGCGGTGCAGCAGAACCTTAAACATCGCCAAGGCCGCCACGGTGGGCGACGTGTCGTGCTGACGGGCCAGTTGGCGCAGTGCCTGGGTGGTGGCAGGACTCCAGTGGAAGGGGTGGCGGGCGGCGGTGAAAGTGTGCACGGCCCGGCGCGGACGGGCGGTGGGCAGTTCCAGCGGGGCGAGCCGGCCCCGAAGCTGCCATTTCCAGTAAAAGAGGAGCGGTTCCAACGCATCAGACGGGAGCGAGCGCTGCCAAGCCACGTAATCGGGGTAATGAAATTCCGGCGCGGCCACCGCCTCGCCGCGCAACCCCGCGGCAACCTCACCGGCGAGCAACGGGAGGGAGGGGCGGTCGGCGATGAGGTGATGCAGGGTGATCAACCACCAAAACCGACCGGCGGGCTCCTCGCCGGCCACACGGACCAGCTCGGACCGCACCAAGGCCTCTTGATGGAGGGTGAAGGGCCGGGCGTTCGCCGCGGTAAGGTATTCTGTCACGTCCGAGTCGGACGAGCCTTCCGGCAACACCACCGCCGCCACCGTTACCTCCACCTGATCCCGGATCACCGCACGCGCCGGGACGTCGTCCTCCTGCAGTCGGGTGCGCAACACCTCGTGGCGCATCACCAATGCGGCCAAAACCGCCTCGGCGGTCGCCGCTGTCAGCTCACCCGACCCCATTAATACCAACGGAAGATTATGATACGTAGGAGGATGCGGATAGACGTGTCCCCGCTCGAAATGGTCGATGAACCATAGCCGTTCTTGGTGAGGTGATAGGAATTGCTCCATACGACGAAGTCAGCCTATGACCTTGGGGGATGTCGGTGGCGGCTGCCAAGACCCGGCAGCGAAAAAGTTGCGTCCAGTTTGATCGAGGACACGGGCTGGTCGGGAGCGGCTAGGGCCGACTCCAGAAAATGTTGCAGACGCTGAGCGAAACGCGCGATGCCTGCAGGGTCGAAAAGATCGGTATTGTAGAGAAAATAGCCCTTCAACTGGTCGGACCGTTGCCACAGGTAGAGGTCCAGATCCGAACGGGAGGGACCGGTTTCCGGCCGCCAGGGCTCGAGGGTGATTGCCGGCGGCAGCACTGGCTCGGCCGTTTGGTTTTGAAAAATCAGCATCGACTGGAAGAGCGGCGATCGCGCGGGATCCCGGGGAGGGGCAATGGCTTCGACGATCTGCTGGAAAGGCAGCGCCTGATGGGCGTAGGCCGCCAAAACCCGGGTGCGCGTGCGATCAATCAACGTGGCGAAACTGGGGCTGCCCTGCAGATCAATCCGCAACGGGAGCGGGTTCACGAAAAACCCGATGAGTGGTTCCAACTCCCGGTGATCCCTTCCGGCCACCGGACTGCCAATGACCACCTCCTCCTGCGCGGCGTGACGCGCCAGAACCGCCGCATACGCCGCGAGCAGGACCATGAAGGGGGACGCCTCCCGCGACCGCCCGATCTCGGTCAGCTGCGCGGTGAGCTTTGCACCTAAACTGAAGTCGTGGTAGCGGCCGCCAAAGGTCTGTTGCGGCGGGCGGACCCGGTCGGTGGGCCAGGCCAAAGCGGCGGGCAGAAGCGTAAACGTTTCCCGCCAAAACGCCTCCAGCTCCTCCCGGTGCTTCCCGACGAGAACCTGTCGCTGCCAGCCGGCGAAGTCCGCATACTGCACGCCGAGCGGGGCCAACGGTTGCCCGGTGTAGGCGGCGAGGAGCTCCGCAAAAAAGTTTCGCGAAGACCAGCCGTCAAAAACGATGTGGTGCACCACCATCATGAGCAGGTGGTGCTTCTCCCCGAGGCGAATCAGCCGACCCCGCACCAGCGGAGCTTTCCGCAAATCAAAGGAGTCCGCGACCAGCTCGGCGGCGAGTTGCTCCCAGGCCGCCGGGGGCGACGCGGTGTCGGGCTGGTCCCAGGCCAGCAGCGGCAGCTCGACCTCGACCTCCTCCACGGGCAGAATTTCTTGTCGGGCGTGGCCGTCGATTTCGACGAAGCGGCTGCGCAAAACCTCGTGACGGGCTATCACAGTCCGCAGTGCGGTGTGCAGTTTATCAGGGTCCAGCGGGCCGTGCAGGTGCTGCGCCCCAAATTCGTTGTAGTGAGCGCTGGATCCGGTCATGCGATCCAGCAACCAGAGCGACTCTTGGGCGAAGGACAGCGGGGCCAGGTTGTCGTTCCGCGGCCCGGCTTGGAGGTTCGGGGTATCCGCCGGTGCGGATGCCGCGGCCTTCCCCTGAGCAAGGGCGCGCACCGTGGGATGCTCAAAAAATTGCGCCAGGTTGAGGACCCCCAGCCCGTGCTCGCGGAGCCGCGCGAGCACCTGCGTGGCCAGCAATGAATGTCCGCCCAAATCGAAGAAATTATCGTCGATCCCCACTTCCCGGAGCCCCAGCAGCTCGGCCCAAACCGCCGCGATAAGGATCTCGGTTGGCTCGATCGGGGCCACGAAGGGGGTGGCCAGGTCAGGGCGATCATGGGATCGGGAGGCCGCTGATGGCGACGGGGTCGAGTCGGTGGGGGGAGCCACCTGCCGGCCCGCGAGGGGATGAGTGGCGATGACGACGTGGGCCTCACCACTTTGCACGGCGGAGTGGAAAGCCGCGACGCCTTGCGCCGGTGGGATCAACTGCGGGCGCCGCGCCTCGTGCCAGGCCGCCATTCCCGGCTCCTTACCGAAACGGGCGGCCATGCCGACCTCATCCCAACCGTCCCAACTCAAGCTGATGACGGGGTGCGTGGGGGTATGATGGACCAGCGCAAACGCATCCATAAACGCGTTGGCCGCCGCGTAGTCGGACTGACCCCATTCGCCGAGGCGCGCCGAGACGGAGGACATCAGGATGAATCCGCCGGACAGGTCGGGACCGAACTGGTCCCATAGGAGTTGGGTCCCGATCACCTTGGGCTGCAGCACGGCGGCTGCGCGCGTGGCGTCCGTGCGCAGCAGGCTGCCGCTGGCCGGGGATGGCGGCATGCACGATGCGCCCGACGGTGCACCGCTCGGCGCTTAGCCGGGCGTGGAGATCTCGGACGGCCATAGCGTCCGCCACGTCGGTTTGCAATATTCGGCGGTGGCGCCATGGGTGCGGTGGTCCGCCAGTTGGCGCCGGATTTCCGGGTGGCGTAAGCGGCCGACCAGCACGAGATGAGCTCCGGTCGGGTCGCCAAATCGCGGGCGATCGCACCGCCCGTACGCCGCCGCCGCCTCGGTTATCAGCGTGCACCCGCCGCCTGCGACCCCGCCGACCGGGCGGGGAAGGGGGGTGAGCGTCTCGGACCAGCGTCGCCTCTTGGTTCCACACCACCATCATCCGATCCGGACTCATCCGTGTGTTTCCCCTGAATGAGCTGATCTGATGGTGTCCGGGGTCGTGGTCGGCTGGCACCAGGTCGACGACCTGACTGGCACAGGAAAGGGACTTCGCGCGCAGCACCCGCGCGGGGCCGAGCAGCAAACGACTTCTCCTCGATGCACCGGTTGCTCGTCGGCCAGCCGACCGTAGTCCGGTGGTCACGACCAGCCACCCGCCGCAGTCGGCAATGGGGGTCCCGGCCGCAGTTGTCGGGCGTGGTTTGAAATTCCCGGAAGCCGGCGAGGGGTGGAAAGCGGTCGGGCTATGGCATGCCCTGCAGGTCCACGATCCAACGGGCGGTGGTGAGACCGTCTGGCGGAGCAGTCCACCGTCCCACCCGTATTTTGCAGCCGGGCGATCATCGCTTAGCGCCAGGGCCTGGCCGCCGATGACCGTCCAGATCCCGTCCGTCACGGACGCAGGGGCCGGGGGAGGGACTGCGGCGCCAGGACGGGAGGTGCAGCCAATCTGCGAATCCCCGACCGCAGGACGCGGCCGGGGCACGGTGACGGCGTCGACCCAATAGTCCGCGCCGGCGAAAGGATAGGGTGTGGGCAGGGAACCCGCGGGAGGTTGCGACCGGCAAACGTGCGCTCCCAATCGACGGGCCCTGGCACACCACAGGCCCCCAAGGCGGGCAACAGGCTGTCGTCGGTGGTCGGAGCGGGCAGGGACGCGACGATGCGGTGATCGTCCGTCCGCGGACTGACGACGGACTTCAGCCGCTGGCGGTGCGCCCGGGACCGACTTCCAAAGCAGACGGTGGGAGCCTGGGTCAGAGGGTGGTTTACGCCCTCGGCGTAGCGGACGGGTTCGCGCAGCTGCCGAGCCCAATAGGCGGGCGAGTGGCCCCCGGCCGATGCATCCAGTCTCCGGTTACATTGGAGATCCAGCAGCTCCGGGGAGGCTGCCAGGTGGTCACGTCGGCTACGGGGCCGCGGGCCAGGCGTCGGGCGCGGGTTGCATGGCGGCTGTTGAAACGCGCGTGAGGTTTCGAGTCGCGTGCTGCGGAGATTCCCTGGGCTTCCCGGAGCGCAGCCAGATGGTGCTCAATCAATCCGCTGCCTCCCGCCGACGCCACGAAGGTCTGTAAGGCGAGCGCGGCGAGGTGAGTCCGGCTGCCGGCAGCGGGATATCACGGTGGCGGCATCGGCCGCGATGGCCGCCATACCCCCGGTTCCTGCTCCATCAACCTCGCAGCGATCAGACGCAGGACTTCTCATAGTCAGGGACGCCGGCCGTAGGCTGGCGGCGACCCATTCCCGACGCTGTGTCCCAGCATCGCATCCGGGGTCACTCCGAGGGCGATCCAGCGGGTGGCCAAGGCATGGCAGACCGCGAAACAGGGCGGGCTGGGTGAGGGCGGTGCGTTTGAGTGTGCGGCGGCGGCCTCTGCGTCGGCCGGGTCAAAACAGCAACAACGACCGCAGGTCCAGCTCCGTCCAGGTGAGGAGCCAGCAGCCGGGCCCCGGTGTCGATGAGTCACGAAAGGGAGCGTCGCGGTGATACAGCCCGGGCCGCCATGCCGGGAAGTTGGCAGCCTTGGCTGGGGAATAGGAAAACGACGCGGCGGGGTTGGGGGCGGCGTCGCGGGGCCACGGTTTTCAGATCCGCAAAGCGGGACCCAGCAGGGCGGCGCGTTCGGGCAGGTGGGCTTACGTCCCAGCGCCAACGTGGGCGGCGGCGGTCAGCGACGGCGGATCCACCGCCGCTAATGTGGTGGCGAGGTGATCATGCCCTGGCCGAATTCCGCGCTGAGAGACGATCAACAACTCGGTCGCATCAACGGTCGGCGGGCGGGAGGGTCGGGCGCGGCGGAGGTTCTTCCAATATCACGCGCGCGTTGAAAGCTCGCTGATACCGTGCGAGCTCACCCCGGCGCGGCGGGCTTCCGGCAGGGGCGGGCCAGGGTTCCACAGTGCTGGAACCCGGAACGGGCTTTCGGCGAAATTGATCCGGGAGGCGGGGTTCGCTGGTGCAACGTGTCGTGCCCGCCTCGCAGGTGAGCACCGTTTGATGAAGCCGGCAATCCCGGCGGCGGCGTCCAGATGGCCCGTGATTGGTTTTTGACCGCGTCAGCGTGCAATAGCGCTGCGCCGGGGTGTCCCGGCGGAACGCTTGGGTCAAGGCGGCCACTTCGATGGGGTCGCCCAACGGGAAGCGAGTTACGTGCGCCTCCACGTAGCCGATATCGTGAGCGTGTAGTGGTCATCGTCGTGCGCCTCCGCGATGACACCGGCCTGCCCCGCCAGACTCGGAGCGGTGTAGCCCACTTTGACCGCCCCGTCGTTGTTGATGGCGGACCCGCGGATCAACGCGTGAATCGTATCGCCGTCGCGCAACGCCTCCTCCGCGCGTTTCAAGACCACTGCCCCCACGCCGTTGCCTCCCACGGTGCCGGCGGCGGCGGCGTCAAAAGCGCGGCAATGCCCGTCAGGCGAGAGGATCATGCCTTCCTGATGCAGGTAGCCGGCGGTTTGGGGCACCCGCAGGGAGACCCCGCCCGCCAATGCCACTTCGCACTCGCCGGCGAGGAGGCTCTGGGTGGCCATGTGGACCGCCACCAACGACGTGGAACAGGCGGTTTGCACCGTCACGGCGGGACCACGCAGGTCGAGTTTGTAGGCGGCCCGAGAAGCGAGATGATCCTTGTCATTGGCGATCATCACCGAAAATCCACCCGCCGATTCGACCACCGCGGGATTGGCCGCGAGTTGATTCAGGAGATAGGTATTGAACCCCGAACCGGCAAAGACCCCGCAGGGCCCGGGCAGCGCGGTGGGATCGTAGCCGGCGTGCTCGATCGCGGTCCAAACCGTCTCCAACCAGACGCGTTGCTGCACATCCAGCAGTTCCGCTTCGCGCGGAGTGTAGCCAAAGAAGGCGGCATCAAAACGGGCCGGGCGTTCCAGCACGCCATGGGTCCGGACATAGTCGGGGCGATCCATCAGCGCCGCGTCCACGCCGGCGGCCAACAGCTCTTCCCGGTCGAAATGAGTCAGGCCCTCGCGGCCCGCCCGCAACAGGTCAAGAAAGGCCTCCACACTCTCCGCGCCGGGAAACCGACACGCCATGCCGATGACGGCCACGTCCTGTTCGCGCACCGATGAAAGGGAACTCATGAGCGGTGGCGGGCGGCGCGCCGTCGGGCGCGTTGGGTGGAGAGCGGGGGGCGAGGGGAGGAAACCTCAGCCGTTGCCGTCCCGGGGGCCGGGTCAGCTCCGGTGGCTTCAAGCCGCCGGGCCAAGGTGCGAATGGTCGGATATTGAAAAAGTTCCACCAGGGTGAGGTCGGGATGACCGGCCGCTTGCAGTTGGGCGTGCAGGCGACCGAGGTGGAGGGAATGCCCGCCGAGATCGAAGAAATTGTCCTCCACCGTGAATTGATCATGGCCCAACAAGGCAGTCCATTGCGTGCGCAAAAATGCCTCCGTGGCGGTCGCCTGGGCGGACGGCGGAAGGGGGGCCGAGGCCAAGGGGGCCGGAGCGGGCAACGCTTGGCGATCCCGCTTGCCGTTGGCCGACAAAGGCCAGGCCGCCAGGGTCACGAATGCGGCGGGCACCATGGGTTCGGGGAGTTTTTGACGCAGTTCCTGACGCAGGCTGGGGAGATCGAGCGGGGCGGCGGCGGGCTCCAGGATGAGGTAAGCGACGAGTTGCGGATCATCGGCGCGGTCGTGGCGCAGCAGGACGGTGGCCTCGCGGATATCGGGGTGCGCCACCAGCGCGGCCTCGATTTCGCCCAGTTCGATACGGATTCCCCTCAGCTTCACCTGGCCGTCGATGCGGCCGTGGTAGGCCAGCGCCCCGTCGGGGCGCCAACTCGCCAGATCGCCGGTGCGATAAAGCCGGGCGTCCGGGGCGGAGGAGAACGGGTCCGGGATGAGCTTTTCCGCATTGAGTTCGGGACGGCGATGGTAACCCCGCATCACCTGAACCCCGCCGATATGGAGTTCCCCCGGCACGCCCACGGGCTGTAGCTCACCCGTCTCGTTCAAGACATGCAGCTGGGTGCGGGCGACGGGACGACCGATGGGAATCGGTCCCGCCGGGGCATCCCGCTGGCAGGCCCAAAAGGAAACATCCACCGCGGCTTCAGTGGGGCCGTAAAGATTGTGCAGCTCCACCGTGGGATGACGGGCAAAAAGTCGCGCCGGTAAATCGGCCGGCAGCGCTTCCCCGGAGCAGATGATCCGTCGAAGCGAAGAGCACGTCGCCAAATCAGGCACGTCCACAAACAACTCCAGCATCGGGGGCACAAAGTGCAGGTGGGTGATGTTTTCGGCCCGGATGAGGTCGCGCAGGTAAAGGGGATCCTGGTGCCCGCCCGGCCGGGCGAGCACCAGACGGGAGCCGTGGAGCAGGGGCCAGAAAAACTCCCAGACGGAGACATCGAAGCTGAACGGGGTTTTTTGCAGGATCGTATCCGTATGATCGATACGATAGGCCGCCTGCATCCAGCGCAGGCGATTGACGATGGCGCGGTGGGAGTTGAGGGCCCCCTTGGGGCGCCCGGTCGAGCCGGAGGTGTAGATCAGGTAGGCGGCATGATCCGGCTGGAGCGCGGGCGGAGCATAGGGGGCGGGCGGGGTCGGCAAGGCCTGGTCTAGCACCCACACGGTATCCGCGCGGGCCTGCCACGCCGCCGCCAGGGAGGAGGTGGTCAACATCAGGGCCACCCCGGAATCCTGCAGCATGAAGTTAAGGCGTTCCTCCGGGTAGGCCGGATCGAAGGGCACGTAGGTGCCGCCGGCGAGGACCGTGCCGAGGAGTCCGATCACCAACTCGGGCGAACGCTCCGCGCTAATCCCCACCAGCACGTCCGGCCCCACCCCGGCGGCCTGCAGCGATGCGGCCAGGGATTGCGCCCGTTGGTGGAGCTCGGCGTAAGTCAGGGTGGTTGCGGCAAACCGGAGGGCGGGAGCGTGGGGGGATTTTTCCGCCTGGGCCAGCAGGAGGTCGACGAGGGTGGGATCGCCCGTAAAGTCCGGCGCGGCGGATTGCCAGGTCTTGGTCAGCAGCTCGCGTTCGGCCGCCGGGAGCAGCGGCAGCCGTCCGATGGGGGACCCGGGGGATGCGGTAATGCTGTCGAGCAAGGTGCAGAACCGTTCCCCGAATCGACCGGCGGATGCCGCCGTAAACAGGGCGGTGTTGTATTTGAGGGTGCCGTTGCCACTCGCAAAAATCTCCAGCGTCAGTTCGAACTGCCCTTCCATCTGCGCGAGAGGAAAGGCCTCCAGCTGGAGGTCGCCGCAGGTCTGGGCGCCGGAGCCTGCTCCGGTTTCTCCCTGCTGCGGTTTTTGAAACACAAACAGGTTTTGAAAGATCGCCGTCCGTGCGGGGTCGCGACGCACTTTGAGTTTCTCGACCAAGAGCGGCAGCGGGTAGTCGGCGTGGGCGAGCACCGCGAGGTGGTGCGATCGGTTGCGGGCCAGCAGCTCGGTGAAGGGCTGGGCGGGATCCAGTTGGGCCCGAAACGGGACGGGATTGACAAAATAGCCCGCAATTTGGGTGAACTCCGACCGGCTGCGTCCGGCGGTCGGCGACCCCACAATGATGTCGGTTTGTCCGGTATGGCGGTGCAGCCAAACCTGCCAGGCCGTCAGCAAGAGCGTGAACAGCGTGGTGCCTTCCTGCCGGGCGAGGGTTTGGAGGCGAGGGAAGAGATCGGGCGCAAACGCCAAGGGCACCGAGGCACCGCGGGAGGAAAGGGCGGCGGGACGTTCGTGGTCCAACGGCAGAGTGGCGACGGGCAGGGGAGCGGCCAGGGTGCGCTGCCAAAAGCTCCCGGCGGCTTCCGCGGCCGCACTCGCGAGGAAGTCGTTTTGCCAACGGATGAAGTCGTGATAACTCGCGGCGAGGGGCGGCAGGGGTTCAGCGGTCGCGTAGAGGTGGCGGAATTCATCCAGCAGCAGCCAATTGGTCCAGGCGTCGCTGACGATGTGATGGAGGGTGCACAACAGCACGGCCTCCCCCGGCGCGGTCGGTTGATACAAGTTTACCCGGATGAGCGAATCCCGTTCGAGGTCGAAAGGTTGGCGGTAGTCCTCCGCCACCTGTGCGGCCAGTTGGGTGGGGGTGAGCGCTGACGCATCGCTGACGACAAACGGGAATTCAGATTCGGCCTCAATGGCGCAACGGGGCGTGCCGGCATCCCGCGGAAAGCGGGCGCGCAATTGGGGATGACGGGCAACCAGTTCCGCGAAGATTCGCTGCAGCCGGGAGGCCTCGACGGGGCCGCGCAGCCGCAGGGCAAAGGCCGTGTGGTAGGCCGCACTCGCCGGGTCGCTCTGGTGAAGAAACCACAGCGCCGATTGCCCCTGGGAGAGTTCCGCCTCCGGGCTCGTTGTCGATTCCGCGGCGGGCGATGAAGCGGTCGGTTCGATCATGCCCGCGATCAACTCGCCGAGGGGGGAGTCGCCCAAAAAGGTGACGGCGGGCACCTCGAGGCCGGTCGTTTTTTGCAGGGCGTGGCGCAGCTCCATGGCCATGAGCGAGTCCAGGCCCTGCAGCGCCAGAGATTGATCTTCCTCGAGCCGGCTGGGCTCCAAGCGTAGCACTCGGCTGATCTGGCGACGGATTGTCGTCGGCAGATCGGCGTTTGCGGGAGCCGATTCCGCGGGGGAGGTGACCGCGGATGGGGCACTGCCGGCGGGCCGCACCCCATCCAGCAAAGGAGGGGTTTCCCCGGTAAAGTGGGCGGTAAAGAAACGGGCCCAGTTGATCGGCAGCACGGCGACCGAGGACTCGGCGCCGGCCAACATGGCGGCGAGGAGAGCGAATGCCTGTTCCGGCTCGATGGAGTTGACGCCGCGAGCGGCGTAGCGATCGCCGACGGCGGCGCCCATTCCCGCGGCCCACGGTCCCCAAGCCACGTTGAGGGTGCGGGTTGCCGGGGCGGCGAACGCGTCCAACCACGCATTGGCCGCGGCGTAGTTCGCCTGCCCGGGGGTGCCGAGCACCCCGGCGGAAGACGAGTAATTGATCCAAAAATCGAGTGGGCGGTTCGTCTCCCGCACAGCTGCCGCAAGTTGGCTGGCCGCGCGGGATTTGGCGGCCGCGGCGTGCTTGAAATGGGCGCCGGACTGGTCGCCGAGCAGGGCGTCCTGCAGGGCCCCGGCGAGCGTACGCGCTGGGGATAGGCCGCTTCCAGATCATCGAGTTCGCCGATCATCCGCCGCACTGCGACCGAATCGACCAGATCGACGCTGGGCAGCTCCACGGTCACCCCGGCTGCTCGCCAACCGGCCGTGACTTGCTCGCAGTCGCGGGAGGGCGGTCGGCGACCAAGCAGGACCAAGTGACGGGCTCCGTGATCGATCAACCATTGGGCGGTGAGCAGCCCCAGCGCCCCCCGACCTCCGGTCACCAGATAGGTTCGGTCCGGGGAAAAGGTTACGGGTTGGCGCGGATCCGACGGCAGGGGCTGCAGGCGTAGCACCTGCCGAATCTGACCTTGGTGGAGGATCTGATTCTCCCGCGAGGCAGCCACCAGTTCGGCGAGGAGTTGGTCCGGATCCGGGGAATCCATTCCCACCAGCCGGGTGGTCCGGTGGCTCCACTCGGCTTGAACCACCCGACCCAGTCCCCACAGGGCGGCGGCACTGGGCCGCGCCGTCGGGGCCGGCGTGATGATCCACAGATCCGAAGCCTCGGGATCCGCTCCCCAGGCCTGCAGGGTGTGGAGCAGCGGGGTGGCCACCTGAGCGAGGTCGGCATCGGTGGGTTCGGCGGCAAATCCCGCGAACACCACCACCCCCGTCCACGGCCCCGCCCCGTATTCCGAACGCAGGGTGGGCGCCGCCCCGGCCTGGCGCAGGGTGTCGCTCAACGGGGGCCCGGCGGTGGCGTCCGGATCCACGATCAGCCAGTTCCCGGTCAGGGCCAGGGGGGGCTGCGGGACAGGCAGTGGCCGGGCAACGGGTTTCACCGCATAGAGCCAATGGGCGGGAAACGGGGCGGCGCCCGCTTGGGCCAGCGCGGTCGGCGTCGCCCGTTGCAACTCGAGGCGATCCAATCGAGCCACCACGCGGTTGCGCTGATCCCGAATTTGCAGCGCCACGGAGGCGGAGCCGTCCGCGGTGCGGGTTTGCACCCGCAACTTGAGCGGGGCGGTGAAGTCGCAATCGGATGCGGTCAGGTGCCAGCCCGTGGCGGCCACGGGCAGGTGGACGGTCGCATCATCCGCAGTGGTGTCAAAGGCCGCGCCGGCGGCCTGGAAACACGCGTCCAACAGCGCCGGGGAGGGGGCGTGGAGGTGCCTCGAGGGGGCGGTGTCGGCCGGGAGTTGAATTTCCGCCACCGCGAGTCCGGGGCAGGCGCGCAGGGCCGAGAGCCCGCGAAAGGAGGGGCCGTAGTCCAAACCCCGTTGGCCGTAGTCGGCATACAGCTGCGCGACATCGATGGTGGGCAATGCCGCGTCGTCAGCCGCCTCTTCCCCGGCGGTCGGCGGGGACGAAGGGGAGGCCGACACCGTGCCGGCGAAGTGCTGGGTCCACTCCGTCTGGTCGGTCGGACGGCTGAAGACCTCCACCGTGCCATCGGCGGCGACGGTGGTGTGCAGTTGCACGGCGCGGTGTTCGGGAATCAGGAGCGCCCGGAGAATTCGCCCCTCCTGCAGGGTGGGTCGGCCGCTGAGTTCGCCAGCTCGACGGGCCAACTCGAGCCACCCCGCCGCCGGAAATACCAGCTGCCCAAAGACCCGATGATCTCGAATCCACGAGGGATTGCCCGCCTGCAGCGTGATGGCAAAATGCCGGTCCGTGGAGGTGGGCAGATCGACAGGACTTCCCGGCAAATCATGGGCCCAGCCCTGGTCGGGCCGCTGCGGAGGAGGCAACGGAAAGTGGCGGCGACGGTAGGCCGGCAACGGACCCGCCAAACCCCGGGAGGACGGCTGCGCCGCACCTTCCTTGGGGGGCGGAGGTTCCGCCAGAATGATGTGGGCATTGGTGCCGCTGAACCCAAAGGAGCTGACGCCGGCGATGCGGGGCCGGTCTCCCCGGGGCCAGGCCGTCAGCGTGTTCGCCACCCGCAGGCGGCCTTCGCGCCAATCAATCTTGGCGGACGGGGTGGTGAAGTGGAGGTGAGGCGGCAGGGCCTCATGGTGCAGCGCCAACACGGTCTTGATCAGTCCGGCCATGCCAGCCGCGGACTCGAGATGGCCAAAATTGGTTTTCACCGAGCCGAGGAGCAGGGGAGCTTCGGCCGAGCGTTCGGCGGCGAAAACATCGCCCAGGGCCCCGACTTCAATGGGGTCGCCGAGCGGGGTGCCCGTGCCGTGGGTTTCAATGTAGTCGATGGCAGTCGGAGGGAGTCCGGCCGCGGCCAAGGCCTCCCGCAGCAGCCGGGCTTGGGCGGGACGGTGCGGCACGGTGAGCCCACTGCTAGGGCCATCTTGATTGATCGCCGACCCCTGGATGACGGCGAGGATCGGATCGCCATCACGGATGGCGTCGCTCAAGCGCTTGAGCACCACGGCGCCACACCCTTCGCCGCGCACCATGCCGTCCGCCTCTTCATCAAACGTCCGGGCCCGGCCGCTCGGGGCGAGCACCTGCCCTCGGGAAAGGGCAATGCTGCCCACGGGCGACAGCAGGGCATTCACTCCGGCAGCCAAGGCACTGTCGCACTCGCGCCGCCGCAGGCTTTGGCAGGCGAGATGCACCGCCGTCAGCGAGGAGGAGCAGGCCGTGTCCACGGCCAGGGCAGGGCCACCCAGCCCAAAGACAAAGGAGAGCCGCCCGGCCGCCGTGTTGAGGGCGTTGCCCGTCAAATGGTAGGCGTCGAGCGTGCGGGTGCCTTCGGCGGCGAGTTGCAGGGAACCGTATTCGGCGCTGGTGATGCCAACGAACACACCGGTGTTGCGACCGGCGCGCCGATCAGGGGTTTGTCCGGCCGCATCCAGCGCTTCCCAAGCCACCTCCAACAACAGGCGATGTTGGGGATCCATGCGCCCTGCCTCCCGGGGGGAGATACCGAAGAATGCGGGGTCAAAGGATTCGATGTCGTCCAGAAATCCACCGTGGCGGGTGACCATCCGGCCAGGGGTGTCGGGATGCTCCGCCAGAAAGGCGGCGGCATCCCAACGCTGCGGCGGCACCGGCGTCACCGCATCCCGGCCGTCCCGCAGGAGGTCCCAAAATTCAGCCGGGGTTCGGGCATTGCCCGGAAAGCGGCATCCGATGCCGGTCAGGGCAATGGCTTCCGTGGTGGCGCGCCGCTGTTCTTCCAGCCGGGACTCCAAAACCTCGATGGCGTGCAAGGCACGGCGCAGCGGGCTGGCGGGAGGGGCGGGTGGTTGGGAAGACGACATGAACCGGGGAAGCAAAAATGAAGCGGCCATCGCACGCGGGCGGGTCCCGGTCGGCAATGGAATTTTACAATTACGTTTATCTTCCGACGTTCGATCTCCCGTTCGCCGGCCCCGGGGTTTTCATGGCCAGGAATGAATTTTCAGTTTCACGGGGTGATGGGGTGGGACTTGCAGCGCACAAGCCGCCTCATAGCCGGACGGAGCGGGGACGGGGATGAGCTGAAACCGAGCTGGGGCCTGAGGGTCAATTTCGTCGGCCACCAGCCGGGCGGATCCGGCCTCCGCAAAGGTTACGACAAACCGGGAAGCGTCGTGGCCCAGCCCGTCCCCCCGCGCTTTGACGTAGGCTTCCTTACGGGTCCAAGCCCGAAAAAAGGCCGCCTGCGTATCCGGCTGAGGGATTCGACGCCAGACCTCGCGTTCCGCCGGGGCAAAAAAGCGTTCCACAATATCAGCGGCCTCCACCTGGCGGGTCGTGGCTTCCAGATCGACGCCGATGGGCGCGTGCGTATTCAAGCCGATCAAGGCGCAGTCTCCCGCGTGGGACAAATTGAAGTGCAGGCGGGGGGCGGCTGGTTCCGCGAGGTGCGGCTTCCCCGCCGGCCCGGCAGCGAACCGCAGGTCTCGGGGATCCCGGGTCAGACAGTTGCCGAGCACGGCGCGCAGGGCGGCGTGCGCGAGAACATAGTGGTTTCGATCGGCGGCGAAGTGAAACCGGGCCGCGCGCGCCTGTTCGCCGGCATCCAACTGGTGCCAGGCCGCCGTCTGCGCGGCGCGGTCCGCCGACAGCGGCACCCACCATAGATCGACCTCAAGAGGGGAATTCACCACGCCTTTAGATTCCGAGTTGCGACAGCTTGCGGTTGAGCTCCGCCTCCGCCTCGGTGTCAGCGTCCGTCGCACCCGTCGCCTCGGGACTCGCGGGGACGTCCTTTCCGGCTTCCGCCCACTGCGCCTGCAGGTGTTCGGCGAGCCGTTCACAGTCGGGATAGTCAAACACCAGGGTCGTCGCCAATGCCACACCCAGATCCGAACTGAGTCGGCGGCGCAGCTCGATGGCCATCAGGGAGTCCACGCCGAGGTCCGCGAAGCCGGTTTGCCGCGACACGGTTTGCCCCTCGGGCAGCTTGAGCACGTGGGCCACCACCGCCTCAACGTGGCGGCGGATGCAGTCCGCGTGTTGCTCCGGCGGGAGCGTCGAGAGCTGGCGAGACAACGGGGGGTGACCTTGGCGCGCCGCCGCCGGCCCCCGGGCCGGCATCTGCCGCAACAATTCGGTCGGCCCCCGGAGCTCATAAACTTCACGGAATCGGTCCCATCTTATGTTGGCGATGACCACTTGGGTCCGACCCGCGACCAAGGCGGCTTCGAAAGTCGCCACGGCCGCCGGGGGCGCCAGCAAACCGATCCCGACCCGACAGCCTCGCGGGCGGCCGCCGTGGCCATGCCGCCCTCGGCCCAAGGTCCCCAGTTGACCGCCATTGCCGGCAAGCCGCGGTCGTGGCGCCGGGCTGCGAGGTCGTCCAGGGCCTGATTGGCGGCGGCGTAGTGGGCTTGTCCCTGTGATCCCCAAACCGACGCGATGGAGGAGAAGAGGACAAACAGGTCCAAATCCCAATCGGCGGAGAGGGAGTCGAGCAGTTCGGCTCCGATTACCTTGGCGGCGGTGACCTGGTGCCAAGTCGTCGCCGTGATGTCCGCAAAAGGCTCAAATCCGCCGACTCCCGCGGCATGAATCACCCCGCCCACAGGGCTGGGGGTGGCCGCCAAAGCGGCTTCGAGTTGGGATCGGTCCGTCACGTCCACCGGCGCGGTGGCCACCGTGATTTTGCGGGAGCGAAGCGATGCCAGCACGTCTTCGATTTCCGGGGTGGGTGGACGGCGGCCAAGCAAAAGCAGGGAAGTGGCGCCCCGGGCTCCCAGCCACTGCGCGAAGTGGAGACCCAGCGCGCCGAGTCCCCCGGTGATCACGTAGGTGACGTCAGGCCGGGCCGTCCAGGTCGCCGGTGTAAGTGGATCGGGTTGGAGTTGGGGGGTGGTGCCGCCATCCTTGGTCCAATGCACCACCGGGGCGGCGGGGGCGCGGGTGATCCGTTCGATCATGGTGGAGGGATCGAGATCGGCACTGACGGTGGACAGTCCGTGCCAGCAATTTGGATACTCCAGGGCCAAAACCTTGGCGGCACCGATCCACCGCGAGGCTCCGACTTGATCTCTGGCGATGAGCACACGCTGCGGTCCCTCGGCTGCGGCCAAGTGGGGTTGGAGGACCAAGGGCAGGGCATTGATCGGGTGGCTGACGACGGGGTGCCCCTGATTTTCGAGCGCCGTTTTCCAGGCGGGCAGTTCGCCGACCACCTGCCAGGTGGTGGGCCCGGACGGGGGCGTCGCAGGGCTCGTCACGGGCTCGTCAATCAACCGGTAGGCGGGGGCCGGGACCACGGATTCCTCCGGCCAATAGCGCTGCCGCTCGAAGGGGTAGGTGGGCAGACTCAGGCGGCGCTGGTGGCGTCCCGCGTGAACCCGCCGCCAGTCGAGGGGCGCGCCGCCCTGCCACGCCCGGGCGGCCGCCTCGCGCAGGGCGGGGACCTCGGCCGTGCGGGAGTTGCCGGGCAGACTGCTTAACCAAAGGGTCGATGGGTCCGCCCAGGTGGATTGACTCAGGGCGGTGAGCATCGCACCCGGTCCGACTTCGATGACCAGATCGACTCCGTGGTGGCTGAGCGTTTCCACGGCTTCGCGCCAGCGCACGGGCCGCCGAATCTGTTCGGTCCAGTAGTCGACCGTGCTGAGGGCGTCCTCCTCCAGTTTTCCGGAAACCGAGGAGATGAATTCACATTGCAGCGGCTGGAACGCGATCCGGTCCGCCGTCGAGCGAAAGCTCCCCATCATCGGTTCCATCTCCCGGGAATGGTAGCCCTGTCGCACCGGCAAAGTAACGGTGGGCAGCCCCTGCGCAGCCAGCTCTTCGGCTGCGGCCGTGACCGCTTCCCGATGGCCGGTCACCACAAATTGACGTGGGGCGTTGTAGGCCCCGATTTCCGCTCCGGCGGCGCGGACGCTGGCCTCCCACGGCCGGGGGTCGGCCGAGACCGCAACCATGGCGCCCTCCTCGCCCAACGCGCCCATGGCTTGGGCGCGGGCAATCAACAAAACCAGGGCATCTTCCAGCGAGAGGGCCCCTGCCACGCAAGCAGCCGCATATTCCCCGACGCTGTGGCCGAGCACCACGTCGGGTTCAACCCCCCAATCCCGCCACGTGCACGCCAACGCATAGCTCAGGCAGAAGAGGGTGACCTGGCCGAATTCGGTGCGGGCGATTTGGTCGGGATCGGCCAGTGCGGCGGACACCGACCACCCCGCCTGACGTTGCACAATGGCCGCGGCCGCATCGAAGGCCTGACGAAACGCCGGCACGGATTCTCTCAGCTCCAGGCCGACCGTGGAACGCAGCGACCCCTGCCCTGAAAACATGAAAGCAATCCGCGGTCGATCCTCCACCCGCCGGGCCGTCGACGGATCGGCCGCCAGCTCCTGCAGCGCCCTGAAATCTTCGCCGGGCGGCACCACCGCCCGCCAAGCCATGGCCGCGCGTCCCACTGCGAGCGTGAACGCGAGGTCGTTCCATGCCGGTTGATGGGTTTCGACGTGCGCCAGCAGGCGGGCGGAAACCTCGCTCAAGGCTGTGGGGGTGCGGGCGGACAGCAGCAGCGGTTCCTTCGGTTCGGGGGTGGCGGAGGGAGGTGAATCCGTGGGAGCGGGAGCCTCGGTGACGACAACGTGGGCATTGGTGCCGCCGAACCCAAACGAGCTCACTCCGGCCGTCCGCGGGTGGGTGGCTCGGCGGGTCCACGGTTGGGTGCGCGGGACCACGCGCAGGGGCAGATGGTCCCAGTCGATCCGGGACGAGGGCGGGGAAGCATGGAGGTGGGCCGGCAGCGTCTGGTGCTGGAGCGCCAGCACGACCTTGATCAATCCGGCGATGCCGGCCGCGGCCTCGCAATGGCCGATATTGGATTTGATGGAGCCCAACCACACCGGTTGATCGGGGGACCGGTCAGCGAAGGCGGCCCCGAGGGCATGGGCCTCGATGGGATCGCCCAAGGCGGTGCCGGTGCCATGAGCTTCGATGTAGTCGACCGCTGACGGGAGAATATCCGCTTGGGTCAAGGCGGCGCGGATCACGGCCTGTTGGGCCTGGCCGTTGGGCACGGTCAGGCCACTGGTGCG
>JAGYIG010000038.1 GCA_018402455.1 Opitutaceae bacterium
CGCCATGAAGGGCAGCGTTTCGATCCCCAGCACCGGGGCCTCGCCCACCTGTTGGTTCAGCAGCACATCCGCGATGGGCACGATGCCGTCGCGCACGGCGGCCACGGCCGCGTTCAGGCATTCCGGCCACCCGCGTGGACCCACCGCCGCAAAATCCGCCGGCGGCGCGTCGGACGCCGTTGCCGCGTTGTCCGGAATCTTGTCCTGAAGATTGGGGAAGACGTTGGTGCCGACCAACCCGCTTCGCCGCGTCGCATGGTCCTGGGTCCGTTTGGCCACGACCTGCTGGACTTCGCTCTGCGGCCACTCCGCCCGGAGAGCCGCGCGCATGCCGCCACGGGACTCGACTTCCCGGAACACGTCCCAACCGCGTCGGGCGAGGGCATCGGAGAGGTTTTCAACATACCAAGCCCCTCCCCCGGCGTCCTGCGGAGTGCCGAAGCCGAATTCCTCGCCAATCACGGCGTGCAGGTTGCGGGCGATCCGCTCGCCCATCACGGAACTCCCGCCCACCGCCTCATCGAAGCGGGGGATTTGCAGCCCGTTGACGCCCCCCAACACGCCGGAGAGCGCGGCGGTGGTGGTGCGCAACAGGTTGGCGTGAGCGTCCAATTGAGTCTGGTTCCAGGCGCCCACCTTGGCGTGCACCTCCAGGCCCTTGGCCGCTCCGGGGTTCACCCCGAGGCCCACCAACAGCTTGCTGACCAATACCCGCCAGGCGCGAAACTTGGCCAGTTCGGTGAAAAATTTCGGGCCTATGCCGAAGGTGACGAGCGTATGCTTGAGCACGGTGAGTTCGACCAGGTCGCGGCTTTCGAATTCGCGGAGATATTCCGCCAAGGTGGCCAGGGCAAACCCGAGCTCCTGTGCGGCATTGGCGCCGGCGACGTTCCACGCAGAGGCATCAATCGCCACCGTGCGCACGCCGGGGGCGTGGGTCGCACACCACCGGGTCCAACCCGCCAGATTGTCGATCAAGGCCCGATCATCGGCGGGCGCTCGCCCCGCGATCGCCCCGGCCGTGATGGGATCGGCGGTCACGCCGCCGGACAAAGTCTCGGTCGCGACGCCCCGTTGTTTGGCGTGGGCCAGATAAAGGGCCGCGGAGGGCAGCGGATCAAGGGTTGCCGCCATGAAGACGGGCACCGCCGTGAGGTCCACCTCGGCGAGGGCCAGCGTCAGCTCGTCGAGCTGGGTCGGTCGCCACGCCGTGGCTCCGCCGTCGATCGACGGCAACACCACCGCGTCCTGGCCATTCATCAGGGCCTCCCGCAGCGCCTGATTAAAGGCCGCCGCGTCCGGGCGCGAGATGGCTTGCAGGCGACGGCAAGTCGGTTGGGCGACCCAGCCCCGTCGAAACGGCGCTTCGCCCGGTTGCTCCTGTCCCGATACCGATCGGGGCAGGTCGGCCCGGGTGTAGAGCGGCTGCAAGGCAATCCCCTCGGGAGTGCGGGTGACCAAACGTTTGGTGAAATCCGCTCCCTTGAGGTCTTTATCAACCTGCGCGCGCCAGGCGGCGAGGGCAGATTCCAAGGAGGCGGTGGAAGTGGAGGCGTGGTTTTCTTGGCCCATAATTGCGGGTTCGTTGGGACCCACCTTAGCGGTATCAGCCCGGTGGGGGCTCCGCAGATCTTGCGGTAACATCGCCGCCTCGTTGAAAATCGAAAAGCCGTTTGGCCAAACCATGCCCACCCAAACGCAATCCATGACGAGCCCGCAGGACAAAATACGGTCACAGTGCCAGCCGTTCAAACCCACTGATTTTATGATCAACCAAATCGATCACCTCGGCATTGCCGTAAAAGACCTGGAAACTGCCGTCGCCTACTATGAAAACGGGCTCGGACTCCGCTGCGAACACCGGGAGGAGGTTCCCTCCCAAATGGTGCGCACCGCGTTCTTCGACGTGGGGGGCGTGCACCTCGAGTTGCTGGAGCCCACCTCGCCGGAGAGTCCCATCGCCAAGTTTCTCGAGAAAAACGGCGAGGGCATCCACCACATCGCCTTCGCGACGGATCAGGTGGAGGACCAGCTGGCTCACGCCGCGGCCAACGGCATTCGTCTGATTCACGAGCAACCCTTTCTGGGTGCCGGGAACAAGATGGTCGCCTTTTTGCATCCCAAATCCACTCATGGGGTGCTCACGGAGTTTTGCGCGCCGGCGGCCCCGACCACCCAAGACTGAATCAACGCCCTGCGATGATTCCCTGAATTTCCAACCCACTCATGACAATTGATCCCGCCCTCCTCCAACGCCTCGAAACCTCCCGCCAGACCGCCGAACACGGCGGTGGCGTAGATAAAATAGCCAAACGCCATGAACGCGGGCTGCTGACCGCCCGCGAACGCCTGACCAAACTCTTCGAACCCGGCACGTTCATGGAGTTTGGCAAGCACGCCCAACACGCCTGCACCCAATTCGGCATGACCACCAAGTCGATGCCGGGCGATGGCGTCGTGACCGGTGTAGGCTACCTCGACGGGCGGCCCGTCGCGGCTTTCAGCCAGGACTTTACGGTCGGCGGAGGTGCCTTAGGCCGGATCCACGCCAAGAAGATCTGTGATCTGATGGAGTATGCCGGTCAGGCGGGCATGCCCGTGCTCGGAATCAACGATTCCGGCGGCGCCCGCATCCAGGAAGGTGAGGAATCGCTCTCCGGATACGGTCAGGTGTTCTTCAAGAACGTCCTGCTGTCCGGGGTGGTGCCCCAGGTTTCCATCATCGCCGGCCCGTGTGCCGGCGGCGCCGCCTACTCCCCCGCGCTCACCGATTTTTTGATCATGACCCGGAAGAACGCCACCATGTTCATTTGCGGCCCCGAGGTCATCAAAGCCTCGACGGGGCAGGTCACGACCATGGAAGAGATCGGCAGTGCCGATGCGCACGCCGCCATCAGTGGCACCGTGCACTTCGTCGCCGAGGACGAGGAACACGCGATCCAAATCGCCCACAAGCTCTTCTCCTTCCTGCCGTCCAACAACGTTTCCGATCCCCCCCACAAGCCCCACGCCAACCTCGTGCTCAACCCGGACCCCGAGATGAACGAGCTGGTGCCCGCCGACCCCAAAGCCCCTCTGGATGTCAAAAAGGTGATCCACCGTCTGGTGGACGACGGTGACTTCCTGGAGGTGCAGGAACACTTCGCCAAGAACATCGTCGTCGGCCTCTGCCGTATCCAAGGTATTGTTACAGGGATCGTTGGAAACCAGCCCTCGGTGAAGGCCGGCACCCTGGATATCGACGCCTCCGACAAGTCGGCCCGATTCATTCGCTTCTGCAATATTTTCAATATCCCCCTGCTGACGCTGGTGGATGTGCCCGGTTTTCTGCCCGGGGTCGCCCAGGAGCGTGGTGGCATCATCCGTCACGGGGCCAAGATGCTCTTTGCCTACGCGGCGTCCACGGTGCCCAAGATCACCGTGATCATGCGCAAAGCCTACGGCGGAGCCTACCTCGCCATGTGCAGTGCCGACATGGGCGCCGACATGGTCTTCGCCTGGCCGACTGCCGAGATCGCGGTCATGGGCGCCGATGGGGCGGTTAAGATTCTCTACAAACGGGAAATTGCCGCCGCGGAAGATCCCGACAAGGCGGCCGCGGAATTTTCCGCGGAATACCGCGAGAAATTCGCCTCCCCTTACGCCGCGGCCGCCAAGGCCATGATCACGGATGTAATTGAACCCGCGCAAACGCGGGGCATCGTCGCCATGGCGCTCCGCAACACCTTGTCGAAGCGCGAGACCCGCCCGCCGAAGAAACACGGCAACATTCCTCTCTAGTCCGCCTACCCCGCTTAATCCGCAGTCCCTCCCAACATGAAGAAACTACGCATCACCGTAGACGGAAAAACCTATGACGTCTCCGTCGAGGTTCTCGAAGACGCCGCGGCCGCCGCGCCCAAAAACACGTCGGTGCGCTCCGCAGCCGTGTCGGTTCCGACAATATCGGCGCCGCCGCCTCGTCCCAACCTCTCCGCCGCCGGCGGAGGCAAAACCATTACCAGTCCGCTGGCCGGCAAGGTCGTGTCCATCGACGTCGCCGCCGGAGCGGCCGTCAAGGCGGGCGAACAGGTCGCCACGGTCGAGGCCATGAAGATGAACACCTTCATTTACGCGGAAATTGACGGCACCGTGGCCCAAGTAATGACCCGCGCCGGTGACATGGTCGAAGAAGGCGGCGCGCTGATCCAACTCAGCTAATCATTATGATCCTCTCCCCGCATCTCTCCCAGCTTCCGGCGCAACCATCACTTTCCGAACTGCTGGAATTTCAAGCCACCGGCTTGGTGGTGGTGGTGGGGGCCCTGGCTTTGCTCTGGTTTCTGCTCGAGTTGACCGGCGCATTCTTTCGCCGTCGAACCGCCCTGCCCGCTTCCGTCCCGGTCGAATCGGCCGTGCCCGACGACAGCATAAACCAAGGCGTCGTCGCCGCGATTGCGGCCGCTGTCCACGTCACCCTGCAGGGGCGTCCCCATCAGATCACCGAGATCAGGGCGACCGACGCCAATCCCACCTGGGCGGCCGAAGGTCGCCGCGACCACTTCTCCTCCCACCGCGTCCGCTAAGGCTGCGCCATGATTCAAAATCTTCTCGATTTCTTCCAAACCACCGGCTTCAGCCAGCTGACCGGACCCATGTTGTTGATGTGGGCCATTGCCGGGGTCTTGCTCTATCTGGCCATCGCCAAGGGGTTTGAGCCGCTGCTGCTCGTGCCCATCGCTTTTGGCGCGCTGATTGCCAATTTGCCCACGCGGGGCATGATTACCGTCGAGGAAACCGCCCCCGGGCAGTTCCAATCGGCCACGTTCGAGATGGAGACCGAAGTGGTCTCCACCCACCGGGGCGAAGACGGCCAGATCGAAAGCCAGAAAATCCGCGTGACCAAAGTGGAGGGCGGGCTGTTCGATTTTCTTTCCCAAGGCATCAAGCTGGAACTGATTCCCCCGCTGATTTTTCTGGGGGTCGGGGCGTTGACGGACTTCGGTCCCTTGATCGCGATGCCCCGCACGCTCCTGCTCGGGGCCGCGGCCCAGGTTGGATTATTCGTCACCTTTTTCAGCTCCAGCCTGTTTGGTTTCACGTCCAAACAAGCCGCAGCCATCGCCATCATCGGCGGAGCGGATGGGCCGACCGCCATTTTTCTGAGTAACAAACTGGCGCCCGAATTGCTCGGTGCCATCGCCGTGGCCGCCTACAGCTACATGTCGTTGGTGCCCCTGATCCAACCGCCGATCATGCGACTGCTCACCACGAGCAAGGAGCGCAAGATTCGCATGAAGTCGCTGCGCAAGGTTTCCAAAATGGAGAAGCTCGTTTTCGCCATCATGGTCATGATCATCTGTGTGCTGCTGGTGCCCGACGCCACCGCCCTGATCGCCATGCTCATGCTCGGCAACTTCCTGCGCGAGTGTGGGGTGACCGAGCGCCTGGTGAAATCCGCGCAGAACGAAATCATCAACGTGCTGACCATTTTTCTGGGCACGAGTGTGGGGATCACCATGCGCGCCGAGAGTTTTCTGGCTCCGGCCACGATGAAAATCATCTTCCTCGGGGTGATCGCCTTTGCGATTTCCACCGCCAGTGGCGTGCTCATGGCCAAAGTCATGAACCTGGCCTCGCCGAAGAATCCGGTGAATCCCCTGATTGGATCCGCCGGGGTTTCGGCCGTGCCCATGGCCGCCCGGGTGTCCCACAATGAGGGGCAGAAATACGATCCGCAGAACTACCTGCTCATGCACGCCATGGGGCCCAACGTCGCCGGCGTGATCGGCACTGCCATCGCCGCCGGCTACTTCATCTCCGCCTTCAGTGGATAGCGCAGCGTTTCTCGCCCGCGGCGAAGCGCCAAGTTCCAGGGATCAAGTATCTCGAACCCAGCGAAGAACCCTGCCCGCAGCCCGCGGGGTCACGTTGGCACGTATCAACGTTGCGCCCCACGTAGGTCACGCCCTACCGACCTGGGGAGGGACGACCTCCGTGTCGTCCGGTTTCAGGCTGACAGTCCCCGACTCAGACTGATCAGAACGATCAATGAACCACTCGATGGCTAGCAGGGTGCCTTGGTGAGAGAGAATCAGACCCAGCCGGTGCTGGACAGCCTCGCTCACGCGGCGAGCCAGACCGCGGCTTTCTCCGCTCGCCTTCGAAGAGGGTCCCTCCCCGTTCGCGGTCCAGGATACTTGATCGTTCAAGTGGCGGGGCAGACTCCGGACTGGTCAGTGCGCTGATTTCGGTTAGCAATGGGACTGTGACTCCCCCCATTACCCGACGAACCGCCCTTAAAACGTTCGCTTCCACCACCGCTCTGGCGGCCACCGGCGGCGCCTTGACCTCCTCGAACTTGTCTGCGACCCCTCCCCAGCCGCTGCTCGGTGACTACAAGCACTCCGCCTGCAAATGGTGCTACAAAGACATTCCGCTGGAGGATATGGCGGCACGAGGTCGAGACCTGGGTTTGGACTCCATCGAATTGGTCAACGTCGATGAACTCCCGATTCTAACCCAACACGGTTTGGCTTGCGCCATGGTCTGGGGGGTTCCCGGCGGAATCACCAATGGTCTCAATGATGCCGCCAACCATGATGCCATCGTCGCTTTCATGGCGCGCGAGATCCCGCGCATGGTCGACCGGGGCGCCACCAATATGATCTGCTTCTCGGGCAACCGCCGCGGTCAGTCGGCCGAAGACGGCCTCGAGGTGTGTGCCCAAGGTCTGGCGCGCATCGTGCCCGTCGCGGAAAAATATGGCGCGACCGTCACCATGGAGTTGCTCAACTCCAAGGTGAACCACGAGGACTATCTGTGCGACCGCACCCCCTGGGGCGTGCAGCTCTGCGAGAAAGTCGGTTCGGCGCACTTCAAGCTGCTCTACGACATCTACCACATGCAGATCATGGAGGGGGACCTGATTCGCACGATCCGCGACCACCATCAGTGGATCTCCCATTACCACACCGGGGGGAATCCCGGTCGCCACGAGTTGGACGGCGAGTTCCAGGAGATCGACTACCGGGCCGTGATGCGGGCCATCGCCGCGACCGGCTACACCGGATTCGTTGGTCAGGAATTCCAGCCCACGGAAGCCGACCCCCTCGCCGCGCTGGCGCGGGCGATCAAGCTCTGCACGGTCTAACCTCCCCAGCCAGCCCTGACCAAAGAAAGCCGGGGGCACCCCGATACGGGCGTCCCTTCGAACCCGGCTCACGCGGGGTTAGCTTCCGTGAGCAGTTATCATTAAACCCCAAGGCGGAGGAGGCGCGGACTTTTGTTTGGCCTCCGTCCGACCGACCTGAAAATTTCCCCCACCCCCCTTAACCCATCGTGCTCTCCCGCCTCCTTACTCTCCCTCTCGCCGCTCTGGCGGTCATCTCCACCAGCCTGCTGGCCGCCCTGCCGCCCTACCCGACCAGCCAGCTCTCCGATGATGTTCGTCAGCGCGAACCCATCACCACGCCGGCCTCGGATGCGGCCGAGAAAGCCATCGCCGGCTTCAAGGTTCCAGCGGGTTTCGAGGTGAAGCTCTGGGCGGCCGAGCCCATGCTGTCCAACGTGGTGGCGTTTGATTTTGACGAGCAAGGCCGGGCCTTTCTGGCCGAGACCCACCGCTACCGCACGAGCGTGCTGGACATCCGGCACTACATGGAATTTCTCGAGCACGACATCGCTGCCCTCACCCTCGAGGATCGCATCAAGTTGGTGGATACGGTGTTTGGCGAGCAGTCCGCGGATCTGGCGCTCGAAACCGAATTGGTCCGGCTGGTGGAGGATACGGACGGCGACGGCAAGGCCGACCGCAGCACGGTTTTTGCCGAGGGCTTTGATTCTAAACTCGACGGGATCGCGTCCGGGGTCCTCGCCATGAACGGCAAGGTGTGGTTCACCAATATTCCCAGCCTGTGGCAGTTTGACACCGACGAGACCGGGACCGTCGCCACGTCGCGGCATGAGCTGCTGCGCGGGTTTGGCACGCGGTTCGGCTATACCGGCCATGATTTTCACGGCCTCGCGTTTGGCCCCGACGGCAAGCTCTATTATTCCATCGGCGACCGGGGCACCAACGTCACCACCCCTGAAGGCTACCAAATCGAGGTGCCGTATGAGGGGGCGGTGTTCCGCTCCAACCCCGACGGGACCGAGCTGGAGGTGGTGCACACCGGCCTGCGCAATCCGCAGGAACTGGCCTTCAACGAATACGGGGATCTTTTCACCGGTGACAATGACTGCGACAACGGCGACATGGAGCGGCTGGTCCAGATCATGGAGGGCGGTGAATCGGGCTGGCGGATCGGCTATCAATTCGCGCCGCTGGGTCGCGCGGGTCCGTGGATGAGCGAGGACCTGTGGAAACCCGACTTTGCCGGCCGGGCGGCCTATCTCCTGCCGCCGCTGGCCAACATTGAGGATGGGCCCTCCGGCATCACCTACTACCCCGGCACCGGTTTCGACGAGAGTTTTAACCAGACGCTCTTCATGACGCATTTCAAAGGCAGCGTCGCGACTTCCGGGATTCAATCCTACCGACTCGAACCGCACGGGACCTCCTACCGCGTGACCGAATCCGAACAGTTTCTCTGGGGGACGCTGCCGACGGACATCACCTTCGCGCCCAACGGAGAGTTCTATTTTGTCGATTGGGTCGTTGGCTGGCCCAAGTCCAACCAGGGGCGCATCTATGCGGTCACCCCGAAGGCGCCCTCCGCCGAGGGCGCGGCGCTCTCCGCCGAGGTCAAAGCCCTCATCGGCGGCCGCATCCAGGCCTCCAGCAACTCGGCGCTGGGCCTGCTTCTGGGCCATCAAGACCAAAGGGTGCGACTTCGCGCTCAGTATGAGATGGCGGAGCGGGGCCCCGCCGTCATCCCGTCGCTGCAAGGCTTCGCCACCAACACCAAGGCGGGCTTCACCGCTCAACTTCATCGAATCCATGCCCTCTGGACGCTGGGCATGGTGCAAACCCAGGATGCCTCCGCGCTGAGCGTGCTGCCCGATCTGCTGGCGGACGAGGACCACGAAGTGCGGGCGCAGGCCGCGAAACTCGCCGGGGATCATCAACTCACCGCGACGAAATCGACTCTGGTGGAACGGCTGCAGGATCCCGCCGCTCGCGTGCAGTTTTTTGCCGCCCAGAGCTTGGGAAAACTGGGCGACCCGGCGGTGGCGACCGATCTGCTGGAACTGCTTCGGCGCAACAACAACCACGACAAATACCTGCGGCACGTCGCCGTGCATGCGCTCTACCGCCTGGCCGCCCGGGACGCCTTGAGGCTCGCGGAAAACGATACTGACCCCGCCGTGCGACTGGGAGTGCTTCTCGCCTACCGCAAACTGCAAGACCCCCGCGCCGCTGAATTCTTACACGATGCGGACCCCTTCATCGTGCGCGAGGCCGCCCTCGCGATCAACGACGCTCCGATTGAAGCCGCCCTGCCGGCACTCGCCGCCCTGCTCGGTCAGGGCGATTTTGACGACGAAGCGCTCCAACTGCGCATCATCAACGCCCGTCATCGTTTCGGACGGCCCGAGGATGCCGTGGCGTTGGTTGCCTTCGCTGCCAGTAAGGAGGTGCCGCGTGAACTCCGCGAGGAAGCCCTCGAGCAACTCTCGACCTGGCCCGAGCCCTTCCATCGCGACCGGCTGGTCGGTGTCTACCGACCGCTGCCGGCTCGCGAGGCGGCCCCGGCGGTGGCCGCATTGGAAGGTCAACTCGACCTGCTGCTCGGGGAGTCCCCCTACTTCGTCAAACGCGCCGTTTTGAGCGCCATTCGGGACTTGAAGATGACGGCGGCCACTCCCCGGGGCCGTGCCCTCCTCGCCGCGGAATCGGAAAACGGCGAAGTCCGGGCCGACGCCCTCGCCGTGCTCGACCATCTCGACGACAGCGCGCTACTCGAATCGGTCAAAGTCGCCGGGGCCTCTGATTCACCCGATCTGCGGCTGGCCACCCTGCCCATCCTCGCCCGCTTGTCGCCGGATCAGGCCCTGCCCATTCTCACTGCCATGGCCGAGCGCGGGGCCCCCGTGGAAATGCAGGCGGCGTTCAAAGCCATCGCCCAACTCAATCACCCCGAAGCCGAGCTCCTCCTCGCGGAGGGCTTGCAGCGGCTGCGCGAAGGGTTGGTGCCCTACATGGCGCAGGTCGAATTGCTGGATTCCGCCGAGGGCTCCGCTTCCCCTCTGGTCCAACAGGCCTACCAGGAGTTGCAGCAACACTGGGCGGCTTCCGACGATACCCTGATCAGCTTCCGCGGTGCGCTGGAGGGCGGCGACGGCAGCCGCGGCTGGCGCCTGTTCAATGAGCATCCGGTCCTCGCCTGCACCCGTTGCCATCAGGTCAACGGTGAAGGCGGCTACGCCGGACCCGATCTCACCGGCTTGGCGGATCGGATGACCGCTGAGGAAATGCTGGAGGCCATCATCTATCCCAATAACACCATTGCCGAGGGATTCGATGTCGTGGCCTTCACCCTATCTGACGGCGGTTTCGAAGTGGGGACGATTGCGGAAGAGACCGCCGATACGATTACCATCTACGACGCGACGGGCGCGCCCAAGAGTTTTGCCGCCAACCTGGTAACGGAGCGCGCCGCCGCTCCATCGAGTATGCCCGCGATCGCCGGCATGGTCCTTAAACGCAGCGAACTTCGCGACCTCATGGGGTTCATGCGGAGCCTCACCGCGGCCTCGGCCGAGGAGGCAGCCGAAGCCGCGGCACGGGCCACGCACGAAGAGTAGGGGCGGTCCGACTCGGCCCCTCGCCCGCCCCGCTGGGGCCTTGCCAGCGGGGGAGGATTTGTCAGTCTATGGCTCCACTCGTCATGGCTGATACCCCACCCGACGCTGCCCTTGCCCTCAATCGACTGGCTTCCACGGCGGTCGAGGAACGGCCGCAGGAACGCATGCAGCGCCACGGCCCCGGAGCGCTCAGCGATGCGGAACTCCTCGCCATGCTATTGCGCAGCGGCACGCAGGGGCACGACGTCCTGACGCTGGCCCATGGACTGGTCAACGAAGCCGGATCACTGGCCGACCTCACCCGCTGGACCCAGCGCGATTTCGAAAAACGTAAAGGAATCGGGCGGGTCAAGGCGCTGCAGTTGTTGGCGGTCATGGAGGTGGCCAAACGGGTGCTCTCGCAGGAACGGGGGAGTCAGCCGGTGCTGGATCAACCGGCGAGCATTGCTGCCTTCTGTCGGCCCGCCTGCCTCGGCCTGGCCGTTGAAAAATTCTGGGTGCTGTGTCTGAACCGGCGGAACCGGCTGCTCCGACAAGTCGAAATCACGTCCGGCACGGCCGGCAGCACCTTGGTGCATCCCCGGGAGGTTTTTCGGGCGGCGATCGAAGCCTCGGCCTCGGCCGTGGTGTGTGTGCACAACCACCCCAGTGGTGACCCAGCGCCCAGTGCGGCCGATGTGCGGGTGACCCGCACCCTGCGGGAGGCGGCGCAGACGATCGACATCGCGCTCCTCGATCACGTGATCGTGGGCGATCCGCGGCACGACCCGATCGGATTGGGCTACTACAGTTTCTGCGATGCTGGGGTGCTTTAAGTGGCTGGAGAGCGGAACTTTGTCTCCCAAGTAAAAAAAGCCCTTGCCCTCGGCGTGCGGAACCGTGAACTACGCCCTTCCTCTCGGTGGGATACTCAAGTGGCCAACGAGGGCAGACTGTAAATCTGCTGGCTTATGCCTACGGTGGTTCGAATCCACCTCCCACCACCATATTCGAAACACCTCCGGCCACGGAGGTGTTTTGCTTCACCACCAAAGGGTGGATGAGAACCACCTTGGTTCGACGCAGTCCGGCGTCAGCCGGACGAAGAAGGCGCGATCCAACGGATCGGTTTCAGCGGATCGCTTCGAGGAATTTCAAGTGCCGCTCATAGTGGTCCAGCACGTCGTGGATGATGTCTTCCTTGCTCCAGCCCATGACATCATAGCCCAGCCCCCCTTCCTGCAAAAAGACCGCCGGCTGCTCGCCTTCCAGCGCCTTCATCCGGCGGGCCGTCGTATCGCGCAGGGTGAAGGCCGGCGCCTCGCGGGGAACCGGGCGCACGCTGTAGTAAAAGTCGACCTCTTCCCCATGCCGCACCTCGACCCAGCAGCGACCGTCCTCCCCCTGAGCCACCGCGCTGGTGATGGCCCGCTGCGCAAAGGCGGCTTGCACCGCATCCAGCGCCGACTTGACGTCGCGCGCGATGAAGTTGCGCACCTCCGCCGGGGGATAGGTGCCCACCAAATGGCCCAGCCGACTTTTCCAGCCGCCGCGGAACATCCCACCCGGCGGCAAGGCATCGAGCGCGCCCCGACGGGCATGTTCCACGCGCAGCGACTTGAGCAATCCCCAGCACATGAAGATCATGACCACCGCAAACGGCAGCGCACTGGCGATGGTGGCCGCCTGCAGGGCCGCCAATCCCCCGGCCAGGAGCAGGGCAATGGCCACGACTCCCTCGATGGCGGCCCAGAATAAACGCTGCCAGAGCGGAGAGTCCGTGTCCCCTCCCGAAGTCAACATGTCCACCACCAGGGAGCCCGAGTCTGATGAGGTGACAAAAAAGGTCACCACCAACAGGGTGGCGAGCGCGGTCGTGATGCCACTGAAGGGCAGGCTTTGAAAAAACTGAAACAACGCCACGGAGGGGTCATCCGATACCGCCACCCCCAACGAAACGAGGCCCTCCTCGAGCATCAGGTGCAGGGCGGTGTTTCCGAATACGGTCATCCAAAGAAAGGTGAAGCCCACCGGCACGAACAGCACGCCCACCACAAATTCCCGAATCGTTCGCCCCCGGGAAACCCGCGCGATGAACATGCCGACAAAGGGCGACCACGCGATCCACCAGCCCCAGTAAAACAGGGTCCAGCCCCCGATCCAATCCGTGGGTTCATAAGCGTAGAGGTGAAAGGTCGCCTCCACCAATCCGGCCAGGTAGTGCCCGGTGTTCTGGGTGAACGCTTCGAGCAGGTGAAACGTGGGACCGGCAATCAATACAAACCCCAACAGCAGGGCCGCCGTCACGACGTTCAGTTCCGAGATGCGGCGGATGCCGCCGTCCAGGCCCAACCCCACCGAAATCGAAGCAAACCCCGTGATGATCACGATGAGTCCCACCTGCACCCCCACTGACACCGGGACGTCAAAGAGGTAGTTGAGCCCCGCGTTGACCTGGATCACCCCAAACCCCAACGACGTGGCCACGCCAAACATGGTGCCCAACACGGCAAAGGTATCGGCGGCGTGACCGATGGGCCCGTAGATCTTGTTTCCGATCAGGGGATAAAAAGCCGACCGGATGGTGAGCGGCAGGCCCAAGCGAAAGGAGAAGTAGGCCAGCGACAACGCCACCACCGCGTAGATGGCCCAGGCGTGAACCCCCCAGTGGAAGAAGGTGATGCGCATCGCTTCCCGGGCCGCCTCCACCGTGCCGGCATCCCCTTGGGGCGGATTCAAAAAATGCATCACCGGCTCCGCCACCCCAAAGAACATGAGGCCAATGCCCATCCCGGCCGAGAACAGCATCGCGAACCAACTGCCGTAGCTGTATTCGGGCTCGCTGTGATCTTTGCCCAATTTCACGTCCCCGAGCCGTGAGACCGCCAACCACACGGCAAACACCAGAAATCCGGCCACCGCGAGGACGTAGAACCAACCCGCCTTGGCGGTGACCCAATCCTGCAGGGCGCCAAACCGTTGCGCTGCCAATTCAGGAGCCAGCCCGGCAAAGGCCACCAAGAGGACGATCATGATGAGCGACCCGAAAAAGACCGGCGGATTGATCCGGACATTGGGCTGCCCGGGGGAAGGAGTTGGCGGTTGGTCGCTCATGGGTTTGATTCGATGTTCTGGTCACGGAGGGAGACCCAGACGGGATCGACGGCGCCGAAAGCACCACCGGGACCTTCCGACCTTAACAGCCTACGCAAGCCCCCCGGATGCCGAAGCACCAGCAGCAGAAAAATCACCGACCTGCCCCTGCCCTCTTTCCCCGCCGACGCGCTGCAGTTAACCGCGGGGCAACGGAATGATCCAGGGACATAGGTTGCGCTTAAGCGGGGCAAATGCCTGGGAAAGAAGTGGCACCAATGGATTAAAGGGAAGTCGTCCGTCAGCCTCACGGCCACGCGGATGCGATGGAGTGCTCTCAGCAATCGACCACCAATATGAAGGGTTGATTCCTTCGAAACTAGCGTTTGGGCCGTATTCCTGCCATCAACGCTTTTTCGGCTTCGACGATAAAGAAGACGGTGATGCCAGCACCAAGGGGCAGCAGCCAGTGCCGGAGTTCAAGCGCCTCGGAACCGAAAGTCGTATGCATGAAGGGTGCGTAAACAAAGATCAGCTGAAGGCAGAGCAGAGCACCGACAGCGATCCAGACGGCTTTGTTGGTGAAGAGTTCGCCAATCCGGAGGCTGGACTGGCGGAGAAAGCGACTGTTGAAGAGATAGAAGATCTGTCCAAATACCAACGTGTTGACCGCTACCGTGCGGGAAACTTCTTCGGACAAGCCGCTGCGGCGCTCAAAGATGAATATCCCGATCGTGAGACCGCCAACCAGGAGAGAGACAAAGGCGATGCGCCAAAGCAGGAGCAGGTCAAGGATGGAGGTGCCCGGCTTGCGGGGCGGGCGGGTCATGATATTTGGCTCGGCCGGTTCAAAGGCGAGCGCGAGCGCGAGGGTGACGGCGGTCACCATATTGACCCACAAAATCTGGACCGGCGTGAGCGGCAGCACCATCCCGAAGACCACTGCCGCCAGCATGACGAAGGCTTCGGCCCCGTTGGTCGGTAAAATGAACACGATGGCTTTACGGAGATTGTCGTAGATGGCCCGGCCTTCTTCGACCGCCCGCTCAATCGAGGCGAAGTTGTCGTCCGCCAACACGATTTGGGCGGCCTCCTTGGTAGCTTCGGTGCCTTTGATGCCCATGGCTACGCCGACATCGGCACGTTTTAGAGCCGGCGCGTCGTTGACGCCGTCTCCGGTCATGGCGACCACTTCGCGCCTGGCTTGGAGCGCGGTAACGATGCGTAATTTGTGGTTCGGGCTGGTGCGGGCGAAAATGTCGTTGTCCTGAACCAGTTGTTCCAGCTCCTCGTCGCTCGCGGCTTCGATCTGATCCCCGGTCACGGCGTGGACCTGTTCACTGAGGCGCATTTCCCGACCGATGGCGAGAGCGGTGCCGGCATGATCGCCGGTGATCATTTTGACCCGGATGCCGGCCTTACGACATTGCTTGATAGCTTCAGTCGCTTCCGGACGGGGCGGGTCGACGATACCGACGACCCCCAGAAAGACCATGTTTTCCTCCAAGTCGGCCACTTCAAGAGTCTCCTTGGCACCGTCCACCTCACCGCTGGCGGCGGCGAGCACACGCAGGCCTTGGTCGCTCAGTTCATTGATTGCTTTTTCCCAGAAATCACGATTCAGACCGACGGATTGGCCGGAGGCATCGGACTGCCATTGGCAGCGGTCGAGCAAGCGATCGGGCGCACCTTTTAGCAGGACACGGCGACTGGAGTTGGTGCTCTGGGTGAGCACTGCCATGAACTTGTTCTCGGATTCAAATGGAATCGAAGCGACACGCTCGGGGGCGGTTGCCTTGCTGCCGGCTTTTTGCGCGAGCACCCGGAGGGCGCCTTCGGTGGGTTCACCGATAATTTTCCACTGTCCCTCGACTTTCTCGACGGTGGTGTCGTTGCAGTGATCCATCACCTCGAGCAGACGGAGCAGGACGACCTCATTCTGCAGCGTGATCGTGCTCCCGTCGCGCGTAAGGGTCCCCTCAGGCCCATAGCCTTCGCCGGATACGCTGTAGCGGGCCTCCGCTGTGACGACGTGACGGGCCGTCATCTCATTGCGGGTCAAAGTGCCGGTTTTGTCGGAGCAAACTACCGTCACCGAACCAAGAGTCTCGACAGCCGAGAGCTGCCGGGTGATGGCATTGCGACGGGCCATTCTTTGCACCCCGATCGCCAGCGTGATGGTGAGGATGGCGGGCAAGCCTTCGGGAATGGCGGCCACGGCAAACCCGATTGCAGCGAAGAACAACTCATCGAAAGTGTAATCGTGCAAGGCCCAGCCCAGGCCAAACATGATGGCGGCGAGAACGATGATAACGTAGGAGAGCACCTTACTGAAGGCCGCCATCTGCCGGGTGAGCGGGGTGGCCAGCGTTTGGACCTCGGCGATCATGGTATTGATGCGGCCAATCTCCGTCTGCGAGCCGGTGCCGGTTACGATACCGACGCCGCGACCGGCAGCGACCAAGGTGCCGGAAAAAGCCATATTCGAACGGTCCCCCACTCCCGTGTTTTCGGGCAGGACTTCGAGCGATTTATCGGAGGGCACGGACTCGCCGGTCAGGGCCGATTCCTCGATCCGAAGGTTGACGACCTCGCTCAGACGCAGGTCCGCCGGCACGCGGTTACCGGATTTGAGTGCGACGATATCGCCCGGCACCAGTTGGTCCGCCTCAATTTCGGTCCACTTACCGTTGCGCAAGGCGCGGGCATTGGTAGACAACATTTTACGGATTCCCGCCAAAGCTTTTTCGGCTTTCCCTTCCTGGATGAATCCGATGATCGCATTGATCACCACAACCCCAAGAATAACGCCGGTATCGACCCAGTGTTGGAGCGCACCGGTAATCGCGGCTGCGCCGAGTAGCACGTAAATCAACGTGTCGTGAAAATGTCGGACAAAACGGATGAGCCACGGGTCGCGCGGCGCTTCGGGCAGCCGGTTTGGGCCAAAATGCTCGAAACGCTGTCCGGCTTCTTCCGGCGAAAGCCCCTCCGTCGAGGTGTTGAGATCCTGTTGCGTCTCCTCGACGCTGCGGCTGTAGGGTTTTTCGGGAAGACGAAGATCAGAATCGTGATTCATTGCTCAGCAGCGTAGGACTTCTTATCAAAGAAAGCCATGGCGCGCTCAAAGATGAGCTCGAATACCTAAGGTGAACAACTCCACGGCATCGGGTCAAACCGAGGGGGCATGTGGTCACTTACGAGCGGGGAGCCCAAAGATACATCGGGACCTTCCGACCCTAACAGCCGAGGCAAGCCCCCCGGTTTCCGAGGCACCAACCGTAGAGGGATAACCAACATGATCCGCGCCCTCACCCGCCGCGGCGGAGTGGGCGGGTTGGTGCCAGGGCCGTTGCTCCCGGAGCTGGCTGACGGTCCTCCAGCCGTGGTGGTGTAGGGGCGGCGCTTGACGCCGCCCGCTACAGCGGAGTGGCCGGGTTGTGGCCGCGGACCGTTGCCCGCAGCGGGCTGACGGTCACGGACGGTATGCCGTCAGCCTGAAGCGGCGGTTTCGGCGAAACCGCCCCTACCTGGGGCGGTGGTCTTCGATCGGTTGGGCTTCACCGATTGAAGCGGCCCGCGCGGCCACGGTGGTGCCACGCATCCGCACCTGAGCGGGCCGGGACGCGATTCAACCCCGGCCCCGCGGACTCAGCCTCCCGTCAGACCGCCATGTAAGGCAGTCTGGCGGCCGTTTCCCGCACTTGGGGCACCCCTTCATGGAGCTCGGCAATGGCATCCCAGCGGCCATTGAGCAGCCCATCGCGAGCAGAGCCCCGGATTTCCGCCGGGAGGGTCTCGGCACCAAAACGCACCTGCTGTGCCTCCACATCAATGGTGACCTCCGTGGTCGGATCAGCCGCCACCGCTGCCGCGATCCGGGCAATGTCGGCGCGGGTCGCGACGGCGCACGGGATACCCAGCGTGGTGCAGTTGCCAAAAAAGATTTCCGCAAAGTTCTCCGCCACGATCCCCCGGAACCCATACTTCTGGATCGCCTGCGGAGCGTGTTCCCGGGAGGAGCCGCAGCCAAAGTTGGCGCCGGTCAGCAGAATCGTGGCCTGCTTGAACCGTTCATCGTTGAGCGGGTGGGCCCGGTCGTGGCCGTCCGCATCCTTGCGCACGTCGTAGAACAGGTATTCGCCCAGACCGTCGAAGGTGACGCATTTCATGAACCGGGCCGGAATGATCCGGTCGGTGTCGATGTCGTTGCCGGGCACGTGGACCGCTTGGCCCACCACGGAGGAGATTTTTTCCAAAGCCATGTTATTAAAATTTGAGGATTCAGTTGCGGCCCGTCGCGAACACTTCACGCGCATCGGAGACTTGGCCGGTGATGGCGGCCGCTGCGACCATGACCGGACTCATCAACACGGTGCGACCCGTGGTGGAACCTTGACGGCCCTTGAAATTACGGTTGGAGGAGGAAGCGCACAGCTGATCGCCGATCAACTTGTCCGGATTCATCGCGAGGCACATTGAGCAGCCGGCGGCCCGCCATTCAAATCCGGCTTCGGTCAGAACTTTATCAATACCCAGCTTCTCGCACTGGGCCGCCACGATCTGCGATCCCGGGACCGCGATGGCCTTCACGCCCGCGGCCACCTTGTGACCGGCAATCACGCGCGCGACTTCCTGGAAATCGGACAGCCGGCCGTTGGTGCAGGACCCGAGAAAGGCGACATTGATCGGAGTCCCCTTGATCGGCGCCCCCGGCGTGAGCTTCATGTATTCGAGGGCTTCTTCAATGGAGGCTTTTTCGTCCTCACTGGTTGCCAGAGCGGGATCCGGGATGGACTGCTCGATCGAGATGCCCTGGCCGGGGTTGATGCCCCACGTGACCGACGGCGCGATCTGCGCCGCATCGATCACGACCACATCATCATAGTGACAGCCGGGGTCCGAGGCGAATCCCAACCAGCGGGCTACCGCCGCCGGCCAATCGTCACCAGTCGGTGAATACGGACGGCCCTCCAGGTAATCCACCGTGGTCTGGTCGGGATTCACGTAACCCACCCGGGCTCCGCCCTCGATCGACATGTTGCAGACCGTCATCCGCTCCTCCATGGAGAAATTATCGAACACCGAGCCCGCGTATTCGTAGGCGAAGCCGGTGCCGCCGTTGACCCCGAGTTGGGCGATGATGTGCAGGATGACATCCTTGGCATACACCCCGGGCGGCAACGTCCCGTTGACTTCGATGCGCCGCACTTTGAGTTTGCCGAGCGCCATGGTCTGGGTCGCCAGCACGTCGCGGATCTGGGTGGTGCCGATGCCGAAGGCGATCGCGCCAAACGCGCCATGGGTGGACGTGTGCGAATCGCCACAGGCGATGGTGGTGCCCGGCTGGGTGATGCCCTGCTCCGGACCCACGATGTGCACGATCCCCTGCTTGCCCGTGCCGCGATCAAAGAAGGTGATGTTGTTTTCCGCACAGTTGCGGCGCAGCTCATCCATCATGGCCTGCGCCAGCGGATCCCGGTAAGGCTCGGCGAATTCATCGGTCGGCACGATGTGGTCCACCGTGGCAAACGTGCGGGTCGGCATCAACACCGGTAGGTTCAAGTCCCGCAGCATGCCGAAGGCTTGGGGCGAGGTGACTTCGTGGATCAGGTGGGTGCCGATCAAGAGTTGCGTCTGACCATTGGCCAACGTGCGCACCGCGTGGGCGTCCCATACTTTTTCAAAGAGTGATTTTGCCATGACGAATAATTGAGGGCCAAGCCTAGCAAATCTTGCGATAACCTGGAAATACTTGTTTTGTCCTTATTGATGCCTCGTGAGTATCAGTTAAATTTTGAGATCCGCCACCTGATTTACTTTCGGGAGGTGGCGCAACAGCTGCACTTTCGCCGCGCCGCGGAGTCGCTGGGGGTTGCCCAGCCCGCGTTATCGCGGCAGATCGCCCATTTGGAGGAGGAGTTGGGTGCCCCGCTCTTCCTCCGATCCCGGCGCCGGGTGGAGCTCACCCCGGCGGGCCGTCATTTGGTCGAGAAGGTGGAGCCCCTGCTCCAACAGCTCGCCCGACTGCCGACCGAGGTCAAAGCCATCGCCGGGGGCCAATCGGGCAGCCTGCGGGTGGGGTTCACCGGGTTGGCCATGGCCACCGTGCTGCCGGCCGTCCTGCGGGAGTTTCAGCGGCAGCGGCCGGGGGTCCGGGTCGAGTTGAACGAGTCGCCCACCGCTGCTCAGATCGATGCGTTGCGATCAGGCGACATCGCCTGTGGGTTTCTCCACCCTGATTCTCTCCCGGAGGGGTTTCAGTTTCGTCAGCTGCTCGAGGAACGCAATGGGGTGGTGTTGCCGGTCGATCACCCCCTCGCGCAGCGCCGCACCCTGAAGCTGAGCGACCTGCGCGAGGTGCCCTTTGTGCTGTTCCCGCGCAAGCACAACCCCAGCTTCTACGATCGCACCCTATCCGCCTTCGCCGTGGCTGGGGTCACCCCGCACATCGTCGAGGAGATCTGGCCGCGCGCCAATGCCGTCGGCCTGGTGCGCTCCGGTTTGGGGGCGACGCTGATGTGCCCCTCGGAGGCGCAGAATCTGCCCGGAGAGGTCACTTTTCGGCCTCTGCGGGGGCCCGCCCCGGAGAGCCGCCTGGCCCTGGCTTGGCGAGAATCGCCGGACAACCCGCCGGCCTTGGCGGCCTTTTTGCTCGCTGCCCGGAGGTAAACCGGCCTCGGCACCGCCTACGCATTGGTGCGTAGGGGGTTAGACGCGAGATTGACCCCACCGCCGGGAGGCCGGAGTTTGGGCGGCATGCTGGGCAACTTCGCATCGTATTCGCGTCCCTCGATGAGCCGGCGGTTCTTCCGCCTAAGGGGGGTGATACTGTTGCTGGGGAGTGCAGCGATCCTGTCGGCCAACCTACTGGACCCGGAGAGTGGTCGCCCGATTTTTCGCGACTATCGCCCTACGGAGTATCGGGGGCATCCGCAAATTTTTGACGTCACGCAGGACGCCAAGGGCTTCATCTATTTGGCGAATGTGCAGGGAATCATCCAATACGACGGGGTGCGGTGGACGCACCATCCGGCGCCCCTCACCTTCACTTACGGCACCCGCGTGGCGCCCGACGGGCGGGTGTGGGCGGCGAGCGCCAACAATCTGGGTTACTTCACCCCCACCCCCGGCCAGCCCACCCTCACCTACCACTCCATCGTGGACTGGCTTCCCGAGGAGCTTCGCGACATCGCCCGCGGTGGGGACATTGAGGTCTTCAAGGGGGCCGTTTATTTCTCCACCCCGCAGGCCTTGATCCGGGTGCGGGACGATCAGGTTCATTATTGGCTGAGTCCGGAGCAGCGCACCGGCGGGGCCTTGAACATCATCGAAGGTGAGCTCTATTGGTCGAGTGAAGGGCGCTTCCTCCGGCGAATTGACGGTGACGAAGCCCCCGTGGTGGTGGAGGACGCGGCGGTTTTGTCCGGGCGGACGGTGCGCGGCATCGCCCGCCCCGGCCGACCGCCTTTGTGGGCAATCGGCGAGCGCGGGGTCTTCGAAATCGACTCCGCCACCCGCACCTTCCGCCGCATCGAAGGCCCGCTCGACGCGCTGCTCCGCCAGAACCGGATCAATGACATCGAGCGTTTGGATGCGACCAGCTTCGCCGTCGCGACGAGTCAGCAAGGCATCATCATCTCGGGCAACCAAGGGCAGCGGATCCGTCAGCTCGGTCGCACCGCCGGGCTGGCCGACAATGCGATTCTGTCCCTGTTCACCGATGCGGACAACGGCCTGTGGGCGGGCATGAATTCCGGCGTGGTGCAAATCGCCCACCAGAGTCCCATCACGGTATTTGACGGCACCAATGGTCCCACGCCCGGGACGGTGGACGGCTGGTATCGCCATGACGGCAAGGTCTACGCGGGATCGTTCGATGGGCTCTACCAATTGATGCCTCCCGACCCGGCGGCCGGCACCTCTCCCCGCTTCGAGCGCATCGTGGACTCGGCCACCAACATTTTTGCGTTCACCACCTTTGACGGCGACCTGGTGTTTTCGGATTCGCGCGGGCTGAACCGGCTTCGGCCCAACCACGAGACCGAACTGCTGCTGGACCTGACCGTCAATCCCCCCAAAGCCCTGGCGGATTCGCAACGCGCGCCCGGCCGGGTTTACGCGGCGGGTCAGGACGGCCTCACCATCATGGAACGCACGGCGGAGGGGTTTCAGGTGCTCGGCCACGTGTTGGGGTTGGGCGTCTGTTTTTTCTTCGTGGAAGAGGACGATGGCGACGTGTGGCTGGGCAGCTACAGCACGGGGTTTACCCGCGTGCCCGCCGCGCACACCATCACGGATTGGGACAACATTCCCGTTGAACGCTACTGGCGCAGCCACGGCCTGCCGGAAACGATGACCTGGACCACGGTCACCGCGGGGGGCGCCGGCACCGTGTTCTTCACCGACGCGGGTGGCATGAAGTTTGACGAGGCGAAGCGGCGTTTCAGCCCCGATGATCGCTACCCCATCAACGGCGCCAACGGGCTGGGCATCACCCCGTCGATCATCACCCCGGATGGATCGACCTGGGCATCGGTGTTTGGGGAGAGCGCGATGAATGCCGCCTATCCGTTTGGGCGATTTTTGCCACCCGCACCCGATGGCAGCCTCACTTGGCAGACGGCCCCGGGCGGTGCTTTGGACGAAATCGGGTTTGGGGGCGCGGCGGTTTTCTACGTCGATCAAACCCGCAACGGCAACGTGCTTTGGGCTCGCGGCTACGGCAATCACATCCGGATCGAGTTGGATCGCCTGACCGGTGTCCCCGCCGACTGGTCGGCCCTGATTCGCACCGCCCGACGCGACGACGCCGTTTACCCGATTCGGCCCGAATCTCCGGGCGACGACATCTTTACGCTCCCCTACTCCACCAGTCCGGTGACCTTTGACTTCGCCGTGCCCCGCTACAATGTGAGGGGCGGGTTTGAGTATCGAAGTCGCTTGATCGGATTCGACCCCAAGTGGTCGGCGTGGTCGGACATCCCTCAAGTCAGTTTCACCAACCTTGAAGGTGGTCCCTTCAATTTGGAGGTCCAAGCGCGCGACTCCTCGGGCAACGTCAGCCAGAAGGCCGCCTTTACTTTCGGCATCTCGCCGCCCTGGTTCCGCCATCACCTCGCCTACCTTTTTTATCTGATCGTGGTCCTGCTGGGGCTGACGGGAATCATCCGATGGCGACTCGCCCGGGGTGAACGGGAACGCCAGCGGCTGGCCACCTTTGGTGAAGGCAAACGCCCGCCGGCGAAGCAGCAGGAAGCCAAGGAGGAGGCGGAATCCGCCAACCAGGCCAAATCCACCTTCCTCGCGAACATGAGCCATGAGTTGCGGACCCCCCTGAATGGCGTGATCGGATACGCTCAGGTCCTGCTCAAGGACCCGCAATTGGATGGCCGAAATCGGCAACGCGTCAAAGTGGTGGCCAACTCCGGCGAACACCTTTTACGCATGATCAACGAGGTCCTCGATTTCTCCAAAATCGAAGCCGGTCAGGTCGAAATCCGCCCCGCCCCCTTCAACCTCACGGCCCTGCTCCAGGACATTGTCGCCAACCAGCAACCCAAGGCCGACTCGAAGGCCCTGCGCTTCCAACACCACTGCGATCTGCCGGGCCATTCCCACTGCATTGGCGACAGTCAAAAGATCCGGCAGGTGGTGGAGAATCTGTTGGGCAACGCGATCAAGTTCACCCCGGCCGGCGCGGTGGAGCTCAACGTCAAGGCGGGCGATGACGAGCACGTGAACTTTGCGGTCACGGATACCGGAGTAGGCTTGAGCGAGGACGACCTCCGGGAGTTGTTTGTGCCTTTCCGCCAAGCCGTTTCCGGGCACCCGCCCGAGCCGGGCACAGGCCTGGGTCTGTCTATCAGCCAGCATTTGGTTGAGTTGATGGGAGGGAAGATTGTGGTGGAGAGCACTCCCGGCGTCGGCAGCACCTTCACGTTCCGCCTCCCCCTGCCGGCCATTGAGACGCCCACCGAAGGCACCGCGGAAGTGAAGCCACTCATCAGTGGCTACGAGGGAGCGACGCGCCACATCATGGTCGTCGACGACGTGCCGGTTAACCGGAGCCTGATCGACGAAATCCTCTCTCCCCTGGGTTTCCACATCATCTCGATGGCGAGTGCGGAGGACGCCTTGGTCCAACTCGCGCAAACCGAGCGCGTACCCGATGGCCTGATTGTCGATCTGCGGATGCCAGGGATCGATGGACTGGAATTGGCCCGTCGCGTTCGCCGGGACTACGGGGACCGGCCGAAGATCGTGCTCATGTCGGCTTCCGTTTTGGCCTTCAATCCTCAGGTCGCCTTCGATGCGGGGTGTGACGATTTTCTGCCCAAGCCCTTCCGGGAGGACGATCTGTTGGAGCGCCTCGGCCGCTGCCTCAAGCTGAGCTGGAAACTTGCCGATCAGACCGATGCGCGGAGCGCCCCGGCCCCGACCCGGCATATCGATGCAGCCCAGTTGGCGGAGATTCGGGCGCAGCTCGTGGACTGCGCCAAGCGGGGTGACATCCGGGGGATTCGCCAGCAGGTCGACGGTTGGTCGTTGGACACCATCGAGCTTGCCGAACTGGCCGAGACCCTGCGTCCGCTGGTCGCCACCTATCAAATGGATGGCATCCGGCACGTTTTGGCCTCTCACTTCGATCGGTCTTCCTCCTAAACGCCGCCATGTCCAATCAGGCCACCATTCTTGTCGTCGATGATACCCCCGCCAACATCGGGGTATTGCTGGAAGCGTTGGAGCAGGCCGACTACGAAGTACTCGTGGCCGAGAGCGGGCACAGTGCCCTCGCGCAGCTCGAACACGTCACGCCCGATCTGATCCTGCTGGACGTCATGATGCCCGGGATGGACGGATTCGAAACCTGTGGGCGGTTGAAGGATCACGCGAACTGGCGGCCAATCCCGGTCATGTTCATGACGGCACTCAACGAACCCGAACAGAAGGTGCGGGCGTTTGAGGCGGGAGCGGTGGACTACATTGTGAAACCCTTTTTCGAGCAGGAGGTGCTGGCCCGGGTAAAGACGCACATCGAGCTGATGCGCCTGCGCACCAACTTGGAGGACGAGCTCACCCTCCGACTCGACGCCGAAAATCAGTTGGCCAAGTCGCTCGATCGCGCGGTTTTGATCACCGACCAAGCCGGGGAAATCATCTTCACCACCCGGCTCGCCGAGTCCCTGCTTCACCGGCACTGTGAGGACTATCGCGCGGTCGGCCAATTGCCCGCCAGCCTCGGTCAACCGGGCAACGGGTTGCGGGTGCGGCGCTTCGACGAAAGCGGCCGCGATGACCTCCATTTCCTCGTTCTCGAAGAGAATGCCCCCTCCCCCAACCCCGGCGCTCTCCTTGCCCTGGGGCTCACGCCCCGGGAAGCGGAAGTGCTGTTCTGGGTCGCTCAGGGCAAAAGCAATCCGGACATCGCCACAATCATCGGGGCGGCGGTTCGGACCGTGCACAAACACGTGGAGAATGTTTTTCGCAAGCTGGGGTGTGAAACCCGGGCCGCGGCCGCCGTCACCGCGCAGTCCGTGTTACAGCAGCCTCAAGCTCACTGAGTCTGCCCGCCCAGCGCGGTCCCGCCAGTTGGTTGGTATTGCAGCGGGAGGCTCTCCCTCCCACTGCTGATCGGACACCATGCTTCCCTTCGGCATCGCGATTTTTTTTGGCGCATTCCTGTTGTTCCTGATCCAGCCCCTGACCGGACGGTTTGTCCTGCCGTGGTTTGGGGGCTCCGCCGGAATCTGGACGGTTTGTCTGCTGTTTTTCCAGTCCGCCCTGTTTTTGGGCTACAGTTATGCTCACCTGCTGAACCGGTTTCTCCCGTTGCGGCGGCAGATTGCACTGCACCTGGGTCTGCTGCTGGGGGCACTGCTATGGCTGCCGCCGGTCCCGGCGGCTCCGGCCATCACCGCGGCCGCCGCCCAACCGCTCGGATCCCTGCTCAAGCTCTTGGTGACCACCATCGGACCGCTGTTTGTCTTGTTGGCCGCCACCAGTCCGTTGGTGCAGAGCTGGTGCTTCGCGGCCGATAAAACCGCCTCTCCCTATCGGCTCTATGTCCTGTCAAATCTGGGATCCCTCGCCGCCTTGCTCGGCTACCCCTTTCTCTTCGAACCGGGCTTCACGCGATCCATCCAGGCCACCTTTTGGTCAGTTGGATTTGTCGCCTTTTTGGTCACGCTCATCTGGTGCACCTTCCGTTTGCGCGCTGCCGGTCCCGCGGCCACCCCGGCGCCGGTTGCCGCCACCTTGGCGGATGTTCCCGTGCGCTGGCGCGACCGGATCCGTTGGATGGGTTGGGCGGCCGTGGGCACGGGACTTTTGGCGGCCACGACCGCACGCTTGAGCGCCGACGTGCCGCCGATCCCCTTTCTCTGGATCGTGCCCCTCACCCTCTACCTGCTGTCGTTCGTGGTGACCTTCACCGCCCGCTCGTGGTATCGGCCCCGGCTCATGGCCGCGGCCATGATGCTGTTGGTGGCGGTCACGCTGGACCTGCAGGTGTATGGCACCCAAGTCGAGTTTGGTCAGTTTCTGGGCTCGCATCTGTTGGCGCTCGGCGTGGGTTTTATCATCTGTCACGGCGAGCTCTACCGCCGTCGACCAGCCCCGCAGCATCTCACCGACTTTTACCTGACCTTATCGGCGGGCGGCGCGCTGGGCACCCTGTGGGTGGCGGTGATCTCTCCGGCCGTGCTAACGGTGGACCTCGATTTGGCCCTCTTTTGGTCTGCTCTCATTCTCGCCGTGGCGGTAACGGTGTTTTTTCGCCGGGACTTGGTGGGGGTTTTGGCGCTCTGGGGGGGGCAGCTCACGGCCTTGATGGTGGCTCCGGCCCTGCGGCCGACCGAGGAGGCCACGCGATGGGAGAATGTGATCGGAGTGCTGACCACCGAGTGGCTCATTCCGACGGTGGCAGGGGTTGCCGTGATCGTTCTGATCGGGCTTTGCGCCCGGCGGGCGCACACCCCGTGGCGACCCGCCGCCACGGTGGCGCTGGCGGTGTTGCCGCTCATCACCGGTGGCTTCTACCTCAAATCCGCCGGGAGCACGGCGCCTGGCACCGTGGCAAACTACCGCAGCTTCTACGGCACCATCAACGTGGTGGACTACACCTTTGATGATCCCCGAGCCAACCACCGGATCATGGCCCACGGCACGACCAATCATGGGCTGCAGCTGACCCATCCCGACTACCGGAACGCCCCCACCAGTTACTACACCCACACCAGTGGCGTGGGGCGCGCCTTCATTCGCCACAATCAAAGTTACGGGCGGCAGCTGGGCGTGGTTGGCCTGGGGGTGGGCACCTTAGCCGCCTACGGCATGAGGGGGGACACCATGCGGTTTTATGAAATTGACCCCGAGGTCATTGCCGCCGCCGCGGCACACTTTGATTTCATCCCCAACTCCGCCGCCGAAATCGAAGTTGTGCTCGGTGATGGCCGCTTGCAGCTGGAGCAGGAAATCCGCGACGGCCACGTTGCGCCCTACGATATTTTGGTGATCGACGCTTTCAGCGGTGATTCCGTGCCGATCCACCTGCTCACCACCGAGGCCTTCGCCATCTATCTGGCCCGCTTGGCTCCCCAGGGCGTGTTGGCGGTAAACATCTCCAACCGGATTCTGGACCTGCGCCGCGCCGTCGAGGGCAACGCCCGACGCCACGGGCTCTTTCTGGCCCACATCATTGATCATCCGGAACGTAACGAGAGCTGGTATTTCGGCAGTGAGTGGCTGCTCCTGTCCCCGGACCGGGAGGCCCTGGAGAGCGAGGTGATCACCAAGTGGACCGGCATTGCCGATCCGGCATCGCTACGGGGAATCGAATTGACCGACGAATTCTCCAGTCTGCTTCCCCTGCTGCGTTGACTTACAACCGCTTCGCCAGGGCGTCCATCTCCGCCGCGAACTGCGTGTCGACTTGAATCGGGATCAAGCGGGCCGTCAGCCGCAGGATGGTCGCGGCATCCTGCTTGCGCCCTTGCTGCAAGGCATGTTCGAAAAAAGGCCGGACCAAACGATCAAATGCACTCATGCCGGCACTGATACCAAACTGGCGCAGCGCACTTTCAAACACCCGCAGCTGCGTGCTGGCGTCGTCTTCGATCATGGTGCGATTGAGCATCTCCGCGGCCTGGGCGATCGCGAGATCGGAACGATCGACCGTGAATTTTCGCGCCAACATCCGATCTTCATGTTCGGCCGCGCTGATCTGGCCGCGCTCCCGCATGATCAGAATGGCGTCGCGCATGAACCGGGCGTAGAGATCCGGATACCGCTGCAGGGCCCGGGCGGCGTCCCGCAGGGTGCTCTCGCGTTTTACCAAACTCAACTCGGCCGCCCGCTCGGCCAAGACCCGGACGTCCCACGCGGAAACGTTGCGGGGCTCAAAGCCGGTGGCCTTGCGGGCGGACGCCACCGCCTCACTCAGGTCGCCAATGCGCAGCTGCTCCTGCGCCAGATAAAGCCAGGCGCGCGACTGACGGAAACGGGGCAAGCGGTGAAACCGTTCCGCCAAAAATGCCAGTTCGTGATCGTTCACGTCGCCCCACGTCTGCGGGTCAAAGGCGAGACCGGACACGAGTTTCTGCTCGGCGTAGCGCCCGACGTCCATCTGCCAGCGTTGCTGTTCATCGAGGTAGCCAAACCAGGCGTGACGGCCATCCAGTCCCGCTCCCCGAAACAGTAGCGTTGGCACCCCACGCGCTTTTCCCACATGGGAGGCGAAATACCCTTGATCAATGCAGATGCCGCCCTGCGCCAGAATGGCCGGCAGCGCGTAGGACCTGCCGGGCCAGAGGTAGTCTCCCGCTTCGATTCGATCCTGACGGTAGGCCACGATATCGTAGGCCCGCGGCAGGCTGGCGAAGTCAAATTCGACCCGTTGCTGCACCCAGGTCAGTTCCGCCAAGGGCGCCGCCGTATCCACGACAAATTTCAATTCCGAAGCGCTGAGTCGATCCAGCCGGTGCAGGGTGGCTCCCGCCCGGTCGGCTTCGATCCAAAACTGGTAAACGGCCAGCGGATCCGGCATCTGGCGGGACAACAGCACCTCCGCAACCTGTCCGTGCGGCCAATCTGGCGGCGGCGGCATGTCGTAAACCAACGCCGTGGCCAGCGCGAGTTGGGCATACCGCTTAAACTCCCGTGGATCGTGCAGATACAACCGATCCAGAATCCGCAACACCTCCGTCAGGTGATCATAGGGCGTGAGCAGATAAAAAAACGTCGAGGAGAAATCAGGATCGGAAATGATCGCCGTCACAAACTCCAGGCTGAGCAGGGCGCTGAGGGCCTCGGGGGGCGGGGAATATTCCGTCGGCATGTTCCGGTGCCCCAGTCGGGCGGAATTGATCGCCGCGATCCAGCGCCCGGTGACCTCGCGCTGGTCGGCATCGAGTAACCGGGCCCACCGGGCGACCAGCAACCAGCCCTCCATGGCCTCGGTTCGGTTCTGGCGCGACGCCGCCACCGCCGCCTGCGCCGCCGCGTTTTCGACCTGACGCCAGCTGAACTCCGCGTCGGCGGCGAGGACGTGCTCGAACCACGCCGCGGTGGGTGGGCGCAACATCTCGTCGGGGGAAACCTGCAGCGCCGCGGCGCAGGGGGCGAACCCGAGCCAAGCCGCGAGCATCAGCAGTCCGGCGCTCGGCCCCAGCGATCGGGGTCGGCGGCGCGAGGCGGTAAAAATTCGCGCGGCGGCGCGGAGGACGGCGGGGGCTTTCATCAGCGTCGGCGGTAGCCGCCCTTCCCTTTTTTGCGGCGCCCCATGGGTTGGGAGGGCCGTTGATACTCGCCGCTGCGCAGCGCTTCGATTTGATCGCGCAACAGCGCCGCCCGCTCGAACTCCAGCCGCTGCGAAGCTTCGGTCATTTCCACTTCCAGTTCCGCGATGACTGCCGCCACATCCTCATCGCCTTCGGCGGCCAACAGCGTTGGGTCCTCCTTTTGGCCGGAACCATCGTAGACCTGCAGGCTCGCCTGCGCCGGCCGTTGCACGCC
>JAGYIG010000039.1 GCA_018402455.1 Opitutaceae bacterium
AAAATACTAACCTAGGCTATTTCCAAAACACACCCTAGCGCAGGCTGCGGAATTTTAATATTAATCGAAAGTAGGGCTGAATTTGACTTGTTGCGGCCTAAGCTCGCGCCTGCCTTGACCCAAAGGGTTGCAAGTTTTTTACATTTTTAGGGGTGAGGCGTTGAAACTTTTGGCCTTGCGAGGCGTCAGATATGTGGTCATCCCCTGCGATCTGCGGCGCTCCATGCATTACCCCTTTCATCTTTCCTCGGTCCGGCTGCGGTGGATGCTACCCTTTTTTCTCTCTTGGGCGGCGGTGGCCCAGCCGGGTGACGAACGGTTATTGAATCTCTCCTCTCGCGGCTGGGTGGGTGGATCCAGCGAGGTTTTTGTCGCCGGTTTTGTGATCGGTGAAGGGGAATCCAAGGAGGTTTTAATCCGCGCCATTGGTCCGACCTTGGCGGACTACGGCATTACCGGGGTGTTGCTCGATCCCGAGCTCAAGCTCTATGATGTGAGTAACACTCTGATTGCGACCAACAACGACTGGACCAGCGAATCCGGTGACTCGTTCGGCGCGGTGGGTGCTTTTGCGTTGGCGTCGGGCAGCCGAGATGCCGCGATGGTCCTCACGTTGCCGCCCGGAGTGTATTCGGCTCACGCCTCTGGGCTTGGGGTGGATGCCAATGGCGAAGGCATGATTGAGATCTACGATCTATCCGGATCGTCTCGGCTGTTGAATTTGTCGACCCGTGGTCGGATTGAATCCAACCGTTCCTTGGTCATATCCGGATTTGTGGTCGCCCCCGGGGCAGAGAGTCGGCGCCTGTTGGTGCGGGCGATCGGACCGAGTTTGGCTGCTTTCGGCGTCGACGGTTCTTTGAGCGATCCCGCCATCGCGGTGGTGCGAGCGGGGGATGCCGTACAGATTGCCACCAATGATAACTGGGGAGACTTTGGTGATACGGATGCTTTGGCGTCGGTGTTTGAGGTGGTTGGGGCGTTTCCCCTGCAAGTGGGAAGCAAGGATGCGGTGGCCCTGATTGAATTGGCTCCGGGCGCTTATACCATGCAGGTCAGCGGAGTCGGCGATGCTGCCGGTATTGCGTTGGTCGAAGTCTATGACCTGACACAGCTGCAAGCCCCGGCGATCAGCGTCGCCGCCACCACCGCCACGACCGATACCAACGAAGGGACAGCGCCGGGAGAGTTCACCCTAACCCGCACGGGTGATCTGTCCGAAGCGTTGATGGTCAATATCGGAGCCAAGGGCTCCGCGACGATGGGAACGGACTATATTCATTTGCCGTCGAGCGTCACCTTTGCCGCTGGCGAAGCCCGTGCGACGGTCACGATCACGCCCTACAGTAACACCATTTCGACGGCCTCCAGCAAGACGGTGATCCTCTCAGTCAAGCCGGGGTCCGGCTACCTGCCGGGCACGCAACCCTCCGCCACGGTGGCCATTGTGTTGATACCCGGCGAATTGTTTGTCGGAAACCTCCGACCGACTGCCGGCACGGTTTCAACGGCCTATGGTTCGGTTTCGATTCAGTTGGCGGCGGATGAAAGTACCTCCTTGGTGAACATGTCTTTTGCGGGGCTGACGTCGCCGCAGACAGTGGCGTATCTGCGTCTCGGGGTTCCGGGCGACAACGGCGCCTACCTCGTCCGACTTCCCAACGGTCAGGTCGTCAACGAGCGCTGGGATTTTAATGCGATTGAGGGTCATAGTTCCGCGGATTTGGTGCAGGCACTGCGCGAGGGACGCATCTATGTGAGCATCGAAACCGCCAACCATCCTGCGGGCGAAATTGCCGGCAGCTTGATTTTGAAGTCGGGCTCAATTGAATTTGAGACTCCGGCGCCGGTGCCGTTGTCCAGTGAGGTGGTTGAAAGTGATGCGGAGGCCGCTCGCTTTTTGACGCAGGCGACCTTCGGTCCGACCCGAGCGGACATCGATCGATTGAAAGCCCTCGGCATCGACGCCTGGATAACGGAGCAGATGAGCAAGCCGGTTTCTTATTTGAGCGCCGATACGGTGGCGGAGTGGGAAGCGGTGCCCGAGGGAGGGCGGGGCAATGACAATGCCCGCCCCGGGTTCCATCATCGCAATTCCGCTTGGTTTAAGGACGTGATAAATGGGGAGGATCAGCTGCGCCAGCGGGTCGCCTTCGCGCTGAGTCAGATTTTTGTGATTTCTATCAAAAATGCGCAGCTCCTCCAATGGGAGAATGGGGTGACGAGCTTTTACGACCTGCTGATGGAACACGCCTTTGGGAATTTCCGATCGTTGCTGGAGGGCGTGACCCTGCGCCCCTCGATGGGGATCTATCTCAGTCACCTGCGAAACGCCAAGGCGGATCCGGCGACCGGCGCTTTGCCCGATGAGAACTATGCCCGCGAGGTGATGCAGCTGTTTACGATCGGGCTGAATGAGTTGCAGCCAGATGGCACCCTCAAGCTCGACGACCGCGGCCTGCCAATTGCCACGTATACCAACGAAACCATTCAAGAGATGGCCAAGGTTTTCACGGGTTGGACCTTTGCCTCAGCCAACCCGAATTTCGACAACCAGTTCCGCCGCTCCACTCGCGATGATGTGAATCCGATGATTCTTTTCCCGCAGTTTCACGATGATACGGCCAAAACGATTGTGACGGGTCGGGTGTTGCCGGCCGGGCAGGGGGGGGAAGCGGATTTACGCGATACGTTGGACACCCTTTTTGAGCACCCGAACACCGGGCCTTTCATTGCCCGACGATTGATCCAACGCTTGGTGACCAGCAATCCCAGTCCGGGTTATGTGTATCGTGTGGCCCAAATCTTTGCCGACAACGGCGCTGGCCAACGCGGTGATCTGGGCGCGGTGGTGCGGGCGATCCTCACCGATTACGAGGCGCGTTCGGAGGAGATAGCGGCCTCGGGGTCGTTTGGTAAGTTAAAGGAGCCGCTCCTGCGGTTGACCGCTCTGTTCCGGTTGGTCCCCGTGGCGGCCGAGGATGGCCGCTTGGATATCCGGGGGATGGATGCCATGCTGGCGCAAGAGCCCATGCGGGCGCCCAGTGTGTTTAATTTTTTCGAGCCGGATTTTACCCGTCCGGGTCCCCTGGCCGCGGCCGGCCTCTACGCTCCAGAGTTCCAGATCCTCAATGACACCACGGCGATCACGAGTGCCAACATGTATTATAATCACATTTTTGGCGCACCGGGGGGCGTGAGTATGGTGCTCGATTCCATCCTGCCCCTGGTCAATCAACGCGACGAACTGATTGCTCTGCTCAACCTGCACTTGGCGGCCAACCAGTTTTCCACCGCGACTGTGGCCAAGCTTCAGGCTGCTTACGACAGCTTGCCCGCAGGAACCTCGGCGGAGAACCGACTGCGCACCCTGCTGTATCTGGCTATCACCGTGCCGGAAGCCGCGGTCCAGAAATGAAATCGGCCCCCCCTTCATTGATCCCATGAATTTTAAGAATCATCTTCCTGACCTTGGCCGTCGTCAGTTCATTCGTTCATGTTGTGCGGCGGTGGGATCGACGGGGCTGCTCTCCGCGATGGCTCAACTGCGCTTAATGGGCGCGGTGGCGGGGGACAGTGCAGGAAATGATTACAAGGCCTTGGTGTGCCTTTTCCTGCAGGGCGGCAACGATGCCAACAACCTGATCATACCGTATGACACTGCAGGATACGCCAATTACGCGGCGGCGCGGACGACGCTGGCCCTCCCGCGGGATCAGCTTTTGCCCATCAATCCACTCACCACGGATGGACGGAGTTACGGTATCCATGGAGCGCTGGGTCCGCTGCAGGAGCTGTTTGGCTCCGGGCAACTCGCCTTGTTGGCCAACGTCGGAACCTTGGTCGTGCCGACGACCCGAGCTCAATACGAAGCGAGGTCGGTGCCCTTGCCGCCGCAGTTGTTTTCGCACAATGATCAGCAGGTGCAGTGGCAGAGCAGTGTGCCGGACCAACCCTTCTCGACCGGTTGGGGTGGACGGTTGGCGGACCTGACCAACGCGTTCAACGAGAATCCCTCCTTGTCCATGTCCATTAGCTTGGATGGCCAGAATTCGTTCCAGGTGGGCAGCAGTGTTTCTCAGTTCGCGGTGAATCGCACCGGCGTGGTCAACCTGACCGGGATCAATGGCGATGCCGGCCAAGTTCGACTGGAGACCCTCAAGTCGGTCTTGGGACAGGAGAACGAGAACCTTTTCCAGACGGCGTTTGGTGGTCTGACTGATTCTGCGATTGATACCAGTGCGCTCCTCGGCGAGGCGCTCGAGAATGGACCCGAAATCGCCACGGTTTTCCCTGAGGGCAGACTTGGGCAGCAGTTGGGCATGATCGCGCGCCTGATCTCGATCGCGCCGCAGTTCGGGCTCAAGCGACAGGTGTTTTTTGCTCGGCTGGGTGGCTGGGATCTCCACGACACCCAGATCGATGCGCATGCGAGTTTGTTGGCCGAAATCGCGGCGGGGATGAAGTCGTTCTATGGCGCCACGGTGGAGTTGGGCTGTGAGCACAGCGTCACAACTTTTTCAGCCTCCGACTTTGGCCGGACGTTCAACACCAACGGCGACGGCTCGGATCACGGTTGGGGGAGCCATCACATGGTCATGGGAGGTGCGGTGCGCGGCGGTGATATTTACGGCACCATGCCCGTTTTAGAAATCAATGGACCGGATGATACGGGCCGCGGGCGCTGGATTCCGACCACCAGTGTGGATGAGTATGCGGCGACCTTGGCGCGATGGTTTGGCGTGGGTGAGGCGGATTTACCCTTGGTGCTGCCCAACCTGGGTCGTTTCGCGCAGCCCGATCTGGGGTTCATGTTATGAACCCGGCTCGGGCCGGGGTGGTCGCCATCATGGTGGTGCTGGTGCTGGCGTGGGGCGTGTGGCGAGCAGGGCCCTCCCGGGAGGCGCCGATTCCTACTCAGCCTGCCCGGAATCTGGCGCCCGCGATAGCCCATCCGCCAAACCGGATCGTCGCTGCACCGAATAGCGAATTTATAGTGGAACCCGGTCGCGACCCGTTGACGGATTTGGTGGGGGAAGGTTTGAACGCGATCGGTGGTACCGTTCAGCGCGATTTATCGATTGTGAGTGATTTGTTGGACGCTTGGCAGACCAATTTCCCCGGCCAGGGTAACCCGGTGGGGCTCAATACGGAGATCACCGCCGCCCTGACGGGTAGGAACGCCCTGCGATTGGAACTCGTCCCGGCCGACCACCCCGCCATCAATGCAACCGGTGAACTCTGTGACCGTTGGGGTAGCCCCTTGGTGTTTCACCAGATTTCGGGGACGCACATGGAGATCAGATCTGCGGGGCCCGACCGGCGACCGTATACTGACGATGACGTGATTTGGGTCCCTGGGTCGCCTTAGTATCACCAAATCTTCAAGACCTCGTCGAGATAGGGCTGAACGAAGCGGTGTCCCCCTAGCAGGTAGATAACGGCGGCGATCGCCAACATCGGTCCGAAGGGTACTTGGGCGCCCATCGCCAATTCGGTTTCCTCTCCCTCGGGGGTTTCGGCGTGGAGGGCTGCGGTCGATTTACCGCCGGTGGCTTTCTGCCAGAGCACCGCGATCATGAACCAAAAGGTGCCTACGATGGCCCCGCCGAAAATGGTGAAGATGGCTCCCGGCCAGCCGAGAAAGGCTCCGATGAGCCCCAAAAATTTCACGTCGCCAAATCCCATGGCCTCCTTGCGCAACACCGCCTCAGCGATGAGGCCGATCCAAAGAATGAGACCTGATCCGATCAGCGCGCCGATCATTGCCGAAAAGGCCGATCGAATACTACCGAGCAGAAAGAGAGGTTCGGTGCTTTGTTGGTGCAAAGCGGGGACGCCTGCGGCGATGACCACCGCCCCCACCGTTCCCCAGATCGTGATACTGTCGGGGATGATCATGTGATCCAAATCGATAAAGGTCGCGGCAATGAGCAGGCTGACGAGCACCATCAAGGCGAGAGCGACCGCTGGCTCTCGGGTCAGCCAAGTTGCAAGGAACAACCCCCCGGTTACCGTCTCGACAAAAGCATAGCGGAAGGAATAGGTGCGCCCGCAACAGCGGGCTTTGCCGCGCAGAAGAAACCAGGAAAGGATGGGGATATTGTCATACCACGCGATCGGTCGGCCGCAGGCACAGTGGGAGCCGGGATGCACAATGGATTGTCCCGCCGGCACGCGGTAGATCACCACATTCAAAAAACTCCCGATCATGGCGCCGAAGCCGAACACCACCGGTGGCAAAAACCAGGGGAAGGCGGCGTTGAAGCTGGCAAAATCGAAATCCATGCGGGTCGCGTCGAGGGGAGGAAGCTTCCTTCGCCGTGGGGATAAGCGGATCGGGGCGGCGGAACCTGTTATATCGTCGAACCGGGGGGCGTGTTTAGAATCCAGGTTCAGCCGGAATCACGCCGACGACCTTGATTTCGATCGGGCCGATTTCGGTCGTGAGTCCGAGGTTTTCGCGGTAGATCGTGGAGATTTCCTGCGTGAGGTAGCCTTGGATCGCATCGAGTTTTGCTTCGGGCCGCACCTTGAGCCGGAGCTTGGTATTGAAGCGATCTCCGCGGATGCGAATGGACGCGTTGGCGGAAACCACTCCCCGCACCTGTTCACAGCACGCTTCCACCATGCGGTGAAGGGCGCGTCGCGAGATCAAGAGCCGACCATTTTCGTTGGACGCCAAGGGGAGGGACCGCGGTTGGCGGAAGACCAGCAGCACCAACAGCAAAGTCAGCCCACCCCCGACCACGATGGTGGTGAGGGGAGAACTAAACCAAAAATCAGAAAGGGTGTTCACCGTGGATTGAGGGATTAGTCCGTGGCGGCGTGGTCTGGCCAGAGGTCATCCTCGACGGGGGCGGCATCACCCGGAATGCGCACGCCCTCGATGATCACATCCACCCGCTGAACCTCCTTGCCCGTCATGGCCATCACCTGTTTGCGGACATCCACTTGGACATCGTACGCCGTCTGACCAATTTCCGACCCGTAAGCAACGATCAGTCGAACTTCGATCTCGTAGGCGCCGGATTCGGACTCATTGACTCGCACGCCCCGGTTGTCGGCGTCCTTCTTGGTGAAGATTTCCCCGATGCCATCGACGATGCCTCCGCCGACTCCCGAAACCCCCTTAACCTGCAACGCGGCGAGGCGCACGATGCCGGCGATCACATTGTGGTTGATCTTGATGTCGCCCAATTCGGGTTGGTCATCGTATCGCGGGGGGGATTGAAACTCAGGCGACTGCATTTGACAGGGAGTTAGGCGAGATTGGCGGGCGAAGCAAGGCTACGCGCAGGCAGATGCGATGGAGGACCCCAACATCTCACCGATGTTCATTCAAACATTTCAGCCGGCGTCCGATTCGCGAAGTCTTCCATGTAGGCCGTGGTCGCTTTGCCCTCTTTGAAGACCGGATCCATCATGATCGCCTTGTGGAGCGGAATGGTGGTCTTGATGCCGCGGATCAGGTATTCGCTGAGGGCGCGGTAGGTGCGTTCGATGGCGATCTCACGGGTTTTCCCGAAGCAGATGAGCTTGCCAATCATGGAGTCGTAGTAGGGCGGAATTTGGTAGCCGGAATACGCATGACTGTCCACCCGCACGCCGTGGCCTCCCGGGGAGTAGTAGAGTCCGATGGTCCCGGGCGAAGGGGCAAAATTGCGGGCCGGGTCCTCGGCATTGATGCGGCATTCGATGGCGTGGCGGTCGAAGGTGATGTCGGACTGGTCGAACCCCAGCGGTTCTCCATTGGCGATGAGGATCTGCTGCTTGATCAGATCGATACCGGTTACTTCCTCCGTGACCGGGTGTTCCACTTGGATCCGGGTGTTCATCTCGATGAAGTAGAAGTTGCCTTGTGCATCGACGAGAAACTCCACGGTGCCCGCGTTTTGGTAGTTGGCCGCCTCGGCCGCGCGCACGGCCGCCTTACCCATCTTTTTGCGCAACGCAGGGTTGGCGATCAGGAACGGAGAGGGGGACTCCTCGATTAGTTTCTGATGGCGCCGCTGCACGGAACAATCACGCTCACCCAGGTGGATGATCTTGCCGTGTTCATCGGCGAGAATCTGGAATTCGATGTGACGGGGTTTCTCGATGTACTTTTCGATGTAGACCGAGCTGTCACCAAACGCCTTCTCCGCCTCGTTTCTGGCGACATGCAGTTCCTTCGCGAACGAGACGTCATTGTGAGCGATGCGCATCCCGCGGCCCCCCCCGCCCGACACGGCCTTGATGATCACCGGGTATCCAATCGTCCGGGCCAACTTGATCGCGTCGGCCTCGTTGGCCACGGGACCATCAGACCCCGGCACCACGGGAACCCCGGCCTTTTTGACCGTCTCCTTCGCGACCGCTTTGTCTCCCATGCTGCGGATGGCGGAAGAGGGCGGGCCGATGAACTTGATGTTGCAGGTCTCGCACTGTTCGGCGAACTCCGCGTTCTCGGAGAGAAAGCCGAAGCCGGGGTGGATGGCATCAACATCAGCGATCTCAGCCGCGGCGATGATACGGTCGGCCTTGAGGTAGCTGTCCGCACTCCGGGGCCCCCCGATGCAAATGGCCTCGTCGGCCAATTGGACGTGCAACGATTGCACGTCGGCCTCGGAGTAAACCGCCAACGATTTGATGCCGAGTTCACGGCAGGCGCGAACGATGCGGAGTGCGATTTCACCGCGGTTGGCGATGAGGATCTTTTGAATCATACGAAAATGTGTTCGGGGAAAGGGCTCCTCGGGGAGAGGAGCGAAATAACGTGAGACCGGTGGGGCAGCGGACTACCTGGTCTTCAGTTTGAAGAGTTTTTGGCCGTATTCGATCGGGTCGCCGTCCTCCACCAGAACCTCAACGATCGTCCCCCTGGCCTCGGCCTGAATTTCATTCATGATCTTCATGGCCTCAAGAATGCAAACCACGGAGGATTCGGTCACGGCGGTGCCGACATCAGCGAAGGGCTTAGCCTCAGGCGAGGGAGAACGGTAGAAGGTTCCGACCATGGGAGCTTTGATGAAGGTCACCCCGACCTCTTCCTCCCCACTGGCGGTTCCCGCCAGTCCTGCGGGGAGGCCGCCGGCATAGGCGCCATGGTGGCGTGGTCCGCCGCTACCACAAAGGGATGAGCTGAGTTGCGGGAGCCTCCATTTGCTTTGCCAGCGCCTCGGCGAATCTTGAGCTTGAAACCCTCTTCCTCCACGGAAAATTCGTTCAGTTCGGCTCGTTTCATGAGCTCGATGACCTGTTTGATTTGTTTGATGTCCAAAAGGAAAACCTGGGTTGAATTGCTGGTTGGGTTCCGGTGTTAGTCCCGTCCCGGCCTTCGGCGTTCAAAAAGAACAAAGTTAAAAGGCGCAATGCCCGTTTTTGGCAATTTCGCGCCATTTTTTGCATTTTCCGGCTAAATTTGCGGATTTTAGCGGCAAAAAACGCCAAAGTTGGAAAACTGCGTGATCTTCCCCTTAACCGCCTTACCCCGCCAGGAGGGTCGGTTTTGTTCGTTTCTCAGCCCGAAGAAAACAGGGAGGGGAAAGGGTGAAGGCACCCAATTGAAGGGTCATCCACGGGTGCGAGGCCGGTGCCAACCAGTGTAATCACCTCACCTCAAGCCAAAGTTGTCCTTCCTGAGTCCGCCCGCGGATAGACTCGAGGATCGATTGATTCCAAAACAGGAATGCGGGGCGCGGGGGGAGAGGACCGCAAAAGACCCCGGCCCACTTTCTTCTGCCGGTTTCCCGGCAGAGCGGTCATTTTCCCGGAATCATGTAGTCATAAAACGGATACGCCGATAAAAATCGTCCATAAAGCACTGGAACAAAGCCGATTAGGATAAATCCCAAATTTTTCCATAAAAATGCTTGATCCGCGGTCGGCAATTTTCATGGTTCGCCGTCCCGCTCGACGGTCAGGTCGACTGAAACGAGGGCGGGGCGTTCATTGAAAACCAGTCCGATTAGATTTGTTAACCCTGTGCTGAAAAATATTCAGAAAAGGTATTGACGAAGGAAAATCAGGTTGGTTGAGTGATCGTCTTTCTCCGAAAACGGAGAGGCTCTTTGAAAGTTACTTTGTGCGATTGATTGGGACCCCCAATCAACATATTCCAAATAAATAAAACATTGGTAGTTACTTAGGTAACTTCCAGTAGTTCATGAATCACTAGGTTCTGAACTCTTTTCGGAGAGTTTGATCCTGGCTCAGAATGAACGCTGGCGGCGTGGTTAAGACATGCAAGTCGAACGGGGTTTTTACGCGTAGCAATACATGTGAAAACCTAGTGGCAGACGGGTGCGTAACACGTGAACAATCTACCTCTTAGTGGGGAATAATTCACCGAAAGGTGTACTAATACCGCATGTGGTGGTCTTTCGCATGAAAGACCAACCAAAGCTGGGGATCTTCGGACCTGGCGCTAGGAGAGGAGTTCGCGGCCTATCAGCTTGTTGGTGAGGTAACGGCTCACCAAGGCTAAGACGGGTAGCTGGTCTGAGAGGATGATCAGCCACTGAATCCGACACGGTCCGCACACCACGGGTGGCAGCAGTTTCGAATCGGTCACAATGGGCGAAAGCCTGCATGGCAACTGCGGGGGATGAAGGTCCCCAGGATTGTAAACTCCCTGTCACCAAGGAAGAACCGTTATCTGTTAACAAAACCTGACTTAATCCTGAGAGGAAGCAGTGGCTAACTCCCTGCGCCAGCAGCTGCGGTAATACGGAGACTGCAAGCGCGGTCTGGATTCACTGGGCGTAAAGGGTGCGCAGGCGGTCGTGTCAGGTGTGAAACCGGAGCTCAACCCGAAACTGCGCCTGAAACGGCATGACCAGAGTATCGGAGAGGTGAGCGGAATTCACAGCAGCAGGAAATGCGTAGATATCATGAGAACACACCAGAGGCGAAGGCGCTCACTGACGACGACGACTCAGGCACGAAAGCATGTAAGAAGGGATTAGATACCCCAGTCCATGCCGTAAACGCTGTGCTGACTAGGTCTTGAGGATTCGACCCCCTTCAGGGCCCAAGCTAATGTTGGCAAACGCCTGAGGACTCACGGCTATGCCAAAACTCAAAGGAATTGACGGGGCCCGCACAAGCGGTGTGAGTGGTGTGGTTTAATCTGATGCAACGCGAAGAACTCCACTAAGCCTGGACATGTACTGACCTGACCCTGAAAGGGGTCTTTCCTTCGACCGGTACACAGGTGCTGCATGGCTGTCGTCAGCTCGTGTCGTGAGATGCTGCGTTAAGTCGCGCAACGAGCGCAACCCCCGTCCTTAGTTCGCCATCATTGCTGGGCACTCAGGGAGACAAACCCCTGAGGGAAGGTGGGGACGACGTCAAGTCAGGATGGCTCCTTACGTTTGGGCTGCACACGTGCTACAACGTCTGGTACAGAGGAAGCAATACCGCGAGGTGGAGCAACCTAAAAAACCGGGCCCAGTTCGGATTGTAGTCTTGCAACTCGACTACATGAAGTTGAACTAGTAATGGCGCATCAGCCACGGCGCCAGAATACGTTCCTGCCTAGCCACACCGCCCGTCACGTCATGAAAGCCGGTTTTGCCCGAAGTGCATTTGCCAACCGGCAAGGGAGTACGATGTCCAAGGTGAGGGCTGGCATTGGACGAAGTCGTAACAAGGTAGCCCTAGGGGAAACTGGGCTGGATCACCTTTCTTTGCTGAGAGGACTGGAAAATTAACTGATTTATCAGTTAATTTGGGTCCATGGTCGAAATACCATCCCCCCGGATAGTATGGGTTTCAGTTGATCGCACAAAGTAACCTCTTTAAAAGAGACGTTCTTCTCTTCAGATTTTCATTTATCGACCGATGTAAGGGGTCGTAGCTCAGTTATAGAGATCTGCTTGTACTAAGGCGGGTCGCCGGTTCGAATCCGGCCGGCTCCACCATCGGACTACGACGTTTCATTGAGACGATACCCAATGTCGGGCTCATAGCTCAGTTGGTTAGAGCACACGCTTGATAGCGTGGGGTCGATGGTTCAAATCCATCTGGGCCCACCATGGTAAAGACATCCATAGGTCGGACAGATGACATTGAAGATAACACTGGTTCTTTTGACAGTTCATGTTATATAAACTAAATATAACTTACATTAAATATGTGTAAGTGGGTAAAATAAACGCCTAGAATAACGAGGTTTGCATAAACTGTTACAGCCATTGCGGATGCCTTGGCGTCATATGGCGATGGGCTGACGCAGCAAGTCGGTGATAAGCCTGGGAGCGGCAAACACGCTTTGATCCGGGATTTCCGGGAATGGGGAACCCTAATGCCGGTAATGCGGCATTACTCCCAGCTGAATATATATAGGCTGGTAGAGTGATACGCGGTGAAGTGAAATGATTCAGTAACTGCAGGAAAAGAAAGAGAATCGATTCCAGGTGAATAAGAGTGAAAGCGGAACAGCCCAAACCAGAGGGATTTATCCTTTGGGGTTGTAGGACTACAATGTGAGAAGCAGACGATAGACAAACACTCTGGAAAGGGTGACCATAGAGGGTGACAGTCCCGTAGTTGAAACTGGCCGATCTATAGTATCCTGAGTAGCACCGACACAACCTTGGTGTGAATCTGCGCCGACCACGGCGTAAGGCTAAACACAAGATGACGACCGACAGTGAACCAGTACCGCGAGGGAAAGTGTGAAAAGCACCCTGTTAGGGAGTGAAATAGTAACTGAAAACCGATGGCTAACAATCAGTAGGAGCCGCCTTGTGCGGTAATTGCCTGCCTTTGTATAATGAGTCTGCGAGTTAATGTCCGTAGTGTCGGGCTGCTCAGCAGTGGAGGCGCAGCGAAAGCGAGTCTGAATAGGGCGTTCAGTTGCTGGCATTAGACCCGAAGGGGAGTGCGACCTTACCATGACCAGATGAAGCGTTAGTAAAATATCGTGGAGGTCCGGAACCGGTATCTTGAGAAATGCTCGATGAGTTGGGGTAAGGAGGAAAGGCCAATCAAACCCCTTGATAGCTGAATTTTCTTCCGAAATATATTGAGGCATAGCGTCGAGCGCTGACCCCATGGAGGTAGAGCACTGAATAAGCTAGGTTCTCACCGGGGTACTGAACTTTATCAAACTCCGAATGCCATAGGGTAGTTTTCGGCAGTCAGACTTAGGTGCTAACGTCCTAAGTCGAGAGGGCAACAACCCAGACCATCAGTTAAGGTCCCAAATGTAGTCAGTGGTAAAGGATGTATTCCATTTCTTAGACAATGGGGATGTTGGCTTAGAGGCAGCCACCATTTAAAACAGTGCGTAATAGCTGACCCATCGAGTGAAATTGCGCCGAAAATGATCGACTAGGCTACATACCGAAGCTATGGATTTCTGGTCTTCGGATCAGGAGTAGCAGGAAAGCGTTCCAAGTGCAGTGAAGAGAAGGGGCAACCGACCTGGAGCGCTTGGAAGTGAGAATGCAGACATGAGTAACGATAAAGATGGTTAAAGTCCATCTCGGGCCGTAAGGATGCTCTGGGGAAGGTTCGTCCGCCCAGGGTTAGTCGGGAGCTAAGATGAGGCCGTAAGGAGTAATCGACATGAAGGTTAATATTCCTTCACCGGCTTGCAACTATCCCCAGAGTGCGGACTGACGGACCCTACAGACCTGTTTTGACAAGGCACTGCAAGGCTATGGCTGTGTAGGGAAAGAAGGTTCCAAGAAAAGCTCTGAATTACTATGCAGGTCGCTCGTACCGCAAACCGACACAGGTATCCGGGATGAGTATTCTAAGGCGCGCGAGTTAAATCCTCAAGGAACTCGGCAAATTAGCCCCGTATCTTCGGTGTATAAGGGTGCCCTCTAGGGGGCGTCGCAGTTAATAGCGTCAACCGACTGTTTAGCAAAAACACAGCTCTCTGCAAAGCTGCAAGACACGTATAGGGAGTGACGTGACCAATGCGAAAAGGTGAAACCTGAGGTGCAAGCTTGGCCCAGTTTTTCCTCGTGAATGTCGGCCGTAACTATAACGGTCCTAAGGTAGCGAAATTCCTGTCGGTAAGTTCCGACCGCACGAATCGTGTAACGAGTTGGACGACTGTCTCGGAGAGACGCTCGGCGAAATTGTAGTAGCGGCGATGCCGCTTACCCGCAGCAGGACGGAAAGACCCTATGCACCTTTACCGTAAGCCGTTACTGTCGCTTGATTTTCATTGCGTAGAATAGGTGAGACGTTGATCCTTTGCTCCAGGGTGAAGGCTAGTCGAAATGTGAAATACCACTCTTTGCCGATAGCGTCTAACCCCGATCCATTATCTGGACGTGGACAGTGATAGCAGGTCAGTTTTACTGGGGCGGTATCCTCCCAAAAAAGTAACGGAGGATTTCGAAGGTCTCAGCCCGGTCGGTAATCGGGCTACAGAGCGCAAGAGTATAAGGGAGCTTTACTCGTGAGACCCACAAGTCGTGAGCAGTTGCGAAAGCAGGATCTAGTGATCCGGTGGCGAAAGGAATCGCCATCGCTCATAGGACAAAAGGTACGCTAGGGATAACAGGCTGATCGCGCCCAAGGTTCACAGCGACGGCGCGGTTTGGCACCCTGGATGTCGGCCTGTCACATCCTGGGCTGGAGAAGGTCCCAAGGTCTGGCTGTTCGCCGATTAAAGTGGTACGCGAGCTGGGTTCAGAACGTCGTGAGACAGTTCGGTCCTCTATCCGCTGTGGGCGTTTGAGACTTGAGGGGTTCATTCTCTAGTACGAGAGGACCGAGAATGACGAACCTCTGGTGTTCCGGTTATCACGTCAGTGGTAGCGCCGGGTAGCTAAGTTCGGAAAAGATAAGCGCTGAAAGCATCTAAGCGCCAAGCTGTTCCCAAGATAAGGTCTCAATCTGACTTCGGTCAGTGCAGGGTCCGGGTAGACCACCCGGTTGATAGGGCACAAGTGTAAGCATGGTAACATGTTCAGCGTAGTGCTACTAATGACCCTGCCGGTTTATGCAATCTATAGCGCCCGTTATTCTACGGCGTTTATTTAACCTACTTATTCGTATTTAGTAATGAACTGTAACTTACCCGATCCTTCGATCGGGTTCCCCTTCCTGGTGGTTATATGCCGGGGGTCCCACCCGTTCCCATCCCGAACACGGCCGTTAAGCCCCGAGCAGCTGATGGTAGTTGGACGTTAGGTCCCGCGAGAGTAGGTCGTCGCCAGGTTTTTGACCCGGATGTTGTGAAAGCAGCATCCGGGTCTTTTGTTTTTCACGGCTCGTGTTTGCTACGGAATCATTGAACCGAGCTTCGCCCCCACTTTGTCGGCGCATCTCATCCCGTCCAGCGCCGCACTCACGATGCCCCCCGCATAACCCGCTCCCTCCCCACAGGGGAAGAGTCCTTTTATTTGGATATGCTCCAGGGTGTCTTTGCTCCGCGGAATTCGGATGGGAGAGCTGGTTCTCGTTTCGAAGCCGATCAGTTGGCCTTCCTCTCCGGTGAACCCCGGAATGCGCCGGCCAAAAATTTCCAAGCCCTGCTGCATGCGCCATACGATGTCCGGCGGAAGCGCCTCATGCAAAGGTGCCGCGTTCAATCCAGGAAAGTAGCTGGTGGGTAGGAGCGTCGAGGAGAGGCTTCCCCCAAGAAAGTCCGTCACTCGCTGGGCCGGCGCAGTCTGACCGCCCCCCCCTAGCTTTTTGGCGATTTGCTCCAAGTTTTTTTGGAATGCCACCCCGGCTAAAACTCCCCACCTCTCTTCCCATGACGCTACATCAACAGGCTCAACACTTACCACTAACCCGCTGTTTGCGAAGGGAGAGTCTCGACGGGATAAACTCATTCCATTTACGACCACTTCGTCATTCTCGGTCGCCGCCGGGACAATAAATCCGCCTGGGCACATGCAGAAAGAGTGGACCCCGCGGTCTTTGATCTTCGTGGCCAGGGTGTAGCTGGCCGCCGGGAGCAAGGGGTGTCGTCCTGCTTCCCGGTTCGAGTGGTATTGTTCCGCGTCAATCAGACTTTGCGGGTGCTCGATACGCACGCCGACGGCAAAGGGCTTCGCCTCAAGGGCAATGCCGTCTTCGTTCAGTCTTTGGTAAATATCCCGAGCACTGTGGCCGGTGGCCAAAATCACCGCGTCGCCCCTGAATTCAACACCAACCACTGTTTGTACGCCCCTAATAGTCTGATCCTCAACAATGAACCGATCTACTTTAGCTTGGAAATGGACTTCACCGCCTGATCGGCGAATCGACTCCCGCATGGCCATGACGACTTTTGGAAGCAGGTTTGAGCCGATGTGTGGGTGGGAGTCGTAAAGAATTCGCTCCGGAGCGCCATGGGCGACGAACGTCCGGTACACGGCCGCCACGGGCCCCCGCTTGGTCGCGCGGGTGTAGAGTTTGCCGTCGGAAAATGTGCCGGCTCCTCCTTCGCCAAAACAGTAATTGGAGTCTTCCACAACGCGTCCCTCGCGTAGTAGCGGGGCCAAATCAAACCGTCGGGCGGATGCATCCTTGCCTCTTTCCAACACGATCGGTTTCACCCCCAACTCGATGAGTCGGAGTGCGGCAAATAGACCGGCCGGTCCGGCACCGACCACGATGGCGGCCGGCGCGTGGGATGGAAGCGCCGCGTAATCTGGCGTGGGGAGGGTTTCGTCCGGCAAGGACTCATCGATGCCCACCTCCAGACGCAGCCGGACGCGGATATCGCGCTTGCGCGCATCGATTGAATGTTTCCGTAGCCGCATGTCTTTGATCCGCCCCGGATTGATCCGGAGCTGCTTGGCCAGCGCTGGCTTCCAAGTCTCCCGATCCTCGGATGTAGCCAAGGGGAGTACAATATCGGCCAATACGGGTGGCGACGGTTGCATCGACATTTGGTTTTAGGATTTGGCCGCCGTTCGACGTGTCATGGTGGGGAAAGAACGCTCCATTCTCATTTTTTTTGCAAGATTCGCCCATCAGGCGGCGTTTCGGAGACTGTGAGCAATCCATTCTTCAATCACCAGCAGATGCTTCAAACGCGTTCGGAACAGCTTTTTTGCGAGTTGATGGAAGCGGACCCGATGGTCCGATGGGACCTGCTACGTTTATGGGAGGATCGGCAGTCCGCCCTCGGGAGTGAAGTAAGGCGCATGCTGCAGAGATTGGAAGAGCCTGAGGGCGACGAGCCTGCGATCCCGCCCGCCACTTGACCCGTCACCTGCCTGCTGAGCCAGCACGCGCCCCCACCGGACCCGAAGGCGCGTCGCTTGACGACGCCTGATTACCTCCCGTCAGCCACCACCACACGACGATCGCAGCTTCTGACCGGTGACCCGCAGGATCATTCACCGCTTCGTTTTTTCCAAAGCACGCGTGAACCGAACCCGACCTTTTGGGACTTTGCATCCCGACCAAACAGTGGTCGTTCCCGATCCCTACCGCCGGGGCCTTGCGTTTGGCTCAGAAAGCGTAGGGAGAATTGCTCAAATTATCCGGCAAACACAGCTGGAGGTTGACGCCGCCCGATCATTCTCGGTTAGTTCTGCCTTCGCCTGCGCAAGTGGCTGGCGTTAAAAGACTCGACCCATTGTGCAAATCCTCGCTGTTGAAGACGATCCCGTAGCGCGTCGCGTGCTCCGTCAGGCGCTGACCAAGCTTGGTCATGATGTGGTGGAAGCGGAGGACGGGGAGGGCGGATTGGACGTATTGGCCCGGGACAATGTTCGGGTGATCGTAAGCGATTGGATCATGCCCAATCTCGATGGGCTGGAGTTCTGCCGACGCGTGAGGGAAAGGCCGGCGGAAGACTATGTGTATTTTATTTTGCTGACCGGGCGAACCGCCTCAGCCGAAAACGAACGTGAGGCGGCTGATGCTGGCGTGGACGACTTCCTCAGCAAACCCCTCGATGTAAACGAACTTTGGATGCGTTTGCGCGTGGCCGAACGTATCCTTCAATTTGCGACTCAGGTCAGGACGTTGGAGGCGTTCCTGCCCATCTGCTCCTACTGCAAAAAGGTGCGGGAAGATTCGAACTATTGGACGCAGATTGAGAGCTACATCAACACGAGGACAGGCACGGACTTCAGTCACTCGGTTTGCCCCGATTGCTACCAGCGAGTGGTGCTGCCTGAGTTGGAGAAGCTGAAGGCCGACGCGGCCAAAGCCACGGAAAGGGCATCCGAATAGCCATGGCGGCTGACGAAATTTCCCGGTTGGAGGAGCGGATCGCATGGCTGGAGCGGCATGTGGCGGAGCAGGATAAGGTGATGTTGGAGCAATCCAAAGCCGTGGAAAAGCTTGCGGCCGGACTCGATTCCCTCCGGGAACAGACCACCTCCCGAGAATCACCTCTCGATCCGAACGAGCGCCCCCCCCACTACTGAATCTCGGCCTCAGGTCGTATGGCTACTTAAGTAGCTAATTAATAGGATATAGTGGTTTTCAAGACCTCTGATTCGTGCGGCAACGGATGCCCAAATTGTAACAATAGAGGACTAGTAAAATGCGTCAAAAGTGTTACATTGTAACCATCACGTAACAAAGAGGGTTAATCCCTCGCAACCAAGGGAACCCATGAAAACTAAAATCTCACACTTCCTCGCCGCCGGGATGGTCTTGGTGGCCACTTCAACTTTCACCGCGGCTGAGGACAAAACGGCCGCCTCGTCTCCGGTCGCCAAGGTCGCGCATATCCAAGGTATGGACAAGGCGCCTGCCGTGCTCACCCAAGTTGCACCCGTTTATCCAACGGAACTCCGGGAACGGGGAATTCAGGGCGTGGTAACGGTCGAAATGTTGATCGATTCCACGGGCCGCGTCATTGAGGCCAATGCCGTTCGTGCCACCACGCCTGAGTTCGCAGCTCGGGCAGTGGACGCAGCAAAGGGATGGACCTTCCAACCCGCCGAAGCCAACGGCAAAAAGATCACTTCCAGAGTCATGGTGCCCTTTGAATTCACCATGCCCCAAGTCGCGGCTCTCGAGGCGCGCTAACCGGCGCCTGCTTCCTTGCGTTTCAATCCGCCCTCCGGGGCGGATTTTTTTTACGCCGGTTGACCGCGTCGGCCGATTCAGAGGTTGAGCACGCGGCGTGGTAGTATTGCTTCCCCGGTTATGAGCGCTCCCGTTCCCGTCACCCTTTTCAACCGTTACACCGGTCAAATTGAGACCGAGCAGATTTACGGTGAGAGGTGGCTGCGCTGGGCGTACGAAACGGGCCTAGGCCGAGCCACCACGTCCATTTTACTCCGGCGGTCTTTCTTCTCGTGGTATTACGGCAATCGCATGAACCGCCCCTACAGCGCGACGAAGGTGCTACCGTTCGTGGTCGATTACGACTTGGATGCAGATGAGTTCGATAAGCAGGCTTGGGAGTATAAAACCTTCAACGAGTTCTTTAGCCGTCGACTCAAGCCTGAAGCCCGTCCGATCACGCCTGGAGACGACGTCGCGGTCATGCCCGCCGATGGTCGGCACCTGGCATTTCAACAGCTTGAGAATGCCGATGGCTTCTACGTGAAAGGTCAGAAATTTTCGCTCGCCGAGCTGTTTGGTTCATCCGAGATCGCCGAACCGTTTGCGGGTGGTTCGATGCTCATCTCCCGGCTTTGTCCGGTGGACTACCATCGTTTCCATTTCCCGGTCACGGGCACCCCGCGAAACGCCAAGACGATCAATGGATTTCTGTATTCAGTGAACCCAATAGCTCTGCGCCGACAGGTGGGCTACCTTGTCCAAAACAAACGGATGCTCACCTTGATTGAATCCGAGCAATTCGGCTTGGTGGCGATGTTCGAGGTCGGCGCGACCTGTGTTGGGACGATCAAGCAGCTCTTTGTTGAGGGGCGCGTGAATGCGAAGGGCGAGGAAAAGGGCCTGTTCAAATTTGGTGGCTCATGTGTCATCACCGTGTTCCAGCGGGGCCGCATCAAATTTGCCGATGATCTCGTCAACCACAGTAGGGAATACCGGGAAGTTTATGCCAAGATGGGCGACGTGCTGGGCCGCAGCATGATTTGAACCGGGGCTGGGGTATTTTGGCTGAGCCTTTGCATCTTTCGGTCAACCGGCTCAATTGAGCCTCTGATGCCCTCCTTGGATTCCTCCTCTCCCGCACCACTCTCGACCTTGAGGGTGGATGCCGTCACCAAGGCTTATGGCCAGCGACGGGTTTTGGACGAAATCAGTTTCAGCGTTATCGCCGGGGAACGGGTAGCCCTCACGGGCCCTTCGGGCAGTGGGAAAACGACCCTGCTGAATTGCCTCGGGGGAGTGGACCGTCCCGATTCCGGTGTGATCCGGATTGGCGGCCAGTCGCTCAAGGGCATCGACTCCGACACGCTCGCTGAGCTGCGGCGTCGCGCGATCGGGACCGTGTTTCAGTTCTTTCATTTACTCCCCACGCTGACTGCCGCGGAGAATATTGAGCTCCCGTTGCAATTGATGGGCGTCCCCAAGGACGAACGTCGGGACCGTATCCAGGCCCTCATGTCGCGCGTGGGGGTCGACCATCGGGCGGACGCATTGCCGAGTCAGATGTCCGGGGGAGAGCAGCAACGGGTGGCCATCGCGAGAGCCTTGATCCACCGTCCGGTGCTGGTGCTGGCCGACGAACCCACCGGCAACCTCGACTCGAAGAATGGCGCCATCATCCTGGAGTTGCTACGGGAGTTGACGGATGAACTCGCCACTACGCTCGTGCTGGTCACCCACAGCGAAGAGGCGGCGGCAATCTGCCATCGGCGGATTGAGCTGCGGGATGGCCGGATCGTCTCAGCCGACGAATGAAGCGGCTCTCCATCCTGTTCCTGCTGCTTCGTCGATGCGGACTGCGTCACTGGCGCTATGAGCCGGGTTCAACGGCCTTGCTCTTGGCCATCGTAGCCCTGGGCGTCGGGGTCTTCGTGGCCATTCGTTTGGCGAATGAAGCCGCGGTCGCCAGCTTCACCCGCTTCACCGAAACCCTCACCGGCCAAAGCGATTGGCTGGTTCAAGCGCCGGTGGGAGCGTTGCCTGAATCAGTGCTGCCCGAAATCAGGGCTGAGTTGGGCGCTCGCCCCGTGCACCTCGTGCCGGTGTTACAGGCCACGGGTTCGCCGCCGGCTGCGCCGGATGAGACGGATCGATTCGGTCGGCCCAGCTATACGATTCTGGGCGTCGATCTGCTCGGGGTCTCCAATCTGGCTCAACAGTTGGCCGCTGGCCGGGGGTATTTTGGGAATTCGTCCCAGCGGGGAGCGGAAGCGGCGTCCGCGGAGACCGCGTCGTTCTGGACCTCATTTCAATCCGGCCCCCAGGTCTGGCTGAGCCCGCGTTGGGGCGATTCGCTGCCGCAGGAAATTGAAGTGGTGTTGGACGAGCGCGTCCTGGCCCTGCCCGTGGCGGGCTGGATTCCGGTTGCCCCGGATGCGCCCGCGGTCCCGCCCAATCTGATGGTCATGGATTTGCCGCAACTCCAGCACTTGACCGGACGGGAAGGGCAGATTGACCGCATCGAACTGGTGTTGGAGTCGGGCCCCCGGCCGAACGAGCGACGCCAAGAAATCCGTCAGATTTTGGAACGGTTGAGCGCGGAGGGAACCCGCTGGATTGTGAGTTCTCCCGAGTCGGAACGCTCGACCGCGAACACGATGACGCGCGCCTTCCGCCTTAATCTTACCGTGCTGTCCCTCATCGCTTTACTCGTGGGACTCTACCTGATTTTTCAAGCTTTGGATGGGGCGGTGGTCCGGCGACGCGGCGAGATCGCCGTGCTGCGTTCGCTGGGGGTGGAGACCGGAATGATCCGCACCCTGTGGTGGTTGGAGTCGGCCACCATTGGGTTAGCAGGGGGAGGACTGGGCATCGGTCTTGGCTGGTTGGGCGCGCAAGGCGCCGTGCGCGCCGTGGGGCAGACGGTGAACGCTCTCTACTTTGAAACCACCGTGCAAGCGGCCGGGCTGACGGTGGCTGATGTCGGCTTGGGCTTGAGCCTCGGCGTGATCTCCGGGTTGTTTGCGGGGTGGTGGCCTGCTCGTGCCGCCTCGCGCACGCCTCCCGCGCAATTACTGCAGCGCGGTCTGGCCCCCGCGAAAGGCAGCCGGGTGCTGCGCAGTGTGCCCTTGGCCGTCGGCATGATCGCGGTCGGCGTGGCGCTCACCTTCCTGCCCGCCTGGCGGTTCGAAAGTGGGGGCCGTTTTCCCGTGGCGGGATATGCGGCGGCGTTTTTGTGGATATTTGGTGGTGGGGTGTTGAGTGCGTGGCTCTTGCCTCATGCCGCCCGCGCCCTCGGCTGGTGGGGCAGGGCGGGTCCCGCTGCCACCTTGGCTCTGAGCCATCTGCGCCGGCCCTCGGGGCGGCATCGGCTGGCGGTGGCCGCGCTCCACTGCGCGGTGGGGATGACGGCGGGCATGGCCATCTTGGTCGGCAGTTTTGATTTTACGGTAAAGAACTGGGTGCAGCGCTCGCTGCAGGCCGACCTCTACCTGTCGAGTAGCGGTGCCCAATCTGCCAACGCCCGCAACATGATCAGAGCCGAGGCAGCCGACGACATTGTGGGCCATCCGGCGGTGGTCGCATCCAGTGGGCTGGTGGCTTATCCGCTCACCCTCCGTCAGCAGCAAACCCTGTTGACCGGAACGGATATGGCGACGCTGCGTGAGCGCAGCCCGCTGCCTTGGGTCGATGAGCCCCGCGACCAAGCCGTGTTTGAGACGGCGACCAATGAAGGTCTGGGATTGGTAAGTGAGTCCTTCACCGAACGTTTCGAGGTGGGGCGGGGAGACCGACTGGAAGTCCCGACGCCGAGTGGAGTCAAGAGGATCACGATTGCCGGGGTGTTTGCCGATTACGGGAATGAGCGCGGTGCGCTCATGCTCGACCGCGTTCATGTCAACCGCTGGTTCGATTCGGAGAACGTGACCAATCTATCGTTGTGGCTGAAACCGGGAATGGATGCGGAGACCGTGCGTGCCGATTTGCTGCAACAGCATCCGGGATTGGCGGTTTATCCCAATGCTGTTTTACGGGCTGAGGTGCTGCGGATTTTCCGCCAGACCTTTGCCATCACCTATGCCCTGGAGGTCATTGGCGTGGGGGTGGCGGTGATGGGGTTGGCCCTCACCTTGACCAGTGTTCTGCTCGATCGGCGGGATGAGCTCACCACGCTGCGGGCGATCGGATTCAAGCACCGTGAGATCGCACGAGCGACGGCGATCGAAGGCGCCACGGTGGCCGCGGCGGCGGTGGCCGGAGGGACCGCGTTAAGTTTGGCCCTGGGCTGGTTGCTGATCTATGTCGTCAATAAGCAGTCGTTTGGTTGGACCTTGGGCTTCGCGATTCCGTGGGCGCAGTTGGGGGCCTTGGCGGTGGTGGTGGTGCTCACGGGTGCAGGCGTCAGCTGGGGGGTGGGTCGTTGGGGCGCCGATCTACCGGCAGATCGAGAGGAATGATGAAACTACGACGACTAATTATCTGGGGATGTCTGGCGGGTTCGATCTGGGCGCGGTCCGAAACGCCGCCGCCGTTCACCGCCGATGGCTTTAAAGTGCCCCAGCCGGGTTACCAGTTCGAATTCCCCCGCGATCACGGCTCCCACCCCGGTTTTAAGATTGAATGGTGGTATTTGACCGGGCACCTGACGCGGGTGCAGGACCCGGCCATGCGTTTCGGATTCCAAGCGACATTTTTTCGGCAAGCCTCCCCGGATGGTGCGACCGATCTGTTTTTGTCCCACATGGCCATAGTGAACGTAGCCACCGGCGAGTTTTTGCATCAGGAAAGGCTGAACCGTCCCGGTTGGGATGCGGGAGCGGCGGTGGGACGGTTGGACGTGCACAACGGACCCTGGTCACTGGCGATGGCGGATGCCGCCGCTGAAACCATGCGGCTACGGGGTGGGGTCAGGGCGGAGGCGCAGTGGGATCTGGAGCTCAAGCCGCAGAAGCCGCTGGTGATTTTTGGTGAGAACGGCGTATCGCGAAAAGGAGATGCGCCGACGGCGGCCAGTTACTATCTGACTTATTCACGGCTTGCGGCCAGTGGGACGCTGAACTGGCAGGGCGAGACCGTTGAGGTCTCGGGCCAGGCGTGGATGGACCACGAGATCAGCAGCAGTCAACTGGGCGAAGACCAGATCGGTTGGGATTGGATCAGCATGCAGTTGGATGACGGGCGCGAGATCATGGTTTACCAATTGCGGAAACGGGACGGCACGAGCGACCCGGCCTCGTCGCTCACCTGGGTGGACCCAGCGGGTAAGCCACAACGCCAGCCCTTCACGTGGAAAGTCCAGACCACCTGGACCAGCCCGCACAACGGAGCGAAGTATCCCGCGAAGGTGCGGGTGACGACCACGGATCCGACGACTGGCCAAACGACGAACGTGGTGGTGGAGCCCCTCGTCGCGGACCAGGAACTCACTGGAGACCTGGCGGGAATTCCCTATTGGGAAGGGGCCTGCCGGGTGATTGATGGAACCGGGAAAGTCATTGGGCAGGCCTACATGGAGCTCACGGGATACGCGAAAGACCTGGAGCTTTAGGCCGGATTGCCGCGGATCAAGCTGCGGGTGAAGGGGACAATACGACGCTTGCCTCTGACGAGTGAAATTAGCCAACTTTGCCGACACAGCCTCCCTGCTCGGGTGGTGGAATGGTAGACACGAGGGTCTTAGAAGCCCTTGCAGAGATGCGTGCAGGTTCGATTCCTGTCCCGAGCACCATGGTCTGGGGCTAACTCAGAGACAGGGCAGAGTCCGTCCACGATGGTTATGATTGGGATCAGGTAGGGTTCAGCCTCGTCTCCGTTGTGGCGTCGAAAAGATGGGCGTTGGCGACCTGAAACACGACCTTGACCCTCTGGTCTGGATCGAAGCGATCGGTTGGGTTGACCCGGGCGATAAAGGAGTGAGCGCCCGTGGTCAGATATAGCAAGGTCTCCGCCCCCATGGGTTCCGAGACCTCGACGGTAACTTCCGAGGTGGTGCCGGGGGCGGCGTCGGCCACGGTGGCCGCATCGTGAATATTTTCGGGACGGACCCCGAAAATTACCGGTTTGCCCAGATGTCTCGAGCCGGCTTTTGCAAGGTCGGGGGTGAGCGTAATGTGCATGGGCACAGCGCTGGTATTCTTTTCGACAAAGACGACCTGATCGCCGCTGCGCTCGAGCGAGCCGTGGAAAAAGTTCATCGGCGGGGAACCGATGAAGCCAGCCACAAAGACGTTCGCCGGTTGGTTGTAGAGTTCGAGCGGCTCAGCTACCTGCATGATGCGGCCGTCTTTCATCACGCAGATGCGATCGCCCATGGTCATCGCCTCCACTTGATCGTGGGTAACGTAGATCATTGTGGCTCCGAGCCGCGCGTGTAGCTTGGAGATGTCGGTGCGCGTCGAAACCCGCATCTTGGCATCAAGATTGGAGAGAGGCTCGTCGAAGAGGAAAACCTTGGGGTGGCGCACAATGGCGCGACCGACCGCAACCCGTTGGCGTTGTCCGCCGGAGAGGGCCTTCGGTTTGCGGTCGAGGTAGGGATCGAGGCCGAGGATGCTCGAGGCTTCGCGCACGCGCCGGTCGATTTCATCTTTGGGAAATTTGCGTAACTTGAGACCGAAGGCCATATTGTTGAAGACCGTCATGTGGGGATACAGCGCGTAGTTCTGAAAGACCATGGCGATGTCACGATCCTTCGGCACAACGTGATTCACGACTTGATCGTCGATCGCGATGGTTCCGCCCGAGACCTCCTCCAGGCCCGCGATCATACGCAGGGTCGTGGATTTGCCACAGCCGGAGGGTCCGACCAGCACCATGAACTCGCCGTCTTTGATTTCGAGGTTGATGCCGTGAACAACCTTCACGCCGGGGCCTTTTTTCTCGGGGTAGATTTTTACGAGGTCTTTGATGGAAACGTGAGCCATAGAAAAAGAACGGTCAGAAGGGTTACCCTTTGATAGCGCCGGCGGAGAGTCCTCGGACGAAGAGACGCATGGTGAACAGAAAGATGATGATCAGGGGGATCGAGGCGATGAAGTAGGCGGCCATGATCTGGCCCCAGTGCTTCACGTATTCGCCGTCAAGGTAGATCAAACCCACGCCGAGGGTGAAGAGTTCCTTGTCACGCAGCACGATGAGAGGCAACAGGAAGTCGTTCCATTTCACCAAAAAGGCGAGGATGGCCAAGGTGCCGATAATGGGCGAGGCCATGGGGATGACGATGTTGATGATCTGCTGAAAGTGGCTCGCTCCGTCCATTTCAGCGGCCTCGAAGAGATCCTTCGGCAGATCCTCGATGAAGTTGCGAAGGACAAAGATGTTGAACACTTGGGCGCCGGCGACACCGACGATGATCAGAGCCCAAAGCGTATTAAGCAGCGACAAGTCCCGGAGCAGGATGAACAGGGGCACGATGTTGGCCACGCCGGGCAACAGCATCAGCAGCAGGAAAAGCGACCAGAGCACGCTGCTAAAGGGCATTTTGTAGCGGGCAAAAAAATACGCCCCCAGGATAGCGAAAAACATGGTGGCGATGGTGCCGGTGACGGCGACGAACACCGTGTTGGCAATGTAGGGGCCGATCAGTTTGATGCCGAAGCCCCAGTTCTCCACGTGGTAGACGCTCAGATCAAACTGCTTGGTGACGGTGATGACGTCACGGTCCGGCGACGGTTTGACCGCAGTGAACACCTCGGCCCAGGTGGCGGCACGGGTCTTTTCCTGGACGGAGCCGTCGAAGGAGCGGATTGTTTCCGTGACGGTGTAGGGCGGAGTCGGGATCCACGGGTTTTGGATGAAGCTGGCGTTATCTTTGAACGAAACCTGCATCATCATGTAGAGCGGAAAGACCTCGATGAGCAGGAAAAGCCAGACGATCAGATGCTTGGCTCCGTCGCGTTGCTTGTGCGATCCGTTGGCGGCGGGGGTGGCGGTGCTCATTTGTCGACGCGAACGTATTTGTTGTTGATGAGGGTGAGGATCAGAATGAACACAAAGAGGATCATGCCGACGGCGCAGGCGTAGCCGAACTCACCGGCGATGAAGGCGCGATTATACATCCAGAGACCGGGAACCATGCCGCGGCCGCCAGGACCGCCTGATTCGCCGAGGAGCAGGAGCTGCAGGCCGTAGCCTTGCAGGGTGCCGATGATGAGCAGGACGAGCGAGAGGCGGACTTGGGTGAGGATGAGGGGCAGCTCAATGTAGATGAACTTCTTGAAGGGGCCGACGCCGTCGAGATCGGCGGCTTCATAGATTTCGGTGCCGATGGATTGCAGGCCGGCGAGGTAGATGAGTACGCCGACAGTGCCGATCCAAGGGAATCCCCAGATGAAGAGGGCGGGCAGAATCAGTTCGGGTTGAGAGAGCCAGCCGATCGGGACGTCAGCATAAAAGACGCCCCAGTTGAACAACTGGTCGAGCCAGACGAGCAATGACTTCAGGCCGGTGGCGTCGAGGACGTTGTTCAGCACTCCGAGGTTCGGATCAAAAAAGAACTTCCAGATGAAAAGGGTGACGAGGCTGGGGACGATCATGGGCACGACCAGCATGATGCGGTAGAGGTATTGCCAGCGGTCGGATTTGATGCGGTGGATAAGCACCGCCAGCAAGATGGAGGGAATCAGCTTGAAAAGGTTGAAAACGATCAGGATCGAGACCGTGACGAAGGAGCCCCACAGGACCTCGTCGCCGAAGGCTCGCCGAAAGTTATCCCAGCCGATGAGCTGTTTGGTCTCGCCGCCCGACCAATCGTAGAAGCTGTGGTAGATCGCGCTGGCGGCCGGAAAGTAGGCGAAGGTGCCGACGAGGATGATCGACGGCACGATGAAGGCATAAAGCCGCCATTCGCGCAGGGCTTTCTGGGGGGTAATGGGTAAGGCCATGGGGGATCAGCTGGCCGAGGATTTGAAGAAGGCGGGAACCTCGGTCGCCGGGGCGGGCGCGGCGGACGGTTCGGCGGAATCGAAGCGGGTGAGCAAGGCGCCGCCGCGCCCGGGGAGAGCGGCCTGGGAGCGATGCCAGCCGAGGCCGGCCATGAAGTTGTAGCAGAGGAGGGGCAGGCCGAGGCGGCCCATCTCGGTGAGCATGGTTTGGTAGCGGGCGATGTCCTCGTCGCGGCCGGCGAGGCCGAGTTTGATGCGAGACATGTCGAACGGATCGCCCTCGAGGCCGAGCAAGGTGAGGCCGGCGGCGGCGAGGTCGCGTTGGAGGTGGGCGAGCACGCCGGGTTCGTGGGGCGGGGGGAGGCCGGTGAAGGCGGGGGCGGCCTTGATGACGCAGTGGGTGAGGCCCATTTGACGGGCGAGCGGC
>JAGYIG010000004.1 GCA_018402455.1 Opitutaceae bacterium
GCCGCCGATTGGACGCACCCCTACTCCCGCGACGCCGCGGCCTTCCCGAGCGACTGGACCCGCCAGGTCAAGTTCTGGCCGTCGGTCGGCCGCGTGGACAACGTCTACGGCGACCGCCACCTTGTCTGCTCCTGCGTCGGCATGGAGGCCCACACGGACGGACCAGCCTAGATCGGATCGGCTCGCGCCATGGACCAGGCCCCGGAATCAGGTAGCGGCGAGCGGGAGCGAGCCGAAGCCCCGGCCGGCTGCACTATTTGAACTTTATCTGTCACCGGGTGGGTCGGCATTGCGCTCCGGCCCGAGACCTTCCTACATGGGCGGCCATGCGTTACATCCGTCACCTGACTTCTGCCGGCCCCGCCTGGGCTGCCCTCACCCCCGATGGAGATACTCGTGCCGTGGCGGGTGACATTTTTGGTGAACACACCGTCACCGGCGCACACGTGACCCCGACTCAGGTGCTCGCGCCGATTGCGCCCACCAACATCATCGGCATCGGACTCAACTATCGGAAGCATGCCGACGAAGGTAAAAAGTCGGTCCCGGAACGCCCCATGTGGTTTGCGAAGACGACTGGAGCCCTGCAGCACCCGGGTGAACCCATCGTGCTGCCCGCCAGTTCGGCCAAAGTCGATTACGAGGGTGAACTCGCGATCGTGATTGGCCGCGACGCGAAGAACGTCCGGTGCGAGGACGCCATCAACTACGTCCTCGGCTACACCATTGCCATCGATGTCTCGGCCCGGGACTGGCAGTTCGAGCTCGGCGGCGGCCAGTTCAACCACGCCAAGAGCTTCGATACCTTCTGCCCGCTCGGTCCCTTTCTGGTGGACCCCGCCGAGCTCCCCGATCCGGACAACTTGACGCTCACCACCCGGGTAAACGGGGAAGTCCGCCAAGACTCGACCACGGCCAACATGGTGTTCGATGTGCGCACGTTGATTTCCTTCCTGAGCACTGATCGGACCTTGCCCGCCGGGACGGTGATTTTGACCGGCACCCCCGAAGGCGTGGGCTACGCCCGCACGCCTCCCGTGTGGCTGCAGCCGGGCGACATCATCGAAGTCGATATCGCCGGACTCGGATCCCTGCGCAATCCCGTGGTGGCCGCTTCCTGAGCCGGCGACGCCGGCCGTCACATGGCCATCCGCGCCCAACCCGTGCGGGACGGATCGAGCGGCGGGAGCCCCAGCATCTCGCGCCCCAAGGAGACGTAGTAGCGGTAGTTCTCGATCGGCGTGCCGTTGGTGATGCGGTGATCCAATCCAAAGACACACCCACCGGCGCGCAGGGCGGGATCAAGTTTATACTCCAACTCCCGGCGGATGGCCGCCCGGTCCTCACGCAACACGTGCTTGTCGATTCCGCCGCGCAGGGCGAGCCGCTTACCGTAGGTCCGCCTTATTTGCACGATGTCCATCCCGGCGGCGGGCTCCAGCGGATGGATGCTGTTGAGGCCACAGTCCAGCAGCGCCGCCAGGATGGGGTTGATGTTGCCATCAGTGTCCTGTTCGAAAACCCGCGTGCCGCGCGAAGAGACGAGGTCCCAAATCTCGCGGTAGTAAGGCTGGAAATATTCCCGAATCTGCACCGGGCCAATCAGCGGTCCGGATTTCCCGGCCAAGTCTTCGTGCACCATGAGCAGGTCGATGGTGAGTTTTTCGCTGATGGGCTCGAGCACGCGTCGGGTGGTGTCGGCGAGGGTAGCCAGAATATCGGCCATGAGCTCGGGTTGTTCATAGTAGGCCAGACAGGCGATTTCTTCGCCCATCAATTCACGGGGCGTGTCGAAAGCTCCGGGCATGTGCGCCACGACGAGAGCGCCCGCCGCCTGCGCCCGGCGAGCCGCCTCGACTTCGTCCCATTTGATCCGTTCGGGGCAAAAGGTGAAGTGGGGTTTTACCCGCCGCCAATCGTCCATGTCTTTGACCGGAAAATTCAGGGGCAGCGGAATGGTGGCGGTCTGCTTGAGCAGCTTCAGCGTGCGCCCCAGAAAATCGCGTTCCACCCGTTCGGTGGTCGTATCGCGAAGCACGACCGGTGGCGGACCGATCCCGTCGGTATATCCCCCACACGCCACCACCGGCACGTAGTCCCAATCAAACGCGACCATGGCGATCTCGGCCTCGGTCGCGCCTTGGGTCCGCCATTCCGCATCCAGCCCCACGAGGGGGCCAAAAAGCTCGGCAAACATCGGTCGCGGGGCCTCTCCGAAGGTCAGCAGATCGAGATACTGCTCACGGTGCCATTTCATGACGAGAAGACGGGACGCGCCACCGGCTAGAACGCTTCGCCGCGCAGAAGCTGATGCTTGCGCCGCATGTAGTGCTGGAAGTTCGCCAGGGAAACATCCGGCGGCACCAGGTGGTCCACGGTGGGGATGAAGCCCCCTTCCTCGATCAGGGGCAGGAGCTGGCGCAAGTGGGCATCGATCGCCGCCGGACCCTTCGCCAGTTCGCGTTTATCCACCCCGCCCCAGAGGCGCAGGTCCCGGCCGAATTTTTTCCGCAACGCGATCGGATCCATGTCCGAGGCGCGCTCGAGCGGCCAGATGCCGTCCACCCCCGCGTCCAGGAAGTGCGGGAGGATCAGTTCCGGATTGCCGTCGGTGTCGATCACCACCCACTGCACCCCGTGGGATTTGAAGAAGGCCACCAGCTTCTTGAGCTCCGGCAGGATAAACTCCACATAGGTGCTCGGGCTGAGGAGTGGTCCCGTTTTCATGCTCAGGTCCTCGTTGATGAAAACGTAGTCGGGATTCACGTCGGTTTCCAAAAAGGGGCGGGTCATTTCGATGGTGAACTCCGTGATGAACTCCATCATCTCGTGCATCATTTCCGGCTCGTCATACCAACCGTAACTGAGGTTCTCCGTGCCCATCCACTCGCGGGCGCGCCAGTAGTAGCCTTGGATGGAAACGTTCTCGCCCAAGACCAACGGGTGCTGCCGATCGCGCCAGCCCGGCAGTTGCATCTCCCGCCAGTAGGCCGGGTAACGCACCGCCGACTCCGCCCGATAACGGGGCTTGAGCGCAGCAAAGTCCGCGGGCGTCTCCACCGGAAAGCTGATGTATTCATCCATGCTCATGCGCATGCCCTCCGTCGTGCCGGTGACCAGAGCCTTGGAGATCACCCCATTGGAGCGTTGGATCGTCTCCGTCTCACCCTCGCGACTGATTACCTTCTCCTCGTAACCCGGTATCATCTCCGTATTGACCTTGATGTATTCGCGGGGATCCAGATCCCAGTGCGGGTCCCCCACAAACCAGTCCCAGTGCAGGTCGGCCGTGTTCAGGCCTTCCTGCTGCCAGCGCTGCTTGGTCTGCGTCCAGACGCCCACCTCGTGGTTGGGCACCCGGTCGACCGGTTGGTAGTTCATACAGGCGTGAAAGCGTTCGCGGGGAGTCATGGTAGACTTTGGGTTTGGGCGTTAATAGGTGCACCGTCGGGCCTCGTCGGCGAAGGCGTGCAACAGTTCAGGTCGGGCTTCACGATTCGTCCGACTCCCGTTCCGCGCGGATGATGGAATCGTCGCCCGTGGTCCGAATGACGTGATGCGGGGGGACGATCAGAAACCGTTGCTCATCCCAATCCCCGGAAAGCAGCGCGATGAGCAGGGCCGGATCACCCGGGATCCGCTCAAAGCCCCAATGCTGACACGCCGCACAGGTTTTGGTGTAGGCCTCGTCCCCTTGCGGATCACCAATGCCCAACCCCACATACGTCGCCCGATCGTAGTGCGAGAGGGCCTCGCGATCCATGGCGAGGAGATACTCGACATCTTCGTCGTCGAATTTTTCGGCATTCTGTCGGCGCAGATGGGCCTCACGCTCCGGCCCGGGAGAGGCCTTCTCCCGGATCCACCCCGGATGATACCAGTAGTTGCCGGGATGCTGATTTTGGTAGTCCGCGTAGCGGTCCTTGTCGCCCAGAAAAAGCGTTACACAATCGTGGGCGCGGGCCAGCACCAGCGGACAGCGCGAGTGGAGCAAATTTTCCACCCCGCGACCGCATAATCCATAGACCAGCACAATCACTTCGACCTCCGGGTTGGCCTCCGCCTCATCGATGACCCGCTGGAGTTCCTGTTGGAGCAGCGGCGGATTTTCGTGCAAACCCACGGGCAAAAACACCTGTCCGACCACGTGCTTGGCGTCCCGGGTAAAATGCCTCACCTCCGGCTCCAATACGCCGCAAGCGACAACCATGACTTTAGATACTTTGGTCATTGGGGGATCAGAGGAGGATACCGCGCGAACCGTCGCGCTACATTTGTTTAAACCACTTCAAGTCCATCCTTACAACTTAGGTGCCTTGTATTATTTGGGACTTTTTGTGTGCGTTCCGGTCAATTCGATTCGTTCGGATTTACTTGCTCAAATTCACCGTCCATTCTCCGAACATGCCCCAACTTGCAGACCTCACCGCGGCGGTGGCAGCCGGTAACCGGAAAGACACCGCCCGTCTCACTCAAGAACTGCTCGACGCTGGCGTCGAGCCCCAGGTGATCGTCGAAAAAGGCCTGGTGCCCGGCATGTCGATCATCGGCGAAAAATTTGCCGCCAACGAAATCTTCGTGCCCGAGATGCTGATCGCCGCCCGCTCCATGAAGGGCGCGCTCGCGCTGCTCGAACCCCTGCTCGCCGACGCGGGCGTGAAGCCCGAGCACACCGTCGTCATCGGCACGGTGCAGGGCGATCTGCACGACATCGGCAAGAACCTCATCGCCATGATGTGGAAGGGCGCGGGTTTCGAGGTCATCGACCTCGGCACCAATGTCCCGGCGGAAAAATTTCTCGCCGCCGCCCAGGAGCACAACGCGTCCGTGGTCGGACTCTCCTCCCTTCTGACCACCACCATGCCCGCCATGCGCGAGGTGGTGAAAGTCCTCCGCGAAGCCGGCCTCACCAAGACCAAAATTGTGGTGGGCGGCGCTCCCATCACCCCGACGTTCGCCACTGAAATCGGGGCCGATGGCTACGCGGCGGATGCCGGTTCCGCCGTGGCCGTAGCCCGCGAGTTGATGGGAATCACGGCCTGAGCCGACGGGCGCAGCCCATTCGTGGCGCGCCCCTCATCCGACCATGACCTCCCGGGAAAAAGTCCGCCGCGCCCTCAATCATGAAGCTGGCCCGGTGCCGGTGGATTTTGGCAGCACGGGGCTGACCGGTCTGCACGTGAGCTGCGTCGCCGCCCTGCGCGACCACTACGGCTTGCCGCCACATCCCGAGAAAGTTTGGGAGCCGTTTCAAATGTTGGGCGAGGTGGAGGATGACCTTGCCGCCGCGCTCGGCTCCGACTGCGTGGGGGCCATGGGCCGCGGCACCATGTTTGGATTTGCGAACGAGGGCTGGCGGGAATGGAAGACCCCGTGGGGTCAGGTCGTGCTGGTGCCCGCGGATTTTCGCACCCGCGAAGCCGAGAACGGCGACGTGTTTATTTTCCCGCAAGGCGATACCTCCGTCCCCGCCAGCGGCCACATGCCGGCTAAAGGCTACTTCTTCGATGCGGTGGTGCGCCAGGAGCCCATCGATGAAGACAACCTGAACCCCGCCGACAATTGTGAGGAGTTCACGGTGATGACAGCGGAGGAGATCACGCACTGGCGCGAAACCTTCGCGCGCATGCAGGGGGAAAATCGCGCCATTGTGTCCGGGATCGGCGGCACCGGATTCGGCGACATCGCGCTCGTGCCCGCCGCCTTCCTCAAGCACCCCAAGGGGATTCGGGACATTGCCGAGTGGTATATGGTCCTGCTCGAAGATCCGGACTACGTGCACCAGATCTTCGACTACCAAAGTAAAGTCGCGCTGCAAAACCTCGAGACCTTCGCCGCCATCGCGGGAGATGCCATCGACGTGATCACGATTTGTGGCACGGATTTCGGCACCCAGACTTCCCAGTTCTGCTCGGTCCAAACCTTCAACGACCTCTACGCCCCCTACTACCGGCGGATCAACGACTGGATCCATGAGCATACCACCTGGCGAACCTTCAAGCACTCCTGCGGTGCCGTCCGGCCCCTGATCGACTCCTTCCTCGCCGCCGGCTTCGATATTCTCAACCCTGTGCAGTGTTCCGCCACCGGTATGGACCCGAACGAGCTGAAAGCGGAATTTGGCGATCGGGTGGTGTTCTGGGGCGGCGGCGTGGATACCCAGAAAACCCTGCCGTTCGGATCGCCCGCCGCGGTGCGCACGGAGGTCCTGGAGCGCCTGAAAGCTTTCTCTCCCGGCGGTGGGTTCGTGTTCAATACCATCCACAACACGCAAGCCCGCACCCCCGTTGAAAATATCGTCGCCATGGTCGATACCGTCCGGGAGTTCAACCACGCCGGAGCCTAGCCCGGCCCACCGACCGATTGACCCGAATGCGACGGTCTCGCCGGCTTCCCCCAGCCCGTCCGCCCGAAGCTGTTCACACCCGCTTGTCGCGGGGCTGTCACTGTATCGACACGGTAAATACACCCAGTGATGTGCGATATTATTCTGTTAAACAAAGACTTGCCTAGCATAAGGGCGAAGAATGCTGGCGCAGCACCCGCAGTAGCCCCACCGCGCCTCACAAGTTATTCACAACCCTTCGCACCCTATGGTGAATTACTGCTGGGCCGCCTCAAATCCCCAGATTCGCGCCCAGCTGGCAAGGTTGGCTTCCACCTGGTCGGCGCCGGCCTCACGGAGTTCGGCGGCGGAGTGGGTGCCGGTCGTGACGCCGAAAAAGGCCCACCCCGCTACCCGCGCAGCCGCCACATCGTAGGGCGAATCGCCCACCAGACAGGTGGTCTCATTGGCTGCCGCCAAGCGGTCCAGCATCCACGCGTTGAACTCCGGTTCCGGTTTCAACCACGCCGTATCCTCGGCTCCCACGATATCATCAAGCCACGGGGAAATCCCCAGATGGTCGCAAATTATCCGGGCCGACGGACCGTGTTTGTTGGTGAAGACCGCGGTTTGTCGGCCACTGGCTTTCAGGTGACGCAGAAGACCTTCCGCCCCCGGCAACAGCGACACGCCTTCCAGCAAGGTTTCCTGCCAGTGAGGACGGTAAATCGCCAACGCCTCCGCCACTCGATCCGCCGGCACAAAGTTGCCCATGGCCTTGGGCAGCCCTCCCCCAATCGCCCGCCGCACCGCCTCATAGGTCGGGGCCGGATACCCCAGTTTCGGCAACGTGTAGCAGTAACAGCGGTGGATGGCGGGCAGGTGATCAATCAGGGTGCCGTCCAAATCAAAAAGAAAGGTGCGCAAACGCATGTGCCTTGATCGTCGCGGGTTTCCCCTCTCGCCGGCAACAACTTTGGTTTTGCCCGACCCGCTCCCACCGCCGATGCTCCCGCCGATGCCCGCCACTGATCCCCCTCCCGCGACCGCCGATCTCCGGTCGGAGGATGACCACCTCGTGCTGGTGGTCTCGGGGGAGTGGCGCATCACCCGGCCGCGGCCGGAGTGGTCGCGGTTGAGTCCGGCCACGCCGCCCACCCAGCTGCGCATTGAGCCGACGGACTTGACCCACTGGGACACCTCGCTGGTGCTGTTTGTCGCGGCGGTGACCCGCTGGTGTCGGGAGCACGATATCGCTTGTGATCAAAGCGCCCTTCCCGCCGCGCTCCAACGATTGGGCAAACACTTTGAGGACGAAACCCGCCTGCCCGTGCCGACCGAACGCCCGTCGAACTTCATCGCGATGGTGGGACGAGCGGCCCTCGATTCTTATCGAAAGTCTCTGCAATACGCCCGTTTCATGGGCGAGTGCACCCTCAGCGTGCTCTTCCTCCTGCGCCATCCTGGCAAATTTCGCTGGCGGGACAGCCTCGCGGAAATGCAACGGTGCGGCGCCATGGCGCTACCGATCACGGGACTCATTGCTTTTTTGGTCGGCGTCATTCTGGCCTACTCGGGCGCGGTGATCCTGCGGCAGTTTGGCGGTGACATCTGGGTCGCCGACTTGGTGGGGGTCACCATGACCCGTGAAATGGCGGCCATGATGACCGCCATCGTGCTCGCGGGTCGCACCGGCGCGGCCTTCGCCGCCGAGATCGGCAACATGCGGGCCAACGAGGAGGTGGACGCCCTCACCACCCTCGGCATCCGACCCATCGATTTTCTGGTGATCCCCCGCCTCGTGGCCTTGGGCGTCATGATGCCCCTGCTGACCCTCTACGCCAACGCCCTCGGAGTGGTCGGGGGTATGGCCATTGCCTGGGGCCTACTGGAGATCCCTCCCCAGGCCTTCTGGGTGGAAATGCTCTCCATTGTGGACCTCTCCGATCTGATGACGGGGATGATCAAGGCCGTTACCTTCGGGGCGATCATCGGCTTCGCCGGGTGTCTGCGCGGTCTCCAAGCCAGTCGCAGTTCCGCGGGAGTGGGTGAAGCCGCGACCTCCGCCGTCGTGACGGCCATCCTGCTCATCATTGTCTCCGACGCGATTTTCGCGGTGATCTTCAACGCTCTCGGCTGGTGAAAAACGACGTTCCCACTCCCGCCATTCAAGCCATCGACCTCGCCTGCGGCTACGATGGCGTGCCCCTGTTGGATCACTTGGACTTCACGGTTGAGCCCGGCGAAATTTTCTTCATCTGCGGAGGCTCCGGCTGCGGGAAAAGCACGCTGCTACGCCACCTGATCGGCCTGCAGCCCGCCCTCGACGGCGATATCCAAATCTTCGGCGAGTCCTTTGTGCAGGCGACCGTCGAGCGGCGCCGGGCCCTGCTCAAGACCTTCGGCGTGCTCTATCAGGGCAGCGCCCTGTGGTCATCGCTCACCCTGGAGGAAAACATCATGCTGCCCCTCGAGGAATATACCGATCTGTCGAGGCAGGATCGCCAGCGGGTGGCGTGCCTGAAACTCGCCCAAGTCGGCCTGAGTGGTTTTGCCGACTATTTCCCCTCGGAGATTTCCGGTGGCATGAAAAAACGCGCCGGCCTCGCCCGGGCCCTCGCCCTCGATCCCCAGATCGTGTTTTTCGACGAACCCTCGGCCGGACTCGATCCCATCACCTCCCGGGAACTCGATGAGCTCATCGTGCAGGTGAGTTCCGAACAGGGCACCACGTGCGTCATCGTTTCCCACGAGCTCGCCTCCATTTTCTCCATCGGGCACCGGATCATTTTGCTCGAAAAACAAGCCCGCACCATCATCGCCGCCGGCCCGCCCAAGGAACTGGCCGCCCACAGCGCCGATACCCGGGTGCTTGAGTTTCTCCACCGCGGCGACATCGCCCCACCAGCCGAGTCCGGCTGATCCGGCCCTCGCTTTCTGCTTCTCGTCCCTCCTCCCCATCTATTCCCTCCTCCCATCGTGAAGACCAAGGTTAGTCCCACCGTCGTCGGCTTCTTTGTCCTGGGCGGCATGTTTCTGGGCGTCATTGCCCTGCTGTCGTTTGGTTCATTCAACTTTCTGACCAAGCCTCAACAGTTTGTCGTCTATTTCGACGAGAGTGTTTCCGGGCTGGATCTGGGATCCGCAGTCAAGTTCCGCGGCGTGCGCGTCGGGCGGGTTTCCCGGGTCGGTGTCACCTACGATGCCACCACCAAAAAATCGGTGGTGAAGGTCTTGTGCGAATTCAACCGCAACATTCTCAACGACCCGTCGGGCCGCCCCATCGACCTGGTGGATCGGGCGGAGCTGGAGGAGCTGATCGCCGCCGGACTCCGCGCCGAGCTCGGTATCGCCGGTCTGGCCACCGGTCTGCTCTACGTCGAATTGGATATGAAGGACCCGGCGGAGTATCCGGTCCCCGAACGCGATCTCGCGCTCGTGGAACACGCCGTGATCCCCGCCGCGCCTTCCGCGATCTCGGAGTTTCAGGCTTCGCTGGGTCAAATTCTCAACAACATCAAGAACGTCGACATCGCCGGGCTCACCCGCGAGATGCACGCCCTGCTGACCGACACGCGCCGACAAATCCAAAATTTGGATACCACCGGCATCTCCACCGAGATCACCGCGACCGCCCAAGCCTACCGCCAGCTCGCCGCCTCTCCCGAAATTCCATCGATTCTCGAGAACCTGAGCGGCGCCCTCGTCGAACTCCGTGCCACCCTCCAAACCATCGACTCCTCCGTCGGGCCCACCGCGACTGAACTGACGCTGACCCTCCAACGCCTGCGCGAAAACCTCGACTCGCTCGAGGAAGCCACCAGCAACGCCTCCCGCTTCATCACCGCCCAGCACGGGGTCGGCGCGGAGGCGGCAGACGCCCTACGGCAACTCGGTGACGCGGCCCGGGCGGTGGGCCGTCTCGCCGACTTCCTCGAACGCAACCCGAACGCCCTCCTGACCGGGCGCCAGCCCTCCCCGTAGTCCCTTGCCCTTCTCCCCATGAAGCTTCGCTCCGCTTTTCTCGCCACCAGCGCCGCCGCCTTGCTGCTCACCAGCGGGTGTCAAATTGTGCCCGACGCCAAACCTGATCCCACCCGGTTCTACGTTCTGTCCAACCCCGACACCGCGGATTATGTTCCCGGAGAGGTTTCCGGCATCACCCTGGGACTGTCCGAGATCAGATTACCCCGTTACCTCGCGGACAGCCGCGCCATGGCCGTGCGCAATTCGGCTAACGGCATCACCTACCGCGACTTCGACCGCTGGGCCGAACCTTTGGATGAGGGCAGCAAACGCGTTCTGCGGGTCGCTCTCACCACTTCCCCCCGGATCGCCCGAGTCCTTACCCTGCCCTTCCCTGCTGGCGTCGAACGGGACTACGATCTGCAGATCACGGTCCTCGCCGCCGAAGGGATGGAGTCCGGCACAATTCAACAGGTGCAACTGGCCCTCGATTACACGATCTCGACGCCCGCCGGCGAATTGGTGACGCACGGGATTTACCGGGCCCCAACCCGCGAGTGGGACGGCACCTCCGCCGAACTGGCGCGGCTGCTCAGTTTGGCGATCGGCGCCAGCGCGGAGCCCATCGCCCAAGCCCTCCCCTAGCCTACATTTCTCGAAGCCCCCGAATTCTTTTCTAAGAACCCGGGACGCGGCGCGTTGTCTTGGTAAATTCCCTTAAAACCCATGAAACGCTCCCTCGCCCTCTCACTCGCTCTTGCTGCCACCGCCATCGCGGTGGCGGCCCGCCCCTCTCACCACGTCGACTCCGAAGTCGACGCGGTTACTGTCTTCCTCGATCGCGCCATGGTGGAGCGCGTCGCTCAGGTCACCCTCGCGGCCGGCGAGTCCACGATCGTGCTCCCGGAATTGCCCGCCAATCTGTGGGACCACTCCCTGCAGGTCTCCGGCACCGGCCCCCCCGGGACCACCGTGCTGGAGGTGCAATCGCGCAACCGATTCGTCACCGCCGAACCCAGCCCCGAGATTCGGCGGCTGGAGGAAACCCTGCTCGAACTCAGTCGTCGCCGCGATGGGCTAAGCGATGAACGCGCCGCCTTCGAGCACGAGCGCGATGTGCTCCAAAAAATCAACACCGCCGCCACCACCGTCCCCGATGAGGGCTCGACCACCCGCCCCTTCGATGAATGGCGCGAGTTGCTGCAGTTCAATGCCGACGAAACGCGCCGCATCCAGGATGCCTTACGGGATGTCAGCGTGCGCACCGCCGATCTGCAGCGGGAAATCACCGCCGCCGAACGTCAACTCAACGAGGCCCGCGGCCGCATCCCCGGTCAACGCGCGGTGAAACAAGTTGAAGTGCGGGTCGCGACTCCCACCGAGGGCCCGGTGGCACTCACCGTCTCCTACACCGTGCCTGGCGCAAACTGGACCCCCACCTACCGCGCCCGCCTCGATTCGGCCACCCGCCGCGTCGCCCTCGACTACCAAGCCCAAGTCACCAATCGCACCGGCGAAGCTTGGTCCAACGTTGCGCTCACCCTCTCCACCGCTCGACCTTCGGCCGGTGGCTCGGCTCCCGTGCCGCTGCCTTGGATTGTTGAGCAGGCCCAGAACTACACCAAGGACGGCGGCCGGGCACCCCGGCCCGCGCTTGCCGTGATGGCCGAGTCCGACCAGGCCTACGCCACCGCGGCTCCCCTGATGGCCAACCGGATGGAGGTCGCTCAAGCGTCCGTGGAGACGGGCCTTACCAGTGCCTCGTTCAACGTCGCCGCCCCCGCCACCATTCCCGCCGATGGCACCAACCATCGCGTTTCCATCACCACCTTGGAACTTCCCGCGGGCCTCCGGCACGACACCACCCCCAAATACAATCCCGGCGCCTTTCTGACCGCCAAAGTCACCAACGACTCGGCGTATCCCCTGCTGGCGGGCAGCCTGGCAGCCTTCGTCGACGGGGCCTTCATCGCCAACAGCCACCTTAACCGCACCATGGCCCACGAGGAATTCGAACTCGCCCTCGGCGTCGACGATGCCGTCAAAACCGAGCGCACCTTGGTCAACCGCTTCGTCGAAAAGACAGGTCTGACCAATAGTGGGACGCGGGTCACCTACGAGTATGTCGTGACACTCAAGAACCATCAGGCCGGCCCCATTACGATCCAACTATCGGAGCCTCTCCCCGTCAGCCGCCACGAGAAAATCATCGTCAAGGTCCTCGACCCCAACGAACGCCAGATCGGCGGATCGGATGACAACAGCGCGTTCAAACGCGACGAACAAGGCATCCTCACCTGGACCGGATCCCTCGCCCCGGGCGCCGAGCGCACCCTGCCGCTCAAATTCAGCATCGAACACCCCAACGACCTCAACGTCGTGGGAATCGAATAACCCCCCGCCCGCCCTCTCCCCACCCATCCCCCGCCCGCCCGCCCACGACGCCCCAACCAAGCCGTTTGTCATCTCCTAGATGACAAACGGCTTGGTGCGTGAGGGGGAATCGTTGGGGGGATTTGCGAAATGCGATGGGCCTCCTATGCTTCCGCTCACCATGAATCTCCGAACCTTGTTCGCCTGCCTGTCTTTCCTCGCTATGTTCAACCTTATGACTGCTGCTCCCTCCGAAGTTGGATCTCCCGCGCCGGTTGCTTCGGCGCTCACCGATGAAGGCGAGATGCTGAATCTCGCCGATGTCTACTCCTCCAACGCCTACACCCTCGTTTACTTCTACCCGAAAGCCGACACGCCGGGCTGCACCAAACAGGGCTGCTCCTTGCGCGATGCCTACGAGGAACTCTCGGCCAAGGGGGTCGCCGTGATTGGGGTCAGCTACGACAAGGTCGATAAACAACGGGCCTTTAAGGAGAAATACCAATTCCCCTTTACGCTTTTGGCCGATACCGAGAAGCAGGTCGCCAAAGCCTTCGGCGCCGACGGCATGGTCTTCGCCAGTCGATCCGCCTACCTCATCCACGACGGCAAAATTGTCTATGCCGATCACAAAGGCAGCACGAGCCAACAAGCCGCCGACGTGCTGGGGTTTCTCAGCGAGTAGTCTGCGGCCCCACCCCAACCACTCCTCGGAAGGCGCCCTTGCGGGCGTCTTTTTTTTTCGTCGCAGAGTTGCTTCGCCATCTCGGGCAAGCCTCCGTCGCCGAATATCACCGATCCCTCCGCCAGGCCGTAGCGCCGTGCTTTAGCCGGCCCTGTCTCGATGAAACGCCGGCTAAAGCACGGCGCTACCCCTTACAGCTCGTCGTCGTGGACGTCACGCAGGACGCCGGCAGTGGGGTCGGCGCGCACCCGTTCGAGCCAATCGGCCAGCAGGGGCTCTTTGGCCACAAGCTCTTCCGGCAGGGGGGCGGCCAACAGATCAATCGCCCGCAGTTCGCCATCGGCGGCTCGCACCATGTTTTTGGAGTGCAGGTCGGCTACCAGCCACGGTGCCCCGTCCCGAAAAAACAGACGCGGGTGATCCCGGTGGGCGCGCAGGAAGCGCGAAGGCAGCGGGATAAGCTGCGCGGGTTGGACCTGAGATGTGTCGGCGCCTTCGGACAGCAACCCACCGAGCGTCTGTTTGGCCACCAGGACGCCTTCACGTTTGGTGACGCCCACGACTTCGGTCGGCATGCCGTCGAGTTGCATGATGATGTCAAATTTCTCCAACATCGCCTGATACGTGCCATCCGCGGCTTCGGCGTGCAGTGCCACATCCTCATCGCGATTGAAGCTGAAGGTGCCCCCGATATGGCCATCATCCCGGGGCATGTAAAACTTGTAGATCGAATGGTCCGCCGCCTCAAAAGCCGTCGCTTCCACCCCGCTGCTGATGGGTCGTAGATCCGGACTGGCCTCCCCCAACAGATCCTCGACTTCCGGCGGGAACCCGAAGTCCTCCAAATCGATGAGAGGAAACACCGCGCGAAACGCCCGCGCCGCTTCGTCGAGCTCGGCCCAAAGCGGATCAGCCCCGGCCAACAGGCCTATTTCGTCGGCGTCCCAGAGGACGAGGTCATCGTCCGGATACGTTCCGATGCCGACTTGCGTCGCAGCCTGGCAGAAGCGAGTGAGCGCTTCCAATCTTCGCCGGTGATCGTGTTGAAGCGCGCTCCACGTTTCGCGGGAGGGGAGCCGCCCGCCTTGGATGCAGGTGGATCGTCCGGTGAAGGGGTCTTGCATGCTTCGTCTGGGCTCATGAGTGGAACGGGCCGTCACGCTCGGCATTTCCTTGCCCGCTGGCAATGGCAACTTGCCGGCAGTTTTCCCAACTTGCCCACAGTTTATTCACAAGGGGACGACGGCGGGGAGCTAGATGTTGTTGGCCTGATCCGCCTCGGCCTGCGCCACCACCTGCGGGGGCGGCGTGACCAGGAGTTTGTCGACCCGGTGCCGGTCCTTGTCGACCACTTCGAAGCGCCACCCTTCGAAGCTGAAAAAATCACCCGTTGCAGGAATGCGGCCGAAATGCGTGACCACAAAACCGCCGAGGGTTTGGAATTCCGTCTCCTCCTCATGCGGGAGGTCATCCAACCCCGCGAGTTCCTTGAACTCGTCGATATCGTAGGTCGCGTCGATCAACCAGGAGCCGTCTTCGCGTTTCACCACCTCAGGGTCGTCCTGACGGCCCGATTCGGGGATGTCGCCCACGATCGCCTCAAGGACGTCGTATAGCGTCACCACGCCGACCATCGAGCCGAACTCATCATTGACCATGGCGATGTGCTTTCCGGCCAGTTTGAACTGCTCGAGCACGGCGCTGGTCATCATGGTTTCAGGCACCACCAGCGGAGGGGTGACCAAGTTGCGGAGGGAGGTGGGGACCCCGAAGGCGTGGTTGGCCCAGATGGCCTTCACGGAGACCATGCCCAGCACCTGTTCTTCATTGCCCTGCACCACGGGGAAATGGGAATGCCCGCTGGAGACGACTTTTCGCCAGTTCGCTTCGTCGGTGTCGTCGAGGTTCAAGAACACGAGTTTCGGCCGTGGGGTGGTGAGGTAACTGATCGGCATCTCATCCAGTTCGAGCACGCCGGCCACCATATCGCGTTCCGACTCGTTGAAGACGCCACCTTTCATGCCCTGTTCCACCAGGGTGTTCACCTCTTCCTCGGTCACGAGGTGTTCGGCGGGCACCCGACGAAAGCCGAAGGGCCACAAAATTAACTCGGCCAATGTCGACAACCCGGCGGCAAAGGGGCGCATCACCCAGGCCAGATAGCGCATGGGGCGCACCAGCAGCAGGGCAAAGCGTTCCGGATTCCGGCGCGCGATGCGCCGCGGCAGAAGCTCGCCCACCAGCACCACCACCAGGGTCACCCCCAAGGCCACCACGGTGAGCGTGACCGGTCGGGCGACAGGCTGTAACCACAGCGTGTCAGTGATGATCGCGTGTAGCCGCTCTGTCGCCGCCCCGCCCACGCGCACCCCCGCCAGCACGGTGACGAAGATGATGGCGAAGCGGACGGCCACCAGGAAGTGCCCGGGCTCATCCACGACCCTGAGCGCTTCGTCGGCGTGAGGCCTTTCTTCATCCACGAGTTCCCGCAAGCGGGATCGGCGGGCTGAGGCGAAGGCCGCTTCCGCCAGCGCCAAAATCGCGTTGACGAATAATAACAGGAGCAGCACCAGCAGCTCGTTGGAGAGTGAGTTCATTTGGCTAGCACGGGACCTACGTCGCTTCCCGGCTCCGGCGCAAACTCGTTTTGTCGCCGCCGCTTCAAGCCCGCTCCTCCCAACGGGGCTCTTCGGCGTCAAAGATCTCCTGACTAAATTCGCCCTCGGATTTGGCCACGATGGTCGAAACGACCGCATCGCCGGTCACGTTGACCGCCGTGCGCACCATATCGAGCAGGCGGTCAACCCCCAGAATGACTCCAATCGCCTCCAGGGGCAGACCGACTTGGTTGAACACCATGGCCAACATAATCAGCCCCACCCCGGGCACCCCCGCCGTGCCCACCGAGGCCAGGGTCGCGGTCATGATCACCATAAGGTATCCCGAGACTCCCAGCTCGACCCCGAGGGCGGTGGAAATGAACACGGTGGCGACGCCTTGCATGATCGCGGTGCCATCCATGTTAATGGTCGCCCCCAGCGGAATGGTGAAGGAGCCAATCGAGCGTTTGATGCCAAGGTTGTGCTCCGCGTTCTCCAGGTTCAGGGGCAGGGTCGCGTTGCTGCTAGCGGTCGAAAATGCAAACAACTGCACCCGTCGCATTTGGGTGAAGAACCGTTTGACCGAAAGTCCGGAAAACACCTTCAAAATGATTCCATAGGTCACGAAGCCGTGCAGCAGCAGGGCGGCGAGCACCAAGAAAAAATACTGGCCGAGGGCGGCGATCGTGCTGAAACCCTGCACCGCAAAGGTCTTACCGACCAAGGCCAACACCCCGAACGGCGCCGCCATCATCAGCACCACCACCAACTTCATCACGACGTCGTTGAGATCCTGTGCGATCGCCAATACCCGTTGCCCCGGTTTGCCCGCCAGGCACATGGCGATCCCAATGAGGATCGCAAAGAGGATCACTTGCAGCATGTTGCCTTCCGCCATCGCCGCGAACGGGTTCTTGGGAAAAATGTTGGTCAAAACCGTCCGCAGTCCCGGGCTGTCCTGAACCGAAAACGAAGACTCGAGATTGAGCTGAAACCCCGCGCCCGCCCGGAACAACACCGCCATGCCCATGGCGATCGAAATGGCGACCGCGGTGGTGCCCACGTAGAAAGCCAGGGTTTTCACCCCGATCCGGCCCAACTTGCGCACGTCATCAAGCGAAGCCGTGCCGACGATCAGCGACAAGAGCACCAGTGGAACCACCAATAATTGCAGCGACCGCACAAAGACATCGCCCATGAACTGAAAGAGCTCCCCCGCAATGAACCCCGGGTTCTCCGCGGTCGCACCCATCTGGTTGAGGACCGTGCCGATCACCCCCCCCAGAGCCATGCCGATCAAAATATTGCGGGTCAGGTAGCGGGGATCGAAAAGGGCATTCATGAGAAATCAGAGCTGCGGAGGGCCGGTGACCTTCTTATCGTGTCCCTCCCGGGTCAATCGCAGTCGGATCATCCACCCGACCCGGAATAATATGCCCACTCCCCTGCTCTTACCTCCAGCTCTCAACGACTGACCACCCTTTCACTCTCCTGCTTCTCCATCATGTCCGCCACCCTCCCTACCCTCTTCGTCAAAACCGGTTGCCCGTGGTGCGCCCAGGCCCGCGACACCCTCGATCGCGCCGGCCACAAGTATCAAGAGATCAACGTCACCAATGACACCGTCGCCTTTGCAAAAATGCGCCAACTTTCCGGCCAGACCAAGGCGCCGGTGCTCGATTGGGGTGGAGATATTCTCGCCGACTTCGGCTCGGCGGAGCTCGAACCTTTCCTGAAAGCACGCGGACTCGCTATTCCCTCCTGAGCCAAAAACGTGCCGCCACGGAGAGTCCCACCATCCTGTCACGCTGAACGGTAGCCGGGGTCGCCGAGACCGGGTTATCACCGCGCAAGCGCACTCCGCCGCCGCGGGCGACGACAAGCGCCGCCCCCGCCCACTCCACCGGTTCCCGTGGGCCCACCCCTTGAGCCAGCTCCGGGCTCACCGAGCCCGGCTACAACCACTCTGCTTGGCCCCCCTGCCTACCGCATGCGTTCCAAACGATCGGCCACATCGGCCTTTAGTCGGTCCAGGTAAGCCAACGTGTAATCTGCCAAATCGATCGAGGAATCCGCCACCAGTGGGGTGAGGTCCATCGCCCATGTCAGGTGATCCACCTCATCGATGCGGTGCGCGTCGTGGAAGGTTGCATTGGCCGCGCGTCGCCCTTCCACCGCCGTATCATAGCGCTTGCCCCCGGTGATCTGCGAATCAAAGACCGCCAACAAATCCTGCCGCAGCCCGGCGTGAGCGCTGTCGTTTAACGCGACCTTGTCGTCCGCCAACATCCAGTCCAGTCCGCGCCAAACCTCGACCCCCAGCACCGTCGTCGGACGACGTTCCGGGGCCAAGCCGCGCAGGGCGGTCAGGCAACGGTGCAGCAAGCCGACGTGGGTGTCATGCTTGTCCGCCGGATTGTGCAGGTAGACCACCTGAGGTGCCGCCACGGCGAGAATCGCCGCCAAATCCGCCACCACTCCGGTCGCCGCCTCACCGCTCTTCACCGCCGAACTCGGATGGGCGAGCTGAATCTGGACCGCATAACGGCCGAGACGCGCCGCTTCGCGCTGCTCGTGGCGACGAATGGCCTGCATCTCCTCGTCCGTGCGGTCCGCGTAGGGACCGGTGCGGGCCGACCCGGCTCCGTTGGTGATCACCACTCCGCCAAAAGCCGCGCGGTCCGGGTGGTCGAGGCAATGAGCGATGCCGCTGTGCGCCATGATTTCCAGGTCGTCAGCATGAGCGCCAATCGCCAAGTGAGTGACCCGGGCGAGGGCGGCCTCGGGCGGCGAGGCATCGGGGACAAAGATATCAGTTTGGGGGTTCGAGAATTTCATCACCGGGAAAATAAAGAGGCGGGGTATTCGGCGGCGGCCACCATCTGAGCCAGGGTAGCTTCCACCAGCGGCTTATCCTCCCGGTAAGTGACCCCGAACCAACTGGCCGAGGTGGGGCGCACCCGGACCGTTGCCCGGCCCGCCGCAATCTCGGCCGACACGGCCGCCGGTAAATAAAACTCCGCCTTCTCCTCGGGGAGGCGTTCGGCCCCAAACTTTCGCCATTGCCGGTCGAGCGCGGCCCAGAACGTCGGCTGAAAGGCCCAGCAATTCATCGAGACGATTTCATCCCCCGCAAAGGTTTGGCCCGGTCCCACGTCCGAACGAGCGATCCCGGTGTGCTCGACCACCTCGGTGAGTTCACCCGTCGCCGTGACTTGGCACACCCCGCGCGAAACCGATCCCTGCTCGGAGAGCGTGTTGCCCAATCGATAACCGACCATGGCGTGGTCGGCATCGGGGGCCGCCAGAAAATCCGCCAGCTGGGCGAAGGCGTCCCGCCCCAGAAAATCGTCGGCGTTGATCACGGCAAAGGATGCCGGCACCTGATCCCGGGCACACCACACCGCATGCCCGGTGCCCCACGGCTTCGTCCGGCCGGGGGGGACCACGCATCCGTCGGGCAGCAGATCAAGGGCCTGGAAGGCGTAAGCAACCTCCACTCGATCCGCGTAGCGCGAACCGACCTGCGCCCGAAACACCTCCTCGAAGTCCCGCCGGATCACGAAGACCACCCGATCGAATCCCGCCCGGATCGCATCATAGACCGCATAGTCCAGAATGGTCTCGCCCCCCGGCCCGACCGGATCGAGTTGCTTGAGCCCGCCATAGCGCGAGCCCATTCCTGCGGCCAATACTACCAGCGTGCGGACGTGCATGGCTTTGATGCATACAGGCCTTCCCGCGGTTTCAAAGTCATTTCCGCGTCCGGCGTCCGCCACGGTCGACGGTTAGCGCAACTAGCGACCGGAACGGGTTGCGCAGCGCGAAGGGCCGGTCGAAGTTGGGGCCCATGCGACCCTTAATCGTAGGAAAATTTTGGCGCCGCCTCGGCGGTCTCGCGGGGCTGGCCCTGTTGACTGGATGCGAGACGACCGATCCGTCACCACTCAACCAGACCGCCTATGATTCGGTTCCGGTGACCGATCGGTATCCGGAGCTTCAATACCGTGAAGCCATGAAGGAACTGCGGCTGGGCATGACCAAGGCCGAGGTCACCGCCTTGATCAGTGAACCCACCCGCACCACGGCGGCCGCGAGGGATCCGGCGGGGCTGGAACGGTGGGTCTACGAACTGCAACACCGGCCCCAGTTTCGCACCGTGACGGCGGAAATGGAGGAAGTCCCGGTGGTGGATCCCATCACGGGCGAGGCCGGCGTGGTGATGGAAGCGCGGCCGGAAACCGAGCGTTTTCAGTTGGTGGAATTGTTCACCCTGGGATTCGACGCCAACGACGAGTTGGCCGATCTCGACTACGACTCCCACCGCCAACGTAACTGAACCCCCTGTTCGGCATGGCTTCCTTCTCTCACGTGCCCCGGCGGATGCTGTTGATCGGATTGGCGCTTTGCGTCGCGGGGTGGACGGGCGGATGTCAGGTCCGCCCGACGGCCAAACCCCTGCCGAGTGGCGGCGAGCGTCTCGTCGTGGGGATGCGTCTGGAGCGGGTTCAAGCGCTGCTGGGTGAACCGTCGGCCGTCACCCCGGGCACCGGCGACAACTACGTGCAGGAAACCTGGACCTACCAAATCACCCGCCCGCCGGTGTATCGGACCATTGTGGCGGAAATGCAGGAGGTGCCCTGGGTGGACCCCATCACCGGGGAAATGAAAACCGTGCAGGAACCCATCAACGACCAGCAGCGACTGGATCAACAGGAAACCCTCACGCTGGTTTTCCGCTACGGGCAGCTCATCACCATCGATCGCCGGCTGACGGAGCATCGCTCGTTTTCCCGCTAAGTTCTTCCGGTTGGGGATTGAGCTCACGGGCGAAGGTGAACACGTTCCTGACGCCCCACCCTCGGACTGCATGCATCAAGATCCCCCGGTCATTCGCACGCTCAACACCCTGCCGCCTGCTTGGGACCGGTCGGGCATCTTCGTCGCCAACCTGTTCAGTCTCTTTTTCGGCAACCGCGGCCAGACCCAGGACCTTTGCTCCGAGGTCGGTCGCCTCGAAACTTACGGGGGCCGCCTCGTGCCGGTTATTGAACTCATGTTCCAAGGCCCCGAACCCGGTCTCGTGGTGCTGGAGCAGGAGCCTGATCGGGAGCTGTTCGCCTACTTCACCGAGGAGCTGCAGCTGCAGCTGCCGGCCATGGCCGTGCTCCCCCACCAGCACTACGAAAGCCTCGCCGCCGATCGACCTGACCCGCACATCGCCGGTCCGCTCCTCGAACGTCTGCAGCAGATTTCCTCCGGCTGGATCGACGGATTCGTCACCGATGAGTCCCTGCAGTTTTTGGCGCGCCAGTCTGGTCACCAAACTCTGAATACCCGGCAAGGCAGCTACGAGGGCAACCACAAGGTGATGCTCCATCACCACCTCACCGCCTGTGACCTGCCCACCTTCACGACGCACTTGGCCTCGACCCTGAGCGAGATCGACCGCGCCCGGGCCGAGCTGCGGCGGGCCGGCTACCCGCGCGCCGTGATCAAGACGGCGATCGGCGCAAGCGGCGTGGGCCTCTGGCAGCTGCCCACCGCCGGCGCCGCCACGAACCTGCCGGAGTATTGCTTTCACGAGGGGGCCTGTCTGGTGCAAGGCTGGCTCGACGATCAGATCGCCGACGTGAGCAAAGTCCACTCGCCCAGCGTGCAATTGTTCGTGCGCCCCGAAGCGATTCACCTCTACGACGTGACCGATCAGATCCTCGGCATCGACAGTGTGCACGAAGGCAACATGTCCCCGCCGGGCTGGCTCATCTCCGATCCCGACACCTATGAGGAGCTCATGCATCAGGCCGCCACCGTCGGCAGTTGGCTGCACGGGAGAGGCTATCGCGGCACGGCCAGTATCGACTTCCACGTCGCCGACCGCACCGGCGGGCGCGAGGTCCGGGTGTGCGAGGTGAATGCCCGGGTCACCGGCGCGACCTACCCGGCTTTGCTCGCCCGTCATCTCGCCCCCGGCCAAGCTTGGCTGATGCGCAACCTGCGATTCGACCCGGGACTGCCCCCGGCTCAACTGCTCGCGCTGTTGGCCCAGGCCGACCTGCTGTTCAAGCCGGGAGGGACCCGGCAGGTGCTGCCCATCAACTTCAACGTGCATCCGCAGGAGGGCGTTACCAAGGGACAATTCCTTTGCCTCGCACCGACGATCGAGGATGCCGCCGCCCTGCTGCACCAAGCTGGCGCGGTGCTGCCGGTGACCGATACCTTTGACCGTGATTAATTCCGCCCCCCATCAGCGACTGCGCGACCGCTTGGTCGCCTTGACCCGCGACCTCATTCTATTGCCCAGTTCGGCGGCCCATCCGGCCGCGATCCGTCAGTGCTACGAATTTGTGCGCAATCATGTTGAAGGGTTCGACGGGGTGGAGATCCACGACCACGAGAACGGCGGCGTTTCCTCCCTTGTGGCGCTGCCCACCGGCAATGCTCAACCCGACGTTTTGATGGTGGCGCACCTCGACGTCGTGGACCACCCCGACGCCTCCAGCTACCGCTCGGCCATCCTCGACAATCGCATCGTCGGACCGGGCGCCGGCGACATGAAAGGCGCGCTTGCTATCCTGATGGTGCTGTTCCGCCGATTTCACCGCACGTATCCGGGCATCAGTCTCGGCCTCGCTGTCACCACCGATGAGGAAACCGGCGGCATGCACGGGGTGCGCTACCTGATCGAGGAAGTGGGCCTGCGTTGCGGGTGCGCCCTGATCCCGGATGGGGGTTCACCCACCGAAGTCACCATCGAGGAGAAAGGAATCCTGCACCTGCAGCTGGTCACCGCCGGACTGCCGGCCCACGCCGCCCGCCCGTGGTTGGGAGAAAATCCCATCCCCCACCTGACCGCCGCATTGCATCGGCTGGAGACGGTCTTTGACCCGCTGCGATCCGCCACGGCGGATCATTGGCATCCGACTTGCACCGTAACAGGCATTGGCACCGAAAACGGCGCCTTCAATCGCCTCGCGGCCGAAGCCCATGCCACCCTCGATATTCGTTTCCCGCCGCCTCACCGCAGCTCCGACCTGATCGCCCTCATCCAGCAGACCATCGGAGACCGCATCCAAGTTAATCCGATCATCGTGGCGGAGCCGACCCACCTGTCCCCCGACCCAAAGTTTCTGGAGATCGCCGCGCAAATCACCGGTCGGCGACCCGCGCTGGCGCGCGAGTCCGGTGGCAGTGACGCGCGATTTCTCCATCCCCACGGTATTCCGGTAATAATGTCGCGTCCCGCGGTCGGCAACCTTCACGCCCCCGATGAGTGGATCGACATCGATTCGATGGTGGAGTTCTACCGGATCTGTGAAGCCTACTTGGCGCAAAAATTCGCCGTCAACCTGCCCCCTGAACCCTGATCGGACCCCATGCTTCCCCCGCTGCGCGTGCTTGAAACCTGCCTCTATGCCGAGGACCTCGATGCGGCGTTCGCCTTTTATAGCCGGGTGCTGAAGCTCAAACTCCATTCCCGCGCCGAGGACCGACACGTTTTCTTCCACTGCGGCGACGGGATGGTGCTGATCTTTAATCCGGCCGAGACGTCACAGTCCCTCCCCGGCGAAATTCCGGCCCACGGCAGCCGCGGCAGCGAGCACGTCTGCTGGGCCGTGGCGCGGGACGAACTTCCCCGCTGGCGCGCCCAACTCGAACATCACGGCGTGGAGATCGAACACGAGGAAAGCTGGCCCAATGGCGCACGCTCGATCTACTTCCGCGATCCGGCGGGAAACAGCCTGGAGTTCGCCACTCCTCGCTTATGGGAAAACGATCCCGATTGATACCCCGCCACCGGATCAGCCTACTGGTGATCGCAACCGCTAGGGATCCAATTTGTTTTCATGCGGAGGCAAATCCCGTTCGCTCCGGCGCCTGCCCTGTTTCTTGCGCGGCCATCTCATATCCGGCGGCGTGTTCATTCTGACCACCCACCAAGCCAACAACGCCAGCACCACGATTACCGGACCAGCAACGGTCAGAATAAATCGCAGAATTTCAGCCATAATTTAGGGTGTATACCCCAGTAAATATGGGCCCACCCAATTTGGCAATCTCCAAAAACCAAGCACTGCATTTAATCTAAATCGACACGCGGGGCTGGACCTGAAGCCCGCTACGATCACCGTGCAGAAATGAAATTTTCCACCGCATTGGGTCGTGTGCGCATTCTGGGGCTGATTGAGGGCTGGTCTTTTGTGGTGCTGCTTTTTGTGGCGATGCCGCTAAAATACCTCGCCGACCAACCGGCGGCCGTGAGCGTTGTGGGTATGGCGCACGGCGTGTTGTTTTTAGCCCTCTGTGCCGTAGCCCTTCAGGCCCAGATCAATGAAGACCAATGGCCGCTCAAACGCACTGCCATCATCATCATCGGCGCCCTGCTCCCCTTCGGCCCCTTCGTTGTCGAAGCCAAAATCCTAAAACCTCTAGCCCATGGGGGTCAGGCCGTTACTTGTTAATTTTCTGCTGAGAATGCTTACGAATCACCCCGGGGAGGGTGATAAATTAACAAGTAACGGCCTGACCCCTTAGTCGTAGCGTTGCCAGGTGAGCTTGTTGTGGTCGACCCAGCGGTAGTGGTCGGTGTAGCGGAGGCCGGCGGCGGAGGAGTCATCGAGCACGACGGTCGCCCGCGGGTGCTCTTGGAGAGCCGATCCGGGGCAGACGGCGGCGAGGGGCCCTTCGATCATATCCATGACGGCGCGCACTTTAGCCGGCCCGAAGGCGAGGAGCACAATCTGGCGGGCTTCCATAATGGTGCCGATTCCCATGGTCACAGCATGTTTGGGCATTGAATCCCGATTTCCGAACACGGCCGCGTTATCGTTCAGGGTCTGTTCCGAAAGTATTTTGATCCAAGTGCGCGAGCGGAGCGAGCCGGTCGGTTCGTTGAACCCGATGTGACCATTACGGCCCAGGCCCAGCAGTTGCACATCGATGCCACCGGCCGCGGTGATCCGGGCCTCGTAGTCGCGGCATTCGGCGTGCAGGTCCGCGGCATTGCCGGCGGGGACATTGGTTTTGGCGAGGTCGATATTGATGTGCCGAAACAGATGTTCGTTCATGAAATACCGGTAGGACTGGTCGTGCTCGGGCGATAGGCCCACGTATTCGTCGAGGTTGAAGGTTGTGATTTGGCTGAAGTCCAAATCCTCTTCGCGGTGCAAACGCACCAGTTCCCGGTAGAGCCGTTCCGGGGTCCGGCCCGTCGCGAGCCCCAGCACAGCATCTGGTTTTTCGCGGATTTTCTTGGCGATGATTTTAGCGCCGAGGATGCAACCTTCCTCAGGGTTATCTTGAATGATGACTTCCATGTTAGAACAGGGGATGGCGGATTACGAAACGGAGTCTTAAGCGGTATCGCGGAGGGCGAGGGCATACAACAACCAAGCCGCGTGGGGCAGCCATTGCTCTCCCCATCGCCACCGCTGATCGCTCCGATCGTTCCATGGCCGGGGCTGAAAGGCGATGTCGTCCTCGTCCTCAAAACCGGAAGTCACCCCGTTGCACACCCCGCCCGGGCCGTTGAAGAACCCGTATTCGTAGTCGGGGTTGTTCCGGCCCCGACCCTGCATCATGCAGACATCGAACGGATTTTTGCCAAAAATCCAGTCCATCCAGGCGTGGGCGGCGGCATGGGGCGGATCCTTCTGAGTCCAGGCGGCGGCGGCCAGCGAGGCGAGCGTGGCGTTTTCCCCCTGCCACCAATAGCCGGAGGGGTTGTCATGAGGGTAGAACCATTGCCGGCGACCCGCCGCTCCCGGCACCTTGACCCAATGGGGAGGGTAGCCAAAGGGGTTGTTGACCGCGTGGGTCAGGCGGACCAGTGAAGCCAGCCAATCCTCAACCAGTTTCAGGGCCTCGGCAGACCAGGGGGCTTCAGGGTAAAGCTCCGCTGCGCGCGACAGCGCGATGCAGGGCAATCCGGCGTCACTGGCGTGAAACCATGAGCGTGCGCCCGCGGCATCAAGGGCCAGCCACACGTGCCCGTCAGTTTCGCGGCGGCGGTTGAGGAGGTTGTGAACTCGGCGCGTCAGCTCGGACCTGACCAAACCCTCTGCGGGCTCGATTTGCCCCAGTTCCGCCGCCGCCAACAAAGCACAGGTGTCGTCGATCAGGTTCTCCGTGCCGTCATCGAGGTATGCCAAACCGTGTTCGCAGAGGTGTTTGAACCCCACCTGTGCGGCTCTCGCGTAGTCAGCCGTCGAAAAGTCACCGCCCTGCCCCAGCCGCGCGGCCGCGGCCAATGCCGCGATCGCCATCCCGCCGCCTTGGCGCCAACCCGCTTGATAGTCGGCGTGTTTGACCCCCGCTTGAGTGGAGTAGGTGCACAGCTCACGTTGGGCCGGATCCTTCGACCAGCGGTCAAAAACCGTCACAAACCAGAATCCGGCGGCATCCTGCATCCGCATCAATCCGTCCGCGCCGTGCTGAGCCTCGTCGCGAAGTCGTTCGACAAAATACTCGGTTCCCCCCTTTGCCGCATAGCGTTGCCAGGACCGGGCCAGCACCCACGCGACCAGTGGGTTCTGTTGTGGGTTCATCACATTGGCGTAGGACAGGTGACTGAGGTATTTGCTGTTGTCCCCGGACGCATCAAACCACCCTCCGCGCACGTCTCTTACCGCCCGGTCATCCCAGCGCGGCGCCTTCGCATCCGCCCGGTCCCAGACGCCGGAGGAGCGCTGACTCTTCACGTGAAACAGCAAGTCGGAGATGAGCGCCGGCCCGAACCGATCTGCCGCCACGTCGAAGCCTTCACTCTGGCCCTGCCGGCCGTCGGCGAGTCGCCAGTGCAGGGCATAGCGTCCCGGCTGGCGCACCTCGGAAACATCAAGTTCCCACCACGGTCCGACGCGCTGCCACCCGGCGACCGATCCGACGAATTCAGGTTGGGGCCGCAAAACCTCGTCGCCCGCCGGCAGCCGCACCACGCAGGTTTGCGCCCAGATCGTATCCGCCGGGGCTTCGATCAGCAGCCGCTTGGTTGCAGCGGGGGCGTAACCCACGTGATTGAACAACACTTTCATGGTAATGCATCCCAGCCCAGCGGGTCGGCCTTGGTCCGGGAAGCCAGCGCCAGCATCAGCACGATATCCGCCTGTGCCCCGATGGTGGATTCGTGGCAGACGAAGTCGTAGCGGTTGTCATGAAAAACGGCGGTCTCGGTGTCAAAGGCGGCCAACTGGCCGTGGTCGGGCTCCGTGAAGAGCCGTTCCATCGGTTCATGGACGCGACGGCTGGTCGGGCCGGCGGACAACGCGCCGGTGGGATACCGTCCCATCAGGTAGGAGGTCGGGCTGTAGAGTTGCTCCAACCGGTTGGGCAGGCGCTCGTCGAAAAGGAAGGCCACGCCCCAATTATTCCGTCCAAAAACATAATCGAGCACCCCATAAAAAAGGGCGTCACCCGCCGGACCGATGAGCCCCTCGGCGGTCGCGACCCGGGCCGCGTTGGCCGCTAAGGTAACCCGCGGCATCGGAGACTTCCCCAGACGGCACTGGGCAGGCCCCAGGGCTGGCCCGGGCCGGCGGCGTGCTCGAGGTAAGCGCCGACCTCGGTGGCCAATCCGTCCTGCCCTGCTGGCACCCCGGCCGCCGCCAGGCCCACATTGGGCAACCAGTGCCAATAGGCCCAGCCCGCTTCCCGGCCCGGTCCCGGCGCATAGCGCTGCGCGACGTCCAGCCAGGTCTGATCGTGGTCCAGGGCGGCCAGTTCAAGCGCAGCGAGGCTCATTTGATCCTGCTCCGAACGATCCTGATAAAAGTCATTGGTCGAGGCCCGTTCGAATGCCACCGGCACGGTGTCCGGTTCCAGGGCACGTTGCATCAAGGCGCGGGCCATGGTCGCGCACTGGGCGGCCAGTTCCGGGTCGTGTGGCGCCATCACCCGGGCCCCACGGGCCAGTGCGGCCACGGTGGAAGCCATCTGCACCCGCGCCAAGGCCGCCTTGGCCGGGCGGCGCCCATCCAACTCGTCATCGACCGGCAACCGCCACCCCAGATTGTGGTCGGCCGAGTCGCCGACTTGCACGATGAAGGTGTCGCGGTCGGGCCAGAGCTTCAGCACGTAGCGCAGGCCGTGACGGATCTCGTCGAGGATATCGGGGAGTTCGCTGGTGGTGTTTTGGGTTACAAAAATCTCCGGGGCCACCGTATAGGCCAGCAGCAGGTGGTAAATCGTGTAGGTGGTGGTCAGGGTAAATTTGAGGTGGTCACCCGCATCATACCACCCCCCCTGCACATCCACCTGGCGATCGCTCGGCGCGGCTTGCCATTGACCGTCCGCCGGGTCGCCCGCCGGCACGTGCAACCAAGCGGCCGCGTCCCCGAGATGCGACGCCTCGCGCCACCTCACGGTGTCCGTGCCCGAGCGTTGCATTCGCAGATGCACCAACGGAAGGTTGGCGAGGGCGGCGTAGGGGGCGGGGGCGACCTTGAGGGTCACGGGTTCCAGTTGGCCGACGGAGAGGACGTAGTGCCCCGGGGCCCGCAGGCGCTCGCTCAGGTCAATCCGGTAGTTGAAGGGCCACGGCGTATTCGCCCCGCGGCCGATTTCCGATTCGCCCAGAATGTCATCCAGCTCATGGCCAGGGCCAACGACACGCCACGGCGAACCAGCCAAATCGTGCTGACTCATCACCACAATTTCCTTGGGCTGATCCGGCGCGTAACCCCACTGATTCCATCGGATGACCGCATCCGGTAGCGCCGCGTTCAGGGCACCGCACAGGGTTAGCAAAGCAGCAAGGAGGGGTTTCTGCATGCCTCCAAAAAAGTCGGGTTTGCTCCCCCGCACAACCGCGCGCATTTTAGATTCCGCCTAACGTAAACCGCCCGTATCATCGCTTCTTCCCCCCTCCCCCAACCCTATGCTTCCTGTCATGAATCGCCTCATCCGCTCCACCCTTATCGTCATCGGCTTGCTGGGCTGCCTCACCGCCCAGGCTGTGCAGTTCAAGGCCTTGTTGGTCTCCAAGACCGATGGTTGGCACCATGACTCCGGCGCGGCCGGCGTCACCGCCCTGCAGGAGCTGGCCGCCCTCCATCACTTCGAATTGTTTTGGAGCAACGACATGGGCCGGGTCATGAACGACAAGTGGCTGGCCGACTACGATGTCGTGATCTTCCTGCTCACCACCGGGGATATCCTCAATGAGGAGCAACAAGGCGCCCTCGAACGCTTCGTCCAGTCGGGCAAGGGCTTCGTCGGCATCCACAGCGCGGCGGATACGGAATACGAGTGGGATTGGTATAACCAGATGGTCGGGCACATGTTCCACATCCACCCCGCCATCCAAACGGCCAGCCTCGAGGTGGTGAGCCCCCATTTCCCGGGGATGGACCGTTTCGCTGATCGCTTCATCTTCACGGACGAGTGGTATGAATTCACCGCGCCCCGCTCCGACAAACTCGAATACCTGCTGAAACTGGACAACGACTCCTACGCCCCCGCCGCGAACTGGGGCTCGAAGCAAAGCCAGGAGGGCATCGACTTCCGGCCGGTCTCCTGGGCCCACAACTACGACGGCGGGCGCGCATTCTACACCTCGATGGGCCACATGGCGTCCACCTACCAAGACGCCAACTTCATGCACCACATTTACGGTGGAATCTACTGGGCCGCGACCGGCCAAGGCTTTCGCGCGAAGTAATCCCCGGTCTGCACCGGAAGTCACCTTCCTCCTCCTCCCGGGCTGCAACCCGGGAATTTTTTTGTGCTGATTTAAATTGCAATTCTATGCAATTTTTTTCATCACCTAGCTCGCGCTGACGGTTTTCGTCCGCTCTCCAAACCCTGCCAAGACCCCTACCCCTATGTCCCTTCCTGCTGCTCCGGACGCGACCCCGCGTCTTCTGGTCCGTGAAAAAATCGGCTACGGTCTGGGCGACACCGCCTCGAATTTCGTTTTCTACACGATCAACACGTATTTGTTTTTTTACTACACCGATGTGATCGGGCTGGCGGCGGGCGCGGTGGGCTCCCTCTTCCTGGTGGCCCGCTTGTTTGATACGGTGACCGATCCCTTGATGGGCAGCATTGCCGATCGCACGCGCACGCGGTGGGGCAAATACCGTCCGTATCTGGTCGGGTTGGCGATCCCGTTTGGGATCATGGGCTACCTGCTCTTCGCCGTGCCGGATGTCAGCCCCGGGGCGCAACTGACCTACGCCTACGTCACCTATGTGGCGATGATGTTGATCTACACCGCGATCAACATCCCCTATTCGGCGCTGCTGGGGGTCATTACGCCCAATTCCGCCGATCGCACCTCGGTTTCCAGCTACCGGTTTGTCTGCGCCTTCGGCGGGCAGTTTTTGATTGGGGCCGCCGCGCTGCCGCTCGTGACTCATTTCGGCGAAGGCGATCGGGCAGCAGGCTACAAGGCGACCATGGCCATCTTTGCGGTGGTTGCGGTGATCCTGTTTTGGACCACCTTCGCCCTCACCCGCGAACGGGTGAGCCCCCCGGCCGGCCAGCAATCTGATCTGGTCAAGGAACTGAAGCTGCTGATCGCCAACCGGCCCTGGGTGATCCTGTTCATTGCGGGAATTTTCACCCTGACCAATGTTGCGGTGCGCGGTGCGGTGACGCTGCATTTTTTCAAATACTACGTGGGGGATGACGGGTCTCCCTGGATTTGGAAGTTTGATCTGAGCACGGTTTTTCTGACCAGCGGCACGATTTCTCTGATGCTCGGCGTGGCGGCGACCGGGTGGTTCTCGCGCCGCTGGGGTAAGCGACAGTTGATGGTCGGCCTGTCGGCCATCAATGCAGTGATCATGGCGCTGTTTTTTGTCGTCCCAGCGGACGCCCTGATCCCGATGTTCATCCTCAATGTCGCCGGGGCATTTATCATTGGTCCGACCATTCCGCTGGTGTGGTCCATGTTTGCCGACGTCGCCGACTACGGGCAGTGGAAGTTTGGTCACCGCTCGACCGCGTTGGTTTTTTCCGCCGCTCAGTTTGCGCAAAAACTGGGATTGGCCATCGGCGGAGCCATTGCGGGATGGATGCTGTCGGGGTTCGGCTTTGCGGCCAATGTCGCCCAGACGGAGGAAAGCCTGCTGGGCATCCGGTTGATGTTTTCGGTCGTGCCGGCGGCGTTCGCCATCAGTGCGGTTGCGGCCATCTGGTTCTACCCGCTGAGCGACGAAGACCTGAAGCAAATGGAGCACGATCTGGCGAATTTGAAAAAGTGAACGAGCGCCCGCCCATCGGCGCCGCGGCGTTCGCCCCCCGGAAGACTCTACCTTATGAGCACTCACCCGCTTACCCATCCCTCGACCACCCCGGTGGACCCTGACCAGCCTCAGGGCCAACTTTGTTCCGCTTTTGGCGCGCGTTGCTATCGCATCAGCCAGGTGCACCGAATGCCGCCGTTTTTCATCAATCTGGTGAGCTCGACGGATCGGTGGATGTTTGTGGCGAGCAACGGTGCCCTGACCGCCGGGCGCCGCGATGCCGAATGCGCCCTTTTCCCGTATCAGACGGTCGATCGCATTTACGATAGTGCCGGTCAAATCGGCCCTGTGACTCTGCTCGGCGTGGACACCCCCGAGGGCGAGGTGATGTGGCAACCCTGGGGCCCCGACACCGACCACCACCCCCACCTGGTGCGCAACCTTTACAAGAGTGTGGAAGGTGACCGCTTGTGGTTTGAGGAAGTGCGCGAGGATCTCGGGCTGGTCTTCTGCATGAGTTGGGCCACGACGGACACGCACGGGTTCATTCGCCAATGCACCTTGCGCCGGCTCGGCGGCGGCACCGGGCGGGTGCGCATTTTGGATGGCCTGCGCAACCTCCTGCCCGCGGGCGTTTCGCAACGGCTGCAAAGCCTCAGCAGCACGCTGGTGGATGCCTATAAAACCAGCGAGTTGGCCCCGGACTCCACCTGTGCGGTCTTTGCCCTCCAATCCCAGATTGTGGACCTACCGAAGCCGATGGAAGCCCTGCGGGCCAGCGTGGTATGGTCCGTGGGGTTGGACGACGCCACCATCGCCCTGTCCGACCGCCAGATCCCCCGCTTCCGCAGCGGAGCCGCCCTCCGACCCGAGCCGCGGACCCGAGGGCTGCGGGGAGCCTACCTGCTTTCGGCCACGCGCGAACTCCCACCGAAGGAAACCCTCGAGTGGTATGTCGTCGCTGATACCAATCTCGGGCACGCCGAAGTGGTGGCACGGCGGCGCCAATCCCAGGATCCCGCCACCGTCGCTCAACTCCAACAGGCCCGAGTAGATTCCACCCACCAACTGCGGCAACTGGTCGCGGGGGCTGACGGGTGCCAGAGCTCCGCCGACGCAATCACCGCCGCCCACCACTTTGCGAACGTGATGTTCAATGTCATGCGCGGAGGCACCTTCACCGCAAACCATCACCTCCCCGTGAGCGATTTCACCGCGCACGTGGCCCTCCACAACCCCGCCGCCGCCGCACGGCAGGCTGACTTTCTGGCCGGCCTGCCGGACCAGATGGAACGATCCGAATTGTTGGCCCGCGTCGTGAATCTGGAAGATCCCGACCTGACGCGGATCGCGACCTCCTACCTGCCCCTCTCCTTCAGCCGCCGCCACGGCGACCCCAGTCGCCCGTGGAATCGATTCAGCATCCGGCTGCGCGATTCGCGAGGGGAACGGTTGCTCGCCTATGAAGGCAACTGGCGCGACATTTTCCAAAACTGGGAGGTGCTGTGCCTGAGTTATCCCGAGTTCCTGGACGCCGCGATTGCGAAGTTTCTGAATGCCTCCACCGCCGATGGCTACAACCCCTACCGCATCACTCAGGCGGGCATCGAATGGGAGGAGCCCGACCCGGAGGATCCCTGGTCCTCGATCGGATACTGGGGGGATCACCAAGTGGTCTACCTGCTCAAACTCCTCGAGTGGTCCGTCCGCTTGCACCCCCGACGACTCGCCGCCACCCTCCGCCCCGCGAATTTCAGCTATGCCGACGTTCCGTATCGGATTTCTGGTTACGATGAACTGCGGCGCGATCCGCGGAACACCATCACCTTCGACGAAGTGGCCAACCGGCGGATCGCCGCCCGGGTGCAGCGGCTGGGCGCCGACGGCAAGCTCCTCCTGAGCCAGGAGGAGCGCGTCCATCACGCCAACCTGACGGAGAAGCTCCTGGTGCAAGTCTTGGTGCGTTTGACCAATTTCATCCCCGGCGGCGGGATCTGGATGAACACCCAGCGACCGGAGTGGAATGATGCGAACAACGCGTTGGTGGGCTATGGGGTATCGGTGGTCACCCTCGGCTACCTGCGCCGGATGCTGGCGTTTGTGCAGTCGGCGATCTGGCCGATGCTGGGCGAGGCCCCGGTGCTCGTCTCTGCCACCGTCACCCAGTTGGGGGACGCGGTGGGCGAGACGCTGCAACGACACCGTGCCCGGCTGGATCAACCGGACTTCGACGACGCCAGCCGCCGCGCCTTGGTGGACGAACTCGCCACGGCGGGGGCCGCCTACCGGCGCGAGCTTTACGCGACCGGTCCGGCTGCTCCGGTCGCGGTGGACGCCGCCTGGCTGCGCTCCCTTTTCGCCACCGCCACCGCGTTTGTGGACCACAGCCTGCGGGCCAACCAGCGCCCTGATCGGCTCTTTCACGCCTACAATCTGCTCGAGTTCGCAGACCAGCCCGCGGTCCTGAAACTCCAGCGACTGCCGCTGATGTTGGAGGGCCAGGTGGCGGTGCTGAGTTCGGGGCTCCTCTCTCCGGCCGAGGCGGTTGCCATGCTCCACGCCCTGCGCCAGAGCGATCTGTTCCGCGCGGATTTGCACACCTACCTGCTCTACCCCGACCGGGAGCTACCGGGCTTTTTGGCGCGCAACATCATTCCGGAACCGGCGTGGTCCAGCTGCCCGCTGTTCGAAGCGATGCTCACCCGGCAGGACCAACGCCTGGTGCTGCGCGACGACAACGGAGTGGCTCATTTCCAACCGGACCTGGTCGATGCCGCCGCGCTCGAACAGCTGCTGGGGGAACTCTCCACCGACGAGAGCTGGCGCGAATGGGTGGCCGAAAGTGCCGACCAGGTTCGCCGGATCTACGAGGAGGTCTTTCATCATCGGGCCTTCACCGGGCGCAGCGGCGGGATGTTTGGATTTGAGGGACTTGGGTGCGTCTACTGGCACATGGTGGCGAAGCTGTTGCTGGCGGTGCAGGAGAACCTGATCAAGGCGCAGGCCGAAGCCTCATCTCACGTGCCCGCCCTCGTTGAAGCCTACTACGACGTGCGCGCGGGGCTCGGTTTCAACCATCCGCCCGCGAGGTTCGGGGCCTTCCCCACTGATCCCTACTCCCACACTCCCGGTCACGCCGGCGCGCAACAGCCGGGGATGACCGGACAGGTGAAGGAGGAGGTGCTCACCCGGCTCGGCGAGCTCGGGGTGACCTTCACCCAGGGAACCGTGCGGTTCGAGCCCACCTTCCTGCGCGCCCGCGAGTTTCACGCGGCCCCGGTCGACTTCGACTACGTCGGTCTCGACGGCTCACCGCAGTCGATCCGTCTGCCCGCCGCGGGGTTGGCCTTCACCGTGGCCGGGGTGCCCATCATCTACGAGCGCACTTCGGCCGCGTCGGCCCATACAGTGCACTACAGCGGCACGGCCCCTGGCACCCGCACGGCCGGAACCCACCTCGATGCCGCCACCAGTCAGGAGCTATTAAAGCGCACCGGGCGCATCCGTCATATCGTGGTCGAGATCGGCGACGAGTTCACGCTGATTGACTGACCCCTTGAAGCGGCCTCCGGGTCATCCGGGGTAAATTCTTGGGATGACGCGGTTGACTCGGGTCAGGCCAACCGGCGTTTCCGCGTCGCGCCTCGCGGAGGTTGGCGGGGCGCTGCGACCGATCCGCCTGCGATCACCTCACAGTTCAACAAAATGTGTTGCTGGGAATCGAATCGCTTTTGGATGAGATCAAGCAACCGCTTGCCCCCAATCACCCCAATCTGGTGAAACGGGATGCCCACGGTGGTGAGCGCCGGCAGCCCTTGCTGGGGTTCCAACCCGTCAAAGCCGGTTACCGAAACGTCCTGGGGCACCTTCAGGCCCGCTTGATTAAGGGCCTTGATCAAGTCAAAGGCCTGGTGATCCGCCGCACACATCCAAGCCGTCACGCCCGCCTTGGTCTGCTTGATCACCTTGGCGTGGGAGTCGGCCAGCGAGACGTGCCGCCGCGGATCCACGTTGATGGCATCCTCGGCGCGCAGGTCCAAACCCCGCGCAGTCATCATTTCCACGTAGGCTCCGTAACGACGCAGGGCCCAGCCGGCTTCCACCGGATAACGCCAGGTGAAAAACCCGATGCGTTCGTGCCCCTGGCCGTGCAGGTGTTCGACCAGGCGCTCAATGCCCCGGTGGTGATCGACATCGACGCAATCCAGCGGACTTTGCCCATACTGCTCGACCAACGAAACGATGGGGTGCATCTTGCGCAGCTCGTCGACGATGGTCTGCGGGAAGGGGTAGATCAGCACCACGCCGTCCCACAGGCGCCGCCCCATGGCCACAATCTTGGCGTAAGACGGTTCATTGATGTGCAAGTCCTCCGGCCGCACGAAGTGCAGGTCGAGTCTGACATTCTGCACCCGCGCAAGTTCGGACAACCCATTCAACAGTTCCTGGCCGGGATTGCCGTAATCCGTGCGTTCGAAGCTGGGGAGATCGACGCAGATCAGGACCCCCAGAGTGGTGGATGTGCGGCGGCGCTGATGCGAGGCCGGCTCCCGCTTCTCCGCGTGACTGTAGCCGAGCTGAGAAGCCAGGGCAAAAACCTTGCCGCGGGTGGTCGGGTTGATGCCCGGATGGTTGGTGAAACATCGGGACACCGTGGCGCGGGAAATGCCCAATTCCTCCGCGATAAACTGTTGATTGATTTTAGCCATGACCAGGAGTCCGCGAAGCCGAGACGGGACCAAGGTTTCATACAGTCCCATCGTTTTCCTCAATGCAATTTTTAATGCAACTTTATGCATCTAATTCCTTTACCGCACTCGGTTCGAGCTCCAGAAATAGACAGTGAAAACCCGTGATTTTGGTTATGCAATTAATGCCACGGCCGAGGCTGATACCGAGCCGGGGGTGCGGCTGCATCAGGATCCCGGCGGGCGCTGGGAGTTGCACCGCGACGGCCTCCGCTACGAGGTTCGCGGGGCGGGCGGTCATGAGCATCTTGAGCTCCTGCGTGAACTGGGCGGCAACACGCTGCGGACCTGGAGCACGGAGCCCTTGGAGGCGGAGGTGAACGGCGAAAAGCTTTTGGACCAGGCCCACCGGCTGGGGCTCAGCGCCATGGTGGGCATCTGGCTGGCACATCCCCGGCATGGCGCCGACTACGGCGATCCACACTTCCTGCAAACTCAACGCCAACGGGTGCGCGAATCGGTGCGGCACTACCGCGACCATCCAGCCGTCCTAATGTGGGGTCTCGGCAACGAGATGGAGGAATCCGGCGAGGATCTGCGGGTCTGGCGCGAACTCGAGGTGCTGGCCCAGATCGTCAAGGCTGAGGACCCTCACCATCCGATTTGCACCGCCATCGCGGGGACGGACCATGAAAAGGTGGCCAAAATCAAGGCGTATTACCCCTCCTTGGACATCCTCGGCATCAACATCTACGGCGGCGCGCGCACGGTCGTTCACGCGCTGGCCGAACAAGACTGGACCGGCCCCTACCTGTTGACTGAGTTCGGCCCGGCGGGACATTGGGAAGTCCCTGCCACCTCGTGGGGCGCGCCCATCGAACCGTCCGCCGCCGCCAAGGCCTCGGCCTATGCCGCCGCCCACTCCTTCCACTGCTCCGCGGCATCAGGGCAATGTCTGGGCACCTTCAGTTTTCTTTGGGGCCACAAACAGGAAACCACCGCGACGTGGTTCGGCATGTTTTTGGCCACCGGCGAAAAAACCCCGGCCGTGGACGCGATGCGTCGACTCTGGACGGGCGAAGAACCCGCCTACCCCGCTCCGGTGCTGCACGAGTTGCAGGCGGACTTTCGGGAAGCGTCCGTGACGGCGGGGAGCGAACATGAGGTGCGCGCCGAACTCGATGCCGACGATTTGACCGACCTGACCTTTGAGTGGCAGGTGGTCGCCGAGACCCATGATCGACGCTCTGGGGGCGATGCCGAGGAGGCGCCTCCTGTGATTCCCGGCTGCGTCAGCCAAGACCGCGGGAACCGCGTTCGTATTCGAATACCCGATACACCCGGCGCCTACCGGGTTTTCCTCTACGTCAGGAACGGCAAGGGTGGCGGAGCCGGGGGAAATTTCCCGTTTTATGCCGAGTAAGGCAGGCGGGGCCTCGGCTTCCCCTCGTAGGAGCGTTGCTTGAAGACGCCCGCCACCGGCCTCGCCGGCCAATCCTTCCGCGCCACTCCGCTGCTCGGCGCGCTCGGGCGAGCACGCCCTACCTCTATTCCGATCGCTCCACTCCACCGCACCGGGGTCAGCGCCCCCGGCTACAACCGACTCGATCCCTTTTTCGCGCACGATGCACCCAAACCAATCGAAAACGAACCGTACCTCGGCTGTTCGTAGCCAACCGCGTGCACACTCCACCGCCCCGGTAGATCATCCCGCTTTACCCACCGGATGAACAGACGAACCCGATGAACAAAACCGAACAGCCCCAACCCTAGCACATTTTGAGCAACAAGGGGCGGCGCTTGACGCCGCCTGCCACCGGCCTCGCCGCCCATTCTCCCGCTCCATTTTACGGCCCGCGGCCCCAACAAAAAACCCGGTCTGCCGAAGCAGACCGGGTTGGAAACTATCGGCCTACAGATGCCGGTTAGAATACCATACCAAATTCGAGGCGGGCCGAGATCCCCCCGGCGAACCCGAGACCGTACGCGTCTTTGTCGTCGAGCAGGTTGTTCACGTTGAGCTGGATGCGGCTGTCCCGCTCCATCCACCGGAAGTTGTAGCTCATCATCATATCGATGTTGATCCGGGGATCGGTGTAGAGGGCGATCGGGTTGCCGTTCGCGTCCACCTGCAACTGACCAGAGCCATCGGTGCGCGCACTGATGAATTCGCGTTCGGATTCGTACTGTCCGCCGAGGCCAAAGGTCAGGCCAGCGAGCGGTCCGTCGGGATTGAACTTGTAGGTGCCCCAGAAGGCGGCGGCATCTTCCGGAGTATCATCATCCGAACCGATCCCGAGATACCCTGCCCCCAGCCAGGTGGAGGAATCGTAGGGTGCCCCATAGGCTTCTTCGAGCGAGAAGCCACTGAGACCCCAGCTGCCGTCCGGGAAGTACCAGTTGGCCCAACGGTCCTCCTCGGCGGGATGCTTGGGAAACGTACCCACGTTGAGGGTCCGACGCTCCAAGTGCGAGTAGGTGAAGAGCAGTTGGAACTGATCGGTTGGGGTCCAGAGCAACTGCAGATCGTAGCCCTTGGACTCGTCGTCGCCGCTGGAGTAGGCAGTGTAGGTGCCCCGGTCGCCTGCGGCCCGGTCCATGGTGGCGATGTTCACGTTGGGATCCTCGATATCAAAATACCACCCGGGCCAGCCCTGGCCGGCTGCCACGTTGGCGTAAACCTTGTCCATGTAGGCCGCACCAGCGCTGTTCGACGCGTTGAGATACCATTTGCCGTCCTGCTGGAAGGCGGCACCCGCCGCCTTGGCCGCATTCCACTCGGCCACCGCGTTCTGCTGCGCCAACGACCAGTCCGCATTACCCGGCTCCGGATTCGCCCCTTGCACCAAGTAGGTGATCGGCTTGGAGGGATCGAACTGGTTTTTCGCCGGAGCGGGTGACCACCAATAGAAGTAGGGCGTGCCCGTGCGCTCGATCTTGAAGCCGGAAATGGTGCCGGAGAGCTTGCCGTTGAAGAGGTCAAGTTTCACGCCATACTCCTCGCTCTTCGCCAGGGTCGCGTCGATGGGGTTGCCGAACCCATCGCGCAAGCCCTCGAAGTTGGGCACGAGACCTTCGGCGGATAGCGCGAAGACGGACAAAGCCCGCGTGACTTGGAAGCTGGCGCCGTATTGTGAGGTGTTCTTGCTCTGCTCATCGCGATCCACCGTATTGCTGGCGGCGGGATTGAGGGCATCGATCGTGCCGACGCGGTTGTCGTTGGTGTCCCGACGCATACCGGCCACAATGGTCAAACGATCATCGAGCCAAGTGCCTTGGTAGACCCCGTAGAGACCTTCATTCCATGCCTCGTTGCGGGTGTCATTGAGACGACCCATCGGCGCATCGGGGGAACCGTCCCCTTGGGTACCGTAGCGGATGTAGGCAGAATTGGCGGGATTGCGGTAGTTGTTCACCCCTGGCAGGGTCCGGTCGAGGCGGACATTCTTGTCGGAGTATTCATCCGAATAACCCGCGAGGAGGTTATGGTTCATGCCGAACCACTTCGAATCACCCAACGTGTCGAAGTTGTAGGTCAGCTCCGCTCGAATCTGCTCCCGGTCATTGGTTTCGTAGTAGTCGCTCCAGTTGTATTGGAAAGTCACGTTGCTGAGCGTGCCGCCTTGAAAGGCGAGGTCATCCGGGGAGAGGGCAGAGACGTTGACCGTGCCGCGTTGAGACTCCGGACCGACTCCTACTTGGAGCGCTCCACCCACGTCCAAGCCCTTGAACCGGGAGAACGAGCTGTTGTAACCGGCGGTGAAGTAGAGGTTATCGGCCAGCTTCTGGTCGATCTTAACGAGCAAGTTGCTCGCCTTGGAGTTGACGAACGTGTCGGGACCCGACCAGCGGAACGTGCGTCGTTGCTTGCCGTCAAACTCGAGCCAACCGGCGCGTTCGAGGCGGTCCTGTTGATCCGCGGGCACATCGGCCCGGGCGCGCACCGTTTGGAAACCGGTACCGGAAACCTCTTCTTCGCCATATTCACCATCGATGGTGATGAGGGTGTTTTCCCAGGGCTTTAAGGTGAAGACCGGCGCGATGAAGTATTTGTCCGATTCGAAGATCTCGGTGTAGTTGCCGTTGGTCTGCCAGGCTCCCGTCATGCGAAAACCATACTTGGGATTGTTGTCGAAGGAGATGTTGGTGTCGAACGCCGCGCGGTAGTAACCGTCCGTGCCGGCGCCCACCGAGACCTCATGGCGATCTTCATCGAGCGGCCGCTTGGGCATGTAGTTTACGATGCCACCGAAATTACCAATGCCGTAGAGCAACGCGGCCGGACCCCGAATCACTTCGATGCGGCCGATGTTGGCGGAGTCCGTCGCGTGTTGCCGACGAAACCCATCGCGCAACACGGAGTCGGTGATGAACCCGCGCATCTTGACCGTGGTCTGCGTTTTGGCCGCCGTCGCGCCTTCGTTGTTATGGACGCCACCTTCATTGACAAAGGTGTTGCCCTGGCCGGCATCATTCTGGGACTCGAGGATGATACCCGCACTGTAGCGGAGGGATTCGCGCAGGTCGGTCGAGCCCGTGTCTTTCACAAACTCTTCCGTGATCACCTCGATAGGCATGGGAATGTCTTTAATCAAGGTATCCAAGCGGGAGCCGGTCACAGAGTTCGTCGCTTTGTAGCCGCTGTCCTGCGTGGTATCGACCATGAAGGGGGAAAGCTCGATCACGTCTTCTTCAACTTCAGGCACGGCATCATTCTGCTGCGCAGAAAGCACCGGGGCCAGCAACAGGCTGGCAGTCGCCACCAAATGGCGGGGTTTCCAAGGGGAGTTCATTGGGTATGGTCTAGGGTTTGTGGAAACGATCTAAGGGGACTGATCGATTCGTTTGTTGCATAGATGTGCATGATTTCCGTTCAGTCAATGCAATTTTATGCACACTATTGTAATTTTTTAAGGTCGGCCCGAACCCCGGGGCGGGCTTCTCGGGCTGGGCAACGTTCAATGCGGCGGGGCGCAGCGCGCTTGCGGCGCCCTCTTTCTAGGCTCAACTTCAAGCTCTCGGTATGCCCTCCCCCACCCCTACTCTCCGCTCCTGCCTTGGCTGGACACTAGCCGCTGGCGCACTCCTGTTTTCCGGCTGTGGTGCCTCTTCCGATTCGGCATCAGCCGAACCCGACCGGCCCGAGGTGGCGCTGGTAATGAAGTCCCTGGCCAACGAGTTCTTCAAAACCATGGCCGACGGAGCCGTCGCCCATCAGGCGGCCCAAGCCGACCGCTACGACCTGATTGTGAACGGCATTAAAAACGAGACCGACCTCGCCCAGCAGGTGAACCTCGTCGAACAAATGGTGGCGCGTGGCGTTGATGCCATGGTGATCGCTCCTGCCGATTCCAAGGCCCTTATCCCCGCCCTGCAGCGGGCTCAGGCGGCCGGGGTGTTGGTCATCAACATCGACAACCGACTGGATGCCACTGCCCTCGCCCAAGCCGGGCTCACCATCCCGTTTGTGGGCCCGGACAACCGGGCGGGCGCCCGGGCCGTGGGCGAGGTGCTCGCCGCCGAGCTCCCGGCGGGCGCTCCGGTCGCGATCATTGAGGGCGTGCCCACGGCCTTCAATGGCCAGCAGCGTCGGGCCGGATTCGAGGACGCGATGCGGGCCGCCGGCATGGAGATTGTGGGGGTGCAAGCCGGCAACTGGGAACTCGCCAAAGCCAACACCATCGCCAGCGCGATGCTCACGCGCCACCCCCAGCTCGCCGCCATCCTTTGCGCCAACGACAGCATGGCGCTTGGCGCCGTCGCGGCCGTCACCGCCGCGGGCCGCCCGGAGGTGAAAATCGTGGGCTTCGACAACATCAGCGCCGTCCAACCCTTGCTGGCCGATGGCCGGATTCTGGCCACCGCAGATCAGCATGCGGGCGACCTGGCCGTGTTTGGCATCGAAGCCGCCCTGCGGATTCTATCCGGCGAGGCGGCTCCCGCCGATCGCACCACGACCGTCGATGTGATCACGCCTTAAGTGCAGTGCCCCCTCGCCCCCCGACTCCCCCCCTTCGCCTGGAGGCCCGAGGTTTATCCAAACGGTATAACGTCCCCGTCCTCACCGATTTTGATTTCACGCTGGAGGCCGGCGAAGTGCACGCGTTGGTGGGCAGCAATGGTGCCGGCAAATCCACTTTCGCCCGCATCCTCTGCGGCTTAACCCCCGCCAGCTCCGGGGCGCTGCAGCTGGATGGCGAATCCTACACGCCGATTTCCAAGGCCCACGCCACTGCGGCGGGAGTCGTGATGGTGCTGCAGGAGCTCAACCTCATCCCCACCCTTTCCGTCGCGGAGAACCTCGGATTCGAACACTTGCCCTCCCGCTGGGGGTTCATCGACCGCCCGCGGCTGCGAGCGCAAGCCCGGGCGGCGCTCGCCTTGGTCGGGCTGGACCACCTTGATCCGGACCAACCCGCTGGCGGGCTCGGTGTTGGCCAGCAACAGCTCGTGGAGATCGCAGCCGCCCTCTCCCGCGAGTGCCGCGTGCTCATCCTCGATGAGCCGTCGGCCGCCCTCACCGCCACGGAGACCGAGGAGCTGTTCGTCCGCATCCGCGCCCTGCAGGCGAAAGGGGTGGCGATCCTTTACGTGAGCCACCGGATGGACGAAATCCGCCGCATCGCCGACCGGGTCACCGTCCTGCGAGACGGACGCCATATCGCGACCCACTCCGCCCCGGATTTTGCGGTTGATGAACTGATCCGCGAGATGGCCGGTCACGCGCAGGTGATCCGCCCGACGGCCCGCGTTTCCCGTCGCACTCAGGAGGTCGCCCTCGCGGTCCGAAACCTCACGGCCCCGCCCCGAGTCCGAGGGGTCAGCCTCGAAGTCTGTGCCGGCGAGATCGTGGGCATCGCGGGTTTGGTCGGGGCCGGCCGAACCGAGCTGCTGCGTGCCATTTATGGGGCGGATCCCGTCACCGGCGGAACCATCGAGTTGCACGGATCACTCGCCGTCCTGCCCGATCCGTGCGCCGCCGTCGCGGCGGGCATCGGCATGGTCCCCGAAGATCGCAAGGCCGACGGCCTGCTCCTCCCCCAATCAATCCTGGCCAACACCACCCTCGCCTCTCACGACCGCCTGTCGCACCGGGGCTGGATGGATGCGGAGGCCGCCCGGCGCACCACCCTCGAGACGACTGCGACTCTCGCCCTCAAGTGTGACCGTCTTGAACAACCCGTGGCGGAGCTGAGCGGGGGCAATCAACAAAAGACGGTCATCGCCCGCTGGCTGCTGCGTGACGCGGCGGTGCTGCTGCTCGACGAGCCCACCCGGGGCGTGGATGCCGCCGCCAAGGACAGCATTCACCGGCTCATGGCCGACCTCGCCGAGCGCGGCAAGGCCCTGCTGATGGTCTCCAGCGAACTGCCCGAGTTGATGGCCAACTGCGATCGCATCCTCGTCATGTCCACCGGTCGCATTGTTGGGGAGTTCACCCCCGCGGACTGGTCGGAAGAGCGCATCACCGCCGCGGCTTTTGCCGGCCACATGAACCCCTCGACCTGACCCCCTCCGCCCATGCCCCGCTGGTTAAAAGACTACGCCCCGCTGCTGTTAATCTGGATCGCCCTTCTCGGGCTGTTTTCCTTCAGCAGTGACCGGTTTTTCACCGCCGCGACATTCTCCAGTCTGGCGAATCAGATTCCCACCCTCACCGTGATCGCGGCAGGCATGACCCTGGTCATCATTACGGCCGGCATCGATCTTTCGGTGGGTTCCGTCCTCGGATTCGCCGGGGCGGTCTTTGGCCTGGCCCTGCTGGGGTGGAATCTGCCCGTGCCCCTCGCCGTGCTGCTCGCACTGCTCGCTGGCGCTGGTGCCGGCTGGGTCAACGGCTGGATCAGTGCCCGACTGCGGGTGCCCTCCTTCATCGTGACCTTGGGCATGCTCGAGATCGCGCGGGGCCTCAGCTACCTCCTCACCGACTCGCAGACCCAGTATCTTGGCGGCACGCTCAGCAATTTGGCCCGCCCCCTTCCGGGTATCGGTTTGCCGCCTTCATTCTTTATCGCCGTCGTCGTGGTCATCCTGCTCCAGATCGTGCTCACGCGCACGGTATTTGGGCGGCGCATCATCGCCATCGGCACCAATGAAGAGGCCGTCCGGCTGGCCGGCATCAACCCGCTCGGGCCGAAGATCGCGGTCTTTGTCATCACCGGCGCACTCGTGGGTCTCGGGGCCCTCTTTTACACCGCCCGCCTCGGCTCCTCCGATCCCAACGCGGGGAGCGGACTGGAGCTGGCGGCCATCGCCGCGGTCGTGATCGGCGGCACGAGTTTGATGGGCGGACGGGGCTCGGTCGTGAGCACTTTTCTCGGTGTGCTCATCATCGCCACGCTGGAGACCGGACTGGCCCAACTCGGCGCCTCGGAGCCCCTCAAGCGGGTCATCACCGGCGCCGTGATTGTGATCGCTGCCGTCATTGACGGGTGGCGCACCGCCGGCCCCGGCGGACCCGCCGCCCTTGTTCGCCGCCTGTTGAAACGGTAACGGAACGGCCTCAGCTCAGGCGAAAGAGCAGGAACTTGGCCTCGGCCGTTGCCTTGATCGCAAACGCGTCGGGCTCGTTTTCGATGGCGAGACCATCCGCGGGCCCGAGGGCCTCGCCGAGGACTTCGACCGACCCGGCAATCACCTGAATCCATGCGTGGGGCCGCGCGGGGTCCGTCGGGACTTCCACGGTGTGGTCGGGCGCCAGTCGGCCAAACTGAATCTCGGCGTCTTGCCGAATCGCGGTCGAGCCCTCCCGACCGTCGCCGGAGAACAGCAGGGTGAGCGCATTGGGGGTCGCGGCATCACCGAGCTTTTTTTCGGCGTAGCGGGGCGCACCGCCCTGCTCACGGGGTCGCAGCCACACCTGATACAGCTGGGTGGACGTCTCGGCGGACGGGTTGAATTCACTGTGATACACCCCGCTGCCTGCGCTCATGTATTGCAGGTCCCCGGCGGCGATGGTGGAACCGTTGCCCATACTGTCCTGGTGGGCGAGTTGGCCCTCGATCACGTAGGTGAAGATCTCCATGTCGGAATGCGGATGGGTGGGGAACCCCCCGTTGGGCTGGAGGGTGTCGTTGTTCATCACGCGCAGGGAGCGGAACCCCATGTGGTTCGGGTCGAAATAATCCGCGAACGAGAAGGTGAAGCGCGCCCGCAACCAACCGTGGTCGGCTTGGCCGCGTTCACCGGCAAGACGCTTCGTGAGCGTGCGGGAGGCAGGAGGCGTTGAGTTCATCCCCGGAGCATACCGTGGGACTTAAAAATGCGCCAATGCCTTGTCGTTTAGGTGTCATGCGTTTTGGTTATACCTCAGATGGAACTCCGACACCTGCGCTATTTTGTGATGGCCGCCGAAGAGGCCAACATCAGTCGGGCCGCCGCCCGACTGCGCGTGTCGCAGCCGGCGGTGTCGCGCCAGATCCGTGATTTGGAGACGGAATGGGATGTCATGCTTTTTGACCGTGAGCCGCAAGGGCTGCGCCTCACCGCGGCGGGCGAGGTCGCCCTGGGCCCGGCGCGGGACGTGTTGCGCCAAGCGCAGGCCCTGGGTGAGACCTTGCAGCCCTTCCGCCAAACGGGGCAGCGAAAAACCATCCGGGTCGGCTTTATCCCCACCGCCCTCCCCGGCCTCCTGACCCAGGGCCTGCGTCACTTCCGTCGCACCGATCTCTGTATCCAGATTTCCGAGATGCATCCGGCGGCCCAAATCGCCGCCCTGCGCCGGGAGGAAATCGATTTGGCGCTCCCCGGGGCCGCCGGACGCCAGGTGCAGGCCGAATTTTTCACCCGCGCCCTGCGCACGACTCCGCTCGCGATGGTCGTGCCGGCGGACCATCCCTTGGCGGCGCGCGCCAGCGTGCGGTTGGCCGAATTCGGCGCAGACCCGTTCCTGTCGTTGAGTGAAGAGCGTTTTCCCGGGCGCGCGAAGATGGAACAGCGCTTGTTCGCCGACGCCGGTATCACTCCCGTGGTCGCCCTGACCGCCACCGGCTTGAACGAGTTGCTAGGGCTCGTCGGCGCCGGGGCCGGGGTCGCCCTGGTGCCAGCCGATCTCGATCGCCTCCAATCCAGCGGCGTGAAATTCCTCAAACTCCAACGCCCGCAAATGAAGTTTCACTCCGCTGCCGTGTGGCGTGATTCCCGGCGGCGGCGGGAGGTCGAGTCTCTGGTCGAAGTGCTCGCAACCGCTGAACCCCCCGCATGAACCGTTGGCTCGCCCTCCTCCTTTTTATGGCCGCCGCGTTTGCGGCTGCCGCCATCGGTGGCACGGCCACCGCCTCCAGCGTCGGCGATTGGTATCAAGACTTGCAGAAACCCGTCTGGAACCCACCCAGCTGGGTGTTTGGTCCGGCCTGGACGCTGCTCTACCTGCTCATGAGTGTGGCGGCTTGGCGGGTATGGTTGCGGCGGGGGGAACCCGGCGCCAAACCCGTGCTGTGGCTGCACGGAAGCCAACTCGTGCTCAACGCCCTGTGGTCGATTTTATTCTTCGGACTGCGCCGACCCGACCTCGCTCTCATTGATATTCTGGCGCTACTGGGCCTGCTGGTGGTGATCCAATTCCTCCTGTTTCGCCTCGACCGGGTCGCCGCTTACCTTTGGCTCCCCTACGTCGCCTGGGTAAGCTTTGCGACCGCCCTCAACCAAGCCCTCTGGCTCTTGAACTGAAGCTGCCCGGGCCCGGGCCCGCGCTTCAACTCGTCGCGTGCTGTTGCAACACCGCCAGGGGCACGACCTCAAGGGTGCGTTGGTGGGTGGCATTCAAGATCACCGGTGAAGGTTCTCCCGCCTCCGCTGCTTCCAACCACCGGGTCGCGCACACGCACCACCGATCGCCCGGCTGCAATCCCGGAAACTGATACTCGGGTCGCGGGGTGACCAAGTCATTGCCCGATGCCAGATTCGATTGCAGGAACGCTTCCGTCACTTCCACACAGACGGTGTGGCAGCCGTGATCTTCCGCGCAGGTGTCGCAGTGGCCGTTGCGAAAGAAGCCGGTCACGGGATCCTGCGAACAGGGTCGCAGGGCACCACCCAGCACGTTGAGCGAAGGAAAAGGAGTCATGGTGCCGAAACTGACGTCAGCCGACCCTCAGATCGACTGCATTCTCGGCCGGGCTTGCGGAGAGTTTCACCGGCATCGACGTCGTAGTCGCTGACATCGACCCACAAGAGGGAGAGCACGGCTGGCGGCAGGGTGGCCGCCGGAGTGGCATCCGTCTCGAGGGGCAAGCCCGCAGCACGAGACCAAAAGCCTCGGTCGATCAAACACCTTGCCTCGAATCTGATGGGACAACCACCGCTTGCACTGAGCATCAGCCCCGCCGGGTGACCCCCACCGGGAAGTTCGCGTGATCGGGCCGGTGGCCTCGTTGCTGCGCAACGCCCCTTCTGCGCTGCGCTCCGTCGAACCCTCCGGCTTCTCATCCCTACGGCCCCACCCCGACTTCGTCGTGGTAGGCCCTCCGGGATTGGCTCTCCCGCAAGGCGGGATCGGGCCGACGGCCTCGTTGCTGCGCAACGCCCCTTCTGCGCTGCGCTCCGTCGAACCCTCCGGTTTCTCATCCCTACGGCCCCACCCCGACTTCGTCGTGGTAGGCCCTCCGGGATTCGAACCCGGAACCAAGGGATTATGAGTCCCCTGCTCTAACCATTGAGCTAAAGGCCCAGCACAGGCACCGAATTCAGGTCCTTTTGTCTCCTACGTCCAGTTCGTAAATCCACAGGGCCACCGCACCCACGTTACGAAACCGGAGCTTTCACGGTGCCACCAGATCAACCGTTCGACCTATGATCCAGTTGGCTCCATTCCTGCATCCCGATTTCACCTCCTCCCCTGATGTCCTACTATCGCCACACCAAAATCATCGCGACCCTCGGACCCGCGACCGAGTCCAAGGAGATGCTGGCCAAACTCATCTCCTCCGGCGTCGATATCCTTCGCCTCAACATGGCTCACGCCTCCCACCAGTGGGTCGATGATGCCATGTGGTTTATCCGCGAAGCGTCGGCAGAGGTCGGCCGCCACGTGGGCGTGATGATGGATGTCAAAGGGCCCGAGATCCGCACGGGAAACGTGGACGCACCAATCTCCGTGGCCGCTGGCGATGAATTTGAGCTCTACATCGAAGCGGCTCAGCCCACCGGTGATGTCGCAGCAGTCTCGGTCAACTACCCGGGACTGCCCGATGATGTCGCCATCGGCGCCACCGTGCTGATCGACAGTGGTCTCATCCGCATGAAGGTCATCGCCCGCGATCCCCAACGGGTGCGGCTTGAGGTACTCACCCCCGGTTCCATCGGGTCCAAGCGCCACATCAACCTGCCGGGGGTTTTCGTCAAACTACCCTGCCTCACGGCCAAGGACGAGGCGGACCTGCGAGCCGGCGTGCAGGCCGGGATCGACTTCGTGGCCCTGTCCTTCGTGCGCCAAGGATCCGACATTGAGCAACTGCGGCGTTTCCTCGATGAGCTCGGCTCCAAGGCAAAAATCATCGCCAAGATCGAGGACCAGGCCGGCGTGCGTAACATGCACGAGATCATCGCCGAAGCCGATGGCGTGATGGTGGCACGGGGCGATCTCGGCATCGAAATCGACTACCACCGCCTGCCCTTGGTGCAGACCCAAATGATCGCGGCCTGCCGGGATGCCGGCAAACCCGTCATCGTCGCGACCCACTTGCTCGAAACCATGATTTCCTCGCCCATGCCGACCCGGGCCGAGATCTCGGACGTGTCCAACGCGATCCGGGAACAGGCGGATGCCGTCATGCTCTCCGGCGAAACCACCATCGGCAAATACCCGCTCGAATCCGTGCAGGTGATGAAGAACATCATCGAGAGCATCGAGCCGTCGGTGGACGCCGAAATTAATCTCAATCTGGAACTCCGGGAACCCAAGCCCAAGATGCTGCGTTCCGCCGCGCGACTGGCGCAATCGCTGGGCGAATCCGCCATCATCGTCTTCACCCGCAGCGGATTTCTGGCCTACACGCTGGGAGCCCTCCGGCCCCGCGGCGTGCCCATCTTCGCCTTCACCGACAACGAGTCCCTTTTCCGCCAGTTGCTGCTACCGTGGGGGGTGGAACCGTTTTGGATGAAGTTCCACGATGACCCGGAGGAAACCATTCAGAGTGCCCTCGAAACCCTTTGCACGCGTGGTTGGCTGAAGTCCGGCACCACCACCGTGGTCATCACCAACGTGCTCGCCCGCGGTGTCGTCATCGACTCCCTGCAACTCCGGCAGGCGCCCTGAGTTTTACCGCCCGACCCCCAACCGGCACCTTCGAAACGAGGCGGGCCGGCAGCAGTAATTCGCGGCCGAATCCCGCTGCGGAGTTGCCGCGACCGATTCTTCCCAACAGGGTTTGAGCATGTCGCATCCTACTTTACTCGAAGCAATCGCCCAACGCCGCCTGGTCTGCGATGGCGGTATGGGCACCCAGCTCATGCTCGCCGGTCTCGAACAAGGCGCCTCCGGTGAAGCCTGGAACCTCACGCATCCCGAGCGGGTGCTGGAAATCCAGCGGCGCTACGCGGATGCCGGGGCCGATTGCATCATCTCCAACACCTTCGGGGCGTCGCGCCTGATGCTCAAACGACACGGCGTCGCCGATGACCTCGCCGAGATCAACGCCGCCGCCGCCCGGATCGCCCGCGAGGCCTTCGGCGGCCGCGAGGGCTACGTCCTCGGCGATATGGGGCCACTCGGAGCCATCCTGGAGCCCTACGGTGACCTTCCCTACGATGAGGCGGTGGACGCCCTCACCGAACAGGCCCTCGCCCTCGTCCGCGCCGGGGTCGACGCCATCATCATTGAAACTCAAACCGGTCTCGAGGAGGTCGCTGCCGGCATCGAGGCCGCCCTCGCCGCCCACGCCCCCTGCATCATCGCCTCTCTGGCCTACGACCTCTCCATGGATGGCACGTTTTACAAGACCATGATGGGGGTCTCGCCCGAAGCCGCCGCGGAATTTATCGAGGAAAAAGGCGCTCATATCGTCGCCCTCAACTGCGGCACTGGCATGGACATGGCCGGGGCCACCCTGGTCACCGAGATCTATCGGGAAACCACCAACCTGCCGGTCATGATTCAACCCAACGCCGGCCTGCCGGTGCTCGAGAACATGAAGGCTGTCTACAAGCAGCCCCCTGAGGAAACCGCGGCGGCCTTCGAGGGCGGCTGGCTGCACACCGGGGATGTCAGCACCCTGACCATACCTGGGCCATTCGCAGCCAAAGTCGACGCGTTCAACGCCGCTCAGTAGGCGAGGCCTTGTCCTGGGCGCATTGCCTTGCCGACCCCGGTATCAGCCGATCAAGTCCTCCTTCATGCACGGCGGCGTTAAGCGCCGCCCCTGACCACGCCTACCGCAACCCCACCGCTCGTCGCATCGGCAGCGGAGCCAGAAAAGCTGACCACCCCCGCGATCCGGGTCGTCCCCGGAACATTAAGCCGCGAGCTGCTTTGTCTCCACGGGGTGCTGGGGTTCAATCTGTCATGAAACTCCCGTTTGTTTTTCCTGTCTGTTCTGCTCGGCCTCACCACTCCCCGCCGCCGGCGTCTCCGAAACGGTCTGCTCCGCGCTGTCGGCATCGTAATTGTCGGCACCCATATGGTAACCCTGCCGCCGTGGCCGGCGTGAGCCATTTTTGAGCCAATGGGAGGGTGAATTCTATACTGCCGAAACCGTGGATTGCTGGTCGTGATTGAACGTCACTCACGCGCGCCGCCCGGCATCCACCGCGGGCGAACTCGGCTACCAACAACAACCCGCCGCTGAAATCGCCAAGGTGCGTGCGGTCATCGATGCCGCCATCGCCAACGACATCTACGTGCTCACGACTGGCAATGACCACCACGCCGAAGACCATGTCGAGATGCTGTCGCCTTCTTTCGGCTGCATGGCCTCGGGCCTCTACGAGACCGGCCCTCACGTCATCTACGATCTATAACGAACCCCTGAAGGTCTCCTGGTCACGCGCGTCGTTAACCCTACGCCGAGCGGGTGATCGCCGCCATTCAAGCCCATGATCCTGACAACTTGATCGTCGTCGGAACGCCCTTCTGGTCGCAGCAAGCGTCGATAGCCGCGGCCGACCATCGCTGACCCCAACGTCGCCTATGCCCTCCACTTCTACGCCGGCACGCATAAGGCAGATTCTCCGGGAACGCGCCCAAACCGCCCTCGACGCGCGGGCGCCGCCTTTGATGGTCACCGAATGGGTTCGGTGAATGCCAACGGCGCTATCGACCACCAATCGGCGGCGGAATGATGGCATTCTCAAATCCCACCACCTTCCCACGCCGCCTGGTCGGTCGCCAACAAAGATGAGTCGTCCGCCATCCTGCAACCTTTACGTGTCCAAAATCAGCCACTGACCGAAGCCGACGCACCGCCAATGGTCGCATGTTGCGGGCGTTGCCCGCGACGAATAACCCCACTCGCCGGCATGAAGCCCTCCCCTCGGCCGGCTCCCAACGGCGAAACTGTCGAAGCGTTCGACCTTGTCTTGCTGGAGGGCGGTGGCGCTCACAAGCACACCCTCGAGCCGCATCATCACGTCCCAGCGCGTGCCCGACTCAGACGGGGCGCTTGGCCGATGTCGTGCTGGGGTTCGATACCCTCGCGGACTACCGCTACCAACCCCATCCGACTAGGCCGCTTTCAGCGGCTCACAGAGCGGGAGGAAGCTGAGCCCTCCCCTGCACCCTCCCCTCAACTCATAGTTTCCTTGCCCAAACCCCCCAATCCAAAACCCCGGACACCGTTGTCTCCGCTGAAAGGGGTCAGGCCGTTAGTTGTTAAATTTTGGACCGCAGACCCCACCTGAAGCTCGATTTAGCCAAATTAATTAACAAGTAACGGCCTGACCCCTTAGACATTGAGTTCCAATTGGTCGTTGGGGGGTGTTTTGCCTTCGAACCAACGGGGGTCGACGATCTGGGTGCCCGGGCGTTTGCGGCTGCCATGGCGGGCAAAGACGAGTTTAGCCTTGTCCCGCAGGTTGTGCTGCTGTCGCAGCGTGGCAAAATGAGCCCGCGCTTCCCTCACCGCCTCTCCGTGGTCGACAAGCGGCCGCGGGTAGTCCTGTCCGATCACGCACTTCGCCTCCGTCTGGACGGCGGGCGGCATCGACCATGGCTCGTGAATGAAATCCGCACCCAGCCCCGCCAGCTCCGGCACCCATTCGCGAATGAACGCCCCGGTGGGATCCTGATCGTGCGACTGTTTGACCGGAGAATACATGCGCAGGGTGTTTATCCCCGTGGTGCCGCTTTGCATCTGCACCTGCGGCCAATGAATCCCCGGTTCATAATCTGTGAAACGCCGAGCCAACACCAGGCCACTATCCCGCCAGGGCAACCAAAGGTCGTAGCTGGCAAAGGACATCAACATCGCCCGCATTCGAAAATTGATCCATCCTGTTTCCCGCAGGCTGCGCATACAGGCATCGATAAAAGGATAGCCTGTCCGTCCCTCCGCCCAGGCCCGGAGGCGCCGGGTCCGCTCCCCTTCCTCCAGGGCCGTTTCTCCCCCCGACCGCAACTCATCCAACTCCGGAATAAAGGCCCGAAACTCCACCGCCGGCTCCGACTCCAGTTTTTGTATGAAGTGACAGTGCCAATGCAGTCGCGCCAGAAAGGCGCGAAGTGATCCCAATCGGTAGGTAATCGGCGCACGATGGCGTCGGGCTTCCCGCAGCTCTTCCACCCTCGCCTCCGTCGCCTGCACCACTTCTCGCATTGAGATCGTGCCATACGCCAGCGGCACACTCAGCCGCGAGCATGCCACCGCGGCGGTGAGGGGACTCGACATCTCGGATGCGTAGTTCGCCCCGCGGATTTCGAGAAACGAACGCAAGGTTGCCATCGCATCCGCGCGCCGGGCGGATTGCCGGCCCGGGCAGGGCTCCCCCCTCAATCCCAGATCCTCGGCACTCGGTAAATCAGGTTCCCCGGGCGCGAGTCCCAACCGCCGGGACATCACCTCCTGAGCTTCGAACAAGGCGAAGCCGGGCGAAACGATTGGACGGTGCATCAACCCTTCCCAGCGCTGCGCCCACCCTTCCCGATGAGGGAGCGCCCGGAACACCCCGTGCTGCAAAAACTCGGTCCATGCCACTCCGGCAGTCTGCCCCCATGCTGCCACGGCTCGGTCACGCCGGAAGGTGATGCGATTGCCCGTCTCCTGATGCGACCAGATATGCAGGCCTTGGTCGAAGGCCCGAACCCGACAGCTCAGGTCTTCCCACACCGCAACAGCCTCTCCCCTGCGGATGAGCAACGGCACACCCCTATCGGCCAAGGCCCCCCTTAGGTCCGCCAGCGCTTCGGCGATGCACGCCCAATGCCGAGGAGAGAAATCTGCCCCTTCGATGACACTCGGTTCGATCACATAAACCCCCAGCACCGGTCCACCGGCTTGCAGCGCGGCCTGCAGCGGAGCGTGATCCGCCACCCGCAGATCCCGCTTGAACCACACCCCATTCACATTGCCACTCAGAGAACTCACCCGAGCACCAAACGACACCCCCGCCGGCTCGCAAGTCCCGGGTTCGATGATCCCAACCCACCGATTTCAAAACGCCACCCACCGCCAATCGCTCAACCCGGCGGCTCAAACGGGTTTCGCGAGACGCGCTCCCTCAACTGAAAAAACCCCGGGCGGACAATCTTTTCCCCGGTGACGCGCACAAACCCGAATCTGATCGCCCAACGCATCAGTTCCCCCCGATGGGATATGCCGAGCTTGGCATGGAGCCGCTTGCGATGGGTCCGGATGGCGGCGGCGGACATATCCAATCGACTAGCAGCTTCCTGGTCATCCGACCCGTCACCAATCACCGACAGCACCAATTGCTCCTTGATGCTCAGCTGCCTCACCAACGCGATGCCATCGTCAGCGGGCTTGGCCAGAAGAGACTTAAACGATTCGCTCCGATAAACCCTCCCCTCCCATATCTGACTCAGCGCCGCCACCAACCGCGGCAGACCTTCCTCAAACGCGTTGAACAAACCGTCCACCCGCAGCTCGCGTATCGCCAAATGCAACCTTACCTCCCGACGAGCCGTGACCACGACAATCCGCCTGGCCCGGCGCGTTTGCACGAGTTCGGCCAACCACTCGAGGGCGTCGCCATCCGTAAATCCCACCCCAGCAAGCAGGAAGTCCACCTCCGCGGCGGCGATGTGCTGTCGGGCCGACTTCAGATTGATCGCATGCCGAACCTCGATGGCAGGAAAGGCCTGTTTGACGGCCCGCTCCAAGCAGTCGGCATAAAGCCGATCGGCTTTTGCCACCATGGCACTACGCGGTTTCAACGCCGGGCATGAGGGATCCGGATCGCGGGGCGCAGGAGCAGGAGAGATGGACATCTGGCTAGGGGGCTGAGGTGAGGTCGACGGGCCAGACGACCAGACTAAAACTCACAACCAAATCGTTCGGGTCGACCTGACTGAGAGAAACGAGAAAGCCCAAAACGAAACGCGAAGTCTCGCGATCCAGCAAGACTTTTGCCATTGGATTGCCTTAAGGGAAACACCCTACTAGGCCCATTTGTATCTTTCGTTAATAGGTCAACTATGACCCAATCCAAAATTTCGCGGCAGCCGCCCGGGCCACGCAAGATCTTGCATTCATCACAACCTGCCACCCTTGAGCCAGCGCGAGCGCGAAAGCTCCGACCCGGGCCGCTGACTCCTTCCCAGACGGACCAATTGGTGGGATGATACCCGCTGACATTGCCGTGCTCCAGGCCGCGAAAGTGATCAGATCAGGCCTTCGAACTCATAGTTGAGTGCACCCATTCAAACTCATCCTTGAGCGCGCCTTCTAAACAAACGGCCCTCATCCGGCAGCTCGCTACGTGATTGATCGCCGACCGCGGGGCCGGCGGCGGCGTGGACCTCGTATCCACCGAAAATACCACCCCCACTCCCTTGCAGGGCTCGAATCAATAAAGATCCAAGCCCGCTAGCTCTCCCCATTCAATCCATGGTCACACCTGCCCGCAGCATCCCCGCTGAATCTGCGTGGCATTGGCCACGTTCATGTCGCGGCGCCCGGTATCGCATGGGTTAAAAATTTGTCCCTAGCAGGGAGCTTAGTTTCGCCCAAAGACAGGACTTAAGACTCCTCCAACCGGCTGGCCGGGCCAGCGCAGATTTTTGCCCTCGATTAACTCCCCTCAGCCGGGAACTCAATCGCTCAAGGTTGACCAGTTTGACCCTCGTTAAGTCCAGCTGCCCCCCTCAGTCTTTCCGTTCCCCTGCCCGCTCCCTCAACCCCGTCCTCCCGATCCTCATGCTCCGCCGCTCTCAACTTCTTGTGGTTCTGCCTATGTGTTCCTCCATGCTTTTCTCCGGCCTGACGGCTTCCGCTCAACCCATCGGCGCCTTCGCCCACGCCGGCGATGTGGGCGCGCCCGCCATCCCCGGGGCGGTTTCCTACCATGAGGCGGACCAGTCGTATCACATGGCGGCGGCGGGGACGAACCTGTGGGGCGCGGAGGACGAATTCCACTTCGCGTGGAACGAGATGGAGGGCGATTTCATTCTGCGGACCCGGGTCGAGTTTATCGGTGCAGGGGTCGACCCTCACCGCAAGGCCGGCTGGATGGTCCGTGCCGATCTTGATACGGGCTCCGTCTACGCTGATGGCTGCGTCCACGGCGACGGCCTGACTTCCCTGCAATACCGCGCCGAGAAGGACGGTGAAACGGTCGAGCTCCAAATCGAAAACCTCCTCAACGGCACCTATCCCGATGTGCTGCAACTCGAGCGGCACGGGGGCGCGTTCGTCTTCTCCGCCGCCCGCTACGGCGAGCCCTTCAAATCCGTCACCCTCGATGCGATCGATTTGCCCGATCGCGTGAAGGTTGGCCTGTTTCTTTGCTCCCACAACGCGGCGGTGGTCGAGCAGGCCGTGTTCCGCGACGTGCGCATCATCAAGCCGGCCGCCCCAGATTTTCGGCCCTACCAAGACTATCTCGGTTCCGCCATGGAGCTCCTCGAGGTGCACACCGGCGCGCTCACGTCCATCCTCCAGAGCAACGAGCCCTTCGAAGCCCCCAATTGGACGCGCGACGGCAAGCAGCTCATCGTGAATGTTTCCGGTTCCGGTCCCAACAAGGGCATCCTCCGCACGATCGACCTGGCAACCGGTGAAATGACCCACCTCCCCACCGGCGCAGCCGTCCGCAACAACAACGACCATGTGCTGTCCTTCGATGGCACCCAGCTCGCGATCTCCAACCACGAAGGCGAAGCGGGAACCTCGACCATCTACACCCTGCCGACCACCGGCTCGGACTCCCCCGTGCAGATCACCGATCCCGCCTGGGGCCACTCCTTCCTCCACGGCTGGTCCCCCGCCGCCGACAAGCTCATCTACACCGCGCAGCGCAACGATCAGTGGGACATCTACCAGGTGGACATCGCGACCCGCACCGAGACCCCGTTGACGAACCACCCCGCGCTCGACGACGGCTCCGAATACACGGCGGACGGTCAATGGATCTACTTCAACTCCACCCGCTCCGGCACCATGGAGATCTGGCGCATGCGCCCCGACGGCGCCGATCCCGAGCAGGTGACGGACGACGCCTTGAACAACTGGTTCCCCCACCCCTCGCCCGACGGCAAATGGTTGGTGTTTCTCTCTTACGGTCCGGACGTGGCCCCGGCGGATCACCCCTACTACAAGCACGTGACGCTGCGGCTCATGCCGCTCGACGCCAGTGCTCCCCCCCGGGTCATCGCCTACGTTTATGGCGGCCAAGGCACCATTAATGTTCCTTCGTGGTCGCCAGACAGCCAACGCATCGCCTTTGTGAGCAACTCCCGCTAATCCGCCCACTCCGCCTATCGTCCTTCATTCATGAAACTCGGTCTTGGTCTCTACCGCCATATGCTTACGGCGGAGAATTTCGCTTTCGCCCGCCAAGCCGGTGCCACTCACATCGTCGCGCATCTCGTCGACTATTTTCGCGGGGGCGATCATGCCCACGCGGAAGACCAACCCGTCGGCACCGACCTAGGCTGGGGCCTCGCTGGCGACCCCGACCAACTCTGGACCGTGGCGGAGCTCACGGCGCTGCGCCAAAGCGTCGAAGCCGCCGGACTGACCCTTGCCGCCATCGAGAATTTCGATCCCGCCCACTGGCACGACATCCTGCTCGATGGTCCGCAACGCGACCGGCACATCGGGAACGTCAAAACCCTCCTGCGAAATCTCGGCGAGGCCGGCATCCCCATGATGGGCTACAACTTCTCCATCGCTGGCGTCGCCGGACGCACCACCGGACCCTACGCGCGCGGCGGCGCCCCGTCCGTCGGCATGGAGGGCGCCTACGATCCGCCCATGCCCCGCGGGATGGCGTGGAACATGATCATCGACGAATCCCGGTTGACCGAACCGCTGCCGCCCGTCTCCCCCGCCCAACTCTGGGATCGGTTGGAGCGCTTTCTCCATGATGTCCTGCCCACCGCTGAAGCCGCGGGCGTCAAACTTGCGGCGCACCCCGATGATCCGCCCTTGCCGACCATTCGCGGCACCCCGCGGTTGGTTTACCAACCCCACCTCTATCAAAAACTGATCGACCTCAACCCCAGCCCCTCGAACACCCTCGAGCTGTGCGTCGGCTCGATTGCCGAGATGACCGAGGGGGATGTCTATGCGGCGGTCGAGACCTACGCGCGCCAAAATCGCGTGGGCTACGTGCACCTGCGCAACGTCGTCGGCAAGGTGCCGACCTACAAAGAATCGTTCATCGACGACGGCGATATCGACGTCCTGCGCATCATGCAGATCCTGCACGCCAATGGATTCGAGGGCGTCGTCATTCCCGATCACGCGCCCCAAATGTCGTGCGACGCGCCCTGGCATGCCGGCATGGCCTACGCCCTCGGCTTCATGGCGGCAGGTCTGAAAACATTGCGCTGAACCCGACCTTGCCTTTCAAACCCACCCCAACCTCGAACCCCCCAAAAAGCTATGCGACCCGAACAGTGGGAGACCTTTAAAAAAGCCGCTCGCGGCGAACGCCTCGACAACATCCCGATGGCCCTGATCATCGACAGCCCGTGGATCCCGGGCTACGTCGGCGTCAAGCACATGGATTTTTATCTCAATCCGCAGGTGTGGTTCGAATCCCACCTCAAGATTCATCAGGAGTTTCCCGACATCATCTTCGTGCCCGGTTGGTGGATGGAATACGGCATGGCGGCGGAACCGTCCGCCCTCGGCGCCAAGATCAAGTTCTGGGAAGACAATACGCCCTCCGAATACCACAACCTCTTCCGCATCGAAGACGTCGATCAGATCCACAAATACGAGGTCGAGGCCGACGCCTTCATGGCGATGACCCTGCACCGCATCCGCATGCAGAAACAGCAGGTGTTCGATGCCGGCTACATCATGCCAATGGTCACCGCCCGCGGCCCCATGTGCACGGCCGGGTTTGTGCGCAACACCTCCGACCTCATGCTCGACCTCGTCGATCAGCCGGAGGCGGTGCACAAGCTGCTCGATCTCACCACCCGCCTCATCATCGACTGGCTCAAGGCCCAGCAGAAGGCCATCGGCGACTGTGTCGAGGGCCTGTTCATTCTCGACGACATCGTGGGCTTCGTGAACGAGGACCACTACCTCGAGTTTTGTCATCCCTACCTCAAGCGGATCAACGACGCCTTCCCCGATGATTGGGTGAAGCTCTACCACAACGACGCCGATGTGGTCGCCTGCATGGACCACCTGCCCGAGGCCGGCTTCAACGTGCTGAACTGGGGCAAGCAGACCGACATCACCGAGGTGAAGGACCGGATCGGCGATGAGATGACCTTGATGGGCAACGTGAACCCGCTCGAAGTGGCCGTCCGCGGGACGCCCGCGGAGGTGCATGCCGCCACCATGGATGTGCTCAACAAGAGCGAAGGGGAACGCATCATCCTCTCCGTCGGCGGGGGCGTCAGCCCCGACATGCCGCGCGAGAACATTCAAGCCATGCTCGGCGCCCTCAACGAATACAACGCGAAGCGCAACGCCGGCTGACGGCCGGCCCGCCCAGGCAGCAACAAGGGACGGACCGCCAGGCCGTCCGGTTTCAGGCTGATGGTTTCTCCGCCGGATACTCCACTCCACTGTTCGGCGCGCCCAGCGGTCACGCCCTACCCCAAGCCCGCTGAAACCCTTGTGGGTGAATTAAGCCGCACCGCCACCCTACAGCAATCGCACACCCGCGACCTTCGCCATGCTGCGGTCGTTGGTGAGAACGGTCAGTCCTTGGGCTTCGTAGTCTTGGGCAATTAATCGATCCATCAGTCCCGCGCCTTTCTTTTCCTTCAAAACCTCCAGCACCACCACCCCGTTTAGAGGGCCAACTATCCCATCGGCGAGAAACGCCCGCAACCCGTCGCGAGCATCAGGTTTGGATAAACCGTAGTGATGCTGCAGCGTGATGTAGGCTTCGCCAATCACCTGATTGGATGCCATCAACTCAGCAGTGGGTTCCGCATTGAAGAGCGCCTGCAAGGCATCTGACGTCGCCGCGAAGTCCTTGGTTGGATGCCCGGTGAGGAGTCGGACCAGAACAGAGGTATCAATCCCGTAGACGGGGGTCGAGCGCGGCGGCATGGCGGACCTCGTTGAGGTTAGGGGCAGGACGGTTCGGGTTTATTTTATCCCGCAGCGGTGCGAGTTTATCCGGTTGGAATCGGTGGGGTTTGATCAAAATACCGCCGGTCGTTTCGGAAATATGGAGAGAATCACCTTCTCGCAGCCCCAACCGATCCACCACCTGGCGCGGAAACGTGACTTGCCGCTTACTGGTCATCTTAACGATCATGCCTTACATTTTATCTATTTTTGTAAGACGTCAATCGCCGAGCGATTCCCTGCCAAACGTTCGGTCGACGCCGCTCCGCAGCCTTAGGGGTGGAAGAGGCGGAGTGGCAAAGCAGGAAGATCGGGAAGCCCCTTCTGGGCCCCCCGTTCCACGTTTGGTTTGCAGTTGCGACGGCTTGGCAGGACCGTCGGCCTCGCCGGTAGAATAGCCCGATTAAAACAGAGTGGATTGCCGCAACGAATCACCGTCTTATACCCGCAGATCACGACGCCATGGCCATCACCACTCTTAAATCGGGCAAGCCGGAGACCGAACGCGCCGACGACGATGCCAAGGTGCGGGCGATCGTCGAAACCACCTTGGCCGACATCGCCGCCCGGGGGGATGCCGCCGTGCGGGATCTGTCCATCCGGTTCGACCACTACGACCCGCCCAGCTTTCGGCTCAGCCCGTCCGAGATCGAAGCGGCGATGGCTCAGGTCTCCGCCCGCGACCTCGCCGATATCAAATTCGCGCAAGCGCAAATCCGTCGCTTCGCCGAGGCGCAGCGCGCCGCCCTCACCGATATCGAGGTCGAAACGCTCCCCGGCGTGATCCTGGGGCACAAAAACATCCCCGTGCAATCGGTCGGCTGCTACGTCCCGGGCGGCAAATTTCCCATGGTGGCATCCGCCCATATGTCGGTGCTGACGGCATCCGTGGCCGGGGTGCCGCGCATCGTCGCGGCGGCTCCGCCTCACCACGGCGCCCCGCATCCCGCGATTGTGACAGCCATGCACCTGGCCGGCGCGCATGAGATCTACGTCCTCGGGGGCATGCAGGCGATCGGTGCCATGGCCCTGGGCACCGCCACGATCGACCCCGTGCACATGATCGTCGGGCCGGGCAATGTCTTTGTGGCCGAAGCCAAACGCCAGCTCTTCGGGCGGGTGGGCATCGATCTGCTCGCCGGACCCACCGAGACGCTTGTCGTCGCCGATGACACCGTCGACGCCGAGCTTTGCGCGACCGACCTGTTGGGACAGGCCGAACACGGCTATAACTCGCCCGCCATTCTCGTGACGAATTCGGCCCCTCTCGCCCGAGCCACCCTCGCGGAAATCGACCGCATCCTCGACATCCTCCCCACCGCAGAAACCGCCCGGAAATCGTGGGAAGACTACGGCGCCGTGATCGTGTGCGACACTTACGATGAAATGCTCGCCACGGCTGACGACATCGCCTCCGAGCACGTGCAGATCATGACCGATCGCGACGATTGGTTTTTAGCCAACATGACCAGCTATGGCGCGTTGTTCCTGGGCGCGCGCACCCACGTGGCCAACGGCGACAAAGTGATCGGCACCAACCACACGTTACCGACCAAAAAGGCCGGGCGTTACACCGGTGGTCTCTGGGTCGGCAAATTTCTGAAAACCCACAGCTACCAGAAAATTCTGACCGACGAAGCCGCGACCATGATCGGCGAATACGGCTCCCGGCTCTGTCTGCTCGAGGGCTTTGTGGGCCACGCCGAACAGTGCAATGCCCGCGTGCGCCGCTATGGGGGCAAGCCCGTGGCCTACGGCACCGCCGCCGAGTAATTACTCCCATTACCTACCCCCAAAAAATCCCAGAACCCGATAAATGAGCACGATGTTGACCGAAAGCTATGCGTCCCAACCGGAAGGTAAAATCCCCAACAACCGGTTTCCTCTCTTAGTGCACCGCAACGCCATCCCGGGTGGCGGAGCCGAGGCCATCAAAGATCGGTTTCGGGCCCACGGGTGGTCCAACAACTGGGACTATCCCGGTGTTTACGAATACGCCCATTTCCACTCCACGACCCACGAATGCCTCGGCTGCGCCCGCGGCTGGATGGAGTTCAAGGTATCAGTCGGTGACGGGGGCTGGAGCCGCATCCGCATTGAGACCGGCGACGTGATCGTCATGCCTGCCGGGGTCAGCCACGAGATGGTCGGCCAATCGGACGACATCCACATGTGCGGCGGTTACCCCGACGGCCGCGATTGGGACGACATTCAGGAAGCGTTCCTGAGCGATGAAGACTACCGGCGCGCCTGCAAACGCATCATGATGTTGCCCATACCGAGCCAAGACCCCGCGACGGGTAAACCCATGCCCGAATGGCACGCCGCGCCCTCGTCAGTGGACGGCGGCTGGAACGACTGGCGCACCAGCCTGGACAAGAGATCATAAGACCCGCGGTCCCATGACGGGTTCTCAGATGGAGGGGCGGCTTCAAGCTCGCGACCCGCGAGTGAGAGGCCAGCTCCGCTGGTCCGCACCCTGCCCGCTGATATTGGTTGCCTCGCGTGGTTCAGATGCCCGTCGCCATCGTAAGCGTCCGTCGTAGCGCGTATTGACGATCAGGCGGCGGGCTTCCAATGGTTCGAACCGGAGAGATAGGTAACACTTGAACCGGAGAGATAGGTTACAGCAATCCGACGGGGTCAAACTTTTATTCTTGCAGTAGGGGTGTCTGGTAGAGGCCTGTCCCTCCTGTTTGAGCCTAGGATCCGGAGCGCCGGTTGCACCGCATCGAAGCTGTCGTCGTATCGGGCAATGGTGGAACCTCGTTTTTAAACGAAGTGCCTTTAAAAAACCGATCTAGTCGAGGCGCTCGTGCCAGTAACCCGGTTCGCGGCACGCAGGTGCATCACCGCCACGATCCAGATCCGATCCGGTTCGTCGGGTAGACCACCGCATAAGGAAAGTCGCGCGCCAGATTGCGCCGAGCCGGCAGGTCGTAGGCGCGGAAGCGTTCAGGGCGGCTTTGATCTTAGCGATTACCCGCTCGATTTCGTCATTAGAAGCGTCCGCCCAGTTCCTCGCCGCGCTCGGCATAATGGGGGCCGCCTCGGCGTATTCGGCGTCGGCCTCAGGATGGAAGATATGCGGTTTCACCGGCCCACGATACGCCGGATCTTCGCTTCGCAGTTTCCTCGCCGGGAACGCCCTGCGCAGCCCCGCTACGGATTCTCATCGATGCGACGGTGTACCGTCTGCGACCAATCCCCGCGCCTGCGCCGGATCACCCGCCGTGTGATTCAAACATCACCCGGTCCACCACATCGGCAACGACATCGTGGGGCAGTGATCCGGATCTCGGTCACCAGTTGGTCAACGCGGTCATACTCATGGCATCAGCTTAGTAAGCATTTGGCGGCTAAAGGAAAGACTGCGCTGACGCTTCTTTGGTGAGCTATCCGTGCGGTTGGCAAAGGATCAAATGAAGCCATGGGAACGTTGTCCAGAACCCTGCCTTCCGGGCGCGATCCGACGGGATCAAACTTTTAATCTTGTAGTTGGGGTGTCTGCCCAGAACCTGCCCCGTCACAGGCCCAGGATCCGGAGCGCCAGGCTGCACCGCATCGAAGCTGTCGTCGTATCAGGCAATGGTGGAACTCGTTTTAAACAGTGCCTTTAAAAACCCTTTTAAAACCCGATCTACCCGATTCGCTCTCGCCAGTAACCAGTTCACAGCGCAGGTGCATGACAGCCACGATCCAAACGCGTTGATCGGATTCAACCAAGTAGACGACGCCATACGGGAAGCGGCCGTGCAAAGAGTGCCGGCGGGCCGGAGGATCAAACTGGCGAGTCTGCGGATGCCGACACACCTCGGCGATGAGCTCCTCCATTTCGAGGTAAAAAACGCGCCCCCAGCTCCGGACTGATCTGGGTGTAATCGACTCCTGCGAGCAACTCCCGCCGGGCCTCCGCGTGGATGAGTCGCTTCACAAGAAAGCCGGCCCGCTGGCGGAAGCTTCAGTCGCTTGGCATCGTATTCGGCGATACGTTGGCCGCTACGATTGATGGATTGGCGTGGTGGGAGGTGACGGACGAGTATGGCACCGATCCCACCCTGCGGTATCGCTCGACTACACTACAGTTGAATGCCCTCACGATGATTTCGAAGCGCGTCGAAGAAGAAAGAGAGATTGAGGCAATCCGACGGGGTCAAACTTTGAATCTTGCAGTTGGTGGCAATCCGACGGGGTCAAACTTTGGCAATCCGACGGGGTCAAACTTTGAATCTGGTTCGAACCGGAGAGATAGGTAACACTTGAACCGGAGAGATAGGTTACAGATTGGGGCACAATGCCCTGGTCAAAAGTAACCCCCATGGAAGAGATGATTCGTTTTGTGATGCTCGCGCGCAGCGGGCGATTTACTCACACCGACCTGTGTGAACAGTTCGGGATCAGTCGGAAGACCGGCTACAAGCATTTGGCGCGATAGAAACGATGAGGCAAATCCTGCCGGATGAAACCAGCGGCCTCGCGTGCCCGCCATCGCCATGGCGGAGGTGGGGCGAGGCCGCCCTACCTCCTACCATCCGCCATTCATCCGCCGTAGTCTATTGATTGCACCAGCGGGGCAGTTGCGACCTGACCTGCTTTCAATCTGGGTGTAGCGGTAGATGATGCGCCCCACCCCCACCTGCCTCGCCCTGGCAACGCTGAGCTTAGTCGCGGCGGCCGTGGCCACGGAACCCACCGCCGGAGCAATGCCCTCCACCTGGGTCGCTGACAACGGCGACGGTTCCTACACCAACCCGCTGTTCTACGACGAGTTTTCCGACCCCGATCTGATCCGGGTGGGTGACGACTACTACCTGACCGGCACCACGATGCATTCCATGCCGGGCCTGCCCGTGCTGCACTCCCGCGACCTGGTCAACTGGGAGCTGAAAAGCTATGCGCTCAACGAACTGAATCTGGGCCCGGCATTTCGTCTCGAGGACGGGCAGACGATCTACGGGCAGGGCATCTGGGCCCCGTCCTTTCGCTACCACAACGGCACCTTTCACATCTTCGCCAACGTCAACGGCCAGACCACGCAACACTTCACCGCGACCGATCCCGCCGGGCCGTGGGAGCACCGGGCGATGAAGCGTTCCCTGCACGACCTGTCGGTGCTCTTCGAGGAAGACGGACGGGCCTTTGTGGTCTGGGGCTATCGCGAGATTCGCCTCGCCCAGTTGAATGACGCCCTCGACGACATTGTGCCGGGCACCGAGCGAATTGTCATCCCGGCCGATGCCGGCTTCGGCGAAGGCGCCCACTTCTACAAGTTCAAGGGCCGCTACTACATCACGTGCTCCAACTACGATCCCATCGGCTACATGGCCTGCGCCCGGGCGGATCGGATCGAAGGCCCTTACGAGATCACCACCATCAGCGCGGAGGAGACCTTTGGGGTGGGCAATGGCTGGCGGCTTGAGGGCATGGGCTGGGGCGAATTCGGCGCGTTCAACCTGCAACCCCCGCAGCCCCACCAAATGGGCGCCATCCCCCTGCACCAAGGCGGCATCGTCGACACCCCTGCCGGCGAATGGTGGGCGGTATCGATGACGGACCAAAACTCCCTGGGCCGGCTCACCGCCCTGTCGCCCATCACGTGGCAGGACGGCTGGCCCTACTTTGGGTTGCCCGGAAACCTGCTGCGCACGCCGCGCACGTGGACCAAGCCCACCACGTCCGAATCCAGCCCCATCCGGGCGCCCTACCAGCGTAACGACACCTTCGACGGCCCCGACCTCGCCAACGTCTGGCAATGGAATCATGTGCCCGTCCCCGAGGCCTGGTCCCTCACGGCCCGGCCCGGCTTCCTCCGCCTTCAGTCGCTGCCGGCCACCGACTTTTGGTTCGCCCGCAACACGCTCACCCAGCGGGCAGTCGGACCCGAATCCATCGCCACCGTGATCGTCGATCCCGCGGGGCTGCAGCCCGGCGACCACGGGGGACTGGCCTTGGTCAACTACCCCTACGCCACCCTCGGCATCAGTCGTGACGTCGACGGCCATCTGACCGTGGTCCGCCGCGATCAAAACCGGGACGACCCCGTCCGACTTTCCCTGCCCGCCGACACCCCGCGCATCTGGCTGCGCGCCCACTGCAACTTCGATACCGAGCAGGCCGTCCTGAGCACCAGCACCGATGGCGAAGCGTTCACCCCCGTGGGCAAGCCCTTCACCACCGTGTTCCAACTCCAGACCTTTCAGGGCGTGCGGTATGGACTCTTCAACTACCACACCGCAGGCCAGACCGGCGGGCACCTCGATTTCGAAAGCTTCACGCTCAATGAGCCTCGCGCCAAACGGTCCATTCCCTTTGGCCGGGAAATCACCCTCACCAGCCGGGCGGAGGACGCAGTGCTTGGCGTCTGGCGCGGGCGTCTCCGGCTCTACCCAGCCGATGCTCCCGAGGCCCAGTCCGATGTTGCGCGATTCCGCGTCATTGATCGAGGCCAGGGTCGCGTGGCGCTGCAGTCGGTCTCCACCTCGGGCTACGTCACCGTGACCGGACTCGGGGGCCCGGCCGACGTGAAGGTCCTGCCCCACCTCGACGAGACGCGTGCGGTCTTCCAGTGGAACCACATGATGCAGGGAGACGTCCTGTTGATGTCGTTGGTCACGAACCGCTACCTGACCGCATCCTCCCATGTCGGCGGTTTGGCCTCCGCCGATTCCCCAGGGGCCGATCCCGACCGCCGGGGCGGGGCCACCTTTTTCTACAACGTGCACGAACCAGCGCCGGTCACGACCACCACGGCTTTGTTCGACCTGGAGGATGTCACGCTCTTGGAGGGGCCGTTCAAACATGCCCAAAACCTGAACGAATCCTATTTGCTCGCACTGGAGGCCGACCGATTGCTGGCCGGGTTCCGGCTGGAAGCCGGACTCGAGCCGCGGGCGCCCAAGTATCCCAATTGGGAGAGTTCCGGACTCGATGGACACACCCTCGGGCATTACTTGACAGCGCTGTCGCAAACTTGGATTGCGACGGGCAACGATGAACTGAAGCGACGGCTCGCTACGCCGTGGCCAGAACTGGCCGCCTGCCAGACCGCCAACGGCAACGGCTACGTCGGGGCCGTGCCGGGTTCCCGGGAGCTCTGGGCCACCATCGCCGCCGGCCAGTTCGGCGCCCAGGGCTTCAGCCTCGGCGGCGCCTGGGTGCCCTGGTATAACGTGCACAAGACCTTCGCCGGACTGCGGGACGCGTGGGAGATCGCGGGGAACGCGCAGGCCCGGGACGTGTTGATCGGATTGGCCGACTGGTGCGGCGCCCTGCTGGACGGCCTGACCGACGAACAAGTTGAAGCCATGATGCAGGCCGAACACGGCGGCATGGCGGAGGTGTTGGCCGACGTTGCCGCCATCACCGGCGACCAGCGTTACCTGCGGCACGCCCAGCGATTCTCCCACCGCGCCCTGCTGGATCCGCTGCTCCAGCGCCGGGACCCGTTGACCGGTCAACACGCCAACACCCAGATTCCCAAGGTGATCGGATTCGCCCGCATCGCGGAACTCGGGGGCGACCCCACCTGGGACGAAGCGGCCCGCCATTTCTGGGACCTGGTGGTCGATACCCGCAGCGTGGCCTTCGGCGGCAACAGCATGCGCGAACACTTCAATGCGCCGGACGACTTCGGCGAGATGATGCACTCCCGTGAAGGGCCGGAGTCCTGCAACACCTACAACATGCTGCGCCTGACGGAAGCGCTGTATCGACGAAAGGGTGACGCTAAATTTGCCGACTACTACGAACGAGCGCTGTTCAACCACATTCTGTCGACCCAACACCCGGAGCATGGGGGATTCGTCTACTTCACGCCCCTGCGGCCCCGCCACTACCGGGTCTACTCCCAGCCGAGTCAGGGCTTCTGGTGCTGCGTCGGATCGGGCATCGAAAACCACGGCAAATATGGCCGGTTCATCTACGCGGCGGATGCCGAGGGCGGACTGCGCGTCAATTTGTTCATCGCCTCCGAGTTGGATTGGTCGGAGCGCGGCATCACGGTGGAGCAGCAAACCCGCTTCCCTGATGAGGCCGGCACCACGCTCACCCTGCGGATGGAGTCTCCCCAAACCTTCGCCCTGCGGATGCGCCACCCCGCCTGGGTGGCGCCGGGAAGCCTGCGGATTCGCGTCAACGGCGAGCCCGTCGAGACGACGTCCACACCCTCCTCCTACGCGACCGTCAACCGCGCGTGGCAAGACGGCGACACAGTCGAAGTCGACCTGCCCATGCGCACGGTATTGGAACGGCTGCCCGACGGCTCGGATTACGCAGCCTTCCTGCACGGACCCATCCTGCTCGCGGCCCGCACCGGCACCGAGGACTTGGATGGTTTGATCGCCGATGACGCCCGCATGGCCCACGTCGCGCCGGGGCCCTTCCGGCCGCTCAACGCCGCGCCGATGCTGGTCGGAGACTCCGCCACGATGCCCGCCGCACTGGAGCCCGTGCCCGATCGCCCCCTGCATTTCACCGCCCCGAGCCTCATTCGGCCCCATGGTTTCGATTCGCTCGAACTGGAGCCCTTTTTTCGCATCCACGACGCCCGCTATGTGATGTATTGGCGCCTCGTCTCGCCGGACGGATACGATGAGGTGATCGCCGAGTTGCGCGAGGACGAACAGGCCCGGCTGGCGCTGGAGGCAAGGACAGTGGACCTCATCACTCCCGGCGAACAGCAACCCGAAGTGGAGCACGCCTTCCGCGGCGAGAACACCTACACCGGCTACGAATTTGGCCGGGCCTGGCGGGCCGCCCACGATTGGTTCGGCTATGAATTAAACGGCCGCGGGGAACGCTCGCTCCAACTGCGTCTCACGCATTGGGGACAAGCCTGGCAGCCGCGCACCTATGCCGTAGAAATCAACGGAAAAGAAGTCGGTGTCGTGACGGTTTCCGGTCGGGAAGGCGAAGACTTTGTCGACTACCACCTCAAACTTCCGCCGGACATCTCAACCGATCACCCCCTGCAGGTGATTTTCCGCGCTTCGCCGGATTCATCCGTGCCCCCGCTTTACGAGGTCAGACTCATCCGGTCGCCGAACTCGTCAGACTAACCCCCTTTCATTTCACATGATCGTAGACTCCCCCCTGTTTCGCTTGCCCCGTTTCTTTGGCCTCGCCGTTCTGGCGCTGGGCTGCGCGCTCTCCACCCCCGCCAGCCTCGTTTCTCATCAGGCTGCCGCCGGCGCCTTTCCTTTGGTTGCCGGCGAGCGGGCCGCGCCGCTCGCTGTCGACGCCCACGACCACCGGGGGGTGCACCATGCGGCCGCCGACCTGCAAGCAGACATCGAGCGGGTTACCGGGTTGACTCCGCCAATGAGCGATAGAGCGGCAACCGCCGGGAGGCAGGTGATCATCGGCACGCTGGGGCACAGTGCGTTGGTGGACGAGCTGGTGGCTGCACACGGCATCGACACCTCCGCCCTCGCGGGGAACTGGGAGGCCTTTATGATCAAACGCGTGGGCGACGACCTGTTGATTGCGGGTTCCGACATGCGCGGCACGATTTTTGGCGTCTACACCTTGTCTGAACAAATCGGGGTTTCGCCGTGGTTTTGGTGGGCCGACGTGCCGGTGAAAACAGCCGAAGAACTGCACATCACCAGCGACCTCGTGGATGACGGCCCCACCGTGCAATACCGCGGGATCTTCATCAACGACGAGGCCCCGGCGTTGACCGGCTGGGTGCACGAAAAATTCGGCGCCTTTGACCACACCTTCTACACGCACGTGTTCGAGCTGATCCTGCGCTTGCGGGCCAACTACCTCTGGCCGGCCATGTGGCAGCCCCGGGCGTTCTCGGCGGACGATCCGCTCAACCCGAAACTCGCTGACGAATACGGCGTGGTCATCGGCACGACCCATCACGAGCCCATGATGCGCTACCACGACGAATGGAGCCGGGAACCCCGCGGCCCGTGGGACTATACCAAGAACGACGCGGCGCTGCGCGAGTTCTGGCGGGAAGGCGTCGAGCGGGCCCAACCCTACGAATCCATTTACACGCTCGGCATGCGCGGTGACGGCGACCACGCCATGACCGCCGACACCAACACCGCACTGCTCGAGCGCATCGTGGCGGACCAGCGTGAAATTCTGGCTGACGTGCTGGCGAAACCCCAGGCCGAGATCCCGCAGGTGTGGGCGCTCTACAAGGAGGTCCAGTATTACTACGAAGCCGGTATGCGCGTCCCCGATGACGTCATTCTGCTGTGGTGTGATGACAATTGGGGCAACATCCGCCGCCTCCCCACCCCGGAGGAAATGGAGCGCTCCGGCGGGGCGGGCGTGTATTATCATTTCGACTACGTCGGCGGCCCCCGCAACTACAAGTGGATCAATGTCCAGCCCATCTCCAAGGTTTGGGAACAGATGCATCTGGCCTGGCAGCATGAGGCCAACCGGATCTGGATCGTCAATGTGGGGGACATCAAACCGATGGAGTTCCCCATCGAATTCTTCCTCACTATGGCCTGGGACCCGGCGGCGATGACCCTCGACGCGATGCAGGCCTACACCGAGCGATGGGCGGCCGCGGAGTTTGGTCCCGATCAGGCCGCCGAGATCGCGGCCCTGATCGACGGCTACACCAAGCTCAACCGCCACCGCACCCCGGAGATGATGGCCCCCGACACCTATCATCAGGTGCACTATGACGAAGCCGCCCGCATTCGCGCGGCCTGGGAGGATCTCGTCTCCCGTTCGGAAGTGGTGCAGGCCGCGCTGCCGGAGGAGGCCCGGGCGGCCTACTTCCAACTCGTGCACTATCCAGTCGCAGCGAGCGCAGCAGTGCGGGCGGTCCACCTCGCCGCAGGGCAAAACGTTCTCTACGCCGAACAGGGCCGCGCCCTCGCCGCCAATACCGCGGCCCGGGAGTCCCGGGCCATGGCCGCCCGGGAGGCGGAGTTGTCCGAACAGTATCACTCCCTGCTTGATGGGAAGTGGAACCATATGATGTCGGAAAAGAAGTTTGGTCACACCTACTGGAACAGCCCGGCAACGGAAGTCCTCCCGCCCCTGGTCGAAGCGCGACCGGAAGCGGGACCCGTTGTGGGGTTGGCCCTGGCCAACCACCCGATCGCCTACCCGCGATGGGGCATGCCTCCTCCCCGCACACCCGAGATCGACGTTTACAGTGAGTCCTCCACCTGGGTGGAACTTTTCAACCGGGGAGACACCCCCTTTCACTTTAAGGTCGAAACGGACGAACCCTGGCTGCAGGTCACGCCCCAAAGCGGCAAGGTGGAGTCCACCCGGCGCCTCGTGATCTCGGTCGACTGGTCGGAGATGCCGCCGCAATCAACCGAGGCCAAACTCGAAATATCCGCCGGCGGCGGCTGGGGACACCATCCCTACGATCCGGTGACGCGCGAATTTAACATCGCCACCGATCAGGGACAGCGCTTCACCGTCACCGTGCCGATCGTGAACCCGGCCGACCTCCGTCCCGGGGAATTTGCCGGCCACATCGAGGTCAACGGCCACGTGGCCATGGAAGCGCCCCACTACAGCCGCGCCATAGCCGACAGTGGTATCACTTGGGAAACTCTCGAGGACTACGGTCGCACCCTCGGCGCCGTGGCGGCCTACCCTGTGCGGGCCGCGTCCGAGACCCCCGGCGGCCCCAGCTCCCGATTGGAATACGACTTCTTTTCCCGTCGGACTGGTGAGATTGACCTGGAAATCCACACCGCCCCCTCCCTCGACTACCAGAGCGGCGACGGCCTGCAATTCGCCGTGTCCCTCAACGACGGGGAGCCGCGTATTCTAAACGTCGATACATGGAAAACCCTGCCGACCTGGGAAAAGGCCGTGGGCGAAGGCGTCACCCGCATCGCAACCACGGTGACCATTGACCAAGCCGGTCCCCAGACGTTGAAGGTCTGGCGGGTGACCCCGGGCGTGGTGTTTCAGCGCTTCATCCTCGGCCCCGAGACCTCGTGGCGCAACCACGGCCAAGGCGTGCTTCCCAGTTACCTCGGGCCGCCGGAAAGTCCCCGCGGCGCGAAGTAGCCCGGGGCATCGCATCCGCCCGCCGATTTCGTCCCGAGTGTCCACGCTCGGCCATCAGCTGGGCTGGATCGGGAGCGGCTTGCCACCGCCCCCCCAACGAGAGAGGATTTTCCGGCAGACCGCCTGCGACGAGCAATGCTCCACCACGCGGCTGGCGCCCCCATCCACCCGCTGCCCCGCCCCATGAAATCCCTCAGCCTGCCCCTCTTGTTTATCCTCAGCAGCCTGCTCAGCCCGGCCTCGACCGATCCGCACGATTCGATGTACCAAACCCGGCCTTCGGACCCGGCGGCAGTCTATCTGACCTCGGACGACTTCCCGGTGACCGGCGATGGGATCGCCAATGACGCCCCGGCCCTGCAGGCCGCCATCGACCGGGTCGCCGCCAGTGGCCACGCGGGCGTGCTGTTCATCCCCGCCGGAACCTACCGACTGGACGAAACGGTCTACGTCTGGTCCGGCGTTCGGCTCATGGGCTACGGCGCGGAACGCCCCGTTTTCCTCCTCGCCGAAGCCACCCCGGGCTTCCAGGGCGAAGACGACGCCTACCTGCTGCACTTTTCCGGCAACCGCCAACCGCCCGAGCCCGGCGAACGCCCCCGCGATGCCAACCCGGGCACCTTTTACGGTGCCTTGAGCAACCTCAATTTTGTAATCGAGCCCGGGAACCCGGCGGCCATCGCCATCCGGTTCCGGGTCGCCCAGCACTCCTTCATCTCCCATTGCCATTTCGATCTGGGCGATGCCCGGGCGGGCTTGCGCGACATCGGCAATGAAGTGGAAAACCTCACCTTCTCGGGCGGCGACTACGGGATCATGACCCAGCGCTCCTCCCCCGGTTGGCCCATCCTCGTCATTGACTGCCGCTTCGAGGGTCAACGCGTCGCCGCCATCCAGACCCGGGAAGCCGGCCTGGTGGTGGTGCGCCCGCAGATCAAAAACACCCCGACCGCCATCACCATGACCCCGGGCATCCCGGATCAACTTTCCGTCTCCGATGCCCTCCTTGAAAACATCTCCGGCCCGGCATTCTCCATCAGTCAGGAGCACAAGGCCCGCACCCAAGTTCACCTCGAAAACATCGGCTGCATCAACGTGCCCGTGCTCGCGCGGTTCAAGGAAAGTGGGCGGACGATCACGATGCCGGACACCCCCTACCGCGTTGAGGAGTGGACCCATGGCCAGCACCTGGACCGCAGCGGGAGAGGCATCAAGACGGCTTCGAGCCTGAGGCCCCTTTCCCGCGCTCCCCAAGCCGTCGGAACCGACCTCCCCCGGATTCCGCCCTCCCCCTCCTGGACCAACGTCCACGACCTCGGCATCATGGGCGATGGGGAAACCGATGTGACGGAGGCGCTCCAGCACGCCATCTTGAACCACCAGGTCCTCTATTTCCCGATTGGAGTCTACCGGGTGAGCGACACCCTGAAACTGCAGCCGGACACCGTCCTCCTGGGATTCACTCCCGGGTCCACGGCCATTTATCTGGCCCCCCATACCCCGACCTTTCAGGACGCCACGCGACCGAAGGCCGTGATTGAGGCTCCCGCCGGCGGAACCAACATCCTCCACAGCATCGGCGTCTACGCCAGCCCCTTCAATCCGGCTGCCTGCGCCATCCTCTGGAAAGCCGGTCCCCGTTCGCTCCTCAACGATGTCCGCCTCCACGGAGGCCACGGCACCTACCTGCCCGGGGGGATCAATGACTCCCGGGGCAAAGACCACCGGGACCAATGGGACACCCTCCCCCCCAGCCTTTGGGTGACCGACGGCGGCGGCGGCATGCTCAAAAACATCTGGAGCCCCAGCCCCTATGCCAAAGCCGGCCTCGAGATTTCCGACACCGCTACGCGCGGCCGCCTCTATGCGATGTCCGTTGAACACCACGTCAGCCATGAAGTCATCCTGCGGAACATGTCCCAGTGGCGGTTTTTCGGCCTGCAATTCGAAGCCGAGCGGGAGGAAAGCCCGCGAGCGCTTCCGCTGCTGATTCAAAACAGCCGGGACCTGCTCTTCGCGAACACCTTCTTCTACCGCGTCGTCAGCAGTTTTATCCCCTTCTCTGACGCCATCCGGGTTGAGGATTCCCACCATGTCCGGCTGCGGAACACGCACGTCTACAGCAATTCCAAGGTTTCCTACGACAACAGCGTGTTCCTCGCGGACGCCGGCAACGCCATCCGCGATTCCGAGATCGCCGTAGTGGATATACCACTACCACCGGCCGCCTTGCCATCGACCCACCGGCAGGCGGATAAAATCGCCGACGGTTTCCTCAATATTTCCGGCTTCGCCACCGCCCCCAACGGGGATGTCTATTTTGCCGATCCCCGGGAAGCGCAGATCCACCGCTGGTCAGTCGCGGACCAGCAGGTTCACCGGGTGCTGCACCTGGAGGCCCGGCCGGAACAACTCGCGTTCGACTCGTCCGGCAACCTCCTCATCGTCGCTTATGAAGGCGACGGAACCGTGCTCGCCTACCATGCGGAATCCGGGATAACCCCCCTCGCGGCCCAACCCAACCGGGCCCGTCCCGGTGCCACCCCCATCCTGCCGGTCAACCGCTGGACCGGCACCGCCGCCTTCCTGCAACAGAGCACAACCTCCCCACCCGTTCACTACGTATCCCCCGACGGCACCGCCTTCATTCCCGCCAGCCGGGAATTCCATGCCGGCGCGACCCGATGGGGGACCAAACTGTCGGACTTGCTGCGGGCCTTTGGCATCGCCCCGGCTCAGCCGGGCCAGCGCTTCTATGTGTCCAATGAAATGGAACTCACCACCTGGTCCTTTCGGGTCGAGCCGGATGGCACCCTGACGGATCCCGCACTATTCGTGAATGAAGGAGGCGAAGCCGTGGCGGTGGATTCGGCTGGCAAGGTCTATATCGCCGCCGGCCAAATCCAAATCTTCGCTCCCGATGGCACCCGCCAGGGAGAGATAACTGTGGCCCAACGCCCCACCAGCCTGACCTTTGGCGGACCCAACGGCGACACCCTCTTCATCGGAGCGCGCTCCGCCCTTTACCGGATAAAAATCCCCTGAAGCCGGCGGCGGCTGGGGATTTGAAGCCTCAACTGCAAGATTCAAAGTTTGACCCCGTTGGATCGGCGACTCCGTTGGATCGGCGTTGGGGCCTTATTGGGCTTATGGGGAAATCTGCTAAAACTTCCGAGGACAAGGAATGCGTAGTTTTGTCAGCCGCCAAAATGAGATGATAGGCCGTTATGAAGACCTATCCCGTTTGGCTAAGCGCGTTGGGGCTTATCTTGGTCCCCTCTTTGTCGGCTCAAGGTTTCAGTGGCAGTGATGATTTTTCCAACATCTCGAGTGGCCTGTGGTCCTCCACCAGCACCGGAAGCGCCGCCCTCCAGGTGGCCAGCGGCGTGCTTAACTTCACCGACGGCAGCATCGACGTTGGCACCACCAACAACGCCTCCTACACGTGGGTGGCCAATGAGGGCACGCCGACCTCCGATTGGCACGTGCAGGTCGACTTCAGCTCGAACTTCACGCCGGTGCCGGGACACGTAGGGCTATGGGAGTTGATGGTGGCGAAGTCAGACTCACCCGGAGATCGTTTTACGGTGGCTCAGCAATGGACCTACATGTTGGCGACAATGAGCGAGTCCGCCGCCTTGCAGGCCTACACGCATGTGGACGGCAGTCAGGCGAGTTTCGATTCAGTTGCCGGCACTTCCAACACCGCGACCCTGCGGATTGATTTCCTCGCCGCCACGCAGACCATGGTGGCGTCATACGTGAACGGCTTCACCGTCACGCCTTTTCACAGTGTGGACATCGACAGTGGTTCCACCAATTGGAACATGGTCACGGGCGACACCTTTACGGTGACGCTGCAGGCTTGGAACAGCACCAACGCAAGCTCGACCATGCCCCTTTTTGAGGGGGCCTTCACCGCCGACAACTTCTTCGCCGCCACCGGCTCGGCCGTCCCGGAGCCCGCCACCGCCGCCCTACTTTCTGGCCTCGGTGTTTTTGTTTTGGCCCTCCAGCGCCGTCGGCGCTGAGCCGGGGTCGTTTGGTTGCCTCGCCGGGGTCGGTCGTCAGGCCTTGCGGACTGCCTGCGGCTGGAGATCGGTCAACTCGTCAATGCGAACCTTGCGGCCTTCTTCGATACTCTTGCGGGCGGCAATGCCGACCAGAATGGAAAAGGCGCCGTCGCGCGAACCCGCCGCGTGCTGCAAGGGGTCGGGCTCGTTGGCGTCCCGCAGCATTTGATTCTGCAGGCGCTTGTCGCCACCGCCATGGCCGCCGACTTCCCGGGGGACGCGGATCTGTTGGTAGTCCCCAAAGTTGTCCATGACGTAGATTTCCTCGAAATCCTTGATGTCGTCGGCGTCCTGCGACATCTCGATCGCGTGCAGCTCCGCCTGATTGAGGCGGTTGTCCTTTTGCCACGGGATGCCATCCCAGGCATCGATGCGCCCTTCCTCGCCATTAAAGGCGATGCGCATGCCCTCGTAGGGGGAGTAGGTGGTCAGCGAGTAGTTCACGACGATGCCATTGGCATAGACAATCTGGACCGACATCTTGTCGTAGATGTCGATTTCTTCGCGATAGACGCAACTATCCCGCAGGTAGCCATCGTGGTGCTCGTGATCCGCATAGAGCCGCATCGAGCTAGGGCTCTTGGTGATGTCCCAGTAGTAACGGCATTCCTGCTGGTGGGCACAACTCCGACAGTTTTCGCCTCGGAAGGGTCCATTCTTGCCGTAGTGCTCGAGGGCGCCGTAGGCGAAAACTTCCACGGGATCCGAGTCGATCCACCAGTTGAGCAGGTCGAAGTGGTGGGTGGATTTGTGCACCAGCAGGGTGCCTCCCTGGTCCCGCAGGCCATGCCAACGACGGAAATAGGAGGCTCCGTGATAGACGTTGAGATACCAGTTGAAGTCCACCGAGGTGATGCGACCCACGCGATGGGTGGAGATCAGTTCCTTGATCTTGGTGTAGTGCGGGTTGTAGCGGTAGTTGAAGCCGACGCGCAGGCTTTGGGCGGAGGCCCGCTCGGCATCGATGATTTGCTGGCACTTGTGTTCATCGGTGGTGAGCGGTTTTTCCGTGATGACCTCAATGTTCTGACCCAAGGCCTTCACGATGAATTCGTGGTGGTTGGCGTCGACGGTGCAGACGATGACACGGTCGGGCTGGGTGTTGGCCAGCATCTCATCGAAATCGGAAAACAACGGGCAGTCGGTGCCGATATAGTCGCGGGCATACTCCAGCCGACCGGGGTTGGTGTCGCAGAGCCCGACAAATTCAAGCACGTCAGCGTAGTTTTCCTGCAAATTCCGGCCCCAGAAGTTGATGCCGCGAATGCCTGTGCCCACGAGACAGACCTTGAGTTTTTTTCCGCTGGCCAACGCGCCACGCAACTCTTGCTGGTTCATGAGCAGCGCGCCCGCTGCGAGCATACCGCCGGATTTCAGGAACGACCGCCGGTCGATGGGGGGGAGCGAGGAGTCTTGCATGGGGACGGGGTTGGGGTGACCGAGACGTTTTCGTAACCAGCTGATGCGAAAACCTTTTGGAATTTCTGAAACACTTTCTCCGAAAGTTCACGCCAAAAGATCGCTCGTTTACACCGAGCGCACTCTGCAGGTCGCATCAATCGGGACCAGGGATTCGATCCAATGCGACCTTGGGAGATTTTGGGTCATTCTCCCGTTAGTCCGTGAACAGCCCGAGGTCGATCGACTCGGCGAGGGCGCGGAGGCCCGTTTGGTTGAGGTGCAACTTGTCGCCGGTGTCGTAGGCAGGGAGCAGTTGCCGGGGATTCGCGGGATCGCGCACCACTTGATCAAAATCCAATACGGCGTCGAACCGGCCGCTGCGGCGGATCCAATCGTTGATCAACGCCCGTTTCGCTTCGCCCTGCTCCGTCCAGTAAAAGCACTCGGCGTAGGGGGTGAGGGTGGCCCCGTAAACCTTGATGCCGTGATCGTGGGCGCGGGCGATGGTCTGATCGTAGGCCGCGATGATTTCCGCCGCACTGGAATGGCCGCCGCCGAGGTCGTTGATGCCTTCGAGGATGATCAACCACTTGATCCCAGGCTGCGCGATCACGTCGCGGTCGAACCGGGAAACCATGTTGGGCCCGAGGCCGCCGACCAGAATCGTGTTGCCGCCGATGCCTTGGTTGAGCACCGCCACCTGAGCGGTCGCTTCGTGGGCCCGCAGGCGCGCCGACAACACGTCGGGCCAGCGGTCGTTGCCGTTGCTGGTGGAGCCGCGACCGTCGGTGATCGAGTCGCCCAGAATCGCCACCGCCGCCGCCTCGGGGGCATCGGTTAGCACCTCCACGCCCGTCAAAAAATACCAATGGTCGACCCGCCCGGAATCGGACAGGTCAGCTGCATCGACCGCCGCCCCGTCATAATTAAAATACGAAGTGGTGCGGGAGCCGGGATGACCGGTGAGGCCGTCGGGGGCGGTGGTGGTTTGAATGGTGACGGCTAGATGCGCCATCGGTTCGAGCGGCATCTCCACCACGTCCGAGAGCCACAGGGCCCCCGGTTGAATCGTGATCGTTTCTTGGCCGCCACTGAAGGTCAGCGGGGTTGAAGTGTCCGTCTCAATGCGCCCTTCCCCCGCGGACAGTGCGACCGCCGCCGCGTCGATGGTCAGGGGCGCGTCGCCAAATGCGTTGGAAAACCGCACCCGGAAGGCATCACCACCAATGGAGGTCAAAAACTTTTGGCGCACCGTGGCGTTCTCAAACTGCGGGGCGGGCGGTTCGTTGCGATCCTCGGTCAACTGGGGGGCCGTGGTCCAGGCCGCGACCCAGCGCTTATCCGTCGGGGTCGAGAGGTAGTGATCCGCCCAGGCGAGGAACATCGGCCAATTGGGCAACGTGGTGTGGCCGTCTTCGTGCTGTCGCCACGCCAGCTCGCCCTCAACCAGCGCCGGTCCCGTGCCGGGGTATTCATCCGTGCCGAGCCCACGCCGGTCCAAAAATTCATAGACCGGGCTCGCCATCGCCGTCGCCTGGAAGGTGCCACGTTGGTCGATCCACTGGCCTTCGACGTCAGGTGATCCCACGCTGATGAAAGCCGGCCGCGGGGCAAACAAGGCGACCAGTTGATGCGCGTCCACGGGGAGGTCGTCCGGGGTCAGGGTGCTGCCATATTTGAGGTAGTTGCCCGCCATCCAGTGGTAGGCGTAGGTCCCGGTGAGGTTTTCCAACCGCTCGCCGAAATCGCGGCGGTGCAGCGCCAGCCCGCCCTTGCCCGAGGAACCGATGAACCCAATGGCAAACCGCGGTTCAAAGGCCATCGCCACGGCCGCGGCCTTGCCGTAGCGCGACAGGCCCTCAATGCCGACTTGGGTGGCGTCCACCGCAGGGTCGGTCTCAAAGTAATCCAACGCCCGACTCGCGCCCCAGGCCCAGGCGCGCAGGGCGCCCCACTGGTCGGGCGAGCGGGGCTGGCCCGCGTTGGTCAGGCCAATGATGCCGGCCGTCAGCCCCTCGCCATGGTCCGCCTGGAACGACGTGGGCACGAGGGTGGCCACCGCCCAGCCGTGTTGCAGCACCTGCTCCTCCCACGTGGGCCCCGGCGGTCGCGGAAACCGGGCCAGTATTTCCGGGGGCCAGCCAAAGTGCAGCATGACCGGTACCGGACCCGCCGCACCCGCCGGCACGGAAAGGGACAGGTCAAGGGTGACCTCCAAAAACGGATAGTCGGAATTGTCCACCTGGCCGGCGAGCTTCCTGGTGATGACCGACACCCCGCCCTTGGTCTCGGTGACCTCCGACTCCACCACCCATTCGACGGCGGGGACTCCATCCGGAATGCGGCCGTAGATTTCCCGTTCGAAATGAGCGAGCAACTCCTCCCGGCGACGCGGCCAGTCGGCGGGGGCGACCACCGGGGTGCCATCATCGAAAATCAACGCGTCGGGATAATCCGGATACGGCTCGGCCTTGGTCTCGTCGTAGTTGGGGGCGGACGCGGGATCATCGGCATTGGGATTGGCCTGGTGGGGCCGGCCACCCATGGCGGTGATGCGGAGGGCCTGCCGCAAGCGGGCATGGTCGGCATTGCGATCCAGCGGCCCGGGCGGCGTGAGCCCATCCCGCAGCGCGGGCAGCCAGGCTGCCTCCATCCGCTGCACGTAAGCATCCTGCGACCCCTCCTCATTCTGGTGGCCCGAATCGGGCAATATCACCCTCTCGTGGTAGGGCTCGAGTTGGTTCGCCGCGGCAAAGATGCCCGCCGGGGGGCAGGTCACGTCCTTCAGTCCGACGCCAATCAACATGGGCGCCCGAATGCGACGGGCAAAATTGACGATGTCGTAATAACCACCGGCCTCGGCAATCGCCGCCGGGTCCTTATCGGGTCCGCTGTTCGGCCAATACGGGAAGCCGACCGCGCGGCCGACGGCTTCGCCGTTGAAATCGGCTCCGGCCGGTACCAACGCGAGCGCGGCGGTGACGTCGGGGTGCAGTCCAGCCGTCACAAACGCCTGCTGCCCGCCTTGGCTGGTGCCGGTGACAACCAGCACCTCTCCATTCCAGTCGGGCCGCGATTTGAGGTATTCGACCGCGCGGTAACACGAGAGATACATGCGCAGGAAGTAGCTGGTCTCCCGGTCTTCGTTGCCTTGCCGAAAGTAGTCATCGAGCGGGCCCTCCCGCTGCGCGGCGTAGAAAGCTTCGTCTTCGTCGATCGGCAGGTCGTGGGCCAGGATGTTCAGCGCGAGCCAGCCCTGCTCTGCCCGGTCGGTCACCCAGTCCGGCTCCAGCCCGTAGACCCCCGCCCATTGCACGCGGAGCAACGCCGGGAAAACCTGGCCGTCGGCGGGGCGCGCCAACTGACCCTGGATTTGGGAATCCCGAAAACCCGCCATGAACACGTGCCAGTAGTCCACACCGGCGCGGTTCGCGGGCTGCACCGTCAACCGCGGGTTGGCCGGGACGGATTCGAGTTCGGCGATCTTGGCTGCCCACCAGGCATCGAAGTCGGCGGGTTCTTCCACTGCCGCCTGGATTTGGTCCGGCGCCACCACCGCTCCGCCGCGACCCACGTGGGCGCCGGCTTCGTCGGACCAACGGACTTCCGCCAGGATCGTGCCCGGATCCCCCGCCGGTCGGGAAAGCACGGCCACGTCATCCGCCATCAACAGCGGTCCGGATTCGGTCTCGGTCAGCCCGCCGGACTTGAAGGCAAACGTGGGTGCGTCCGGCACCAGCTCCGGTCCGGTCCACGCAAAGGTCCACGCAATGGTGTCAGCGGGGGCGTAGACCCCGGACTCGCGGTCCGGGTTGACCACAAATTTCGCCGAAACCCCCACCGGCCCGAGGCCGAGGAGGAACAGCACGGGAAGGAGCCTGGCGGGGACACTCATCAGTAACGGAGTCAGGGCTGACGGGCCATGGGCCCGAGCAGCACGCCGATAAAGTCGTAGCTGGTTTCGACGCTGAGATTGCGGGCATCCTGGATGCCGCCGATCTGGGTCCAGGTCGTCCCGTCATCCTGCGAGATTTCAAAAACGTAATCCACGTCATGGCCGGTGAGCCGCAGCACCACGGGATCCCCCGGCTGGGCGTCGATCATCGCCGTGGTCACCTGCGCCTCTTCGGCCGCTCCCTGCTGTTTTTCGAGGAAGACCCGGTAACCGCCCGCCGCCCGGTTCACGCCGAGAACGTAGTGGTGGGTTTCATTGTGGTAGGCGACCAGTCCGGCCTCGATCCCGGGGGTGGCGGGCAGCTCCAAGGCGGTCGCAACCTGAAAGCGATTATGCTGCAGCCGCCGACCGATGAACGAGGGGTTGTGGCGGCCGCGCAACGCATCCGATCGCGGCGCGATGGTGAGTCCGTCGCCAGTGGTCCACCATTGCTCCTGCGGGGCGCGCATGAAGAGCCAGGGATCACCCAACTCGGGCCGGTCGAAATCATCGCGCCAGCTGAAGTTGCCGGTCAGGGGAAAGCCGCCGGCCGCCGACTCCTGCAAGCCGATTCCATTGGGTCCCCGCCCGGTGAAGGGCACGGGCTTCCCGGGCGGCAGGATGAGGGGCCAGTCGTCCTTCCACGTCACGGGCAGCAGAAAGGTCTGGCGGCCGGTGTTGTAGTGGCCGCCTTCATACGGCGTGCAGGCCAGAAAGACGGACCACCAGTTGCCATCGGGACCGATTTCAAAGTCGGCGTGGCCGGTGCAGGTGACCGGATGCGGGCGGTCGGGATCGAGGTCGCGCTGGGTCAGCGTCGGATGGTCGGTGAACGGCACATAGGGCCCGTCGGGCGCCCGGCTGCGAAAGATCACCTGCGAATGGTTCACGCTGGTGCCCCCTTCCGCGCAGTTGAGATAATACCAATCCCCGCGGCGATAGATGTGCGGTCCCTCGATCCACACCGGCTGGGTGCTGAGGTCGACGCCGCCATTCACAATGATTTTCCGGGGGCCGATCAGCTGCCGGGCGGCGATGTCCCACTCCTGGATCCAGACGGCCCGATGCCCATCGTAGAGGGGGGCGTTTTCGGGCGGAGGTCCGTTGTTGAGCATCCAGGCGCGCCCGGTGGATTCGTCGAAATAGAGCGACGGATCGATGCCGTCGAAATCCAACCACAGGGGGTCCGACCACGGTCCGGCCGGATCCTCCGCCGTGATCAGAAAATTCCCCCCGGCGTCGATCATGGTGCAAACGAGGTAGAACAAGCCGTCATGGTAACTGATGGCGGGGGCGAACAGCGCCCGGCTGATGCCGGCGCCATCGTAGGGCAGCTGGTCGGGCCGGTCGATGGCGTTGCCGATCTGGGTCCAGTTGACCAAGTCCTGCGAGTGGAAGATCGGCAGGCCGGGGAAGTGAGCGAAGGTGGAGTTGGTCAGGTAGTAGTCCTCCCCCACCCGGCAGATGCTCGGATCCGGGTAGTAGCCGGCCAGAATGGGGTTGCGGTATTCGTATTCAGATATCGGTGACGCGAAGATCTCGTCGTTGCCGGTGTAGGTGAAGGTGGTGAACCGCACGGGCGCGGCCATGACGGCGGCGGCGGTGAGACAAGAGGCAATTAACGTGGTTCTAATCATAAGGCAAAAGGGGGGAAGGTCACGGGGTCAGGGGAGGTCACGGGGTCAGGGCTTGACCGGGCCATAAATGCGAAATTCGCCGCTGGCGTGGAGCAGGCCGAACATCATGAGCAAGCCGCTGTAGTAACGGTGGCTGCGCAATTCGCCCTCGGCCATGAGGCCGTCGGTGTCGCGGCCCACGTCGTTGGGCAACTCCATGTTCCACAGGCGTCCCACCATGGGTTGGCCGATTTCCCGATCCGCGGCGAGGGCCGCGATCGCGGCGGTGCCGGTGAGGCCGTGGGCCAGCCCGGCCCGGTCGCGGACCGTGCCGTCGAGCTCCAACTCGTCCGGCCAGTCATCGGCGGGCTGGGCCGCGAAGAACCGGAGGATGCGATTGGATTGTGCGATCATCCATTCGTCCTGCCCCCACCAGGACCAGTCCAGCGCGGGCCACGCCAGCGTGCGCCACGCGTCGGCCGCAAACATCCGCCCCCACCGTTCCAGCGGGGAGCCATCGAATTCGGAATAGTTGGGCATGATACCGGTCTCGGGGTGGGCGGCGCGGCGGAAAAATTCCCGGCTGGTTTGCGCCACCTCCGCCATGAAAGCCCGGTCCGCCGGATCCTCGGCCCAGCGCGCAAACAGCTCGGTGAAATGCGGGGTGTGGTAGGAGGGGTCGGTGAATTTTGGTCCCCACTCCCCGTCCGGCGTGAAGCGGATCTGCTTCTCCTCCGGGTGGAACATGCTGACGATGTCGCCGCGGTCCGGTTGATCGTCCTTGTGGATCATCATCTTGAGGAGATCCTGGGCCTCGCGGCCGTAATTGAAGATGCCCTCTCCGTCACCCCAACGGTGCGAGGCGAAGAACAGCGCCATGACCATCCAGTTCTCCCCGTCGGGGGCGGGTCCGGCGCCCCGGATTTCGGAGCCGTCGGACCGGGTCATGTCGCCGTCGTAGTCGCGGTGCCACGCAAAATAGCCGCGCAGCGGACCTTCCTCGTAATACATGTGGGTCTTGGCCCATTTCCACAGCGCGTTGAACTCCTGCTGTCGGTCCATCTGCACGGTGATCATCATGCCGTAGGAAATGCCTTCCGATCGCACGTCGCGGCTGCCCACGTCGGCCAGGTAAGCCGTGTCCGGGCCGTCCGTGTAATAGATCCGCTCGGTGAACGGGTCGCCGTAGAATAGCTGATCAAAGGCATCGGCGAGCTTCGCCTGAATTTCCGCGTCGGTCTTGCCGAGGTAGGTATTGAACAGATTGGGATATTCGCCGGTCAAAGCCGCGCCCCCCGGCGGGGGTGCGGCCATGGCGAATGTGACGGAAAACAGGAGGGGCAGGATTCTCTTCATGACATTATTTTTTGAACCACGATCGGGCCCGAATGGCTTCGGCTAACGCTTAAGCATTGAAACAACAGGGGATTTTGGCGGTTGGGTTTGAAGGCAGAAAGGTAGGGGAGCCCATTCGGCTCCATTCGGGGTTGAACACCCACAGGTGGGCGGTGATTTCAGTAATCTCCCGGGTGACCCGGAAAGTAGCGGCGGTCGACATCGATATAGTGCTGCAAATCGTGCTCGGGCGGCTCGACGCCCTCGGGCAGGGGTCGCTGGGAAAACTGTTGAAAATAGAGCAGACACGCATCGCGCCATTCGCGGGCATCCTGCTCCTGCACGACCAGGCGTTCACGGGTCGCCTGCCAACGTTCGCGATCGATTTGGTCCCGCAACCCGTCCCAACGCGTGATCATCGCGCGCACTTCGTCAACGCCCTGCTGGTAACGCAGCGCGAGTTCGTCCCACAGAATCCGGCCGGACTTCATTTCGTAATCCCACGGCACGTGGTGAAACCACAGCAGCAGTTCGTCCGGCACCGACGCCAAACTGCCCCACTGCGCCTGCAATTCCGGCGCATACTGTTCGATCGCGTTGGAGCCGGAGGCGACCCGGTCCGCCCCGATGCCCTGCGCGTCGGCCTGGTGGTAATAGGGTGAGGTCCAATCGGCGCGACCGCCTTCCACCCACGGACCCGGGCCATAGTGATGACCGCGTTCCATGATGTGGTGAAGGCCCAGGGGCATCGAATAATTCACCACGGTTTCCCGGGAGCCCATCAACAGTTCCACGATGGAGGTCGTCGCCTCCGCATCGGCGTCAAACGTCAGTCGCGCCCATTCCTCCGCGATGGCCCGGGCCCCGAGGGTGTGGTCCCACGCCATGCGCCCGAAGGCATACCAGTTGGCCTGAGCGAGGGGGTGACCCGTCCAGTTGCGGTCGGATCCGGTGTTGGCTACGCCACAGATGGCGGAGAGTTCATGGCCATGGAGGGAGCCATCGGTGATGCGGCCGATGGTGCTGCCCTCGCCGCGCGCAAACGTATCCTGTTGCAGGACCTCATCCCACATGGTGCCGAGGTAGGCCAGCTGCAGCGAGGCGCCCAAATACTCCTGCGTAATCTGCAGCTCCACCATCTGTTTGGTCTGCGGCGTCGCGCCGAACAACGGGCTGAAGGCCTCGCGGGGCATGAAGTCGAGCGGACCGTTTTTGATCTGGACCAGCACGTTGTCGGCAAACTTGCCGTCCAACGGCACAAACTGGTTGTAGGCCTGCTTCACCCGATCGGTGTCGTCTTCATAATCGTAGACGAACGCCCGCCACATCACGATACCGTCGCGCCCGTCGGCCGCCAGCGGCGCAGCCAGCAGGTTCGCGCCGACGGCGTGGTCCCGGCCGTAGTCATGCGGGCCCGGCTGCCCCTCCGAGTTGGCCTTCACCACAAATCCCCCGAAGTCGGGGATGTGCTCATGGATCTCATCGATCTTGGCCTCCCACCATGCTTGCACGGTCGGGTCCAGCGGATCGGCCGTGTCGAGGCCGCCGATTTCGATCGGCGCACTGTAGCGGGCGGTCAGGTAGGTGCGGATGCCCCAGGCGCGGAAAATCTCGGCCAGCGCCGCCACCTTCTCGAGGTAGACCGGCGTCAGGATGAGCGCGTTGGCGTTGACGCTCGTCACCACCGTGCCGTTGAGGCCCAGCGAAGCGAGGGCCCGGGCGTAATCGGTGTAGCGTGGTGACAAAATGTGGGGCAGCTCATGCCAGCGCCACAGCGAGAACCCCGCGTAACCCCGCTCCACGAAACCATTCAAGTCGTCCCAGTGATTGAGGAGGCGGCGATCGATTTTGGGCACGGCCACGACGGCGAGCTCATGGACAGGTTCCCGCATTTGCACGCGCCGCAGTAGATCGAACACCCCATAGAGTGCACCGGCGTCGGAGTTGGCCCGGATGCGCACCGCCTTTTCCTCGTCCACGGTGACATTTTCCAACGCATACCCCTCGGCACCGAGGGCGGGGTCGGCCTCGCGGGCAACCACGTGCACCGTGGTGAGTTTGCGCCCCAGCATCGTATCGAGACCGCGAGCGATCTCCGCGCGGGCGGATTGGATGATCGCCGACTCCGCCCCGCTCGGGGTGGCGATGATGATGGACTGCATCGGCCGCCGGTAATCATTGCGATTCGAGGTTCCCTCGATGCGGTCGTAGCGGAGCCACAGCCGATAGCCGTCCTCCGCCGTCAGTTCGCCGGTGGCGAATATTCCCAGGATGAACGTGAGGAGGAGGCGAGCCATGGAAAGAAGGTAAAGGTTAGCCTGCCGCGGACCGCCGCGCCGCGAGTTCGTCACTCATCTTGGTGGCGACCTCCTTGGTGATCGGATACCACAACATGAAGATCACGCCGATGAAGAAACAGCCCCCGGAGTGCAGACTCACCATCGTGCGCACCCCGGCCAACACCGCCGGATCATTGGCGGTCTCCGCGGTGTAGCCATACATCGAGAGCAATCCGCCCGCGATGGCGCCACCGAAGCCAAGCCCCGCTTTCAGCGCGAAGACCACGCCGGAAAACACAAAGCCTGTCGACCGCCGATGGTTCTTCCATTCACTGTAATCGGCCGTGTCCGCGATCATGGCCCACAGCAGCGGAATCGTCGGGCCGTAGCTGAAACTCGTCAAAATGGTGAGGACCACCACCAGGTTCACGTCCTCCGGGGCCACGAAGTAGTTGAGCGCCTGGAACAAGGCTGCTCCCGCCAACCCGACGGTGAACACCAGCTTCTTGCCGAACCGGTCGGCCAGGGGTTTGGCGCACAAGACGCCGATGATGGTGACAAAGGTGCCCATCATGCTCAGCACACTGAATCCCACCACCGACGGACTGGCTCCGGGTTTGACCACCATGCCAAACAAATCGAGGACCCGCAGTCCGAAGGAGGGGTTCAGCAGATCAGCCGCGGTCGCCGTGAACCCCAGGCCCTGGACAAACTCCAGCATCACCTCGGAATCCAAATAACGGGTCACAAACACGTAGTTGGCGTTACCGCGCAGGGCCAGGGTGATGAAGACAAACAACGTCATGCCAAACATGGCCAGCCACGGGCGATTCTTGAGCACCTCCTGGAAGTCTTTTTTGATGTCCGCCTTCTGTCCCGCCGGCGGCTGGACCCGCTCCTTGACCGAGAAAAACGTGATCACAAAACACCCCACGGAAACCAGCGCGTAAATGGCCACCGTGACCGACCACCCTTTCGGGTCCGTGACACTGCCGTCGCCAAATTTGGTGACCAACGGCAGGGTGAAGCCTTGCACGATGAAGGTGGCGGCCATGGCCGCCACAAAACGATAGGAGGACAAGGCGGTGCGCTCGCTGCTGTTGCTCGTCATCACCCCGTTCAAGGAAGCGTAGGGGACATTGTTCACCGTATACGCCATCATCAGCAGGGTGTAGGTGATGATGACATACCAGAGCTTGGTGGCATCACCGAGTCCGCTGGGCACCGAAAACGCCGCCCAAAACATCAGCCCGAAGGGAATGGCCGACCACAGCAGCCACGGCCGGAACTTGCCCCAACGGTGCGTGGTGCGATCCGCAATCACCCCCATGATCGGATCCGTGATCGCGTCACTCAACCGCACCCACAGCAACATCGCCCCCATGGCTGCCGCGCTGATCCCGATCGAGTCCACGTAGAACGCCGTCGGGAAAAAGATGAACATCTGAAACACGAAGTTCGCCGAAGCATCACCGAAGCTGTAGCCGGACTTCTCCCGGAAGGAGAGTTTTACGTTGGTGGGGTCACTACTCATAGGGGTGGGGGAAACTGGCGGCGGACGGTGCGTCCGCCAGGCTGACGGGTATGAAAAAAGGGCGTCCGATGTGGACGCCCCCGAAAGTCTAACAAGTGCTCAACCGTGCAGGTAGGTGTTGAGCAGTTTCTCCAGATACTCCTGGCGACCGGAGACCCGGGTGGGCTCGCCCAGCTTGAAGGCAATTTTTTCCAGCTCCTTGAAGCCGACCTTCTGCTTCTCGATCTGGCGGCCAAAACCGACGTTGAACGAGCTGTAACGGGCCTTGATGATCTCCTCGAATTTGCCTTCGGCGAGGATACGGCGGGCAATTTTGAAGGCCAGCGCATAGGCATCCATGCCACCGATGTGGGCGTGAAACAGGTCCGCGAGATCGATGGAGGGACGGCGCAGTTTGGCATCAAAATTGAAGCCGCCACTACCCAGCCCGCCGGCCCGCAGAATGGAGATCATGGCGAGGGTGAGCTCCTTGACGTCCGTATTGAACTGATCGGTGTCCCAGCCCAGCAACAGATCGCCGGAGTTGGCATCGATCGAGCCGAGCATGTTGTGCGCGGCCGCGACTTCGATCTCGTGGTTGAAGGTGTGGCCGGCGAGGGTGGCGTGGTTGGTCTCGATGTTAAACTTGAAGTGCTTGTCGAGCTTGTAGGTGCGCAGGAAGGCCACGCCGCTGGCGACATCGAAATCGTATTGATGCTTGGTGGGCTCCTTCGGCTTCGGCTCGATGAGGAACTGGCCTTTGAACCCGATCTGCTTGGCGTAATCGACCGCCATGTGCAGGAACGCCGCGAGGTGGTCCTGCTCCCGCTTCATGTCGGTGTTGAGCAGGGTCTCGTAGCCCTCCCGACCACCCCAGAAAACATAGTTCTCCCCCCCGAGGGTGAGGGTGGTTTCCATCGCCTTCTTCACCTGCGCCGCCGCATACGCGAAAACGTGGGCGTCCGGATTGGTGGCCCCGCCGTTCATGTAGCGGGGGTTGGTGAACAGGCTGGCCGTGCCCCAGAGAAGCTTCACGCCGGACGCCTTTTGGTGGGCCTTGGCGTGCTTCACGAGCACATCGAGATTCTTGTTCGACTCGCGCAGGGTTTTGCCTTCCGGCGCGATGTCCCGGTCGTGGTAGCACCAGAAGGGGGCTTGAATCTTTTGAAAAAACTCGAAGGCCGCATCCATGCGCTTCTTGGCGATGGACATCTCGTCCCGGCCTTTCTCCCACGGCCGCTCAATGGTGCCCGGCCCGAACGGATCCGCGCCCACCCCCCGGAAAGAGTGCCAGTAAGCGATGCCGAAACGCATGTGCTCCTTCATCGTCTTGCCGTCGATCACCTCGTCGGGGTTGTAATGGCGAAAGGCCAGCGGGTTGTCCGTGCCCGGACCTTCGTAGGGAATCTGCGGAAAATCCGCAAAATGTCGTGACTTCATAACGTGGGGGGTGAGTTGGGTGAGGATGGGTCTCCGGCGGGGGAAAAGATGAACCGGCGCGGGAGATTACCTCTCAATGCACCGACCATACTAACAATTGACTCCGACGGAACAGCCCAGAATGTCTGAGGGCGACCCCCGCCGTCAACCCCACCCGCCTCCCTCCCCCGCCATGTCTGCTTCCCGTCGAGTCACCCTCGCCGATATTGCCCTACGCGCCAAAGTCCACGTAACCACCGTGTCGCTGGCGTTGCGCAACCATCCCCGATTGCCGGAAAAGACCCGCAAACGCATTCAGGACCTCGCCCAGGAAATGGGCTATCAACCCGACCCGGTGTTGCAGGCGCTGGTGGCCTACCGCGGCAAGGTCATGGAACGGCGCAACCCGCCCACCCTCGCCTACATCACCAACTGGGACACCAAGGATGGGTGGAAGGAAGTCACGGCCCACCCCCAGTTTTTTGCCGGTGCCTCCGCCAAAGCGCAGGAACTGGGCTTCAAGCTCGACCATTTCTGGATGGGGGAACCGGGCCTCTCCCACACCCGCATGAGCAAGATCCTGCAGGCCCGGGGGATCACCGGCGTCGTCATCGCTTCCCACCGCCGCGCCTCCGACGTGGACCTCCATTTCGACTGGAAGGGTTTCAGTGCCGTGAAAATCGATTACTTTCCCCACCAACCGGAGCTCCATCAGGTCAACAACGACCACTGCAGCATCATGCGCCTCGCCGTGCAGCGGGCCGAGGATCACGGCTACAAACGAATCGGAGCCGTGATGCACCGGGGGTGGGATCATGCCGTTGATCATCATTGGGAGGCCGGACTGCTGATTGCCCAGGCCTATCATCCCCCGGAGGAACGGATTCCGCTCCATCTCTTTCCGGCGGCCGAACAGGTCGATGACTGGATGAGTGAGACCAAACGCGACGTGGTCGCCGATACCGCCGCCTTCAAGGCCTGGTATGAGCAACACCGCCCCGAGGTCATTCTCAGCAAACGCTCCTTTATCCAACCCTGTCTGGACGAGATGGAGCTCAAAATCCCCGACGATGTCGCCTTCATCGATCTGTTTCTGGAGGAGGAGGACCAGGACGGCGCGGTCGCCGGCGTGCGGCAGAATCACGAAGCGGTGGGCAAGCTGGCCCTCGAGATTCTCGCCGGCCAGCTCCACTACCACAAATTTGGCATCCCCGAGATCCCCACCCGCACCCAAGTCGAAGGCACGTGGTTTGACGGCGCCACCTGTCCGCCGGCCGAGACCCGGCGCCTGAAGCGCAAATCCCCCCGCGCCCCCAAAGCGGGTAAGAGCTCCGCGCGCAACCGGCGCAAGGCGCACTGACTCCGGGGTTGCCAACCCAACCCAAAACCCCTTTCAAATTCTTCCGGTTTTTTGGGACCGCCCCCTTGATTCGCCCATCGCGGTGGCCGTTCTCCCCCGAAACCCATGATTCAATAACCACTTCCACCCGCTTTTCCGATGACCTGCACCCTCCAGCACATGAAGCCTTTCGCGTCCCTCGCGAAGCCGTGCCCGCAGGCCATGCTTAAAACCGTGGTGGGGCTCGCCGGTATTCGACGCGACTGGCGCGTGGTGCGCGTAGGCCTCGTTGCCTCCCAGCACGATCGCGACAACCCGGGAAGTGGTGTAACTTAATTTAGCCGAATTTTTTTCGCCTACACCGCCCACTTCCCTCCCGGAAGTGGGTTATTTTTTGCCCGCGAATCCCACCTCCGGACGAGGTTCCCCCTCTGGAACCACGTAAAACCCAAACCTCCGGCGGGCGTTTCGCCATGATAGCACCCAATACCCTCTGCCCACCTTCTCCCGCTCCCGACCCCGTCGCGCTGCTGGACCTGGTGGACCGCGCCCTGGCCGGCATCGCGCCCCGCCTGCCCGCCCACGTCGATCGGGACGATCTCGCCTCCGCCGGACGGGAAGCCTTGATGCACGCCACCCTGCGTTTCAGCGGCCCCACGGCCGACGCCCGGGCCTTCTGTTTTGTGCGGGTTCGCGGCGCCATGCTCGACGAACTCCGGCGGCTGGACCCCCTCGCCCGGCTGGCGGCGTGAGCGGGTGCAGCCGCTCGCGTCGAACACGAGCTCACCCACGAGCTGGGCCGCCCCCTCAACCGTCGAGATCGCCGAGGCCCCGATTTCCCCGTTTCGAGGTCCGCGCCGCCCAGGCCGATCTCGCCGCGGAGGAAACCGGCACGCCGATCCTCGACGAGACCCGCCGACGAAGCCTCACCTGCCCGGCCAACTGGGCCCAGGGTGCCGATCTGATGGAACAGCTCACCACCGCCCTCGACAGGCTGCCCGAACGACAGGCCTACGTCATTCGTCGGTATCACCGAAGACGCGACCCTGACACCATCGGCGCTGGATGGGGTTTCCGCACGGGCGCGGCAACTGCGCACCGCTGGCGAAGCCTGCCGCGCGACGACCAGCGTTGCACCTCTGGGCCGTCCTCATCGCCTGACCTGCCCCCTGGCGCCAGTTGTGTCGGTTACGTTGTGACCACGGGGCGGGCGCCGGGGTGGGCGCGGGCGTCGGGGTGGGCGCGGGGCGGCGCAGGCGGCAACGCGGGGGCATACAAGTCGAACACGGTCTTGCTACCGACCACGGAATGGACCTCCACCCAACCTCCGTGCTGGCGAAAGGTCTCCATGACCGATGCCAGGCCCAGACCGGTGCCCCCTGAGGTTTGGTGGTAAAACGGTTCGAAGACTACTGATTCTGACGGGGCGATGCCGCGCTCCGTATTCCTGCGGTCGCGGATGATGCAATGAAATCACCCGGAGGTGGGCGAGGGTGAAAATGGACGTGTGCGGCGCAACTGACCAAGAGACCGCGATGCTCAGGTGTGGGGCGGGCTGGTCCTGCATGGCGTGGCGGGCATTGGACCACCAGATTGAGCACCGCCTGTTCGAGGCCTCCGCGCGGCAGCCGGATGGCGGGTAGTTTTGCCGATCTGGAGCCTCAACCCACCTGGGAGGCGAGGCCTGCCGCAGCAGCTTGTTTCGGAGGTCGGCTGTGGGCTTGAGCTACGTCGACCGGCTGGAAAGCCTCTTCGGGTGCTTCTTTGTGCAGAAACGTCAGACATTTGTCGCAACAGTGTCTTTGCGCGCGGTCCACCGCTTGTTCGATCCGCAGGTGCGATAGATTCCCAGCGGCGCCCCGTTACCTGCTTTGCGCGCTTGATCAACCCGTCAAGCTCTGAGCAGCGTCGCGATAGCAGCCATAGGGGCCGTTAAGGGCAAAAACTGCCTTACGACCCGAGTTTGCGCGAGACCGCCAACATCGCCTTGACCTGCTGGCTTGCGCTGCTGCAGCGCGTGGGCCCGCACGCACCACCCCATAAATCAAATCCCGTCATCAGAGGCGACGAAGCACGAGCCCTTGATGCTGGGGTACCGCCAGGCCCAATAGATCCTCGCTGAAAGCCACGCCACCAGTTCATCCGAAACCACATCCACAAGGTTGCCGCTACGGCATAGCCGTGTTCCCCGGCAGCCTGCAGGGCAGGCGAATCCTTGAAACGTCGAAGCATCGAGATGGCAGATTGAATGTCATGGGGCCGAAAACGGCAAAATGAAAATACCTGCATTTTGGTGCCCTGCTGTCGTTTTAGGTCGCGTTGCAAGGGCGCCCACGCCGGCGTTAGCCGCCGTCCTCCGGTTGGGCGGGACTTTAAATCGCCGGTGGGCTTGGGGCGGCGGGGCCATGGGGCCGTCTTCCAATTGAAGACAATCGTGAGCACCTGAAGGATGAAGGTGACGATGATCACCGCCACGGCCGCCGCGGTGGGCTCCAGCCGCGTCTGGACCGTGAGCACGACAAACAACACTGAGGCGACCAGCGCGACCAGCGCGTAAAACTGGCCCGGTCGAAACACCAGCGGTTCCTCGTTGGTGATCACGTCTCGCAACAACCCGCCGCCCACTGCCGTGACCATGCCCACCAGAATGGCCGCCGCCACCGGCAGCCCGGCTCCGAGCGCTTTCTGAACCCCGAACGCGGCGTAGGCTCCGAGGGCCAGGGCATCCACCCCGGCGATGATCCGCCGAAACCGCTCCACCCGATCTCCCAGCAGCGAACCCAGGGCGGCGCCCAGCAATGCCGCTTGAATGTAGAGCGGATTGGTGACCACCCCGGGCGGACCCTGCTGCAAAAATATTCCGTCGCGGATGAGGCCGCCCCCCAACCCCACCAACAGCGCCAAGGCCGCGATCCCCACCACGTCATAACCCCGCTTCATGGCCACGATGCCCGCGGTCATGGACAGCAGGATCACCGCCCCGATCTCGAACCAGATGGGGAGAAAAAAGGGATTCACCACCGCTTGGGCAGTTTGCATGGCCGGCAACGCGTTCAACCCCGGCCGCCTCGCATCACGAGGACCCGGGCGAGGTCATGTTTTTGAAATTCCGCCCAGTAGGCATCCTCGAGCTCTTTGAGCCGACCGTCGGCGTTCAACGGCGGGCCCTCCTTGCCGTCCAGCGCCGCGGTGGTTTGCTCCACCCCCAGATCACGGTCGGCCAGACGGGCCACCAACTCGTGCCAGAAAATATCGTTGTCCGACTCGCCGACCATCTTCCGCAGCTCTTCATCCCCCTCCACTTTGGCCGAAGGGATCAGGCTGCCGTTACCGCTGACGTCGACCAGATCGCCGCAGCCATAACGTTCGGCCAGTTTGAGGATTTTTTGCTCCACGTCGGCGTAGCGTTCAAAGTGCGGCGACGCTCCGCCTTGTCGGCCCATCACGGCTCGCATGCCGAGATGGACCAGCTCCAGCAGGCGGGCGAACTCTTGCGGTGAAAACGAATCCTTCATGACGGGGCGCGATCGGGCGACTCCCCACGCTCATTCAGCCGATGCCCCCGCGCAATGGTGGATTTAGGTCCGACCGGAGCTCAACGGTTTCGGTCCGCCCGGATACCGGCCCAACGCAACAGCACCCCGCAGGTCAGCACAAACGCCGCCAGACACGCAATGGCCACCCGATCACCCAAGGTATTGGGCACCAACAAAAATGCCGTCAGCAGTCCACCGGTCACGAGGATCAAATTACCCGTGATCTTCGCTTGCGCGCCATCCAGCGAACCGCCGATTTCCGTTTCGAAATCTATCGGCGTCTGGGTGCGCTCCCAAAACTCGGTCTCCCGGGTGAGGTCTGCCGCGCGGCGCCGCTGCCGGAAGGGCCAGGCCAGCAGGAGCGCCAGCAGCGCGCCCAACACGACGAGGAAGCTGCGCTCCTGCAGCGCCCACACGTTGCCGTTCATTTTCTCATCGATGACGGTGTAGAGGGACATGATCAGGCCGCCGCCGAGCATCACAAAATAATACCAGCCCGGCATCTTGCGGATAAAAATTCCGGCCACCAGCGGCAGGGTGATCGGAATCGAGACCACCGAGGCGATGATCATGTAGGAATCAAACATGGCAAACCGGGTCTGCTGGGAGAGCCCGATCGACATGCTGATGATGAGAATCCCCAGCAGCACCGTGATGCTGCGGCAGAGTCGCAGTTGCACGAAATCGGACAGCGCCGCCTTCCCCATCCACTTGCGCAGGGGCAGCAGAAAATTGTTCACCAGCACCCCGGTCGTCGTGTTCAAGCCCCAGTCCATGCTACTCATGGTCGCCGAGAACATGGCCGCAATCATGACCCCCAACAGGCCGTTGGGCAGCACGTGCGCCGCGGTGATCGCATAAGACGTCGTCGCCGGATCACCCACCGCCATCGCCATGACTTCGTCGGCGTAGAGGAACCGCGCGACCATGGGTGGGATAAACCAAACCGCCACCCCGATGGCCATCAGCGCCATGCAGAACCAGCTCGCCCGCGACGCCTCCCGGCCGTCCTTGGCCGCCAGGAACTTGTTGGCCGCCCCGAGGTGAATCTGGGAAATCATCTGCATCACGAACGCCATCACCATCCACAGCCCGGTGTAACGGTCATTGGGGAATTGGCCGGGCTCCTTCACAAAGGTGAAACTGCCCTCGGCCACCATCTGCTGGTAGTTCTCGATAAACGCGCCCACGCCACCCACCTCCATGATGCAGAGCACGGCCATCAACAACGTCATGCCATACATGATCACGCCCTGGACCACATCGGTCGCCATCACCCCCCACATGCCCCCCGTGGTGGAGTAGGCCAAAGTAATCACGCCGATGATGGTGATCATCCAAATCACCGGCAGGCCAAACACCGCACTGACAAATACCGCCAAGGCCCACAGCTGAATCGCGGCACTCAGCGGATTCAAAATGATGCCGGTGATGACAAAGGTCTGCTCGGCCCCCAGCCCAAACCGCGCGCGCACCAAATCACCGGAGGTGTAGGCACGTGACTGACGCCACCAGCGGCCGAGAAACGTCGCCCCCAGAATAAACCCAGTGATGTTGGCCAGGTAGATGATGACAGCCGACGGGCCCGCCTCGAAAATCGCCGACGCATTGCCGGTGAAGGTGAACGCACTGATGCCCGCCATGAGCATGCTGGTGCCCACCATCCACCACGTGCCCCGACCACCTCCGCGCACAAAATCACTCAGGTTGTTGTTGAAACGGGCGAAGACGCCGCCGATGACGATCAACAGAATGAAATAAGCACCGAGGGTGACGTATTCGAGATTCATGGGGCAGCGGGGTGGGGGCGGGGTGCGGGGAACCGCCTCTCAAATTAGGTAGGCCCTCCGTTCTGAAACCTGCCTCCCAATCGGCAACGTAATAGTCCGAAAATTCAGACAATTATCCCTGAAATTTCATCTCTACCCTACCGCCATCTAGTAACCACATCTATGAACGAAGTGAATGGCCTGACATGGACCCAAATAAGCACGAATGGCGTTCCGTCTACCGGCTTCACGTCGAGGAGGATAAAAAAAGGTTTCAGTGCGTAGCGGTAGCGAAGCCAATTCGGGTCCCTTCGTGGTTCAAATACCTCCCTGCCTCTCAGCGGCATTTCTTGATCCTCGATCCCTGATACTTGCGACTTGAGCGAACTGGCCGGAACCGGCTATTTTCGCTCCTTATGTCCAAGCCTGCCGAGTCTTCCGCCAACCTCATGGAGTCCATCGTTTCCCTCGCGAAACGGCGGGGCTTTGTTTTCCAGTCGTCCGAAATCTACGGCGGCTACAACGGCTTCTTCGACTTCGGCCCCCTTGGGATCGAGCTCAAAAAGAACATCCGCGACTGCTGGTGGGACGATATGGTGCGCCGCCGCGACGACGTCGTGGGGGTGGAGACTTCCATCATCATGCACCCCAAGGTGTGGCAGGCCTCCGGCCACGTCGGGGGCTTCACCGATCCCCTCGTCGATTGCAAAGTGTCGAAGCAGCGCTTCCGCGCCGACCAACTTTTCTTCGCGGCCGTCACCGTTGACGGTGAGACCAAGGGCTACGTTTCCGCCCTCGAATCGGAAGACACCGCCGGCGAACTGCAGGCCGCCGCCGAGAAGCTCAAGCGCAAGCAAGCCCTCCAAGGCGAACTCGCGCCGATCGTGATGCAGGAGTTCACCGCGGCCACGCCCGAACAGATCCCCCTCATCCCCTCGCCCGCCACGGGCGAGGCCGGCAGCCTCACCCCGCCCCGCGACTTCAACATGATGTTCGAAACCCACGTCGGCGCCCTGCGCGACGGTTCCTCGGTTTCCTACCTGCGACCGGAAACGGCTCAGGGCATGTTCGTCGACTTCAAACCCATCGTCGACACCGGCCGGGTCAAGCTGCCCTTCGGCATCGCCCAAATCGGCAAATCGTTCCGCAACGAGATCACGCCGCGCAACTTCATCTTCCGCTCCCGCGAATTCGAACAAATGGAGATGGAGTATTTCATCCACGAGGACGCCGATTGGGAAAAGGCGCACCGGGACTGGATCCAATGGTGCTGGGACTGGCTGCTCTCCATCGGCCTGCCGGCCGAGATGCTGTCGCTCTACGACCACGAGAAGGCCAAGCTGGCGTTTTACTCCCGCGGCACGACCGACATCATGTTCCAGTATCCGTTCGGCGTGCAGGAGCTCTGGGGCATCGCCGCCCGCGGCAACTATGACCTGACCCAACACGCCGCCGCCTCCGGCAAGCCGCAGGAGATTTTCGACGAAGCGACCAAGAAGAAATTCATTCCGCACGTCATCGAGCCCGCGGTCGGCGTCGATCGTATCTTCCTCGCCGTGCTCTGTGCCGCCTACGCGGAGGAGGAGGTCACCGACGACAAGGGCAAGACCGAGATCCGCACGGTGCTGCGCCTGAGCCCCCGAATCGCCCCCGTCAAAGTGGCCGTGCTGCCCTTGCTGAAAAACAAGGAGGCCCTGACCGACCGCGCCAAAGCCCTCTACCAAAAGCTGCAGCGCCGCTACGCCGCCTACTACGACGAGGCGGGGCCATCGGCCGCCGCTACCGCCGCCAGGACGAGATTGGGACGCCGTATTGTGTCACCATCGACTTCGAGACCATCGAAGGCGAAGGCGACACCTTCACCCTGCGCGAACGCGACTCGATGGCCCAAAAGCGCATCACCGAAGCCGAGCTCTTCGCCCTCTTGGACGAGCAGGTTTACTGAGGCCGATGAAAATCCGCGACGTCCTCAAGCAGCTGCAAAAGGACGGATGGGTTCTTGTCAGGACCCGCGGGAGTCATCGTCAATTCCGTCACCCTGTTAAGTCCGGGACGGTGACGGTTGCCGGCCATCCATCCGTGGACTTGCCGCCGGGGACACTTCGTAGCATCTTCAAACAAGCCGACTTGGAATCATGAACCGCCGCTACACCGTAGTTATCGAAAAAGGAACCAACAGTTACGGCGCGTATGTGCCCGACTTGCCCGGCTGCGTCGCCGCGGCCCGCACCAAGGCCAGCGTGCTTAAGCTGATCCGTGAAGCTATCGAAATCCATGTCGAGGACCTACGCGATACCGGAGCCAAAGTCCCTCGCGCCTCCGCCACCGCCATCCCGGTCGAAGTGACCATTTAATCAGCCAAATCGCTGCGGTTCCCGATCTTGCGCTGGGCCAGTTCCACTGTTTGGCGAATTCCCGTTTCCCGACGAGCTACTCGAAGCTCTCCTTTTCCCTGGACTCTCTCAGTCGCCAATCCGCAATCATTTGATCGATCTGGCCGATGGTTCCCGCGCGGCTGAGTATCGGCTGCAGCGCATCGAGCCCGTTCTCGGGGTCTACGATTTGGTTATTCTCGATCTGGAAAATGTCCGCGGCATGAACAGCTCGTTCGCCCACGCGCTCCTCATGCCATTGATCGTCAATCACGGTCAAGAGGTCCTGCAAAAACTCCGATTCCGGCACGGCTACCCCGTAGTCAAACTCATGATTGAAGCGGCGCTGCCAAGGGGAGTCCGAAGCTCAGCCGCAAACGCGGCTCACGTTTGAGGGCTCGCCACTGAGAGCCACTGAGATCGTCTCCGGGCGGCCAATCGTTTGTCGTCAGCCAGAGGGGATCCAGCCGTCACTTGCCTTCCCAGAGGTTGGGAAGGAGGTAACATCCCTTCCCCGTCGGGCCCGCTTCGGCGTCACCGCCGACTGAATTTGCTCGATATGCTGGCGCGACGCCGTGAGCAGTCGCCACCGTGGCGATGAGCAGATCGGCCAGTCGCATTGAGGACTGCCGAACCCGGTCTTGGCCCCAAAGTCACCGATTTTGCCCGTAATCGCCGTCTCCAGCCTGCAATGTCTTGCGACTCACGTCTCGTTGTGACAGGCGGGAGGATTGCACATCCACCGCCCTCTTTTTCCGCCCCCTATCGCTGGCGTCCGCCTGCCAGCCTGCCGATTTGATTCGACATCAGGGACCTCCGCCTGATGCCCCCCCGCTACCGTCCCACCGCGATGCGCGCCGTGCGCACGCCCGAAGCCATCAAAGCGTTGATCGAACGGCTGGACGCCTTCGACGCGCGCGCCCGGGAGCGCGGCCGGGATTATCTGAAGGACGGAGCCGTCGCCGCCGTATGGTCGGAAGCGGATCACTTGGTCAAAGCCGAGGTGGTGGGCAACGCCCGCTACCAGCTCACGTGGTTCTTCACCCGCGGTAAGTGGACTTTCCAGTGCTCCTGCCCGGACAAACGTGACTGCAAGCACGCCTACGCCTCCGGTTATGCTTGGATCACCGCGGTGGAAACCGGCGCCCCGGATGGCCGCCGCGATCCCCGGACCATTCCCCACCGCTTGGAGAGCACCTTCACCCAGGCCGTCACGTCCTCCGACGAACACGCCCTGGAGAAGGAGCTCGCCCGCTGGTTGCGGGTGCTGCCTTCACCCGAATCCACGGCCGCCGCGGCCGCTCCGCACCCCCTCTTCGAAGACATCGCGGGACTGCGGGTGCGACTGGATCACGCCGGCAATTGGCTGATCGAGGTGCAACGCCGCGGCCAAAAACCGTGGAAACCGCCCACCCAGCGTTGGTTCAACGACTTGGTCAAACTGCGTCCCGCGGACCTCGAAAAACTGCCCCCGGCCGAGGCCAGTCTCGTGGCCGCCCTCGCCGTCCTCGCCGACCCGCCTCCTGCCCACCGGTCTCACCGCCAGAAGCGCCGCTACCCGCCGAAGCCGTCGCGGAAGTCCTAGCACCGCGTCCGCCCGCCCCGCTCTGGCCATGCCCGACGGCCAGCCGCTGACGATTAGGCCGGATCCCGTTGGTGCCCAGGGGCCACCCTCGCCGCCGACGGCGACGACCGCCTGGATCTGCAAATGGTCACCCCGGATGGCCGCCCGGCCGAACGCCGTCCTCGTCGCCCCAAACCGCAGCCGCTCTATCTTTTCGAAAACCAACTTTGGCGAGGACCGCCGCCCTCGCCCACCCCGCAGTTGCCGGTGGCGGCCCTCAGTGACGCCCGGCTGCTGCCCCGGCTGCGCGCCGTCGGCCTGCGTCTGCCCGCGGGCATGGCCGCCGAGCTGAAGGTGGTCACGTTGCAGCCCCGGCTGAAGTGTTGGCTCACGCCCGGGTTTGACGGGGCGGACCGGGAGATGCACGCCCAGTTGACCGCCGGGTCGATCCACCCGCCTTGCGAGCAACAATGGACGGGCGACGCGGAGGGTTGGCAGTGGACCAAGGCGGGGGCGCCGCCGCCCCGCGAAGTGGGCAAACCCGCCCTGGAGTTCGATTTCGCCCGCGCCCGGGAGGCCAGCGACAGCTTCAACGGCTTCCGCTTGATGTGGGATGGCTGGGCTGGGGCCTGGATCCGGCCGGTGGACGAGGACTTTGCCGACAGCTTCCTGCGCTGGCACGCCGGCCTCTCCCCGCAAATCGAAACCGACCTCTCACCCGAGCTCGCCAGCCTCCTGGCCGCCCCCTTGAGCGCTCGGGTGGAGTTGCGCCTCGATGCGGCGGCCGACTCCGACAAGGACTGGTTCGACCTGACCGTCGGGCTGCAGGTGGATGACACCCATTTGAACGCCGCTGAAATCAAGCTGCTGCTCAAAGCCCACGGCAAATGGGTGCACCTGCCCCGGCACGGCTGGCGGCGGGTCGAAGCCGAAGCGGCGGTCGACGAGGAGACCAACGAAGCGCTGGAGCGGTTGGGGTTGGGCGTCGCGGATGTGTTGGAGAGCGGCGTACCCGCGAAGCACCGCTTTCATACCCTGCAACTCGCACTCGAGGCCAACCGGCTGGCCGCCCGCGACGAGCGCATGGTCGAGCGCCTGAAGCACCGGGCGGCCCAGATCGCCGCCATCCCTCCCCCCGATTTGCCTCTCGGCCTGAAAGCCGATTTGCGGCCCTACCAAAAGGAGGGGTTTCAATTTCTATGCCACCTCTCGCAACAGGGCTTCGGCGGGATTCTGGCCGACGACATGGGCTTGGGCAAAACCGTGCAGACGCTGGCTTGGATGCTGCACCTGCGCGGCACCGGGACCGCGGGGTTCCGGGCGCTGGTGGTGTGCCCCAAGAGCGTCACCCATGGCTGGGAAACGGAGGCCGCCCGGTTCACGCCGGATCTGAGCACAGAGGTGTTTTCGACCGAAATCGGTCAACTCGACGGCTCGCCCCCGACTCCGGATGTCCTCGTGGCCAACTACACCCAACTGCGCCGACACGCGGACCAGTTTCGGAGCTTGAAATGGGACGTGGTGGTGCTCGACGAAGGGCAGTTCATCAAAAACCCCAAGAGTCAGGTCGCGCTCGCCGCCCGCGCCTTGTCCGCGCGCCACCGGGTGGTGCTCACCGGCACGCCGATCGAGAATCGCCTCACCGACCTGTGGAGCCTGTTTGCCTTTGCGCAACCCGGGTTGCTGGGCGACCAGATCCATTTCCGCCGCCAATACGGCGAGGCGAGCTCCGCGGGGGTCGAGCGCCTGCACCGCCGGGTGAAACACTTTCTCCTGCGCCGCACCAAGGCTCAGGCCGCCCCGGATCTGCCGGCCCGCAGCGAGGACGACGTGATCATCGACCTCGAGGGCGAACAACGCACCCTCTACGATGCCGAGCTGAAACGGGCGCGCGCCGCCCTGCTGGGCGTGGGGACCGCCCAAGAGCTCGGCAAGGTGCGCTTCCATGTCTTGGCCAGCCTGCTGCGGCTGCGTCAGATCTGTTGCCACCCCGCTCTGGTCGATCCCGCCCACGCCGATATGCCCAGTGCCAAACTGGACGCTCTGCTCGAACGGGTGGAGGAGCTGGCCGATGAGGGGCACCAGGTCCTCGTCTTCAGCCAGTTCGTGCAGATGTTGAAACTGATCCGCGATCGGTTGGTGGAGCGCGATATCGGCCACCTCATGCTGACGGGGGCGACCGAAAACCGGGCCGAGCTGGTGGACACGTTCCAATCTGATCCCAGCAAAACCGTGTTCCTGCTGTCGCTGAAGGCCGCGGGTTTTGGCCTCAACCTGACCGCGGCAAGTTACGCCATCCTCTACGATCCGTGGTGGAATCCCGCCGCCGAAGCTCAGGCCATCGACCGGATTCACCGCATTGGCCAAACCAAACCCGTGATCGCCTACCGCTTCATCACCGCCGGGTCGGTGGAGGAAAAAATCCGCGCCCTGCAGCACGAAAAAGCGGCGCTCGCCGCCTCGGTGGTGCAGGAGGAAAGCCTCAGCCAGGTAATGGACCTGGACAGCCTCCGCGACATCCTGAGCTGACCGCGGTCCGCCGATTCAGCGGGCGGGGGCGCCCGGGGGTGGGTTTTACACGGGCATGGCTTGCGTTCGCCGAGGTAATCGGTAGGCACTTTCCCCCAAGCACGGTTGGCCGTGCCAGGCTTCCCATGCGGGACTACTTTCTCAGACGCTTTCTTCTCATCCCCCCCACGTTGATCGGAATCACTCTAATCGTGTTCCTGATTACGCGGGTTGTGCCCGGTGGCCCCATCGAACGGGCGTTGATGGAAGCACAGATGTCCGGCGATGGCGGCTCCGCCCAAACCAGCAGTCCCGGCGGCGGGGCCATCTCCGAAGAGCAGATGCAACAGCTCAAGGAATACTACGGCTTCGATAAGCCCGCCCTGCAGGCGTATTTCATCTGGCTGGGCAATCTCGTGCGGGGCGACCTGGGCACCTCCTACCGCTACAACGAACCCGTCTCGACCATCATCGCCGAGCGGCTGCCCGTCTCGGTTTTCTACGGGGTCATCACCTCCATCTTGGTCTACGGCGTGTGCGTGCCGCTGGGCGTGCTCAAGGCCGTGCGGCATCGCACGTGGCTCGACAACGCCAGCTCCGCCCTCGTCTTCATCGGGTATGCCATCCCCGGATACGCCCTCGGCGCGCTGCTGGTGGTGTATTTTTCCGCCCGCCTCGGGTGGTTTCCGATGGGGGGCTTCCAGAGCCGCGACTTCGAAGACCTCACCCTCTGGGGCCAGATCCTCGATATCAGCCACCACGCCGTGCTGCCCCTGATCTGCTACACGATCGGGAGCTTCGCGTTCGTCACCCTGCTGATGAAGAACCACCTCATGGACAATCTGGCGGCCGACTTTGTGCGCACCGCCATGGCCAAGGGCGTTTCGTTCCGCCAGGCGGTGCTCAAACACGCCCTGCGCAATTCTCTGATCCCGCTGGCCACCAATTTCGGTCAAAACCTCAGCGTACTCGTGACCGGCTCGTTCCTCATCGAGTTCATTTTCGACATCAACGGCATGGGCCTGCTCGGCTACACGTCCGTGGTGGACCGCGACTACCCCACCGTGATGGGGGTGCTCATCGTTTCCTCCATCCTCATTCTGTTGGGCAATATTCTCGCCGATATTCTGGTCGCGTTGGTCGATCCCCGCGTGCGCTTCAAGTGATCCGTCCCGTCCCATGGCCCTGAAGTCACGCTTCCTCCTTGATCCGCTGACCCGCAAAAAGCTGCGGCGCTTTCGGTCGATCCGGCGCGGCTACGTTTCGTTTCTATTGCTGACCACCGCCATCCTGCTGTCGATCATTGCGGAGCTGCTGGTGAATAGTCGGGCCCTGATCGTCCACTACGAGGGGGAGACGTTTTTCCCCACCTATGGCGGAATTTCCACCGGCCGGGATTTCGGTCTGAACTACGACTACGAGGTCAACTACCGCGACCTCCAAGCCGCGTTTAAGGCCGACCCCGCCTCGGGTAACTGGGTGCTGATGCCCCCGGTGCCCTTCGATCCGCTGGAGAACTGCTACCCCGGCGAATCCTTCCGCCCCCGTCCACCGAGCTTCGCCGAGGGCCACTATCTTGGCACCGACCAGATTAACCGCGATATCCTCGCCCGGCTGGTCTACGGGTTTCGCAACGCCCTGATCTTCTCGGCCGCGTTTCTGGTTTTCACCTACCTCATCGGCATCACCCTCGGCTGCCTGATGGGTTACTTCGGCGGGTGGTTCGACTTGGGCGTACAGCGCCTGATCGAGATCTGGTCCAACATCCCGTTCCTGTTTGTCGTCATCATCGTGGCGTCCGTTATTCCCGCTGGTATCGGCATGAATCTCGGCGTGCTGCTGTTCATCGTCGTGCTGTTTTCCTGGACGAGCATGACCTACTACATGCGCTCGGCGACGTATAAGGAGAAGACACGCGACTACGTGCATGCCGCCGAAGTGCTCGGAGCGAGCACCTCCCGGATCGTTTTTCGCCACATCCTGCCCAACGTGCTTTCGACCTTGGTGACGTTCATTCCTTTCACCATCGCGAGCTCGATCAGCGCGCTCACCGCACTCGATTTTCTCGGCTTCGGCCTGCCGCCCCCCACCCCGAGTTGGGGGGAACTTCTCCGCCAGGGCACCTCCAACCTACAGGCCCCTTGGATCGTGGCCTCAGCCTTCTCCGCTCTGGTCCTCGTGCTGGTGCTGGTGACCTTTGTGGGCGAAGCGATCCGGGAGGCCTTCGATCCTAAAAAGTTCACCGTCTACCGCTGATTCCGGTCCACGTTCTGCTTGCTCCAATTTATGAAATCTTCCCCCCCCTCCCTTTCCGCGGTGCGCCGACTCTGGCCGTGCCTGTTCCTACCTTTCCTGCTCCTCGGCTGCGGCAAAAAGGAAACGGCTACGGCAGCGGTCGATCCCAACGCGCCGAACATGGAGGCGGATCTCGCCGCCACCGTCGCTGAACAAAGCGACTTTTATCTGCGCAAGGACATCTCTGAGCTCCCCACCAACCTGGTGTGGCAGGACGGCGCCGACTTGCCCGAATTTGCTGATCCCAACGCCATCAAAGGCGGATCCTTCAACTACTACATCACGGACTTTCCCCGCACGCTGCGCACGTTGGGTCCGGACGCAACGGGCGGCATTCGCGCCTACCTGCTCGACTACGTGGAGCCCCGCTTCCTCCACCCCCACCCCTCCGTGCCCGGCGGCGTGTTTCCGGGTCTGGCCGAGAGCTGGGCGGAGGACCACGCGAACAAGACCATCTACTACAAGATCGACCCCGAGGCCCGTTGGTCCGATGGCACGCCGCTCACCACCGCGGACGTCGAATTCACCTTCTACTTCATGCGTAGCCCGCACCTGCGCGCGCCGTGGTATAACGATTTTTACACCAAAAACTTTGTAGCCCTCACCGTCTACGATGACCTGACCTTCGCCCTCACCCACCCGGTGGACAAACCTGATCTGGCCAGCCGTTTCGGAGCCTTCGTGCCCTATCCCCGCCACGCCTTTCCGGATTTCGGATCCGACTGGATTGAGCGTTTTCAGTGGCGGGTCATGCCCAAACTCGGTCCGTATAACCTGACCGAGGATGACATCAACAAGGGCCGCAGCATCACCCTGCGCCGGGACCAGGACTGGTGGGCGCAGGACAAACGGTTCTTCCGCGGTCGCTTCAATCCCAACCGCTATCGCTTCGATGTCATTCGCGATCCGGACAAGGCAGTCGAGGCCTTTGCCCGCGGTGACATCGATATGATGCCGCTCAACACCCCCAAGTTCTGGTATGAGAACCTGAACGAGGAGCACCCGGAAGTCGCCTCCGGTCGCATCCAACGTTACAAGTTCTTTAATCAAGTTCCGCGGCCGGGTTGGGGCTTGTGGATCAATACCGCGATGCCGCGGATGGACGATCGGAACATCCGCCTCGGCCTGCATCACGCCACGAACTTTGAACTCGTCTGTAACCTATACTACCGGGGCGATGCCGTCATGTTGGAGACCCGGTCCGACGGCTACAGCTGGCGCGTCCATCCGACCATCACCCACCGCTCCTTCAACCCGGAGCAGGCCCGAGCCTACTTTGCGAAAGCCGGCTACGACCAACCCGGTCCTGATGGTGTGCTCCAAAACGCGGCGGGCGATCGTCTCTCCTTTACCATCACCTCACCCGTCCAATCCCAGCGCGACCTGCTCGTCATCATCAAACAGGAAGCCCTCAAAGCGGGTCTCGAATACAACCTCGAAATCCTCGACAGCACGACCGGCTTTAAGAAGCTGCAGGAGAAAAATCACGAGATCGGTTACGTCGCCCTTTCGCGGTCCGTCGAGCTCTACCCGCGCTACTGGGAGATGTTCCACGGCAACAACGCCTACATCGACGCCTATCTTGGACCCGACGACCAACCCGTGGCCAGCTACGCCCTCGGCACGCCCAACCCGAATCCCCAACAAATCCGGGTTCAGACCAACAACATGACCTCCACGTTCGTCCCCGAGATGGACCGACTCATCGAGGCCTACGTCGCCGCCGAAACGTTGCCGGATATCAAAGCCCTCGCGGAGCAGATCGAGCAAATCATCTACGACGAAGCGTTTTGGATCAACGGCTGGAAGACCCCGTTTTATCGCGGTGGCTACTGGCGCTACGTGAAGTGGCCGGAAGGTTTCAACCCGGCCAATAGCCGCAACGCCGAGGAGTTCTTCGTGCATTGGGTCGACAGTGAGGAACGTGACGAAATCGAACGCGCCCGCCGCACCGGCGAGACCTATCCGGCCGAACTTCAGATCTTTGATCAGTTCAAGAGCCCGTGAGTCGAACCTCATCCAGTTCGACGCGATCGCGCCATCTCCTCTCCGGGGTGAGCTGGGCGATCGCGTTGGGTCTGGCCGGTTGTGGGGGATCAAACGAGAACCCCAGCGACCGAGGGCCTCCCGCCATGGAGACCGACCTCGCTCGCACCGTCGCGGAGCAAGCGGATTTTTATCAACGCAAACCCAGCGGCGAGCTGCCGGCCAACCTCCCTTGGCAGGACGGCTCCGACCTGCCGGAGTTTGCCGACCTCAACGCCAGCAAGGGCGGTGCCTTCTACACCTTCATCAGTGATTTCCCCCGCACCCTGCGCACCCTGGGACCCGACGCTTCCGGAGGGATTCGTCCCTACCTGCTTGACTGGGTCGAACCCCAGTGGGTGCACCCGCACCCCAACCACCCCGGCCGCTTTTATCCGGGACTCGCTTCGCGCTGGGCGATCGACCACGCCAGCCACACCGCCTACGTCGAGATCGACCCTGCGGCCCGCTGGTCGGACGGAACCCCCGTCACCACTGCCGACGTCGAGTTTACCTTTTACTTCATGCGCAGCCCGCATCTGCGCGCGCCTTGGTATAACGACTTTTACACCACCAAGTATACCCGCCTGACCATTTACGACGAACGCACGTTTGCGTTGGAATTTCCCGCCGACAAACCAGACCTCGAACGGTTTCTCACCCACTCTCCTTATCCCCGGCACGCTTACGGAGATTTCGGACCCGACTGGATCGAACATTTCCAGTGGCGCACCATGCCCATGCTCGGTCCCTACTCCGTCCGCGAGGAGGACATTAAAAAGGGCCGCAGCATCACCTTGCGGCGGGACCCCAACTGGTGGGCCCAAGACAAGCGTTTCTTTCGCGGACGCTTCAATCCCGACCGGATTGAGCTCAACGTGATTCGAGACGCCAACAAGGCGGCCGAAAGCTTCAGCCGAGGCGACATCGACCTGATGGAGCTGTCTTCGCCGAAGTTCTGGTATGAGACGCTCAACGAAACTCAGCCCGATATCGCCGCCGGCCGCATCGTGCGCTACAAGTTCTACAATCGCATGCCCCGCCCGGAGTGGGGCCTCTGGATCAATACCGCCCGGTCCGGCCTCGATAACCACGATCTGCGACTCGGCCTGCACCATGCGACCCACTTCGAACTCGTCTGCGAACTGTATTTCCGCGGAGACGCTGAAATGATGCACACCCGCTCGGACGGATACCCGTGGCGGGTGCACCCGACGACCACCTTTCGACCCTTTGATCCGGTCAAGGCCCGGGAGTATTTTGCGGCCGCCGGCTACGCTACCCAAGGGCCCGACGGCGTGCTCCAAAACGACGCGGGCGATCGCCTGGCCTTCACCATCACCACGTGGGGCGAACCGCGCCGCGATCTGCTCACCATCCTGAAACAGGAGGCGATCAAGGCCGGGGTGGAGTATCAACTCGAGGTCCTCGACGGAACCACGGCGTTCAAGAAGATGCAGGAGAAGAACCACGAACTCGCCCTGCTCGCCCTCGCGCCGGTCAACGAGCTTTACCCGCGCTACTGGGAAACCTTCCACGGCTCCAACGCCTACGAGGACGCCTACTTCAACGCCGCCGGGGAACCGGTCACCTCCTACTTCGCCGGCACCCCCAACCCCACCCCCCAAAAACTCCGGGTCCAGACCAACAACATGACTTCGACCTTCGTCCCCGAACTCGACCGGCTCATCGAGACCTACGATCAGGCCGCGACCATGGCCGAGGTCAAGGACCTGGCCGCGCAGATCGAGCAGATCATCCATGACGAGGGATTTTGGATCAACGGGTGGGCCCAACCGTTCTACCGCGGAGCGTTCTGGCGCTACGTGAAATGGCCCGAGGGCTTCAACGGCGCGGCCACCGATCGGGCGGAGGAGTTGTTTGTCTTCTGGATCGATTCCGAGCAACGAGAGGAGATCGAGCAGGCCCGCCGCAGGGGCAAAACGTATCCCGCCGACCTCCTCGTCTACGATCAATTCAAGGACCAATGAGCGACTCCTCCCCATCATCTCCCGTCCTCGAGGTCGAAAACCTCGTCACCACGTTCGACACCGACGCCGGCACCCTGACCGCGGTCGATGGCGTGAGCTTCACCGTCAAAGCCGGGCAAACCGTGGGCATCGTCGGCGAGTCCGGCTGCGGCAAAAGTGTCACCGCCCTCTCCATCATGCGCCTGCTCCCGCAACCCATGGGACAGATCGCCGGCGGCCAAATCCGACTGCAGGGCCGGGATCTCGTGGCCCTGCCCATCGACGAGATGCAGCAGATCCGCGGAGGCAAAATCGGGATGATTTTCCAAGAGCCCATGACCGCCCTCAACCCGGTGCACACCATCGGGCGGCAGCTCAGCGAGGTTTTTCTGCTCCACCTCACCAAGGACCCCAAGGACGCCTGGCAACGCGGAGTGACCATGCTGCAAAAGGTCGGTATTCCGGCGCCCGAGGAACGGATGCACGAATACCCCCACCAACTCTCCGGCGGGATGCGGCAGCGGGTCGTGATCGCCATGGCCCTCGCCTGTGAACCCTCCGTGGTCATCGCCGACGAGCCGACCACCGCCCTCGACGTCACCATTCAGGCGCAGATTCTGGAATTGATGCAGCAACTCCAACGGGACCTCGGACTCGCCATCGTGCTCATCACCCATGACCTCGGGGTGGTGGCCGAGATGTGCGACGAGGTGGTCGTGATGTATGCCGGTCGCGTGGCCGAGAGTGGTCCCGTCGAAAGCATTTTCAACCACCCCACCCACCCCTACACCCGGGGACTGCTCGCCTCCATCCCGCGCCTGTCCACCCCGCGCAAGGCCAAGCTGCCCATCATCGAGGGCATGGTGCCGAGCCTCGCCGACCTGCCGGTGGGCTGTCGTTTCCAAAACCGCTGCCCCCACCGCGATGACCGTTGCGTCGAGCTGCCCCCTCTCGAGGCAGTCACGCCCGATCACCATTGCGCCTGCCACCGCTGGCGGGAAATCCCCGCCGCCAACGTCACCTAATCGTGGATACGCCAACCTCCTCTTCCGCCCCCCCCGCGCCCTTGCTGGAGCTGCGCGACCTGACCATGCACTTCCCGGTGCGCGAGGGGGTGTTCAATCGCGCCGCCAGATTCTGCAAGGCCGTCGACGGGGTCACCCTGAACCTCCACGCGGGCGAAACCCTCGGCTTGGTCGGTGAATCCGGCTGTGGCAAATCCACCCTCGGCAAGTGCGTGGTGCGACTCAATCAACCCACGGCTGGCGAGATCCTCTTTGAAGGGACCGACTTGGCTCCGCTCAAGCGAGCCGCCCTCAAACCCTACCGCCGTCATTTGCAGATGGTGTTTCAGGACCCCGTCGAATCGCTGAATGCCCGCCACACCATCGGCGAGATCCTCGCCGAACCGTTCATCATCCACGGCATCGGCGATCGCGCCGCCCGCGCCGCTTCGGTGGCGGGATTGTTGGATCGGGTCGGCCTGCCGGCCACCGCCGCCGACCGCTACCCCTTCGAATTTTCCGGCGGCCAACGCCAACGCATCGGCCTGGCCCGAGCCATCGCGCTCAATCCCCGGGTGCTGGTCTGCGACGAGCCGGTCTCCGCCCTCGATGTCTCCATCCAGAGTCAGGTGCTCAACCTCTTTCTCGAACTCCAGCGCGAGATGGGCCTGAGCTACATCTTCATCGCCCACAATCTGGCGGTGGTGAAACACGTCTCTGACCGCATCGCCATCATGTATCTGGGCCGGGTCGTCGAACTCGCTCCCGCGGACGAGATTTACCACTCCGCCCGACACCCCTATACCCGCGCCCTCATTTCCGCGATTCCGCAGCCCGAGCCTCGCCGCAAGTCGGGACGCATCGTGATGACGGGCGACGTGCCCTCGCCCATCGATCCGCCCTCCGGCTGTCCGTTCCATCCGCGCTGCCCGCACGCCACCGATCGGTGTAAGGTCGAAGCGCCGGCCTTGCGCCCCGCCCCCAACGCCCCCGCCGGACACACCGTCTCGTGTCACTACGACCTCTGAACCCCAGCCACCCATGGGCATCAAATACCATTTCGAAGTTAAGGACCAAAAACTGGACCGGAGGTTCAAACGGCAGCACGCCGATGCCGCCCCCACCGCCACCACGCCCGGCCAGCGGGCCCCCAAGAAACTGACCAAAAAGCAGGCCGCTCGTCTGGCGTCCAACCCGCCCGCGTCAGCCGATTAAGCGATTTCCCGAAAACCCGGATCCGGGGGCGGGGAGAGCACCGGACCGATCGGGCGGGCCAGGATGCCGAGGCCGGCCTCGGGGGTTCGAACGTTGAGTCCCTGGGCGGACGGTCCTAGGTTTGGCCCCATGGTTGCAAATTTCGCCCACCGCCATGACGCCCGCCCGCGGCGAGAGGAGGCGGCGTGAACATCGGGATCGCCTTGCTCCTGCTGGCCTACCTCGCGACGTGGGCGCTGTTGCCGCAGGTGCTGCTCAGCCACAAGCGCCCTCCCTCCATGGTGGCATGGCTTGGCCGACCTGCAGCCCGACGTGCTGTGCCTGCAGGAGGCGAGCCCGACTTGACTATGTCCTGGCCGACCCCCGGCTGCGGTTGGGCAACTACACCGTGACCGACAACGCCACCGTCGGACGCATCCTGTCCGACCACAAACCCGTGACGGTCGACCTCATCGGCTGAGACGCGACGAGATGGGGTCAACGCCGATCGCTCGCCGGGCCATCGCGGCACCGCGCCTGATTCCGTTTACTTCCGTCGACCAGCGGGACTATCCTCACCCGTGCCCGACTCGCTTCTCCCGGTGGACCCTGAATTCACGCCCCCGGAATGCCTCACCTGCGGGGCCTGTTGTTTCTCCGCGGCGGCAAACTATGTGGCCGTGAGTGGAGACGACTACAGTCGGCTGGGCGCGGAATCCGAAGGCTGGATCACCTGGCAGAACAATCGGGCCTTCATGCGCATGACCGGTGGCCACTGCGCGGCGCTGGCCGTCCGGACCGGACCGACGGGGCCGCGGTTTTTCTGCTCGATCTACGATCGCCGCCCCCAGACCTGCCGCGACCTTGCCCGCGGATCCCCCCAATGCCACGCCGACTGGTCCACGAAGGCCCCGACTTGACCGATCTTGCCGAGCGGCAACCAGGCGCAGGGCTTCCCCATCTCGGGCTAAACGTTTGCCGGATCCGGACGTTCCCAGCCCGTGCGGTAGGGGCGGGCCAGCCGGGCCGTCGCTTCCGGATCACCCCGCACCACGCGATCGACCGGGTCGTAACTTACCGGCCGTCCCAGCTCCAAGGCGACGTTGGCGAGCTGACAACTGGCGCTGGAGATGTGGCCCTCCTCGATGTCCGCGACCGGCCGCCCCCGGGAGGCCCGCGCCGCCATGAAGTCGCGCGCATGGTTTTCTTCCGCCGCGTCCTGCGGTAGGTAATCCTTACGTAGATCCGCGTTCGCTGGATCGCCATCCGGCGAGAGGACGTGAAATCTTTCGACGGGGCCACTGCCGGTCGGGGTGAAGGTGTAGTGCAGTTGGGTGACATCGATGGTGCCGGCCGTGCCGATCAGGCGCACCCCCCAGTTGTCCGACCAGTGGTGCGAGGGACGTGGCGGGGCGCCCCAAGTGCGGTGTTCCCACGTCATGGTCAGGTTGGGATACTCGAAGACGCAGTGTTGGTGGTCGGTGGTCGTGGCATCAGAATCCTCCGGGAAACGGATGCCGCCCGTGGAGCTGATTCGCGTCGGCCAACCCAGGCCCAGCATCCACCGGGCGACGTCGACCTGGTGCACCGCCATGTCCCCCACGATGCCATTGCCGTAGGCTTGGTAACGCCGCCAGCCGCGATCCTCCTTGCGCGCCTTGAAAGGCAACAGCGGGGCCGGGCCGGTCCATTGATCGTAGTCCAGATGCGCCGGCACCGGCACCACCGCGGAAGAACCCCCGCGCCCCATGCCGATGAAACAATAGGTTTCGACCGTGCCGATGTCGCCCAAGCGCCCGGACTCGATGAACGCCTCCTTCACCTTGGCATAGATCGGCCAGCTGCGGCGCTGGGTGTTTACCTGCACCACGGAGCCGTATTTTCGGGCAGCGGCGACGAGGGCTTCACCTTCGAGGACATCGACCCCGATCGGTTTTTCCAAAAACACATCCGCCCCGGCCTGCATGGCCGCAATGGCCGGCAACGCGTGCCAATGGTCGGGCGTGGCCACGATAACGATGTCCGGCACCGCATCGGCCAGCATCGCGTCATAGTGGGAAAAGGTGCGAGGCACCTCGGTTTGCAGCCCCGCCACCAAGTCGAGCGACTTGGCGAGGTGCCTGGTATTGACGTCAACCAAAGCGGTCACGCGCGCCCCGGCATAGCGCACCAAGCTGCTCAGGTTCACGCCCCCATACCAGCCCGAGCCCACCACGCCGACGGTCGGCGACGGCGACGGGGAACGGCCAAACAAACGGGGGGCGGTGGCGGCGACTGCACCGGCGGTCGCGAGGGTGGAGACAAAGGAGCGACGATTCATGGGCAACAAAGGGGTGAACAGGATGCCACCACCCCACCGCCTCCCCTGCCTCAAGTCGATCCCGCCTTTCGCCCAAGCCCCGACAGTTTCACCCCCTCCCCCAACCGTTCGCCGTCCCCGAGACGGAATTTTCTACCCGGCAGCAAACGGAGTTTGGCGGGCGGCGCCACGCTGACGCCTCTCCCCGCGGTTGGTTTCCCCACGGACCTCGCAGCGGCGGGCTTGCGCTGGGCCTCCGACTGGAAAGGTTGGAGTCATGATTTACCAGCCCCCCGCCCCCCTCCTGGACAAATACGCCGACGTGCTGATCAACTTCGCGTTGAACAGCGGCGAAGGCGTGAAGCCCGGCGAGGTCGTGCAACTCCGCGTGCCGGAATGCGCCAAACCCCTGCTCGTCGCCCTGCGCCGCGCCGTCCTCCAGGCCGGCGCGCATCCGCTGGTGTTTTTTACCCCCGATGACTTTACCCGTGAGTTCTTTGAAATCGCCAACGATGACCAGCTCAACTTCTTCGCCGAGCACTACCACCGCGGCACGGTCGACCAAATCGACCACACCGTCGTCATCATTGCCGAGACCGACAAACAGGAGCTTAACGGCATCCCGACGAAAAAAATCATGGCCGCCCAAAAGGCGTTGAAACCCTACATGGACTGGCGTCGCGCCAAAGAGAGTGCGGGTAACTACACCTGGACGCTCGCCATGTATGGCACCCCCGCCATGGCCGATGAGGTGGGCCTGTCCCTCGAAGACTACTGGGGCGAAATCATCAAAGCCTGCTACCTCGACGAGGCCGATCCGGCCGGCAAGTGGCAGGCGCTCTACACCGAGCTCTACGCCACGCGCGACAAACTCGATGCCCTGCCCATCGAAAAGCTGCACATCGAAGCCGCCGACACCGATCTGTGGGTGAAGCTCGGCCCCGATCGCAAATGGCTGGGCGGCTCCGGCCGCAACATTCCGAGTTTTGAACTGTTCATCTCGCCCGACTGGCGGGGGACCGAAGGCCGGATCCAATTCACCGAACCGCTCTACCGCTACGGCTCCCTCATCAAGGGGGCGTATTTGGAATTCAAGGACGGTCGCGTGACTCACGCCACCGCCACCGCCGGCGAGGAGCTGCTGCGCGAAATGATCGCCGTCGAGAACGCCGACAAGATCGGGGAGTTTTCCCTCACCGACCGCCGGTTCTCCCGCATCACCAAATTCATGGGCCTGACCCTCTACGACGAGAACGTCGGGGGCGAGTGGGGGAACACCCACGTCGCCGTGGGCTCCGCCTACCGGGATTCCTTCCCCGGCGATACCGCGGCGGTCGAGGAAGCTCAGTGGGCCGAGATGGGCTACAACAACTCCGTCGTGCACACCGACATCGTCGCCACCTCCAACCGCGTGGTCACCGCCCACCTCAACGACGGCAGCACGAAGGTGATCTACCGCGACGGCGAGTTCCAAGTGTGACTGACTGAGTCATGACTGACGGCGCCCAGTCGACCATCAGGCAAGCAGCCTCGATGCTTCATAGAGACTATCTGAAATCTCAGGGATTTCGGAAAGCTGGCCTGAATTGGTCGACCCGGGGCAACTGGTCGCACCATATCGGTTTCAGTCTCAACCGGTGGAATACCCCCGAATTAGCCAAACTCAGAATCGAAGCCGGCATCTTCATTCCCGAGTTTCATGCCGCCCGTGAGAGCCCAGCCGTCAAAGGCACCCCAAAGTGCTACCAATGCGCTCCCCAGTTGAGCGGTTTTAACGGTCCTGCTCCGAGCTCCGAACTAAACTGGGAGGTGACGCTAACCCATTCGGCTGAGGCTTTGGCCAAGGCTTGGCGCGAAGTCGCCGAAGGCATCCTGCTGCCCTGGCTGCGCGAATTCAGCAGTTTCGAAACAGTGGCCGCCGAGTTTGAGCAGCAGCATAAGTTGCTGGATGCCGCAGTCGCCCATGCCCTCGCCGGGGATCACGCCGCCGCCGCTGGAACCATGAAGCAGGCATATCGGCAGATCCACCCCACCGCCGTGCCATTTGCTCAGCACATCGCGGAAAAGTTGCAGATCAACTAACCCGCCGACGGCGACGCGTCGCGCAAAACCCGACGCCCGCCAGCCCCATCAGTAACGCGTAGCTCGACGGTTCGGGCACGGCGCTGATGCCCGGAGCAAATCCCGAGGCGGCCAAAACCTCCAGGCCCTCGAATCCGAGCACTTCCTCAAGGTCCCAATTCACCTGCGCCGAGAATTGGTTGCCGTAGTCGGCCTGCGAGTTGCCGATGTCCTGACGGGTCCCCGTGATAAAGTTATCGATCGTGTAGTCGTAGACGTTGGGGTTGAAGTCGCCAAACATCATCCCGAGTTCCAACGTCTCGCCGACCACGCCGTTGAGCGTGATGTCGAATTGATAAACATCCGCTTCGTTGCCCTGCCCGTTCACGTAGGTCACCGTGTTATCGAACTGAGTGACTCCATTGAGGATCGCCTTTTCCGTGAAGTCATAAACCCCCACTTGGTATTCGAGGGAAAGGAGCTCGTCGCTGTGGGTCGTCCCAAAAGAATCCGGCACGGGATCACGCTGCTGCACCGTGAACGTTAGCCAATTCCCGGCCGTCTGAGCGTTCAATCCATCGGTCTGGGCCGAGACCTGAATGGTCAAAGCTAGCGTCAGCTGCACGTTATCCCCGATCGAAAACCCGCTGTTACCCGCGTTGATGGTGAACGTGTCGAAAAGCCCGAGCGCATAACGGGTGTCGAGGGTCACGCCACTGCCCACCCACCCTTGGTAGCGGCTTTGACTCGAAACCTGCATGGAGCCGGCCGCGGGATTGAGGTCCCAACTCGTGGTGTTGGTGGCCTCCGCGATATTCCCGTTATGCTCCACGGAACGACTGAGGTTGTGGTTGGACTGATGCCGTCCCGTGGTATCCACCGAAAAGGGGGTGCCGTCGCCGGAGCTCGGGTTGATCAGCAAAACCTGTGTCGCGGTTTGCGCCGGCAGCAGGACCGCCGTGAGGCCGGCCGCTACCAGCAGCATCGACCGGGACAAAAAACGAAGGGCGGAGGGATGGAATAAAAACACGGGCGGGATGGAGCAATCGACGTGGGCCCAAACGTGGGTCCAACCGACGGCACCATAGCGCCAATAACCTGCGCTGAACATCCTCCCCCTGGGGGAGGGCTCCTCCTCCCCTGGGAGGAGCCGGACGAGCCCAGCCCGTCAGACCGAGAGGCCCGACCCGATCGCGTAGCGCGCCAGGGCCACCCCGTCATGCAGGTCGAGTTTGCGCATGAGACTCTGGCGGTGGGTTTTGAGGGTGGTCTCGGCGATGCCCAGCCGCGCCGCCGCCTGCCGGACACTGAGGCCCTCGCCGGCCATCCTGAGCACATCCCGCTCGCGCGGGGTCAGTTGTTCGAGGCCGGGCGAACTCGCCGGTTGGTCCATCAAGAGTTTCAACGCGCCGACCGAGTAATATTGCCGACCCTCGCGCACCTCCCGCAGGGCCGCCAACAACACCTCGAACGGTTCGCTTTTGGTGACGTAACCGTGCACTCCCGCGTCGAGCGCCCGCCGCAGGTGGGCAGCCTCGGGCTGGCCGGTGACCACCAGCCAACGCGGAGCTGGCACGGCACCCGGCCATTGTTCGTAAAGCTGCCAGCCGTCCTCCGCCGCCGGTTCCTTGCCCAGCCGGAGGTCGAGTAGCACCAGTTCGGGTTGCGTCGCCGTGACGAGGGTCAGCGCGTCAGCGATGTTGGCCGCCGCGCCCACCAGCACGAGGTCGTCCTCCCGCGCGATGGCCCGCGACAGCAGCGAGCTGAGCATGGCGTCGTCTTCCACAATCGCGATGCGCATCGGCCGGTCGGTAGGAGGCTCGAGTTGAGATGTTTCCATGGGGTAGCCTCCAAGGTTCACGAAAGGGCGGGAACCGAGACGATAAAAATCGCTCCGCCGGTTGGTGCGTCGGCCACGGTGATGCTGCCGTCATGGGCATCGACGATGCGTTTCACCAGGTGCAACCCGAGGCCGGTCGACCCCTCTCCGTTGGTGGGCCGGGCGCTGAGTTGGGCGAAGGCGCCAAACAGGCGTTCGCGATCCTCCGGTGAGATCCCCGGGCCGGCGTCTGCCACGCGCAGCTCGCCGCGGCCGTCGACCAAGCGGGTTTCGACTTTGATCGCTCCGCCGGGCGGCGAAAATTTTATGGCGTTGGAAACCAGATTATCGACGACCTCGCGCCACCGCCACGGGTCAACCGCGGCCTTGATCGCCTCCCCTTGGTGATAGGTTAACTCCAGGCGCTTGGCGCGGGCCGCCGCGCGATTGAGCGCGACCGCTTCCCTGGTCAATGCACTGAGATCGGATGCCACGGGATGCAGCACGATCTCGGTCTGCTCCGCGCGTTCGGCTTCGAGCCACGCGTCGAGTTCCTCCCGCATCTTTTGGGCGGCCTGGCGAATCTCCTCCACCCCGGCGGCGGGGGGATCGAGCTGCCCCGCGGCGATCTCCCCACACACCGCATCGATGGCAAACAGCGGACTGCGCAAATCGTGCGCCGCAAACCCCAACCACTCACTCTTGCGATCGTAGAGCCGTTTGAGCTCCGCGTGGGCGGCGCGCAAACCGGCGAGGGCTTGTTCAACTTCCTGTTGCTGACGGGCGAGCCGGCGCTCGGACCGACGGCTCAGCCGGAACATGCCCGCCAGCACCGCGGCGGTGAGAATCGCCGCCAGCGCGAATACCAGAGTGGTGCGGCCCCGGGCTTCCTGAATCGTCTGGGCCTGCTCCGCGGCCAGCCGCGCCGATTCCTCCCGGGCCAGGGCCAACTCCCGTTCCACCGCCGTGCGCTGGAGCTGTTCAATTTCGCGTTGCTTTTCCGCCGTCTCGAATCGGGTCTGCAAGGCCAGCAAGGACTCCTCCCGCGCGGCCTCGAAGCGCTCCTGCCGCAGCGTCATCACCTGCCGCAGATCCGCCAGGGCCCCGGCGAGATCGCCCCGGGCTTCCCGCACCGCCCCACGGACCTGGTAGGCATTTTGACGCCGCTCCGGGTTGGCCAATTCCTCGGCGGCGGTCACCGCCCGGTCCGCCCAAACCGCGGCCGTGGCAAGGTCACCCATCAGCTGATAGGTGAGCGCAAGATTATGCTTCAGGATCGTCTGACCATAGCGGTAACCGGTCGATTCGTCGAAACCGAGGGCTTCCTGGTAGGCCGCCAACGCCTTGGGGTAATCGCCCCCCGTGCGGGCCAGATTGCCCAGATTGGTCAGGATATCGGCCAGGCCCCCCGGATTCTCCAGTTCGCGGTAGATCGCCAGCGCCTCCTGCCAAGTCGTCTCCGCATCGGCGAGGCGACCGAGCTCCCGATAGTTGATGCCGAGGCCCAAAAGTCCGGCGGCCAAGTAGCCGGGCGACTCGATCTCGCGCCGCAACGCCACACTTCGCTGAAAATGCGGCAACGCCTCCTCGAATTGGCCCACCTCACCGTAGTAGTTGCCCAGCGAATTCGCCACCGCCGCCTGCCCCCGGGCCTCGCCCAAGCCCGCAAACAAATCACGCGCCTGCAGCAGGGCCTCCAACCGCTGGGTTTGTTCGCCCCGCAGGCCGTGCAGATTGGCCAGGGAATTGAGCGTCGCGGCCACTTCCCGCTGGTTGTCCGCCGCCTGATGAATTTCGAGAGCCCCTCGATAGCGAACCAGCGCCTCGTCGAGGTCCCCCAACATCTCCTGACTCACGGCCGACCAATACCAAAGCGAACCGAGCAAGGCAGGGGCATCCGTCGCCTCCCCCAGCTGGGCGATGCCCTGCTCCGCGGCTGCGGCCATCCCTGCCAAGTCATCGACTTCGTAAAGCGCCCGCACCTTTTCGAGCTGGGCCTGTGCCGCCGCCACCGCTGAATCCGCCGCCGGACCGGAGTCCTGAGCCACCACCGCCGCCCCCGACATCAGCACAAAAATTAAACCCGCCCATCTCATGAATCGCAGATCACGCGATTTGACCGATGATGACAAACCCTTGATTACCGCGTCGGACCGGCCCCTCCCCCGTCCCCGCGGCCGAGGCCAGTTTTGGCAAGCTTCACGCACTGTGCTGGATTGGCTGCCCAGTTGGTGATGGGGCAGCCGCCTCCCTGCCGGGCCCAACGTGCCCGGCTACAAACACGGCTACCCATCCAATAACCCCCCGCAGCCCTACGGGGTCATGTCGTAAAAACGCAAATGCAGCGCCAGCGGAATTGCGTTTTACGACGTGACCCCTTACCCGCCTCCCCCAGCGCCTCCAAGCGCTCGGTTCAGGTTGTAGCCGGGCGCGGTGAGCCCGGTCCTCTGCCTCTCAGATCTCAGTTTTTCAGCTTTCAGCTGCCTCAGCCCACGTCCAAGGGACTGTGCACGCGCCGCGAGGCGGGCGAGGCCACATGGGTGTAGATCATCGTGGTCTCGATGCTCTTGTGACCCAGCAACTCCTGCACACTGCGCACATCCACCCCATCCTCCACCAAGTGCGTGGCGTAGCTGTGCCGCAACGTGTGGCAGGACACCGCCTTGTCGATTCTCGCCTCTCGAGCCGCGTTTTTCACCGCCGCCATGATCGTGTTCTTATGCACGTGGTGCCGCCGCCTTAAGCCCGAGCGCGGATCGTTGAGCAATGACTTGCTGGGAAAGAACCACTGCCAGGCAAACTCCACCCCGGCACGCGGATACTTCACCTCCAGCGCGTGGGGCAGATAGACCCCGGGCACACCCGCCGCCAAGTCCTTGCCGTGAAGTTCCCGCAGCCGCTCGCACTGCCATTGCAACCGCGCCGCCAGCGAGCGCGGCAGCGGCACACTGCGATCCTTGTCCCCCTTACCAGCCCGCACGTAGACGAGCTCGCGCTCCAGATCGACATCCTTCACCCGCAACCGCAGGCACTCGGTCAACCGCAACCCGGCCCCATAAATCAACTTGAGCATCAACCCCGTCGTGCCCTCGGTCACCGCCAGGAAACGTCTGATTTCCTCGCGACTCATCACCACCGGCAGTTTGCGTCCCCGCTTGGCCCGGATGGTTTCATCCAACTTGCCCAGCTCCCGCTCCAACACCTTGCCAAAGAAAAACAACAAGGCCGAGAACGCCTGATTTTGCGTCGCGGCCGCCACGTTGCGCCCCACCGCCAAATGTTCGAGAAAGCGCTGCACATGCCTCTCGTCCAATTCCGCCAGGGGCACGGCGGCATGAAACTCCAAAAACTGCCTCACCCACTGCGAGTAGGTCTGTTCCGTGCGCAACGCATAATGCCGCACCCGCAACGCGGTCCGCAACGCCCGTTCCCAATCCGCCCGATCAAATTCAACCCGGGAGGGCCCCGATCCGCCTGATCCGTTGTCCCCACCATGTGGGTCGGGCTTTACGCCCGACAACTCTTGTTCACCCCTGGATTGCTGAACCGGACCTTCGACTTTCGAATCGGTCGCCTCCATCCGTGCCTTCAACCGAAACCGTGGCCGCCAGCCATAGCCTTCCTCCTCCTCCCAATGCCAATTCTCGATACCACGAATAAACGCGGTTAACGCCTGCTTGGTCTGATCCACGCGATACGACGCCTTGGGACCCTCTGACGCGGCCAACGCATCAAAATATGAGCGGGCGAGTATTCTCGCCTCGACCTGTTCCCCTTGTTTGCGGCAGTATCACAAAAAGCTTTCGAGATGAAAGGACCACCACCCCAGCTGTTTTTCGGTCAGATTGAGGCCTGAGCAGCGACCAAACGCGCACGCACGCCTTCGGCTCAGGATGTTTGGGCTAGACTGGCTGGACTCACCCGAATTCACGCGTCATAATGACGCTCCATTAAGAGCAAATCCCCTGCATCAAGTCCAGTTTTTTGGAATTTTATTTCATTAAGCACAATTTAATGTGCCTATACAACGTTAGGCACAAATTCCCTCAGTTAGGTTAACCAAATCCAGCTATGACCATCAAATGTATCGCACCCGTCGTATTAATCGGCATCTCGGCTCTCCTTCACGGCTGCGCCAGCGTGGACAAGTGGAAGCTCCCGAAAACTCATTATTCAGAGCACACCGTCCGCCGCTGAAGTCAGGTTATCGACAGGCCAGTCAGGCACTACACCTTTGAGGTGGAGGTTCCTCGAAAGGGCACGATCTTCGTTACGATCAAAAGGACGGCTACAAGCCGCTCGAGACCCTTCGGCCCATCTCCAGTATTGACGGCGGCTCCCTCATCGGAACAGCAGCGATTTAATATTCCTGCCGATCGTGAATGATATTGTCGATTACAAGACCGGCGCCAACTACTCTCATAAGCCAAACCCGCTCATTGTGACTTTGATTCCTGTCTCATCGCCGGAGTCCTACCAACGTGGCACCGCCGGCAGCGATCCCCACTGTAAAGAGCCGAACAAGGCGCCAGAGTCAACGACCACGGCGTCACGCCTCCTGCTGCGCAGGAGTCGCGCCAGCAGTCGTGGCTCATCTTGGAGCGTTGATGAATAAGCGCCGTAACAGCCTGAGAGAAATCAGCTTGGGAGCGCTTGGAGGTTCATGGGGCGGAGCGAATCTTTGGAGGAAGGCTCTCCTACCCACGTTTCCATGCTAGCGGATCAAGGTGGCGGATGTTTTCCGAGAAGCTGAAGAGCATCAGGCGGTATGCGACCGATGTGCGAAGAGAAATCCCTTCAGGTCCACCACAAGCGTTACATTAAGTGGCTTAGCACTATGGGAGTATGATGTGTCCGATTTGGAAGTGCTTGCGAAGACTGCCACCGTGAGCAACATGGCCTACCTCCCCAGAAAGGCGTAGCACTTCGCACAAAGGAGGAGGTCGAAGCCGAAAGGCAGGTCGTCATGAGTTCTTACTTCGACACGATCCTTATGGTTCTTACGCCCATATTCACGGAAAAGGCTAATCGGGTAGGCGGAGGTAATTAGCCTCCGCCCCCTACCGGCATGCGGGTCCACGCCGAGCGGTTCGAAGGTTATCGGACCGTAGTTGGATAATGGATATGCGCCCACCTTTCGGTGAGCGAAGGCAGTCCCTGCCACTGTAGCCAGTCGTTGTGGAGGGCTTGGTTGAGGGTCGGGGATTTGGACATCGCCCAGGATCCGGGCGCCGGTTCATCACATCGAAGCTGTCGTCTTATCGGGCAATGGCGGAACCTCGATTTTTAAACGAAGTGCCTCTAAAAAACCGCTGGGCAAAAATCCGCAGCGCACAACGTGATAGGTGACGGCCTGGCCCCTTTGGACTCCCCTCGACCAAGAAGGACCTGAGAAAGGGTGAAACCCGGGACCGGCTGCGTATTATCACCACCATTGAAGCGTTGAGTCTGATCCGTTTCCGCCGGGTTGCACAAAACAAGGGGCAGCAAGCAAAGCTACCGCATTCGCACCGGTAACTATCCGGATCCTGTATGATGTCCATTCCGGACACCTCGTAATTGAGGTCATCAAGGTTGGTCACCGAAGGGATGTCTACAGAACCTAACAAACCCACCAGTCAGTCAGAGAACTCCGTGCCGCGCAGCTATACCTCTGATCTGAATCGTTCCAGAAGTGAAATTGACCTTTCGATTCACCGCCCTACTTTGCGACCATGAACTTGGGGGGCGATGATCACACCGATCCAGAGGGAGGCTTTTGGGCCAAGTGCCTTCCCTCCCCGGTTGCATTACCCAAGGTGAGACGTGGAAGAGCTGACAGCCAATCTCGGGAGGCCATTTCCCTTTGGCTCGAAGCGGGGAGAGCCCGATGCATCCGAGAACAAACAGATTCTGGGATTGCGCTGTGGAAGCAGGTCACAGGATCACCCAGCTAGCGAAAGCGTCGAAGCCCACCCCGGCTGGGTGCTAAAACGGTCCAAGGGAAGTCACCACATCTATCTCAAAACAGGGCATCGAGGCAGATTGTCATACCGATGCATGGCGATGTCCACTGAAAATTGGGCTTCTTCGCGCCCAGATGAAGATCGCGGATCTGAAGGAGGGGACCTATAAACTCGAATCAGGTAAGGCGGAGGTAATTGCCTCCGCCTACCCGATCTTGCTCTGTATGGGCATACACCAACCCAGGTAATTTTTGAAAGAGCGACGCGGCTTTTCTGACCTCTGGTGTTCGGTGAAGAAAGTTGCGTATCCAACCCCAATCTGAAATCTGTCCCCAATGAGCGCCCAGTTTATCACCGACGAAAATGGCCAGCGCGTGGCGGTCGTGTTGCCGGTCGCTGACTACGAGGAGCTATTGGAAGATGTCGCCGACCTCGCCGCCGTGGCCGAGCGCCGGGAGGAGGAACGGATCAGTCTAGCCGAAGTAAAGCAGCGCCTGATTGCCGATGGGCTCTTACCGAGTTGAGCTGACACGCTCAGCGGAAAAGGACCTGAGGTGCATCGATCGATCCCAGACGGCGACGATTTACTCAGCCCTTGAGCGCTTGGAACAGGAGCCTCGTCCTCAGGGCACCAAAAAGTTGGCCGGAGCCAATCGGACCTATCGCATTCGGGTTGGCGACTACCGGGTAGTATATGAAATCGAAGACGACGTGTTGGTCGTTCTCGTGATTCGAATCGCCCACCGCAAAGACGTCTACCGATGAAATTACCGAACCAATCGGCGCAGAAACGGCCACAAGTGGTCCCGTCTGAGCTGTATCGTTAGGCGAACAAAGATGAAGCAGAGCATCGGATGCGTATCGGTTTTGGTGAAAGACTACGACGAGGCCATCGCCTACTACACCGGCGTGCTTGGCTTTCGGCTCGTGCGAGACGACGCTCTAGCAAAAGGGAAGCGTTGGGTTGTGGTGGCGCCGACGGGCGCGTCCGAATGCGGCTTGCTACTGGCGAGAGCGAAGAACGAAGCGGAGTTGAGCGCCGTCGGACGGCAGACTGGCGGACGCGTTTTTCTCTTCCTGCACACGGACGATTTCTGGCGAGACTATCGCGGGCTTTCGGAACGCGGCGTGCGCTTTTGCGAGGAACCGCGGGAAGAAATTTACGGCACGGTTGTGGTTTTTGAGGACGTCTACGGGAATCGCTGGGATTTGCTGCAACTCAAAACCGAGCCGAACCAGCCGACCGAGCCAACGAGTGCCAGCGCCTCGCACAGCCACTCGCGACTCATCTGAAACGTTAGCCGAGAAAATCGCTGACTTGCGGTTGCTTCGCTTATTCGCACGTTGCATACCATGAGCATAGCTGAACTCCGTAAGTTACCACCAAACGAGAAATTGAAGATTCTCGAAGTGCTGTGGGGAGATTTGGCCGCCGACGAGGCATCTTTCGAGAGCCCCGCTTGGCACGAGGAGGAGTTACGCCGGACAGAACAAGATTTCAAGGCCGGAAAGGTCCCCGTCTTGGACTGGGAAGATGCGAAAAAAGAGCTCCGGTCCCAGTTCGAATGAAGGTCCGGATTCTGCGGTCCGGGTTGGAAGACCTCGCAGTCGGCCGCCGTTTCTACGACCAAAGGGCTGGAGGGATTGGCGGCTACTTCTTCGACAGTCTATTTTCCGAGATCGACTCACTTTCATTGTTCGCCGGCATTCATCGCGTTCAGTTCGGATTTCACCGCCTACTGGCGAGGCGATTTCCATTCGCGATCTATTACCGAATTCTCGACGGTGAAGCCGTGGTATTCCGCGTCCTTGATTGCCGTCGCGACCCCAACTGGATTCAAAATGCACTGCGAAAAGCAGGCTAACCAATCCCTAGATACAACGCAGCTATCGCGCCGCGGCTCATCTCAAACGTTGATCTAGCTGAAAGAATTTGCGCGGGGAACACCCTCTCACCCGACTCAGAGACCATGGACGCTGAGGAGGTCGATGGCGTTGCATCCACGCTCGAAACTTCGATGGGCTCGGGTGGTTCCGACGCGACCGAGCGGATCGACCAGAAGAAGTGCCCGGTAGGCGGTTCAATTTGGATAGTAGCTGGATCCGACGGCCGAAAGAAGCGATTCATGACCCGAGCTCACGCACCATGGTCTCCGACCCCTCTGGCTCGGCTCGAGTTTGTTTCGACCCTACTCGGCGTGAAGGAGGGGCCGCGCGTTCTGGGCGACTACGTGCTCAGCCAGGACGACTCGCTCGGCGAGGCCCGTTTTGACGGTATGGTCGCCGCCTGCGCCTACGGGATCGACATCCACGATCCCGACGGCGGCGAAGCCCGCGGCGGCGGGGCCGTGAGGCAATAGTCGGCTCGCTCCCGCTCGCCGCTACGTTTCCGCTTACAGCAGCGGCGCGATGACCAGGGCCACGATCGACATCACGTTGATCAGGATGTTCATCGACGGACCGGAGGTGTCCTTGAGGGGGTCACCCACGGTGTCACCGACCACGCAGGCGCGGTGGGCGTCGGAGTTTTTCCCGCCGTGGTGACCTTGCTCGACATATTTCTTGGCGTTGTCCCAGGCCCCACCGGAGTTGGCCATAAAGAGCGCGAGCAGCACACAGCCGAGCAACGCCCCCACCAACATGCCGCCGAGGGTGGCCGCACCGAACCCAAAGCCCACCGCCACCGGCGTGAGGATGGCAATCGCCGCTGGCGCAATCATGCGCTGCAGGGCCGAGTCGGTGGCGATGCGGATGCAGGTTTCCGAATCCGGCTTGCCGGTGCCTTCGAGCAGACCCGGGATCTCGCGGAACTGCCGCCGGATTTCTTCCACCATGGCCTGCGCCGCCTCGCCCACCGCCGTCATGGTCAACGCACTCACCAAAAAGGGCACGAAGCCCCCGATGAACACGCCGGTCAGCACGCGCGGATCCGAGAGCAGGAGCTGGAAGTCCGCGTTGTGCAGCTTCACCACGTTGATGAAGGCTGCGATGATCGCGAGGGACGCCAAGGACGCGGCGCCGATGGCGAAGCCCTTGCCGATCGCCGCCGTGGTGTTGCCCACCTCGTCCAAGGCATCGGTGATCGCCCGGGTCTTTTTGCCGAGACCCGCCATTTCGGCGATGCCCCCGGCGTTGTCCGCGATGGGACCGTAGGCATCGATACTCATCGTGATTCCGATGGTGGCCAACATGCCCACCGCCGCGATCCCCACGCCATAAAGTCCGGCGAAGTGACTCGCCCCCAGCAGCACCATCGCCACCACCGCGAGAGGAATCACCACCGACATCATCCCCACGGCGAGCCCGCGAATGATCACCGTCGCCACGCCCGTCTTCGCCGCATCGGCGATGGAGCGCATCGGTTTACCCCCCGTGTAATATTCGGTCGCCAAACCAATCGTGATTCCGCCCACCGAGCCGAGCACCACGCAGAGCCACACCTTGAGGCTCACGTCCGCCAGGGTGATCACGCCCGCCGCTGCCAGGACAAAGAGCAGCGCCGCACTCATCGTGCCGGTGCGCAAGGCCTTGGCCGGGGCCAGCCCGGAAAATACCCGCACAATGGTGATCCCGACAAAGGAACACAGCAGTCCCGTGGACGCCAAGGCGAGCGGCAGGAACATCAGGTCCAGCGGACTCTGGGCGATCGCCTCCCACTGTGACGCCACCAGCGTCGCGGCGATCGCCATGGAGGCGATCATCGCGTTGCAATAGGACTCGAACAGGTCGGACCCCATGCCGGCGACGTCACCCACGTTGTCACCCACGTTGTCGGCGATCACGCCGGGGTTGCGCGGGTCATCCTCGGGAATGCCCGCCTCCACCTTGCCCACCAGATCCGCGCCGACATCGGCGGCTTTGGTGAAAATGCCACCACCGATCCGAAAGAAGATCGCGACCAGCGAAGCGCCCATGGCAAAGCCGTGGATCACGTGCACATCGGCCGCGGTCTCGCCAAACCACAAAAACAGGCCGCCGACGCCCAACAAGCCCATCGACGCCACCGTGAGTCCCATGATCGACCCGCCAAAGAACGCGGTGGTCAGCGCCGCGCCCGACCCCTTTTCGTGCGCGGCGACCGTCGTGCGCACGTTGATGTGCGTGGCGGCATACATGCCGATCCAGCCCGCGAGCGAGGACGCCAGCGCCCCGAGAAAAAAGGCCACCGACTCCCACGGGTCCTTGAAGATCAACAGACCGCCGACCACGACCGCGAAGAGCGCGATCAACCGCAGTTCCCGCCGCATGAACAGCATCGCCCCCGCGTGAATCTGAGCGCCGATATCCGCAACTTTACCGGTGCCGCCCGACTGTCGACGAAGGCGGAAGAACAAGGTTCCGGCCACGGCCAGACCGATGAGGCCGAGCCCGGGCACCAAAACATGAAGAGGCTGCATATAGAACGAAGGACCACCGGCGAGGCCCGCCGGCTAAGTGAGGTTTAGGGGTAAAAAGGGTGACGGGCTCAGTAGCCCTTCATCGCCTGGGCGGAGTGCCACCACAGGTGATGATCGGATTCGATCGTATCGGCATCGGGCAACGGGAAGTATTTCATCTCCCCGCCTCCCCCGACGAATAATCCACTGCGCACCAAGTAGAACAACAAATCGGGCCGCAGTCCGCGGTTCACGATCTTGGTCGGTCGACCGACCTTGCCGGACAATGAATCAAAGCACTCGCGAATGTGATCAGAAACCGAGTAAAGGGTGCCCGGCACCTCCGGCCGCTCAGGGTTGTAGGCCAAGCCGCCAATCTTGAGATCCAGAAAAGCGATTGCCGGCAGGGAGACAAACGCATCCGGGTCGGTCACCGCGTCACAAAAAGCCCTGGGGCGCAGCCGACTCGCCACCCGTGGATACACCGGGCCCAGTTCCTGATAAAGGAAGTTAGCCTCACGATCATCCTTGGGACTCCACTCCCCCGGGGGCATGGGCAGCGAAACTCCGGCAGGGGTCGTCAGGTAGGCGCAGGTCATGGCCGCGTAGGGCACGCGACCAAGCACGTTGTGGATGGCCACATAAACGGAGCGGCGCGGGGATCCGTCTTCATGGGCCACACACCGCTTGAGCGCTTCTTCGATGCGGAAGGCGGCAAGGTCGGCACTGAGATCGACTTCGATGAACACGGCCGGCCCTTCGATCTGGCGTTTGGAGCCCGTGGCGATGTAGCGGCCGAATTCCGCGGGCGGAAGTTGCGAGAGGATGAGCGCCTCGGGGATGAGGCTGAGGTAGAGGTGGGATTCCATGCGGCGGGGTGACCGAATTGAACGCACCGTAACCCTTCCGAAACAGAGTGCCAGCGGGAAAGGGTTGAAAATTTATGAAAACCGGGTCGCCCCCTCGGCCAGCGCCGGACCCCGTTCTCATTCGCCCCCGCTCATGCGACCGCGCCGGGCCGTATCGCTGAGTCCCGCAATTCATCGCGGTAGGTCCGCCGGTATCGCCGGGAGAAATATCCCGGGGACAGGCCGACGGCATGGGCGACTTCCGCGAGCGTCTCATGGCTTCCGGAACACAGGAGGTGGCGCCCCCGCTCCAAACGCCGTTGTAGCAGCAGAGCCGACGGCGACATCCCGAAATGCTCCCGCACCCGCCGCTGCAGTTGCCGCGGGCTGTAAGAGAGTTTTTGGGCCAGCTCCCCGACATCAAAATCCGCCCGGCCGAGGTGCTCCGCCACGCAGGCTTCCAACCGCTCACGCCAGGCATTGTCGGTCGATGCCTCACTGAGGCCCCACGGCACCCGGGAACGCAGACGCTGCAGAAGCTCCGCCACGGAAAACGGTTTGGCGATGTAGTCATCGGCCCCGGCTTGCAGTCCCTCCACGCGGTGGTCGACCGAGCCCTTGGCCGAGAGCAGGAGCACCGGCACGTCCCGCCAACGGGCGGCGGCTTTGAGCCGACGGCACAGTTCCAAACCGTCCACGTGCGGCATCATGACATCGGACACGATGATTTCGGGCGCATACGTTGCCAGGCCCTCCCACGCCCGCCGCCCATCCACCGCCTCGCTCACGAGGTAGTAGGGATCGAGGTTCATGCGCAGATAGGCGCGCATGTCCTCATTGTCCTCCACCAACAACAGGCGCGGCCGATGGGCGGCGTATTCCACCAGCCCCACCGGAGTCGCCGTCGCCACCGTGCCGCCCACCGTATGCGGGCGGGGTTCGGCACCGGCCGACGTGTCGATGTCGTCAGGATCAAAGTGTTCGCAGCCCAATTTGAGCTCAAAAAAGAACGTGCTGCCCGCGCCCGGCGTGCTCTCCACGCCGACCGTGCCGCCGTGCATCTCGACCATCTCGCGGGCCAGGGCGAGCCCGATGCCCATGCCCTCATGTTCGCGGGACAAGCTGGTGTCGGCCTGGAAAAACCGTTCAAACACCCGCTGCCGCGTCGCCTCATCCATGCCCGGCCCGTCGTCCCGCACGGAGACCCGCACCCGCCCCGACGCATCGGAGGATTCCTCCTCCGCGACAATCCTGACCAATACCCGCCCCTCGCGCGGCGAGTAACGCATGGCGTTGGCCACCAGATTGGTCACCACCTTCTCCAATTTGGTCGCATCAAAAAACACCTCCAGCCCTTCCGGGGCTTCGTAGTCCAGCCGGATTGATTTTTCGGCGATCACCGGGGCGAAGGAATCCAGCTCGCGGCGCACAAACTCCACCAGATCGTGCTGGTTGATCTTCAGCCCGAAGGTGCCCGCATCGAGTTTCACCAGATCCATCAATTCGGAAATAAGCCCATCCAGCCGATCCACGTTGCGCAGCACGCGGCCGATCACGGCCCCGGCACTGGTGAGCGCGACGCGGCCCTCCGCCAGGTCCACCAACGGACCTCGGATCAAGGTGAGCGGGGTTTTGAACTCGTGCGACAGGTTGGTGAGAAAATGCTGCTGCAGACGTTGGGCCTCCTCCGCGGCGTTCTTGGCGCGGCGCAATTCCTTCTCGGCTTCGAGCCGACCGGTGACTTCGCGAAAGTTGTTCACCAGCGCGCCGACGCGAGGGTCGTCGGTGGCATTGATGACGGTGCCTTCGAGGTAGATCCAGTGACCCTCCTTGTGCTTAAAGCGCACAACCTCGGTCTCCACGATACCCGGCGCCTGGGCGAGGTGGTGAAAGCGCGGCATGGCCCGCGCCAAGTCATCCTCGTGGCAGAAATCAAAGAGGTTCTTGCCCTCCATCTCCCAACTCTCCCAGCCGTGGATGCGTTTGTTGGACGGGCTCTCCCACAGGATTTTGGCGCCGGTATCAAAAAGGGAAATCCCCTCCGCCGAGCGTTCGATGAGCGCGTGAAAATGCTGCCCCTCGATGCGCATCCGCTCCAACGCCTCCTGCTCGGCGGTCACGTCTTCGATGTCGATGACCTGCTCCGCGCCCGCGGCACCGGACACGACCCGCAGCCGCCACCATCGCGGCAGTCCCTCCCGCTCCGCTTTGACCAGCAATGGTCCGGCAAGCGACGAAGACGATTCCAACCACCGCAGGGCGGCCGGTGGATCGGTCAGCCCTAGCAGGGCAGACCAAGAATTCTCTACCTGCGCGCCTTCCCCATGGCGCGCGCGCCAGAGCGAGTTTGCCTCCAGCCAATGATCGCGGCGCACCCTCATGAGGCACAGGTTGGAAAAGTCTGGGGAGTCAGCGCGGGAGAAAGTCATCGAGAACGGGCGAGGGCAGACCGCCAAACCCATCTGATGCTACCGGTTTCAGCTCATACGGAATTCGGCTCCGGTCAACCCGCCACCGTATTCGGACTTTCTTGCGCCGATTTCGGACATCTCCGCACAACCGTTTTACGCCTGCCTAACTGAAGCCTACGTCTGCCCTGCCTCGCGCCGGGAACAATGGGACTGACCAAATTACCCGGGCCCTTTCTCCAGTCGCACGGACCTGTTCAGCCACCTTTTTTCCAACCAAGACATGATCTCCTCCTTTCGCCAGTTCTACCCCGCGCTCTGCTCATGCGTACTCCTCATCGCGACCGCTTCGGGCCAAATCCTTTATTGGGACACCAGCGGCGCAAACGCGAACCGACAATCTTGGCGAACAACCGACCCTTGGTGGAGCACCTCGTCCACCGGCGGTACCGGCACCCAAGCATGGACTCAAGGCGGCACCGCCGTTTTCTCCGCGGCCACCTTCGCCCCCGGCTATTCCCTCGTTGATGTGGGTCCGGGGGTAAACGTTTCGTCCATTCAAGTCCAGGTCGGACAAATCGACCTGTGGGGCGCTGTCTACAATGGCTCTCTCGTTAACCTCTCCAGCTTCGACGTCGCGGCGGGAGCCGAAGCCACCCTCAACACCGCCCTCACCCAATTGGGCGGACCGGTCAATTTCACCAAAACCGGCGCCGGCACATTGAATCTCACCACCACCGCCATCAACACCACCGGCTCAACCACCGTCTCCGGCGGCACGATGAACATCACCAGTCAGGGCAACCTCAGTTCGGGCAACCTGACCGTGAACAACGGAGCCACCCTCGCCAACACGGGCATCATGGAGATCAACAACCGCACGGTAAACGTCGACGGCAGTGGTTCACTCTTCAGTTCAACCGGCTTTATCGAGCTGGGCGACGCGGGAAACACGACCCTCAACCTCACGTCCGGCGGAGCAATGACCTCCGGCAGTTCGGTCGCGCTGGGTCTCAACCCGGGGGTGACCGGCACCGCCGACGTCAGCGGAGCGGGGTCACTCCTCTCTTCCACAACCGACCTGTTCCTTGGTTTCGGTGGCGGGGGAAATATCACCGTCGACTCCGGCGGCCGCGTCAACGTCGGCAGCGTGCTGCGTTTGGCCACGAACGGCGGGTCGAGCGGCACGTTTAATCTCAACAGTGGCGGCATCCTCGCCGTCGGCGGGAGCGGCGGTATCGCCGCAGGGGCCGGCACGGCGGCGCTTAATTTTAATGGTGGTACGCTGGAAGTCACTGGCTCGGCGCTCACCACCACTGTCCCCATCACCCTAGGCGGCGCCACCACCTCGACCATCAACACCAACGGCTTGGGTGCCACGCTGTCCGGCGTGATCTCCGGCGCCGGCGGGTTGGCCAAAGACGGCGCGGGCACCTTGACGCTTTCCGCCGCCAACTCTTACGCCGGCGGCACGATCGTCAACGCCGGTACCCTCACGCTCGGCACCGCCAGCTCCCTCGGCGCGACGACCGGCAACCTCACTTTGAACGGCGGCAACCTCGATCTCGGCGGCTTCAGTCCATCCCTCGGCACCGTCATCTTCAACGGCGGTGCATTTACCAACGGCTCCCTCGCCAACGCCTCCGGCTACGACATTCGCAGCGGCACGTTCAGCATCGGCTCCGACGCGGGTTTCGGCGCTGTGCCCGGGGTGGTCACCCCGGCTTACATCAACCTCGACGGCGGCACGCTCGCCACCACCGGGTCCTTCTGGCTTTCTACCAACCGCGGTATCACGCTAGGCGCGGGAGGTGGCACCTTGGACGTCGGTTTAGGCACGAGCATTAGCTACGGTGGTGTTATCAGCGGCGCGGGCGCGCTCACCAAAAGTGGCGCGGGTGAGTTTGTGCTCGCGGGGATCCCGACCTACACTGGCAATACCACCATCGCCGCCGGCTCGGCGCGCTTCGGCGCCCCCGACTATCTGTACGGCGGAGACACCGCGCAATGGGACAAGTTGAGCGTCTCGAGCGGGGCTCGCATCGCCGTGGATTTCTCGTCAACCGGCTTCAGCCTCGCGCAGATCAACACCCTCCTCGATGCCACGACCTTCGCTTCCGGGACCCGCGCGCTGGACATAAATATTCCAAATAACACCACGCTTACGGAAACGTTGGACCTTGCTGGCATCTCACAGGCTGAGCTTACGCTCAACAGCGGCACCGCGCTCAAACTCAACGGTAACCAGATCAATCTCGGCGACGCCGACAGCCTAGGCCTCACCGTTAACCTTGCGCTCACCGGCGGCACGGACGGCGCGGACGGACTCCGCGGCGGCGTCGGTGCCAACACTAGCAATGATGGTTGGGCTGGGGCTAGCGGCACCTCCGGCGGCGTTCTATCCCTCTCCGGAGGCAACGCCACGCTCAGCCAGTCTCTGCAGCTCATCGGCGGCGACGGGGGCGACGGGGGCGACGGCCGTTACATTGCCAACACAACTCCCCTCAACGGCTACCACGGAGGCAACGGTGGACACGGTGGCAATGGGGGCACGATTTCGATCACGGGCGGCACCCTGACATTCGCCCCCTCGGCTTCAGTCAATCTAACCGGTGGCACGGGCGGTAGCGGCGGTTTCAGCACGTCATTTATGGGCCGTTACGGGACCGATGGGAGCGCCGGCGCCCTCGGCAGTATCTCGGTCTCTGGGGGCACCCTCGAGCTCCCATCGCTGGGGTGGCTCACCTCCTCGTTCGTCGGCAACCTGGCCTTCACCGGCGGCACCCTGCACTCCGGTGATGCCGGCGAGTCGGTGACGCTCAATGCCAGTTCGCCTTTGGGCGCAGCCTTCGCCAATCCCGCCGTCGGCGGCAACCGCACCTTGGACCTCGCGGGCAGTCTCACCTTCTCCGATCCCCTAGCCGGCCCCGGCACCCTCACTAAAGAAGGCGCGGGCACCCTCACCCTCGCCGCCGCCAGCACCCACGCGGGTGGGACGGTGGTGAACGCCGGCACGCTGCGAAATGGGATAAACGCGCTCTCAACCCCGGCGACACGCTCGTCGTCAATGCGTCCGGCACCTACGATCTCGGCTACGACCAAAGTCTTACCGTCATTAATGGCACCGGCGTGATTGACCTCAATTCAGGGGACCTCGCGGTCGGCGGCAGCACTGCCAATAGCCAGTTCGCTGGCACGATCATAACGGCGGATCCCACTTACCAAAGTGGTGGTGGCACCTCACCTGACCGGCGCAAATAGCTATGCGGGTGCCACGGATATTACCGGTGGCTTTCTGCGACGTTCCGCCGATACGGCCCTCGGCGCTGCCCCGAGCACCGCCACTCCGGGTCACCTCACCATTTCGAAACAGCACCCTCGTCACCTCATCGAGTTTCACGCTGGATGCACGGCGCGGCATCGCTTTAAACGGGGGGGCGGCACCATCAGCACCGCCGCCGATACCGCGCTCGCTTACGGCGGGATTATCGCTGGTTCGGGGTTTTCGTCAAAAACGGACCAGGCACCTAGAGCTCAGGGCCAGCACCTACGAAGGAGCCACCTTCATCACGGGGCATGTTGTCCGTTGGCGGAGGTGGCACCACGGGGTCCCTAGCGTCAGCCTCCATCAGCGGCTCGCAACGCGATGGTTTCAACCGTTCCGATGGCCTCACCTACGGCGGCGCGATCAACTCCGGCGGTGCTTACCAAGCTAGGAGGGGCACCTCACCCTCACCGGCAACAACGCCTACGCCGGCGGCACCCTCGTTTCTGCCGGAATCCTTTCCGGCAACTCCGCTTCCCTCCCCGGCAATATCACCAACAACGCCGGCGTCGTCTTCGACCAAGCCACCACCGGCACCTACGCCGGCACGATGTCCGGCACCGGCTCCCTAACCAAAGCGGGCGCGGGCAATCTCACTCTGACCGGGGCCAACAACTACACCGGCGGTACCACGGTCAATGCCGGCACCCTCACCGGCAATACCGCCTCGTTATCGGGCAACCTCACCAACAACGCCGGCGTCGTCTTCGACCAAGCCACCACCGGCACTCACGCGGGCACGATGTCCGGCACCAGCTCCCCTAACCCAGCGGGCGCGAAGACAATCTCCCACTCCCTGACCGGGGCCAGCAACTACACCGGCGGTACCACGGTCAATGCCGGCACTCTCACCGGCAATACCACCTCGTTAACGGGCAACCTCACCAACAACGCCGGCGTCGTCTTCGACCAAGCCACCACCGGCACTTACGCGGGCACGATGTCCGGCACCGGCTCCCTCACCAAAGCGGGGGCAGGCAATCTCACTCTCACCGGCACCAACACCTACGCCGGTGGCACCTGTCAGCGCCGGCAGCCTTCCGCCGGCAGCGCCATAACCTCGGCTCCGGCAGCACATCACCATCAGCTTGGTGGCACCCTTGCCGGTTCCGCCAGCCTCCGTCTGGACCCAGATCGTCACGGTGGATAGCTCGATGCCTCCATCACCACGGTTGACTTCCTGGGTTTGGCTCGGTTGGATCCGGCGCCTGACCGTCACCGATGGCGGTCAAGTCAACGCCGGGTCGAGCGCTGCCTTTGGCGTGCTCCGGATCCAGTTCCGGCACGGGCTCGGTATCCGGCTCCGGCTCTCGTCTCGGGTGGACACCACCCTTTTCCTCGGCTACTTCGGCGATGGGACCCTCTCTGTAGCCAGCGGTGGCACCGTTTCCGCTCCGACCGTTTCCTTCGCTACCGCCGGCGGCTCCGGCACAGCACCCTCAACGCCGGCGGCACCCTAGGCCAGCGATATCAACACCGGTAGCGGCTCCTCCCAACTCAATCTGGCCGGCGGCACCCCTGAGGTAACCGGTGGGAGCTTCGATACCGCCATCGGCACCACCATCGGCGCATCCACAGCCTCCACCATCGACACCAACGGCTACAACGCCGCCTACTCCAGGTCGTCTCCGGGGCGGTGCCTCACCAAGGCTGGCGCCATTACAACGCACGCTCACGGGAGCCAACACCTACTCCGGTGGCAGCACCGTCGCCGCCGGCACGCTCACCGGAAACACCTCCTCGCTGCAGGGCGACATCGCCAACAACGCCGTCGTCGTCTTCGACCAAGCCACCACCGGCACCTACGCCGGCACGATGTCCGGCACCGGCTCCCTCACCAAATCGGGCGCCGGCAACCTCACCCTGGCCGGTAACAACACCTACGCCGGCGGCACGACCATCTCCGGCGGCAAGCTTTCCTTGGGCTCGGGTGGAGCATTGGGTTCCGTCGCCGGCAATATCAGCAACAACGGTTCCCTGGCCTTCAACCGCTCGGACGATCATACTTTTTCGCACGTCATCAGCGGCTCGGGCGATGTGACCATTGAAACCGGCATCGTTCGTTTTTCCTCCGCGCAGACCTACGCCGGTCCGACCAGCATTGAGTCCGGCGCCATCTTGGTCCTTTCCACCACCGTCGATCAGGGCCTCGCCGCCACCTCGACCGTCGACGTTGCGAGTGGCGGTGTCTTTGATTTTTCCAATCGCGACCTCGAAGTCGCCGGTCTCACCGGCGCCGGTTCGGTTTACAGCTTTGGCGGCAGCAACGGGCACCTGAGCGTCAACACCGCCCCCGGCCAGAACCAGGTCTTCGCCGGGGCGTTGGGCGCAGGTGCCGCCGCCTTTGATCTGACCAAAGCCGGCGCCGGCACCCTCACCCTGGCCGGCACCCTCACCTACACCGGCGCCACCACCATCAGCGGAGGCACGCTGGCACTGGGAGCGAGCGCCTCCCTCGCCAGCTCCTCGGGTCTCGACCTGGGCGCGGGCGGCATCCTCGACCTCACCGCGAAGTCCGGCGGGTTTGCCCTCGGCTCCGGTCAAACCCTATCCGGCACGGGCACGATCAATCTCGCCGCCAGCCAAACCCTCACCCTCGCCGGCACCCTTGCCCCCGGCAACAGCCCCGGCATCACCACCGTCAATGGCAACCTCGTGATCGACAGCTCCGCCATCATCGCCATGGAACTCGCCGGCTCCGGCGGCGTGGCCGGCACGGACTTCGATCAAATCGTGGTCACCGGCACCATGACCGCGGGCGGCACGCTCAACGTCACCGCCATCGACGACTTCACCCCGTCCATCGGCCAATCCTTCCAACTGTTCAACGCCTCCAGCATCGGCGGCACCTTCGCCACCATCAACCTGCCCACCCTTTCCGGCGCCACTTGGAACACCTCCGCGCTCTACTCCACGGGCGCCCTAAGCGTCAGCGCCGTGCCTGAGCCCGGCTCCTTCGCCCTCCTCTTTGGCGTCGCCGCCCTCGGTTTCACCGCCACGCGCCGCAGGCGGCGCAACGGCGCCAAGTTCCACGTATCAGATATCACGTAACAACAAGCAGGATGCAGGCGTCATTCCCTCTCGGGCAGGAACCTGCTCCGTCTGGTCTGTCACCCTCTGTGGAAATCGGCGTAATCTAAGGTTAAGAGATCCTGCTCCTCAGCTTGGGCACGCCCTCAGCTCCACCCAAAACGCCGCGCCCGTGCCGTCAACTGCTACCGGCGACTCGCATCCCACCGCGCCGCCCATTGACTCGGCTAGGCGCTTGGTCACCGCCAGTCCGATGCCATGACTCTTCTCCCCCGCGGTCGGCTGCACACTCGTGCGGCCAAACATACGAAACAACTTCGACTGCTCCGCCACCGGAATGCCGGGTCCCTGATCAACTACCTCGATGCGCACCCGACGACCATCTTCTCCCCGCAAAAGCCCGATCTCTATCTCCGCTCCCGCCGGACTGAACTTTAGCGCGTTGCTCAAAAAATTGTCGAGAACCTGCGCCAACAAGGATGCGTCCGCTTCCGCCCAAACCGGATCGGTCGGCACATCAAACCGCACCATCTGACGCTTGGCCCGGGCCGCCGCCATCACCCGCCGGACCGCCGTCTGCACGGCCACCTCCAGGTCCAACCGTTCCGACCTGACCGGTAACTTCGCGTGCTCCACCGCGTGCGCGCCCAGGTAGTCATCGACCAACCCCAGCATCCGCTGCGACATCTCTTGGATCGACGCATAAGTCGTATCCACCTTTTCCGCACCGGCAATCTGTCCGCTCTGCAGCCCCGCCACCGCGCCGCCCAAGGCGGCCAAGGGCGAACGTAAATCGTGTGCGGCGATCGTCATGAATTCGTTCTTCTCCGCATTCAATCGCGAGAGTTCGGCATTGAGCTCGGCGAGTTGTTCCCGCTGGGCAAACAAACGCCGCTCCGTATTCTCCCGAGTGCGCACCGAAACGACCACCAGCACCCCGACGCCCAGCAGCACCGAAGCCAACATCAGGGAATCATTGAATCTCGTGCCCTCGTTGGTGAGTAGAAAACCGGCACTGATTCCTCCCACGACTGCCAGCACGGCCCCCACCAACCAGGGAAACCGCACCGGTAGCGTGAAAAACGACATCAACAGGACGAGGGTCACATCGAACGCGGTCTGACCCAGCAGGTTGGTCTCCGCAAAATACAGCGGTGTATGCCATTTTAAAAAGGCTAGGGCCCAGCACACCAAGACCGTGGCACTCGCGTAGATGACATTCGCCCGGCGGGCGTGACCCGGCAGGTAGGTGGAGATAAACACCGCCAACCAAATCGGCGCCACCAACCCGAAGCGGACCCCCAGGGACAACGCCACATACTCCGGCTGATTATGGACGGTGTAGATCAAATCCATCATCCCCAGCAGGGCCACCAGCAAGAGGCCGACGATCGTCAGCACCCGGACCCGCGACAACGCGCCGCTCAGGCGATCAAGCTGAAACCGATCCTCCTGCGCCGCATCCGCGAACCGCAGTGGGCGATCTGCTGGGCGGTCAGCTACCATGATCGCGGCGAGTCTTCACCCGCACAAACTTCACCGCTGCCTCCGTGCGGGAACGCACCCGCCACTTGGAATACACGGCCAGCAGCGTGTTCTTCACCGTCGACGTCGAAATCGCCAACTGCGTTGACACCTCTTTGTCCGTCGCGCCTTCCGCCACCAATTCCAAGACCTGCAGCTCCCGCGTGGTCAGATAACTCAATTCCACCTCCACCGCACCATCCCGCGGCGACGCCGGCGGCGATCCTCCCTGCATCATGCCCAACACCTTGCGCGCAATCCCCGGGGTCATCGGCGCACCCCCGGCCAGGGCGTCGTTGACTGCTTCCAGAATTGCTTCGGCATTCGCGCCCTTCAGCACATAACCCACCGCGCCGGCGCGAATCGCGTCGAGCACCGTTTGCTCGTCGCTCAACCCCGACAACATCACGCACAACACCTGCGGGTAGCGCTCCAGTAAATCCGCCACGACTTCCGCCCCCCGCCCATCCGGCAGCTGCGAGTCCACTAACACGACGGCGGCTTCATTGTCCGCCGGCCACGCTCGCATTTCGGCCGCGCTCTGGGCTGTCGCGGCCAACCGATGACGTGGACTCGCTTCAATCAAAGACGCCACGAACAGTCGAAAATGCGGATCGTCTTCGACCAACGAAACGGCGATTTGCGACGACTTGGTCGATGGGTTCTGCGACGGAGACATCGCCTCGACTAAAAACAATTTGTTGGTTCTTGCGCTAGCCGATTCGCCCAAATGTCCGATCCTGGCCCACCCATGACCGATATGAACCGCACCATGACCGATTCGGTCAGCGAGTTGAGGGTTTGAGCAGAAAAAATCTTCACGGTCTGTGAAGGCAACTCCCATGCGGGCCACGGTTCTAATCAGACATTATTCATCCCAAATCAGACAGTCTACTGGATCGCTCTTGCGATGCTTTAATGGCTCTTTACAGAGTCTTCTGATCACCATCAGAGCGCTTCCTTCCTGGACGCCGAGCATGCCACTAAATCTGCTATGAAATTCCCTGCTGCTGCCCTTTTTCTCGGACTGTTGCTCCTACCCTCCCTCGCTCGGTCGCAGACGGTTGGGGTCTCCAACCTCGATATTGTAGGAGGAGGACAGAATCTTTCTGCGGATGTATTAGTGGGGAGGGCTTTCACGACGGACAGTAGCGCGAGCGCGTTCACCTTGGACTCTGTTACGCTCTCTTTCCGGAATTTCCAAAATCCCACCATAAACAACTTTTCCGTTTTTATCAGGGCTTACGATGGAGCGGCTTCACCCGGAGCCCTCCTCGGAACGCTCACGAACGGCGCCCTACCGACATTCGGCACTGACCCTTATGTTGGAACCGGGATGAATTCAACTTGGACCGGCTCAGGGATCACCCTAGCGGCTGCCACCAACTACTTCGTTATTTGGGGGTTCACCGACGGCACCGGTGACATCAATGCGTCGAGTCGCACTGATAACTTTTCATCGGGGGCGTGGGATTTGGGGGGAGGATTGAGCTCTACTGATGGAGGTTCAAGCTGGAACACTACGACGGCGGGCTACATGCTCGCGATCAATGCCTCGGCCGTGCCCGAGCCCAGCGCCTTCGCCCTCTTCGTCGGCTTGGTAACACTCGGGCTTGCTGCCACCCGTCGTCGTCGGCTTCACACCGCGCGATAGTTTAAGAAAGCGTCTGAGTCGTCAGCGCCCCGACGCGAGACGCTTCAAACCTTCATCGAAAGTTGAAGTGGGTCTGAGTGGTCACGTGAAAACCCCGTGTTTTTGCCGGCCGAGCTGATTTCATTCCAACCCAGGGTTCGGCCCCACACCAATCACCAACCTGCCCAGCTCCTCGGTCGAATCTGGACGAAAATCGCGCTCAAACCCCTACCGCAGGTGCTGATCAAAAAACGCTAGCGTGCGATCCCAGGACAACTCGGCCGCCGCCTCGTCGTAGCGCGGGGTGGTGTCGTTGTGGAAGCCATGGTTCGCCCCGGGATACAGGTGCATCGTGTGGTCGATGTGGTTGGCCTTCAGCGCCTCCTCGTAGGCCGGCCAGCCGGCGTTCACCCGGGCGTCGAGCTCACCGTAGTGAATCAGGAGTGGCGCTTTGATTTTAGCCGTCTGCTCCGCCGTGGGTTGCCCACCATAATATGGCACCGCCGCGGAAATGATATCGGGGATGCGCCACGCCAACGTGTTGGCCATGTAACCCCCAAAGCAAAAGCCCACCACCCCGACCTTGCCCGTGGAGTGCTCGTGGGTATGCAGCACTTTCGCCGCCGCAATGAAATCCTCGACGATTTTAGGCCGCTCGAATTCACGCTGCAGTGTGCGGCCCTCGTCATCGTTGCCTGGGTATCCTCCTAGCGGATACAACGCATCCGGCCCGAACGCCAGATACCCGGCCACGGCCAAACGACGCACGACGTCTTCAATGTAGGGGTTGAGACCGCGGTTCTCGTGCACGACCAATACGGCGGGGAGCTGGCCCGCATCCGCCAGCCACGCCAGCAGGCCCTGCATGTCACCATGACCCTCGGGTGAATCGTAGTTGAGCCGTTTCGTTTTGATCCGGTCATCGTCCGGCTCGACCTGGGTGGCCAACGCGTATTGCGGATTCAGCATGCCGAGCAGCGCAGCGGCCGTGACTCCGCCCACCGCAAACTTTTTGGCCTGATCCAAAAACTCCCGGCGATCCAGGCGGCCGTGCACGTAGTAGTCGTAGAGATCCAGCAGTTCCTGGTCGAAGTCTTGGGAGGTGAGGCGTTCTTTCATGGGGCGGCGGTTTGAGCTACTGAAGTATCGCCCCGCTGGCGAGCCCGGAGCCCGGCGGTTTTCATTTCCCCGCCTCGTCGGCAATTCGCGTTTTGGTCGATTCGTGCTACCCTTCTTACTTTCATGCCCATCCCGTTCGACAATACCTACATCCGTCTACCAGAACGGTTTTTTGCCGCCCAAACACCCACGGCCGTAGCCGACCCGCAACTCATTCGGTTCAATTCAAAACTCGGCACCGCACTCGGGATCGATGCCGGGTGGGCGGAGTCAGCCGAGGGGGTGGCGACTTGGGCAGGCAACCACATCCCGGCTCCCGCCCAGCCCATCGCCCAAGCTTATGCGGGGCACCAGTTCGGTCACTTTGTGCCCCAACTCGGCGATGGCCGGGCCATCCTCCTTGGCGAGGTGATCGATCAGTCCGGGCAACGCCGGGATATTCAGCTCAAAGGCGCGGGCCCTACCCCTTGGTCGCGGCGCGGCGATGGCCGTTCCGCCCTCGGCCCGGTCATCCGTGAATACATTGTCAGCGAAGCCATGCATGCGCTCGGCGTGCCCACCACCCGCGCCCTCGCCGCCGTCTCCACCGGCGAACACGTCATGCGCGAAGGTCCGACAGCCGGCGGCGTTTTCACGCGGGTTGCAGCCAGCCATATTCGGGTCGGCACGTTCCAATATTTCGCCGCCCAGGAGGACACCGATGCGTTGCGCCATCTGGCCGACCATACGATCGCCCGGCACTACCCCGCCGTCGCCGCCCAGCCCCAGCGCTACCTCGCGCTGCTCGATGCCGTCATCGCCGCGCAATGCCAACTCATCACCCACTGGCTGTCACTCGGGTTCATCCATGGGGTAATGAACACCGACAACTGCGCCGTGTCCGGCGAGACCATCGACTACGGACCGTGCGCCTTCATGGACGACTTTCATCCTCAGCGGGTGTTCAGCTCCATCGATCGCGGCGCCCGCTACGCCTGGGGGAATCAACCGTCCATCGTGCAATGGAACCTCACCCGCTTCGCCGAGACGCTGTTGCCGCTCATCGCCTCCGATCGCGATGAGGCCGTCGCCAAAGCCGAACAGGCCTTGGCTGCGTTTCCAGATGCTTTCCACGCCGGATATCTGGCCGCGTTTCGGGCCAAGCTCGGGCTCGACGAAGGCCACGAAGCATCGCCGGCCTTTATCAAAACCACGCTGGAAACCCTCGCGGCGCAGGAGGTCGATTTCACGCTCTTCTTCCGCCACCTCACCCGGTTGGCGGCGGGCGAAGCGCCCGACGAGGTGATCGCCCTGTTCAAGGACCCCGCGGCCGCCGGGGAGTGGCTGGCCGACTGGCAGGCAATCGCTTCTCCGACCAGCCAGCTGGCGGCCATGCGGGCCGCAAACCCTGTTCTTATTCCCCGCAACCACCAAGTCGAAGCGGCCATCCAAGCCGCCTACGCCAACGACTTCGCGCCATTTCACCGCTTGGTCGATGCCTTGGCGGATCCGTTCGCCCCGCAGGCCGACTACGCCGACCTCGAAGCGGCCCCCCAGCCCGCGGAGCGCGTCACCGAAACATTCTGCGGCACCTAGTCGGAGTGCCCGTAGTGCCGGGCTTCAGACAGGCACTTCAGACGCCGGCTTGAAGCACGGCGCTACACTTGCCGGCGAAAATCACTCCGACACCCGCCGCCGACGAAGTTCGAGGTCCTCCTCCAGCAGCTTAAGCGCCTGCTGACGGAAGACCACCAAGTCCGTGCTGGCGGTCGCATAGGTTCGGCCCTTCCAACGTCCGCGCGAATCCAACCCCTCGCGGTGAATCACCTCGCCGGCGGGATACACGTGCCGGGCGCCATCGGCCGATGCCATCACCACCTCCCCGGTCCGCACGTAATACACGCCCCGGCAAGGATCTCCCTCGGCGAAGAGTTCTTCATCGGTCTCCAGATGAATGGACCGCAACACCTCGTCGGGCGGTGGCAGCACGAGGCTGATGTCGCGCGCAAAGAGCAGGTCGAAGGTCCAGTCCGCCACCACCCGCAGTTTCCGTTTCAAACTGGGCAATTTGCTCAGATAAATTGTGCGCCACATCCACCACGCCAGAAAGCCCTTGAAGCGCAGCCCCAGAATCTCCGCCACCGCTTCCCGCGCGCCGATCGAGGCGAGCTGGCCCAGATAGCGAAAGGCAAAGGGCTTGCCGGATCCGCCGGCCATCGCGGCGGCGATGTTCGCCCCCAACAGGCTCCCCTGCCGCATGGCAAACTGGGCCGTGGGCGGACAGATCTTCGGGGTATCTCGATCCATCCAGGGCACTTCCGCGCAGTCGCCGGCAGCCCACAGGTGTTCGCAACCGGGCACGCGAAGGGTCGGTTCCACCGGAATGCGCCCGCGGCGGGGGGCGATGCCCACCTGTTCGCACAGCCGCGCGACCACCGGATTGGGCGCGTTGCCAATCGTCGAAATCACCGAATGGGTCTCGATCGAATCCCCGTTGTCCAACACCGCCCGCGACGCGGTCACTTCAACCACCTTGCGGTTCAACCAGATTTCCAAGCCGCGCTGCTTGAGCGCCTCGCCCGCGTAGTGCCCCAACTCCGGCCCGATGTCGTTGAGCAACGTGTCCCGACTGTGCACCAACACCACCCGAAGCTCGTCGCGGCGGGTGCGACTGTAGAGCGGCTGCACCTCGTGGATGAGATCAAAAATCTGCCCCGCCGTTTCGACTCCGGTGTAACCCCCGCCCACGATGACAAACGTCAGCAAACGCCGCCGCAGTTCGAGATCGTCGACCAGGTTGGCCTCTTCCAGCCGGTTGATGACCCCCGCCCGAATCCGCAGCGCATCCGCCACATTTTTCAACGGTCGGCCATACTCCGACATCCCCGGCACCCGGCTCAGATCCGTGACGCTGCCCAAGGTCAAAGCCAACTCCCCAAAACCCACCCGATGGTCGCGCGTGAACCGCCCGCCGTCCAACTCGAGTTCCCGCTTCGACCAGTCGATGCGGGTGATGCGACCTTGGAGGACCGTGACCCCGCGGCAAAACTCCCGCAACGGATTGACCACGTCGATGGGCGACAGCGACGAGCCCGCGACTTCCGCCAACATGGGCTGAAACACCAAAACATTTTGCTCGGCGATCAAAGCGACCCGCGGCCGCGCCGCCGTCCGCCCCCACGCCTTCACCAGAGCCCGGGCCGCATACGCACCGGCGAAGCCCCCCCCTGCAATCACGACATCAAATTTCACGGCCACACCTTAGACGGCCGGACGCGTAATGCTACCGCCACCGGCAGATAATCACCACCCGATCGAAGCCGGGGCGCGGGCATAAATACCCAATGAGAACTGTTGTAAGGCGGCAGAGGACGCATTGAACTGCCGACGCTATGCAACTTCTACCCCGCCGCGGCTCTCCCCGACGCAAGGCTTGGATTATTCGCTATGTCATCGCCGGAGGCGTGTTGGTTGCTCTCGCGTGGGTGGCGCTGCCACCGGCTCAGCGCACCTACCGCGAGTGGAAAAAAGACCGCGCCCTGACCCAGGCCGAAGCCTTTCTGGCGCGGGAGGATTACTCCAACGCCAAACTCGCGTTGGACGTCGCGCTCGCGGCCAAACCAGGCGATCCGCAGACCCTGCGGGTGGCCGCCAATCTGCTCGAACAAGTCGGCGCGCCCGAGGTCATGGCCCTGCGCCGTCGCCTGGTCCAAATCGATCCCGACCCCGCCGAGAATCATGCGGCGCTGGTGATCAGCGCGTTGCGGTTTGACGACCTCAACGCCGCGCGGGACGCCATGCGGGGCATGACCCCGGAACAAGCCAACGAGCCGCCGGCCCTGCGTGCCGCCCTCGCCTACGCCCAGGCGACCAACAACCTGCCCATGGCCGACCTGTTGTATGAACGCCTGCAAGCGCTCGAACCCGACAACGAAAACCTCCAGGTGCTGCACGCAACCCTGCGGTTGAACAACCCCACCCCGGCCGTGCGCGCCGAGGCCCTCGACCAACTCGAGACCTTTAAACAGGACCCCCGCCACTCCCTCTTCGTGCTCCGCCAGCTCTTGGTCGATGCGATGACCCGTCAGGAAATGGACCGGGCCAAACTACTGGCGCAAGAACTGCGACAAGACCCGCGCGCCAGCCTCGAAGACCATCTCCATCGCGCCAACCTCGCCCTCAACATTGAGAACCAACCGTTCGAGGACGTGTTTGGCGAGGTGCTCCCCGTCGTCGAAGCCAACCCCGCCGATACCGCTGCCCTCCTGCGTTGGCTCATCCTGGTCGGAGAAGCCAACCGCGCCCAGAGCTGGCTCGCCCAACAATCCGACGAAATCAAATCCGATCCTGCCGTGCTCGAAGCCCGCGCCGATCTGGCGATTGCCCAGTCCGCCTGGGATCGCCTCGCCCAGTTGCTCGAATCCGGCGTCTGGGGTCCGGTCAGTCAGGATACCGTGCGGCTCGCGTTCTCCGCCCGACTGGCCGCCCAACGGGAAAACCCCACCCTGCAGAGCCAAATCTGGAATGAAGCCCTCATCGCCGCCAGCAACCGCCTGCCCGATCTCACCCTGCTCTACCGCCTGGCCTCGATCTGGCGCTGGGAAAATCAGGCCGAGGCCCCACTCTGTAGCATCGCCCGCAATTTCCCGTCCCGCTCCTGGGCCCACCAAACCCTGTTCAATGTTTATCGTCTCCGCGGGGACACGGAAAACATGCAGGCCTTGATTGGCTCGCTGCGCCTGACCGATCAGACCCTGCCCCGCTACCAATACGACTGGGCGCTGTTGTCCATGCTCCTGCGCGAACGCACCGCCTGGACCGAGGAGAAGCAGACCATGCAAACCTTGCATGAATCCGACCCCGCCAATGCGTATTACGCAACTGGATACGCCTTTGCCCTTGCGCAATCCGATCGGGCGGAGGAGGCCGTCGAGGTGGCCGAGCAACTCACCGCCACGGACCAGGCTTTGCCCGAACGCACGCCCTATCTCGCGTTCGTCTACGCGTCCGCCATGAGGCCCACCATGGTGGACCAGTTGGTCGCCAACGCCGAGGGTTTCCCCAACTTTTTGCCGGAAGAATCCCGGCTGCTGCAGGAAGCCCGTGACATGGTCCGCTAGGCGCCGCGCCCCGCATCTCTGCTCCCGGCCTGATGAATGCCGCCAACCCGCCCGCTGAACGGCCCGCTGCCCTGTGGCCGTGGGGCCTGGCCGGGCTGGTGGTCGCCGGACTGGGGCTGGTGCCGCTGGCACGGGCGTGGGCCGTCGCCCCGGATCTCGGCCACGGCTGGGCGGCCCCGTTGCTGATGTTCTACCTGTGGTGGGAACGCTGGGCCGAACGGCCGCCCGTGGGTGCCCCCGTGAAACCCCGCCCCAGCCACGGGAGCATGCTGGTCCTTCTCACCCTCGTCCTGCTCGCCTGCCTCCCCCTCCGACTGCTGCTCACGCCCTACCCCGTTTGGCCCGTCGCCCTGACCCTCTACCTCGGCGCCCTGGTGGTCCTCACTCTCGGGATCGTCGGGCGCCACTTTGGCCGTGCCGGGGTCATCTGGGTGGGTGGCCCCCTCCTTATCCTGCCCGGGGTCATGCCCTGGCCCGGGATGATCGAAACCACCCTTATCCTCCCCCTCCGCGAAGGCATCGCCGCGCTCGTGGCCGAGGTCAGCAACCTGCTGGGCCAACCGGCCCTCGCCAGCGGCACCAGTATCCGCATGGCCGAGGGTTGGGTCGGCATTGACGAGGCCTGCGGGGGCATTCGCTCGATGCATGCGGCCGTGACCACGGCCTTGTTTTTCGGCGAGTGGACCCGACTGCATTGGGGCCGGCGCCTCGGGCTGATCGCAGTGGCCTTGGTGACCGCGATGCTGGGCAACCTCGCGCGGGTGGGCGCGTTGTCCTGGGCGGCCGCCGGACCCAGCGGCCGATTGGACGCCTGGCACGATCCGGCCGGCTGGGCCGCCCTCGGGCTGACCCTCGGGTTGACCGGCTGGGCCGGTTGG
>JAGYIG010000040.1 GCA_018402455.1 Opitutaceae bacterium
GAGGTCGCTGGCGAGATCGAAGCCCTGCTTCAGGCAGGCGCGGTAGATTTTGGGAAAGCGTTTGCGCAGAAACGCCGCGTTGCGGTGGGTGATGTCGAGCCAGACATGCGGTGTGCCGCTGCGTTTCATTTCCGCGTCGATGGCCCGCGCCACGATGTCGCGGGGCGCGAGATCGGCTTGAGCGTGGTATCGGGGCATGAAGGCCTCGCCCGCCAGGTTGCGGAGAATGGCCCCCTCGCCGCGGACGGCCTCGCTGATGAGGAACCGATCCTTGTCCGCGCCGTAGAGCGTGGTGGGATGGAATTGAATGAACTCCAGGTTGCGCACCTCCACGTTGGCGCGATACGCCATGGCGATGCCGTCACCGGTGGCGATGTCGGGGTTGGTTGAATACAGGTAGACGCGGCCGGCGCCGCCGGTGGACAACATGACGACGGGCGCGTGAAAGGTGATCACCCGTCCGTCGCGCACGTCCAAGGCATAGAGCCCCTGCACCCGGCGATGGGGGCCTTGGCCTGTGGCGACCAAGTCGATGCCGAACAGATGCTCATACAGGGCGATCCGCGGTTCCCGGCTGACGGCTCGCAGCAGGGCATCCTCGATTGCTTTGCCGGTCATGTCCTTCACGTGCAGGATGCGGCGGGCACTGTGACCGCCTTCGCGGCCGAGGTCGTATTTACCGTCCGGGTCCCGGGAAAACTTCAGGCCCAGATCGATCAACTCCTGCACGCGGGCGGGACCGTCGGCGATGACCTCCCGCACGATGTGCTCCCGGCATAGGCCGTCGCCGGCAATCAAGGTGTCTTCGACGTGACGTTCGATGTCATCATCGGGGCTGATGACGGCGGCGATCCCGCCCTGGGCCCAGTTGGTGTTCGAGTCGGCCTTGGTCTTTTTGGTGAGGATGGCGACCGACTGCCCGTGGGCGGCCGCCTTCAGTGCAAAACTCAGCCCGGCGATCCCGCTACCGAGCACCAGCACATCAAACGAGGAGGTCATGCGCGAAGAGCGGGGGCTTCAACCGTGGGTCAGCCGCCGTTGCATGATCACCACATCCAACCAGCGGTCGAATTTGAAGCCGACATCGCGCAAGGTGCCGGTGGTTTCGAAGCCCCACTTGGCGTGCAACGCCACGGAGGCCCGATTACCGGAGTCGCCGATCAATGCGACCATTTGGGTGAAGTCGCGTGCGGTCGAAGCCTCGATGAGCTGCTGCAGCAGCAGGCTGCCGATGCCCAGGCCGCGTTTGTCGGGGTGCAGGTAAATCGAGTCTTCCACCGTGTGGCGGTAGGCCCGGCGCTCCCGAAACGGACCCGCGTAACCGTAGCCCACCACCTCGCCGTCCGCCTCGGCCGTGAGGGAGGGATAGTCCCGGCCGCTGAGCTCGAGGAACCGGCTTTGCATCGCCGCCACGGAGGGAGGATCCAGCTCGAAGGTGCCGGTGCCGTGCATCACATGATGGGCATAGATGGCTTGGATGGCAGGGATGTCGTCCGAAGTGGTGGGGCGGATGGTCGGATTCATGAAGAACGGGTTTACAGCAGCGTATTGTCGATCAGGCGGGTTTGATCAATCCAGGCGGCCACGGCGAGGAGCGAGTTGCCGGGTTCAATGGTCAGCTGCTTCTTCATGGTGGCCGGATCCACAATGGCGACGTAGATCACCCGGATCCGGCGTTCGTCGGCGAGAAGGTGCGTCGCTTCGGCCACCAGCCGTTCAGCGCGGCGTTCGCCCTGATCGACCATGGACTTGATCTTTTCCAAGGTTCGGGGAATCGCGCAGGCTCCCTCGCGCTCACTTGCCGTCAGATAGGCGTTGCGGGAGCTGAGGGCGAGCCCATCGGCGTCGCGGGTGGTGGGGCCCGCCACGATCTCCACCGGGATGTGCAGGTCGGCCACCATCTTGCGCACCACGGCGAGTTGTTGGGCGTCTTTTTGGCCAAAGACGGCGAGGTCGGGTTGGACGATGTTGAGCAGCTTGGCCACAACGGTGGTGACGCCGCGGAAAAACGCGGGTCGGGATTCGCCTTCCAGGGGGGCGGCCACGGATTCCTCGTTGATGTAGGTGGAGTAGCCTTTCGGATAGAGCGTTTCCCGCGACGGGAGAAAGATGTGATGGGCGCCCGCCTCGCGGCACTTTTCGAGATCCGCCTCCAGGGCCCGGGGGTAGCGGTCGAAGTCCTCGTTGGGGCCAAATTGCGCCGGATTGACGAAAATCGAAACCACCACCACGTCCGCTTTGGTCGCCGCCAGCCGGATGAGGTCCACGTGACCCTGATGCAGGGCGCCCATCGTCGGGACGAATCCCAGCGTCTGGCCGGTGGCGTGAGTCTCCCGCGCGAGGAGTTGCATGGCGGAAACGGTGTCGTGGGTCTGCATAGCGAAAAGAGGTGGAAGCGTCCGAAGGGCTTGATCAAATTCCGACCGCCCCACTTATTCAAGGTTTTGCCCCCGGGAACCGGGCCTAATTTGTCCCTTCGCCACCTCCATCGACCCTGTTACGACCATGATTCGCATCAACGAAAACTACCTGAAACTTAAAGCCTCCTACCTGTTTGCGGACATCGCCAAGCGGGTGAATGACTTCACCGCGGCCAACCCGGACAAGCCCGTCATCCGGTTGGGGATCGGCGACGTCACCGAGCCATTGCCCGAAGTCTGCGTCAAAGCCTTGCACGAAGGCGCCGATGAGCTATCCCGGCGGGAGACCTTCAAGGGTTACGGTCCCGAGCAGGGTTACGCGTTTTTGCGCGAAGCCATCGCGGCCGGCGATTACGCGGATCTGCCGATTGCCGCGGACGAGATTTTTGTTTCCGACGGGGCCAAATGCGACAGCGCCAACATCCAGGAAATCTTCGCCGCGGACGACCTCAAGCTGGCCATCCCCGATCCCGTTTACCCGGTCTACATCGACACCAATGTGATGGCCGGCCGCACCGGACCCAATGTCGCGGACCGCTACCAAGGGGTGACTTACCTCGAGTGCACGCCGGAAAACAATTACGTGCCGGCCATCCCCGATCACCCGACCGACCTGATTTATCTTTGCTTCCCCAACAACCCCACGGGAGCGATGGTCACGCGCGAGCAATTGGCGGCGTGGGTCGCCTACGCCAAGGCCCACCAAGCCATCATCCTCTACGATGTCGCCTACGTGGCGTTCATTCGCGACGCATCGTTGCCGAAGTCGATCTACGAGATCCCGGGAGCCGATGAGGTGGCGATTGAGATGCGCAGCTTTTCCAAGACCGCTGGATTCACCGGCACCCGCTGCGCCTACACCGTGGTGCCGAAGAAGCTGCAAGCTTTTGATGCGTCCGGCAAAGCGCACTCCGTGCACGGCCTGTGGAACCGTCGCCAAGCGACGAAATTCAACGGCGTGTCCTACCCGGTGCAAAAGGCCGCGGCCGCGATCTACACGCCGGAGGGCCAGGCCCAGGTGAAGGAGAAAACGGATTTCTACCTCGAGAACGCGGCCATCATCAAAGCGGAGATCATCAAGCTCGGGTTCAGCTGCGTGGGCGGCGATAACGCACCCTACATCTGGATCAACACCGGCACCGATTCCTGGGCCTTCTTCGATCGCCTGCTCAACGAGGCTGGCGTGGTGTGCACGCCCGGAGCCGGGTTTGGCACCTGCGGCGAGGGCCACGTGCGCATCAGCGCATTCAACTCCCGCGCGAACGTGGTCAATGCGATGGAGCGGATCGCCAAGGCCCTTGCCTGAGCGGCGGGTGCAGCCCGCGAGCTGGAAGCTCCCGCCACCCTCCAAGTAGCGGGAGTATTTGGCTTCCGCCCATGCCAGCGGATTAAGCCCGAATCGTTTCGACAGGAAAAAGGTGGGGTCGGACCGCCGGGCCGATCCTACCGCGAGAGGCAACTGTATCCCTCTTCCTTCCCGCGTTGTCGGGCGGAGCGACCGCCCCACCCGTCATCCTGTGGCGCTTTGGCTTTATGTCCGATGGCGGTGGCTTACTCTGAGTCGGTGCGGAATGGTTCCGCGGGGAGTCCTTCGCCGTTCTGGAGGTTGGCATCAACCCACCGGCGCCAGGCGTAGCGGACGTAGCGGGGGTTGTCCGAAAGGGTGGTGAGGACGACCGTCTCACCGTCGATGGTCGCGGATTCGACGGGCAGGAAGTTTTGATCAGCGCCCGCGATTTCGAACCCGCGCGGCGCGTCGCCATCACGGGTGGTGAGGCCGGCCGCATGGTCGAAAGCCACGATCGCGGTGTTCTCCTTGAAGGTGACGGTCGCGTGCGCGGGACCGCGAAAGGCCACGTCGGCACCGTAGTGCTCAGCGAGCGCGATGCGGGCGAGTCGGTCGCCGACGTCCTGCTTGTTTCGCGGGTGGATGTCGTGGGCCTCGCCGATGTCCATCAGGATGGCCTGCCCGGTATGAGGCAGCTCGAGGGTTTGGTGTTGGGCTTCGCGCAGGAACGCCCAGTCGGTGCTGTCGCCCCCGCCGTTGTCCCAGGAGGCGAGCTGTGCCCAGTAAAACGGTAGGTCCGGGTGTTCGAACCCCTCGCGCCACATCTCGATCAAGGCGCTGAACATCGAGCGGTAAGTGGCGGGTTGGCCGGCGTTGCCTTCGCCCTGATACCAAAGGGCCCCGGCCACGCGATAGGGCAGCAGGGGGGCGATCATGCCGTTGTGGAGCACGGTGGCCGTTTTGAAGGGGCCGGGTTGCCAGGGTCGATCCGGTTTCTCGAGCGCAAAGGGCTGCCGGGCCTCGTCGGCGGCCTGGCGGGCGGCGGTCCACGCCTGCAGCTGATCACGATAGCGTTGGTTACCGGCCAGGATGCCTTCGCTGATCTTGACCTGATGGGACGCCACGTCGACGGCGAGGTCGGGATGTTCAATCAGGGACGGCGGCAGCCAGGCTTCGACGGGAGTTCCGCCCCAGGTGGAATTGAGCAACCCGATGGGCACGTCCAGTTCGGTGTGGAGGCGGCGGGCGAAAAAATAGCCCACGGCGGTGAAGTGTCCCGCCGTGGCGGGGGTGCTCGCCACCCAGGCACCGGAGAGCGTGGTGATCGGCGTGGCGGCGATGCGTTTGGCGACTTTGAAATGACGAATGAGGGGGAAGTCCGCGGCGGCGATTTCCGTTTCGGCATCGCGGGAGTTTTGCAGGGTCCACTCCATGTTGGACTGGCCGCCGCACAGCCAAACGTCGCCCACGAGGATGTCGTGCAGCACGATGGTGGTATCGCCCATGACCGTGAGGGACTGAGACTCGGCGTTGGCCTCCATGGAGGCAAGGTCGAGGCGCCAGGTGCCGTCCGCGTCCGCGGTGGTGGCCACGGACTGGGATCCAAATTTGACCACGACGTGTTGCCCGGGCGTTGCTGTGCCCCAGATCGGCACGGGGGCATTGCGCTGGATCACGGCATGATCGGTGAAGACGGGCGCGATCGTGAGGGAGGCTGACGCCGGGTAGGCGAGCAGGAGCAGGGTGGCGGCAAGCAGAACGAAGGGGCGCATGGGGGGTTATTTGAGGGTTTGCAAGTAGGCCAGCAGGTCGCGGAGCTCAAAGCGATCCATCAGTGCCCCCATGGGGGGCATGGAGGACATCTCCGGGGTGCGGGCAGCGATGTGCGCGCGGTCGAACACCCGGGTCTCACCGGTCGGCAGTTGCAGGGTGGTGTGGTCGGCGGTCTCCGCCATGAGCGTGCCCGCCACCGTTTCGCCGTCGTGGGTGGTGACTGCCGTGAACCCGTAACCCGGGGCGACCACGGCACCCGGAGCGACCAACGACTCCAGCAAGTAGCGCGGGGTTTTTTCACCGATGGTGGTGAGCGCCGGGCCCACTTCACTGCCCTGCTGGCTCACGCGGTGGCACAGGGTGCATTGGGCGGCGACGGAGGTTTCGAAGACGATTTTCCCTTGGGCCGGATCGCCGCCCTGCAGGGTCTCCTGGAAGGGCGACAGCGGATCCTCGCTGTCCTTGGACTCTTGATACGAAGCCAGAAACTCCTTCACGCGATGGTCCGAGGACTGCTCGGCGGCGGCGACGGCGTCCAGCGTCAGCGCGGGGTCGAGTTGGCCGGAGGCCAGTTTCAGGACGATGCCCCGCAGCGCGCGCCGGGAGTAGTATTCCGTCGAGTTTGCCATCAGGTCGATGAGGGTGCGGGTCTCCGGCACGGCCTGGGCTTCGATGAAGGGTTGGGCGTATTTGACCAATGCCGCGGGCATGGCCTGATGAATCGAGCGCAGCGCCTGCTGACGCACCGCGACGTGTTTCGAAGCCAGTGCCTCCACCGCCAGCGTAAGCAAATCCCCGACCGCGAGGTCGGAAAGCCGGGCCAGGGCGGCGGCGGAGAGCGAAGTGTCCCGGGCGAGGATGGCCCGCAGGTCGGACTCAGCGGCCGGGATGTCGTAAATGGCGGCCGTCTCCCAGGCCCGGGTGGCGACGGCTTCATCGGCTGATTTGCTGGAAATGAAGCAGGAGCAGTTGGTGAAAGATGTGCGGGCGCGATGGCGGCGGGCGCCACGGTAGTGAGTGGCCAGAGCGGCCTTCGACCGTATCGAGGTTGGCAGGCGCAGGCTGGGCCGCCAACAGATCAAGGCGTGCAGTTTGAGGTGGGTCGGGGTGGTGGGGTCGGCGGCGTAGGTCGCGACGCGTTGCGCAATGCCGGGTCGCGCAGCCGCAGGGGCCCGCGCTGAGGGCGCGGCAGGCGGTGCGTTCGTGGAGTGGCGGGTCTCCGACCAGCCGCTCGGCAAGGTCGCCGAGGGCGGCCGGAATCGACTCGTCGTCGTGGATCGCGCTGGCGGCTTCGGCGACGACCAGCGGGTCGGCGTCGCGGAGAAAAACGGTCACCGCCGGATCGCGCAGGCGCCGCAGCGCCACGATGGCGGCGAGACGCACCTCGCGTTGACCGTGGTCGGCCAGGGCGGCGAGTTGGGCGGGGGTGGCCGTGCCGACCAATCCCATGGTGGCGGCATGACGGTGAAAGCGGTCGTGGGGATGCCGTTCGAGGTAGCCGATGATCTCGTTGATGGAGCCCGGGTCCTGTTGTTGCCCCAACGCCAGGGCGGCGAAGAAGGCGGGTCGGTCGGCGGGGTCCCGCAGCAGGACGCGCAGCCCGGCGAGGGCGGAGGCGGGCAGGGTGGAACTCTCCCCAAGGACCTTGGCGGTTTGGGCGCGCACTTCGGCGTCGGGATCGGTGAGGAGGGCGGCGATGGTGGTATCCGTCAGAATCTTGCCGGCACGGATGGCTTGGCCGATGCCCCAGATGGCGTGCAGCCGGGCCAGGGGTGGCGCGGAGCAATTCGTGGCCACGGCGGTCAGACTGGCGGAATTCCCGCGACGCACCATTTCAAATTGGGCCTTCATTCGGACCCGCTGGTCCGGATGGCCCAGGTTTTCGAGCAGCGGGAGATCGGTCGCTTGGGCCCAATCCTGCCGGATCAACTGGGCGGTGGTCTGCCGCAATGCGGATGGGGCGGCGGCGGGGTCATCCAGTCGCCACACCGCGCCTTTTTCGTTCATCGCATAACCGGAGGAGGACCAATCAGCGATATAGAGCGCCCCGCTGGGGCCGAAGCCCACGCCGACCATGAGGATCCCCTGGGCGACGGTGTGTTCGCCGACCATGCGGTAGCCGGCCCCGGCGGGCTCGAGTTTGAAAGCGTAGAGGTGGCGCGACGGAAAAGCCGTCATGAAAAAGTGGTCGCGATAAAACGGGTTGAGGGCGGTGCCGGGGTTGAAGGCGAAACCGGCGGGTCCGTCGTGATAGAGCTGGAGTGGCGGGGTGAGGTAGGCGGGTTGTGCCGGGTGGTCGGGGAGGGAGAGCCCCTCGTCCATCCACGGCAGCCAGTCGTCGCCCCGGTATTGCCAATTGGTGCGCCAGCCCGTGTCAGAGCCCGGGGTGATGTAGATCAACCGTTCTTTTTCGGTGGGGAAATCACCGTCGTTGTCCACGCCGATGAGATCACCGTGGGCGTTGAACGCGGGCTCCTGCACGTTACGCAGGCCGGTGGCGAAAATCTCGAAATTCGAGCCGTCCAATTCGCAGCGCACGATGGCGCCGCTGAAGGGGTTGAAGTGGCGGTTCCCGGCAAGGTCCGTGACGTTCATACCGCGATCCGCGACCGAGGCGTAGAGTCGTCCATCGGGTCCGATGATCGCGCCGCTGAAGTTGTGCCCGCCGTAGCCGATGTGCACGGAGAACCCGTGGGCAAGGCTCTGGCGTTCGTCGGGCGTGCCGTCGTCATCGCGGTCGACGAGGCGCATGAGGTCGGGCTCGACGGTGGAGTAGAGCACGCCATCCCAAGTGGCGAGACCGGCGGCGATGCCCGTGATCGCGGAATTTTCCGCGGCATTGAATTTCACCACCACGTCGGCTTGACCGTCGCCATCAGTGTCCTCGAGTCGGGCGATCTGATCGGCCAGCAGGGCGAGGTCTCGAAAATCAAAAACCCCGTCCCCGTTGGTGTCTTCGAAGCGATCGGCGAACTTGGCCGAGTTTTCGGCGGTGAGTTGTTCGCGGAACCAGGCTTGCTTCGCTTCCACGGACGTGAGGCTCACGTCTTTTTCGATCCACTCGCGGAAACGACGGATATCGAGGTCGGCGGCTTGGCGGCGCACCACGGAGGTGACAAAAACGCGTTCCTGTTCGTCCACGGTCACGGCGACGGCATTGCGCACCATCGGTTCGCGCGCGAATGGAGTGAGTTCGAGGCCATGGGTGCCGCGAATCGTTTCGGCGGCCCCGGCGCCCAGCCCGGCAAGGGCGAGGCCGGCCAGAACCGGGGGAAGGCGGGAAGTCAGCATAGGTGGGGAGGGGGGGCGGAAAAAACTCACCCGGTCCGACACCTGCTTCGAGGGAATTTTAGCTGAATGTTTGGTATCAGGGCACCTGGTCGGCGGCGGCGGGATCCCGCTGGAGGAAATTTTTGAGGGCGAGGGCCATCTTGGGGCCGATGCCGGGGACGTCGGTCAAGGCGGTGACGCTGGCGGCGCGGAGCCGTTCGATGGTGCCGAAGTGATCAAGCAAGGCGGTCCGGCGAACCGGGCCGAGTCCGGGGAAATCGTCGAGAATGGATTCTCGGATCTTACGAGACCGCAGGTCGGCATTGAAGGTGTTGGCGAAGCGGTGGGCCTCATCGCGCAGGCGCTGGAGCAGTTGCAGCCCCGGGTGGGTGAGGCCCAAATTTAACGGCGCCCGTTCGTCGGCGAAGATGATGGTTTCATGCTTCTTGGCCAGACCGATGAGCGCGGGCGGCTCGACCTCGATGGCGTAAAATGCTTTGAGGGCGGCGCCGATCTGGCCTTTTCCGCCGTCGATTACGATGAGTTGGGGCATCGCCTTGCCCTCGTCGCGCAGGCGGCGGTAGTGGCGACCGACGACCTCTTCCATCGCGCGGAAGTCGTCGTTGCCGATGAAGCTCTTGATCTTGAAGCGCCGATACCGGGCCTTGTCGGGCCGGCCGTCGCTGAAGTGGACCATCGAGGCGACGACGAACGTGCCGCTGATGTGGGAGATGTCGAAGCACTCCATGTGCTCCGGAATCGCCGGGAGGCCGAGAGCGGTTTGCAGGGAGGTTAGGGCATCCTCGTCGGGCCGGATGGTGGGATGGTCGCGCTCGAAACGGCGGGTCTTTTCCAGGGTTTTTTGCAGGGCGAACACGATGTCGCGCAATTCGGCGGCCTTTTCGAAGCGGTGGGCGGCGGCCGCGGCCTGCATTTCGGTGGTGAGGTTTTCCAGCCATTCGCGGGACTTGCCGTCGAGGAAGGCGCAGGCGGCGTCAACCCGGGTGCGGTAGGCCTCTACCGTGATCTCGTTCTCATGGCCGTAGATTTCCTGACGCACATCATCATAGAGCCGCCACCGACCGTCGGGCAGCCTTTGAGGGGTGGCATCGGCGAGGAGCACCCCGAACTGGCGGCGCATCTGGGCGAGGGTGCGTCGTAGCAGGCTGCTGTGGGCGAACGGACCGAAGTAGCGCGAGCGGTGGTCCTTGCGGACGCGGGTGAGGCGGAACCGGGGCAGGGTTTCCTTCAGGTCGACCCGGACCTGCAGGAAGCGTTTGTCGTCGACGAAGTCGGTGTTGTATTTCGGGCGCCATTGTTTGATCAAGCGCCCCTCGAGGAGGAGGGCTTCGGGCTCGGATTTGACCTCGATGATCTCGAAGTCGGCGATCAGGTCGACCAACGCCCGAATCTTGGGTGAGTGCAGGCTGCGGCGCGAGGGGGTGAAGTAGGAGGACACCCGCTTGCGCAACGCCTTGGCCTTGCCGACATAGAGAATCCGCCCGAGCCGGTCTTTCATGAGATAGACCCCGGGCTTGTCCGACAGCTGGCGGACCTTTTCCTGCAAATGGGGGGCGTGACTCATGGAGCGAGGATAACGAAATTGTTGAGCAAATGTTACGGGAACTGCCGGGCCGACTGGATATTCCGGTAGTTTAGCCTACTCTGGAATTCCGCAAACGGTTTCTCGTTTGCTCGGTTCCAAACCCTGTCGCATCCTACCTTGTCCGCCGCCGTAAAACCTAAGCCGATCGTTGAGCTCATCACCTTGGGTGACGAGCTCCTGCTGGGCCTCACCGCCAATGGTCACCTCACTTATGTGGGAGGGCAGTTGCGCCGCTATGGGGTGACGTTGACGCGCAATGTCACCATCACCGACGATGCTCCAGCGATTGCCGCGCAGTTCAAGGAAAGTTGGGGGCGGGCCAATATCGTCATCACCACGGGGGGGTTGGGGCCGACTTGCGACGACCGCACCCGCGAGGTCGTCGCCCGGGCGCTGGGGCAGGACCTGGTGTTTGATCCGGCGATCGAGCGCGCGATCAAAGACCGGTTCCGGTCCTTTGGCCGCCCGATGACGGCCAACAATCTCAAACAGGCCTACCGTTTCCGGGACGGCGAAATCATTCCCAACGCGCACGGCACCGCGCCCGGATTGTGGTATGCCAAGGATGAGCGGGTGTTGATTATGCTGCCCGGCCCGCCCAACGAATTGCAGCCCATGTTTACGGAAGAGGTGCTGCCGCGGCTCATCGAGTTGGGCTGGCTCGAGGATGGTGAGAGCTACGTCCAGCTGCGCTCGGCCGGGATTGGGGAGTCGGCGTTGGAAACCCGGTTGCAGCCGGTGTTCGCCCGCTATGGTGAGGACCTGGCCGTTGCGTTTTGTGCGCACCAAGGGCAGTGCGACTGCCGGCTGAGTCCGGCTTCCGACCGACTCAGCCGGGCCGCGTTGCAGGCCATTGCGGAAGAGTGTGCCGGGATGTTGGGCGAGGATTTTATGGGGTTTGGCCACGATTCCCTGGCCAAGTTGTGTGCCGATCGCTTGCGGGCCGCCGACCGCACCCTCGCGGTGGCGGAAACCGCCACGGGAGGCATGCTGGCCAACAGCTTCACCGACTTGCCGGGAGCCACGAAGTTTTTCGCCGGTGGAGCGGTGTGCTATTCCAATCAGTCCAAGATGCAACTGCTCGATGTGCCGGAGGAGATTCTGATGCAGCATGGAGCGGTAAGCGCGGAGAATGCGGTGGCGATGGCGGCCGGTGCCGCCGAGAAGCTGGGAGCTGATTATGGCCTGGCGATAACGGGGTTTGCGGGTCCCTGTGGCGGCACGCATGAAAATCCGGTGGGCACCATTTTTCTGGCGCTCTATTCTCCCTTCGGTGTCTGGTCCAAGCGGTTGAGCTATCCGGGACCGCGTCAAACCGTCAAGCGGCGGGCGGTGAATGCGGCGTTGGATTGGTTGCGGCGGGAGTTGATCAAAGCCGAGGATCAACCGGCGCTGCCGGCTCGGGCGATCGGGTTCGACGAGTATTGAGGCGGTTGTCAGGAGGCCGGCAGGGCGGGCTGGGTGGCGCGTTTACAGGAAGTGGCCGTCAACCTGAAGCGGCGGTCTCGGCGAGACGAAGCGCCCTACCTTGCGGCGGGAGTGGCGGGTAGGGCGGGCTGGCCCAGCGCGCCGGATGCGGTGGAGTCGGCTACGCGCGCGGCGGGTTGGCGCGTTTACGAGAAGTGGCCGTCAGCCTGAAGCGGCGGTCTCGGCGAGACGCGCCCTACCTTGCGGTGGAGTGGCGGGTAGGGCGGGCTGGCCCAGCGCGCCGAACGCGGTGGAGTGGCTACGCGGGGGGATTGGCGCGTTTACGTGAAGTGGCCGTCAGCCTGAAGCGGCGGTCTCGGCGAGACGCGCCTCACCTTGCGGCGGAGTGGCGGTAGGGGCGGGCTGGCCCAGCGAGTTGTGTGTGCGTCAAGTTCTGCAAAAGAGATGCAGTGGTGAGCGGTTTGATGGGTTAATTGGATAAAGGATTTTAGGATGGGGTGCAGGGGAAGGGGCTGCTCCCGCCTCCCGGTGTGTTGGTCTTAGGCGGCGGGGATTGGGGGTGACGGACCTTATCTGCGCAGCGGTTCCATATTCAGGGTAGCGGTTCGAGTCGATCCAGTCCTCGTGGGTTTCGGATGGCGAGGGCTCGCACCAAACGCAGGCAACAGGCCTCGTCGGTGAAGATGCGCACGACGTGGGTGCGACGCTTTAACCTTTTTGGTTGAGGCGTTCGAGCAGGTTGGTCGATTTGAGGTGTTTGTGGTGGGTGCGTGGGAGCCGATAAAAGGTGAAGGTCTCCTCGATATTGGCCTCCACCCAGTCGCACAGTTTACGATGTTGGCCAATCTGTGTTCCAGCCATTTGGTCAGATCATGGCGCGCCTCGTTCACATCATGGCGGTCGTAGAGCCAGCGTAGTTCCTGGAGCACGGTGATCAGCCGTGCGTGGCAAGTAGTCCAGTGCGTTGCGTAGGAAGTGCATCGTAGCAGCGTTGCCACAGGGCCGCGGGCAGCACTTCGGCGATGGCCTTTTCAAGCCCGCATGGTCATCGGTCACCGCCAGATACACCCCGTGCAGCCCCGGCTTTTTAGCCCAAAAGGAAGTGCTTCCAGCTACTGGTGCTTTCGCGCTCGGCCAGCTCCACCTCTAGGATTTGCCGGCGACCCTCCCAGTCGATCCTGATCGCCACTAATACCGCCCGACTGCGGATCACCCTGCCTGCGCACGCGCTCATAGCGCGTCCAGGATCAGGTAGGACATTCTTCTTCGAGCTGGCGGTTCATAAAGCGGTGCAGCTCTTCATCGAGGGTCTTCGTTACACTCGAGACCGCACTCGCCGAGAACCCATGCCCGCACAGCTCTTCGGTCACCGCACGCACCTTGCGCGTCGAGACGCCGATAACATACCACACATCACTCTGGGCGAGCGCCAAGAAAGCCTTCTCACCGCGCTGGTAACGCGAAAACACCTCGGTGCTAAACAGTCCATCACGGTCTTGGGGGATCCGCAGTTCCAGCGTGCTCCACGCGGGTGATCAATCGACGCCGATAGTGGCCGCTGCGATAGCCTCGGCGATCGGCGGTGCGTTCGCCCCGGTTGGCCCCCAGGGCTTCGTCCATGGCTTCGAGCACCGCTTGCACGGTGCTCTCCAACAGCGCCCGAATGGCGTCGTCTCCTTGTAAAAGCGCCAGCATTTGCTCGCGCGCGATGATCTTTTCGGTCATGTCCTTGGTCGGACGGATTGTGGTCTTTTTCATGGTGGTGGTGTCGTTACCAACCACTTACCACAATCCGTCTTTTTGCTGAACTTTTTGCACACTACCGCCCAGCGCGCCGAACGCGGTGGAGTGGCTACGCGCGGGGTGGCGCGTTTACAGGAAGTGGCCGTCAGCCTGAAGCGGCGGTCTCGGCGAGACGCGCCCTACCGCGGTGGAGTGGCGGGTAGGGCGGGTTGGCCCAGCGCGCCGAACTGTGGAGCGGCTACGCGCGGCGGGTTGGCGCGTTTACAGGAAGTGGCCGTCGTTTGAAGCGGCGGTCTCGGCGAGACGCGCCCTACCTACTGCGATGGCGTTCAAACGAACGGCCATTTCTCGGCCTTCTCGATGAGTCCAGCGCGGACGGGGTTCTGCCTGATGTAGTGTCCCTTCAGCTGCAGGCTCTCCTCTTTCTGAGGCGATGATCAAAAAAGTCGCGTTGCCACACCACGGGTGTTTTTCGACTCACGAAGTGTTTAAAACTGAAGATGGTTTGATCCATGCGCGCTGTCGGTGGAAAAAGCGATCAGGGCATGGAGATGATCCGGCATTAGCACCATGAGCCGACAATACCAGCGGCCTTTCTCATGCGACGGATGGAGGTGGTTTGTAAACGCAGACGCTGACCTCATCGCAACAGAGCTGGTTCTGTTTCGCGGTTGGGTGCAGATCGTGATGAAGAACAGATCCGTTTGTGACCCACGGAGGCGGAGTGTACCATTTTGACCCGTCTGACGGGGCCATCCGGAGTCTGGCATCACGGTGTGAACGTGGATGGATTCATGCTTCTCGCCAATGGGAAAGTGCACACCACGTAGGTGCGGAAGGCCGTCAGCCTGAAGCGGCGGTCTCGGCGAGACGCGCCCTACCTTGCGGTGGAGTGGCGGGTAGGGCGGGCTGGCTCCAGCGCGCCGGAACGCGGTGGAGTTTTGGGCTACGCGCGTGGCGGATTGGCGCGTTTACGGAAGTGGCTGGCCACTGAAGCGGCGGTCTCGGCGACGCGCCCTACCCGACCCTATCCCATCAGGTTGCGCAGGGCGGCGAGGCATTTCTCTGCGTGCGGCTAATGATCTCGGCGGGGAGATATCGGGCCCGGGCGGCGTCTTGTCCCAAGCAATCGCGGTGAGGTGGTCGCGCACGAATTGCTTGTCGTAGCTCGGCGGGGAAAGCAGCCGGTCCGGTAGTCCGCTGGCGCGGGGCCAGAAGCGCGACGAGTCCGGGGTCAGGACTTCATCAATGAGGATGAGGTTGCCGTCGGCATCCGTGCCAAACTCGAATTTGGTGTCGGCGAGAATCATCCCGGCCGCGGCGGCGAGGTCATGCCCCCGCCGATAAATCTCGAGGCTGATCGCCTTTACCTGTTCGTAGCGCGCGGCCCCGATGGCCGCCGCCCCTTCAGTGTCGTTGATCGGTTCATCGTGATCTCCGACGGCTGCTTTGGTGGTGGGGGTGAACAAGGGAGTGGGCAACTTGGCGGCCTGAGCGAGGCCCGGCGGGAGGGCGTGACCGCAGACTTGACCCGACGCCACATAGGAGGCCCAACCGGAACCCACGAGGTAGCCACGCACCACACATTCGATGGTGAGGGGCGTGAGCTTACGCACGATCATGCTGCGGAGGCGCAGGTCGGCGTCATCGATGCCGCGACGCTCAAATTCGGCGGTTTGATCGGGTAGGAGGTGATTGGCGATCAGATCGGCGGTGCGCTCAAACCACCACAGGCTGAGCTGATTCAGCAGAATCCCTTTGCCGGGAATGCCATCGGGTAGAATCACGTCATAGGCCGACAAGCGGTCGGTCGCCACGAGCAGCAGAGCGTCGCCGAGATCGTAGATTTCGCGCACCTTGCCGGAAGCGAGCAGCGGGAAGGGGAGTCCGGCGATGGCGGTGACCGCCTGGGTCGGCAGGACGGCGGCAATTTGGGCGGAAGTCATCACGGCCCGAGGTTTGGCAGGCTCACCGCGGAAAATCACGCCCGAAGCGAAAACCGGACGGATTTCTCAAGTTTGCGCCGCCTCGCGCATGACATGGTGGATCTGCTCGATCCGGGCGGGTGCCGGGTAGTGGTCGTGGTTGGTCAACCAGCAAGCTGCGGAATCCGGGTCCTGCGGATCGAAGCCATGCATGCCCGGGACGTGGCGCTGGTTCATGAAGGATGGAACGAAAATGGTGCCCGGTTTGAGCAAATACCACATCTCGCCGTATCGCCGGTTCGAGAACAGACAGCCGTGGGCCTGCAGTTCCTCGTCGGTCAGGATCCGGCCTTCCGGGCGGTCGCGCAACCAGGCTTCAATTTTTGATCGGATGGCGTCTCCACCGGGAAACCAAAACCGCACCATGGTGGAATCCCAAACCGCGGCGTAGTCGTGACCGTAGCGCAGTCCGAGGGATTCGAAATCACGCAGCATCCGGCTGTTCTCTTGCGTATCGGCCATACCGTGATCGCTGAACAGGTGAATCCGGACTTCCTGGTAGTGGGCGCGGGCGGTGGCTTCGATTTGCCGCATCCAATCGCCGAATCGCGCGAAGGCGGCATCGACGGCGGGCCCCGTCGTTCCGTGGGCGTGCATGGTGGCGTCGAGTTTGGAGGTGAAGAGGTAGCTGAGTTCGATCTCGCCTTCTTCCAACTCGGCCAGGAGGCGGGCGACATTGGTTTGATCGTCCTGCCGCCAGTCGGAGCGGGACCAGGGCTTCCCGGAGCGTTCCCATGCTGCGAAAATAGCCTCCTGTCCGCCGATGATGCCGCCCGGTTCGTAGAGGTCGTGCTTTTCGGTGTAGTCCAGCCAGGGCAGGTGCCGGAACGGCACGCTGTAGAGTTGAAAGTAACCGGTGTAGCCCAGTTTCTTTTGCCACCATTTGCTGACTTGATTGCGCACCCGGTGGTGGGCCGCGATCAGGTCGGGCAGCCAGCCCAAGCGCTTCGCGGCGCCGAACGGGGACTGCGCCGGATCGAAGACGAAAAACGAAAAATGGCCATGGGCTTCCGGCAGGGTCCCGGTGAGGATGCTGGGATCGCAGGTGCAGGAATAGCCCAGGAGGGTGTCGCACTTGGAGCGGTGGGGCAGCAGATCGCGCAAAAAATCGCGCTGGACCGCCTGGGCCCAGCCGAGGGCGTCGGCGAAGACGAAGAGATCCACGCGCGGCTTGTTCACGAGGCCAGCAGGGTTTCCACCAATTTGGTGAGTTCGATCGGGCTGAACGGTTTGGTGAGGAAGGCGTTGACCCCGGCGGACTCGGCCGCGTCCTTGATGCCGGTATCACCGCGGGCGGTGAGCAGGATGACGGGCAGTCGCTCGCCCCCGGCAAGTTTGCGGGCGGCGTGAATGGTATCCAGACCATTGATACCCTGGAGGCCGTAATCAATCAGCAACAAGTCGATCGCTTGGTGGGTGATCAGGTCGAGGGCGGCCTCGCCGGATTCCGCCGGGATGATTTCGTGGCCGGTGCGCTTCAGGCTGAACGCGATGAGCCGGCGCATGTGGGGCTCGTCGTCGGTGATCAGGATCTTTTTGGCGCTCATGGGGATGCGGCGGGGTTGGTGAACACGACGAGGGTGCGGTCGTCGGATTGTTGATCGCGTTGGAGGAGTTTGAGATGGGCCAGACAGGCCGAGGGGTAGGAACGCAGGTCCCCCGTCCACCACGAGGGCAGGAGGTCGCGCAGGCGGTCCAAACCCAGCATCTCCCCGGAACGTTCCTCGACCTCAAAAAGTCCGTCGGTGACCAGACAGACCACGGTGTGGGGAATCATGGTGGCATGGGCGGCCTGATAAACCGTATCGGGCAGAACCCCCAACGGCACATCGCCGGCGTTGGGCACCTCGGTATCGCTTTCGGCTCATCGACCGCCCCAACCCCCTCCCTCGCATGGGAAATCCCGCTCCGCGGCGACGTCAGGGGAGGGAGGTTCGTTCCACCGAAGGGGAGTGGCGGCGAAGCCTGACCTCCTTGCCGCAAATTCCGGATCACCCAGCCGTTGAGCCCCGGGACAAATTTCGGTCAGGGACCACCTCAGCCGGAAATGTCGAAGCGGCTGGATGTGAACACCGGCCTGCTCTACCGTTGGAAGCGGCCAGTCCGATCGGCTCGACGCAAGGTCGAGCCCTGCAATGCCGCATTGCGCTTTGCAAGCTGCGGGATGGGATAGTGTCGCCGCCGGATGTGTCGCCGTCTGGACCTCCTTCAACTTGCGGATCGAGACGTGGGTGTAGATCGGATGCAGGTAGGCGTGCCCGAGATCTGCAGGGGTCAAGCGTCTATTCTTGCAGTTCAGATTCACAGCCCTATCCGCAACCAGCTGGCAGGGTTAGGATACTATTCGCAAAAAAAAGAAAGAATCTCACGCCCTTCCGCATGCGCTGGATCCAGACCCAAAGAGGGTTGCAGTGCCGATCGAAAACGCAGGCATGAAATTCGACGAGGGCTCCCGGGCGGACATCATCGTTGAGGGAACTTAAACTGGGCTATCTGCTGAATTTCAGAGCCCCATTGATAAAGGATGGAATCAAGCGGATGATCAACGGACTCGAAGACGACAGCCTTGGGGTCTTGGCGTGAGTCCAAAAGGAACAGCCAACCAAGCGGAGATCTCAAGTCCGAGTCGGTGCGCTCCTCTCCGTGAGATACCTCGACGTCGGATTTCTTGGAAAGCCGTAAGGCTCCGCAGCGTGGAACGATCCAGCGGTTGCGCAGGAGCAAACCAACTCGATTAAACCAGAGGTAAGCTGACCCATAAAACCATGAATCATTGGACTGAATCCGCACCCCCGCGACTGCGTCGCGTCCCTTCTCCGGCCCACGTTGTGGGCCTCCGTCGAACCCAAGGGTTCGAACTTGGAGCGTTGCTCCAAGCGCCAAAAAAACCCGCCTCGAAAGGCGGGTTAAATTGGCGTCCCCACGGGGATTCGAACCCCGGTTCTCACCGTGAAAGGGTGGTGTCCTAGACCGGACTAGACGATAGGGACGTGAAGTGCGGAATGGCGGAACGTAGAAACCGCGCGGCCGCGTGCAAGGGGAAAATGTTAATTCCTTTGGGGGGCGGCAGGCCAATGCGTTCCCGAGTCCGATTGTAGGATTGCCCCACTCGGCTCTGCTTGGCAGGTTGGGAGGCCGTCCGGCAGCCCTGAGGCTGGCCTCATCTGCCTAACTCGCCCCCATGGAAGAATCCGTTCCCGCCCCGCCTCCTTCGCTCCTTGCCGAGCTTTGGGACTTTCTGGCGTTCCCCCTGTTCTACTTGGGTGAAAACCCCATTTCGGCTTTGAGTCTGGTGCAATTCGCTCTGTTGGGGGGCTTTATCGTCATCGCGGAAACCGTTTTGCGCCGGGTGTTTGTGCAACGCCTGCTCTCGCGCACCCATCTGGATGAGGGTATGCGTTTCGCCATCGCCCGGATCACGGGTTACCTGTTCATCGCGCTGGGTTTCTATATCGCGCTGAAGGTGGTGGGCATCGACCTGAGTTCCCTCGCGGTGCTGGCCGGGGCCATCGGGGTTGGGCTGGGGTTCGGCCTCCAAAACATCGTCCATAACTTCATTTCCGGCGTGATTATTTTGGCCGAGCGCCCGATCTCGATCGGGGACCGGGTGGAGGTTAACGGTATTGCGGGCCAGGTTTCGAGGATCAGTCTGCGCAGCACGATCGTGATTACCAATGACAACATCTCGGTGATCGTGCCCAACTCGAATTTCATCAGCGACCCCGTCGTCAATTGGAGCCACGGCGATCCCAAGGTGCGGATCAATATCCCCGTCGGGATCGCCTATGGCTCGGACGTGCCCCAGTTCAGGGAGCTGATGATGGCTGTGGCGGCGGCCCAGCCCGAAGTGTTGGAGGATCCGAAGCCGAACATCTTTTTCATCGGTTTCGGTGACAGTGCGTTAAATTTCGAACTGGGGGTGTGGACCACCGGGATGTCGCGAAATCCGAAGCGGTTTCGCAGCGAACTCTATTATGCCATCGAGGCGACCCTGCGCGAAAACGGCATCCAGATACCGTTCCCTCAATGTGACTTGCACCTCAAGTCCAGCCAGGTGGCGGGCCTGGGGGGAAGCTGATCACCGGGGCATGCGTCGCGGTTCGACCCGCTCCCAACTCACCAGCTCATCGTCCCGCCAGTGGAGGTGGAATTCGACGTTCGCGGTGATGTCCTCTTCCTCAAAGGTGGGGATGCCGGCGCCCGCTGCGCCGATGGCGCCTTCGTTGATCACCGTGCGGGTGCCGACGACTTCGAACCGCGAATAGACCCAGACCGATGTCGCTGCCTCCGGATCGGCTGCGGGACGTTTCTCCCGGGGCTCACCGAGCGAGGCGAGGACCGCTTCGGGCGTCATCCCCACGGCCAAGCCTTCCAGCCCGGCATCGAATTCCCGCTCCGTCAGGCCTTCACCGATGCTCACGCACCCGTTCAGGGCCAAGGCAATGAAAAGCCCGATGAGGGTCAGGCGCAGGCGAAAGGGCCGGGTGGTTGGCATCAGGGGATGATAGGTCGAAATTTGCAGTATTGCGGTCACTAAAGCGCAAAAAATGGCAAGTGAGTCGTGCGGAAATACGCTACAACTGGCAGCCTAGACCTCAACCCCCAACCCCGTCCAGTCCATGGCAATCAAGGTGCTTATCCTTCGTCACGGCGGCTCCGAGTGCTTCGAAGATCTCAAGCCGCTCCTCCAGCGACTCCGTTCGTTGGCTCTGGCCCAACCCGGTTACGTCTCTGGCGAAACCTACTGCAACATCGAAGATCCGGGGGAGTATCTGGTCATCAGCACCTGGTCTTCGTTGGAAACCTGGACGACTTGGCACAACCACGAGGAACGGGCCGCGGTGCAGGACCGCATTGATGCCCTGTTGGGAGAACCCACCGTGTATCACGTCTTTCAACACGCCTGAAGAGGACCGCGATCATGGATACCAAGACGGTGCGGCTGGACGAACTTGCGGACCTGAAAGAACAGGCGCGTCTCGGGGGCGGAGCCGAGCGCATTGCCAAGCACAAGGCCAAGGGGCGCATGACGGCTCGCGAGCGCCTCGACTGCCTGCTCGACCCCGGGAGTTTCGAAGAGTTCGACCTCTTCAAGGCTCACCGTTGCACCCACTTCGGCATGGCCGCGAGTGTGTTCCCCGGGGACGGCGTGATCACCGGCTACGGCACCATCGAGGGTCGGCTCGTTTATGTGTTCTCGCAGGATTTCACGGTCTTTGGCGGCTCCCTCTCCGAGACGTTTGCGGAGAAGATCTGCAAGATCATGGACATGGCCATGAAGAATGGCGCACCGGTGATCGGTCTGAACGACAGCGGGGGAGCCCGCATCCAGGAGGGGATCGAGAGCCTGGCGGGTTACACGGAAATCTTTCAACGCAACGTGATGGCTTCGGGCGTGGTGCCCCAGTTATCGGCCATCTTCGGTCCGTGCGCGGGTGGGGCGGTCTACTCCCCGGCCCTGACGGATTTCACCTTCATGGTGGAGGGGCAGTCCTACATGTTCCTGACCGGTCCCAAGGTGGTGAAGACCGTCACCCATGAGGATGTTTCGGTGGAGGATCTTGGGGGCGCTTCCGTGCACACGACCCGGAGTGGGGTCGCTCACCTGGCGTTTGCGGACGAGGTCTCGACCCTGGAGGCCATCAAGCGGCTGGTGGCCTTTCTGCCGTCCAACAATGTCGAGCCGGTTCCGGTCATCGAATGCACCGATCCGGTGGATCGGTATTGCGAGGGCCTCGACTCCATCGTCCCGGAAAACCCGAATCACCCCTACGACATCAAGGAAGTGATCCAATGGATCGTCGACCATGGGGACTTCATGGAGATGCAGCCGAATTTTGGCGCGAGTCTGGTGACGGGGTTTGCCCGGATGGGAGGGCGCTCGGTGGGGGTGGTCGCCAACCAGCCGCAGCATCTGGCGGGGGTCTTGGATTGTGACTCATCGATCAAGGGCGCTCGCTTCGTGCGCTTTTGCGATGCCTTCAACATCCCCTTGGTGACATTGGTGGATGTGCCCGGCTTCTTGCCCGGAACGCAGCAGGAGCACCGTGGCATCATCCGCGAGGGCGCCAAGATGCTCTTCGCCTATGCGGAGGCCACGGTCCCCAAAGTGACGGTGATCACCCGCAAATCCTATGGCGGGGCCTATTGCGTGATGAGCTCGAAACACCTGCGCGGTGACATCAACTATGCCTGGCCCTCGGCGGAAATCGCCGTGATGGGAGCGAAGGGTGCGGTGGAAATTTTGTATGGTCGGGAGGCCGCGAATTCCGCGAATCCGGCGGCGTTCCTCGCGGAGAAAGCCGCGGACTACAATGAGCGTTTTACCACGCCGTTGGTTGCCGCCCGCCGCGGCTACATCGACGACATCATCACACCCGGCCGCACGCGACTGCGGCTGATCAAGGCCCTCTCCATGCTGGAGCACAAACAGGACACGAACCCCCGGAAAAAACACGGCAACATGCCGCTGTGAGCGGCGGTCCCCCGCGAGGAGAAACTCATGCATTCGATACTCGCCCTAAGCTGGCAAAACGTGGTCGATGGCAATGGCGTGCCGCTGGCCCTGACCGGCCTCGCCATCGTCTTCAGTGGGCTGGTCCTGATCGCGGTCTTCATCGCCGCACTACCGAGGCTTCTGCAGCAGTGGGACCGGTTGATGGCCCCCCGTCCGGACCCCGCCGCGGCGCCGACCCCGGCGGCCCCGGAATCCGCGGATCCGGCGACGGCTTCACCGGTGGTGCAAGCGGCCCTGGCATGGGTGGCGGTGCGGGAGCTGGAGGTCTTCCGGTTGGGCGATCAACAACGCCTGACCCTGCAATCTCATCGCCGGTCCGGAATGTGGCGGGCGATCCCTTCCCTGCGCGATATTGACCCCTCCGACTGATGCGCCGCTACGAACTCATCATTAACGACCAGCCGGTTACCGTAAACGTGAAGTCCGTCGGGCATGGCGAGAGCCAGCTTGAGGTGGACGGCGTGACCTACGCGGTGCGACTCACCCGACAGGAGATCCGGCCCAGCACGGCCAAGGCTCCGGGGGGGCTGGGCGCCGCGATGACCCCGCTGGCCGCCCCTCCCGCCCAAGCCGCTCCGGCTCCGGCCATGAAGGGGACGGCTGGCCCCGGCCTGGTGACGGCGCCCATTCCTGGAGCCGTGTTGGAGGTCTTTGTGCAAGTGGGGGACAAGGTCGGAGTGGGGGCTCCGCTCCTCAAAATGGAAGCGATGAAGATGGAAAACACCATCGCCTCTCCCGTCGCGGGTGAGGTGACCCGGATCGCCGTAGCCAAAGGCTCGGTGGTCGATCAGGGGCAGGAACTGGTGGTCGTGACCTAACCCCGGGCGGGAGACGCGCCATGGACTTGCTGATTCAATTTGCACCGACGACCGGACTAGCCGGCCTGACCTGGGGCAACGCGATCATGATCGTGGTGGGACTGGTGTTCATCACCCTCGCCATCGTGAAGGATTATGAGCCCCTGTTGCTCGTGCCGATTGGTTTCGGGATTGTGGTGGGTAACATTCCTTACTCCGACGGCATGCCCTTGGGGGTCTACGATGAAGGCAGTGTGCTCTACTACCTCTATTTCGGCGTCAGCCAAGGCGTCTTTCCGCCCTTGATCTTCCTGGGCATCGGGGCGATGACCGACTTCTCGACGATGCTCTCCAACCCGAAGCTCGTCTTGCTCGGGGCGGCGGCGCAGATGGGGATTTTCCTGACCATTATTGGGGCGTTGGCGCTCGACTTCACCCCGTTGGAAGCCGGGGCGATCGGCATCATCGGTGGCGCGGATGGACCCACGGCCATATTTCTGGCGGCGAAACTGGCGCCTCACCTGTTGGGGGCCATCGCGGTGGCCGCCTACTCTTACATGGCTCTCGTCCCCGTGATCCAGCCGCCGATCATGAAGTTGCTCACCACCGAGGCGGAGCGAAAGATTCACATGAAGGCGCCTCGTCAGGTGTCGAGGCGCGAACGGATTCTGTTTCCCATTTGTGCCTTCCTGATCTGTGCGATGATTGCGCCGGGATCGATTGCGCTCCTCGGCATGCTCTTCCTCGGCAACTTGCTCAAGGAAAGTGGGGTCACCGAGCGGCTCGCCGAGTCGGCCCGCCATGCGCTGATCGATATTGTGACGATACTGCTCGGTCTCTCCGTGGGGGCGTCCACTCAGGCGAGCACGTTTCTCACGCCGCAGTCTCTCCTGATCTTTGGTCTGGGCGCGGTATCGTTCATGATTGCCACCGCCAGTGGGGTGCTCTTCGCGAAGTTCATGAACCTGTTTCTGAAGGATAAGATCAACCCGCTGGTCGGAGCGGCGGGCGTATCGGCGGTGCCGGATTCCGCCCGGGTGGTGCAGATGATCGGTCGGCAAACGGATCCCAGCAATTTTCTACTCATGCAGGCGATGGCGCCCAACGTTGCGGGCGTGATCGGCTCGGCCATCGCGGCCGGAGTGCTCTGGTCGGTGTTGGTGCTCTAAACCCCTAACGGCCCGGACTCCTTCAGCGGAAGAAGCTGCGGAGATTGAGGTGGGCGACGGTGGAGACGGCGGTGCCTTCCTGGAGGGCGGGCAGAAACAGCATGTCTGATACGATTTCGGCGATGGCCGGGGGAGCGATGGTGGACTCATCGATCTTCTCGACGCGGCCGCGCTCATCCACGTGCACGGTGAGCGGGTAGTCGAAATCCTCCGGGCGGTTCGAGGCCAGGAGGGCGGATGGGGCCAACGCCCAAGCAGGTTCGGCGGGCAGCGTCTGCCCCCGGTGGGTGGAAACGCGTTCCAACACCAGGTATTCGATGGCTTCCTCGCGGGTCAGGGCGAACTGTTTATCCGACTGGTCACTGACCAGTTCCTGACCCTCGCGGAAGATGTGCAGGTCGAAATCAAGCACCTCAAATCCGGGCGGTAGTCCCGGTTTTTGAAAAGTGATTTTTCGGGGCACGGGGCCGACGGCGCCAATTTCGTGGAAAATGATCACGTCGCGGGCGCGTTCCGTTTCGGTGCGGATGCGAGCGATTCCCACCGCGTAGGTATCTGTAACGAGCACGGGGGAGCTGACCATCGCCGAGAGCATGATGGTGTTGAATTGGGTCGAGTCCTCGTCGCTGCTTCTTTTGGAGAAAAACTCATCGTCGGTCGTGATGGCATTGCTTTGCTGGTAGTCTTGGAAGGCATCGAGGGCATTGCGCTCATCGGGCACGTCGACGATTTGACCATTTCCGGCATCGATGGGGCCGCTGGGGCCGAAGGCGGCGGCACTGATCACGCTCAACTCGAGTTGTTGCAGGCGGTCTTGATCGTAGGTCTGCAGGTTGTTTTGGCTGATCATCGACTCCATCCGTTGATCGGCGGTGCTGGAGATTCCCTTGCGGACGTCCAGATCAGCGATGGTCAAAGGATGCCGGCTCAGTTTGGTGGTGTGGATAAATTGAATGCTCCCCAGATCGCGGTCGGCGATTTCCTTGCGGGCGTCGCCTTCAAGAATGGCCCGGCGTTTTTCAAAATTGCTGATTTGGCGCATCTCGCCTCCATCCAACACCTTGAGGTCGACTCCGACAAAGAGCCGAAAGTCGCGGGCGGGGGCGGATCGTGAGCTGACCGATTTTGGCCCGGCCACGGCCACCGCTGCGGTGAGGCCAGCCAGGAGGGCGGTGAACAGGGCCAGTCGATGTCTCGCCAGAGGCAGGGCGGGGGAGTTTGAAGGTGGGAGCATGGCGGTTGGGGGCTTCTACCAGTGACAGCGTGGGGAGATTCGGTTCCTTAAAATAGAGGGTTTGTTTTCAAGGCAGGGTGTGCGGGCTTAGCGGAAAAAATCCTTGAGATTGACGATGGCGGTGCCGGAGACGGGGATCCCGTTTTCCAGCGCAGGCCGGAAAATCAACTCCCGGGCCAGCGCGCGAATCCGCGGTGGGGCCACGATGTTCTCGTCGATGGAGGTGACCTGTCCTAGAGCGTCGACCTGAAGGGTGAGGGGGTAGTCGTATTCACCGGGGTCTTCTCCCGAGAAAAGGGCCGGGGGGGCGAGGGACCAAGCGGGTGCGGGGGGCAGGTTCTCCCCACGGTGGTCACTACGGTGTTCCAAGGCGAGGTATTCCAGCGCTTCCTGGCGGGTTAGCGCGAACTGTTTGGCGGATTGATTGGTCACCAGCTCTTGGCCGTTGCGGTAAACGTGCATCGTGATATCTAGCACCTCGAATTCTTGCGGCAGGCCTTCTTTGACGATTTGAACGAGTCTGGGCTCCGGATCGAGCCGTTTCACCTGAGTAAAAAACAGCACGTCCTGGCCCACGCTTTCTGGGGTGCTGATCCGCGCCATGCCAATGATGTAGGCGTCCGTGATTTTCCGGGGAGAGGAGATTTTGGCGGTGATGCTCAAGGCGCTGCGGGCTTTGGCAGGGGGCCTTTTCAATTGGTCCGTAGCGTCGGTCTCGTTGGTGATTTTTGAGGTCAGTGAATCGAAGTCACTGAGCGCATCGGTGGCGGCCCCTATCGCATCAGCGTCCGCTTCGATGATGGGCTGGCCGCTATCGTCAACCTGGCCGAAGCTGGCGGAGCGCAGATCCGCTTCGAGCGCGGCCATTTGTTCGGTGCGGAAGTCCATCAAGGCCACCTGATTGCGCAGGGCATCGACCGCGGCTCCGGCCGTGCTGGCTATTTTGGCGGTCTGCACGTTGGCAATGGTGAGCGGCTCGCGACTCAACTTGGGCCGATAGGTGAAGCGCATATCGTCCATGTGGCGCAGCGATATCAGATCGGGCGAGAGGTCGGTGCGCACGCGGTTGTTGTTGTACCCTTCGATGAGGGCGTAGTGCTCGTTCTGGCTGACTTCGACATTCAAGCCCACGAACAGGCGGTAGTCCCGATCCGGCGCGGCACGGGAAGACACGGAAGGCGGGGGGCTGCTGGCCACCAGCGAGGCCGAGGTCAAAGTTATCGCGGCAGCGACGCCGAAGACTAAGGAGCGGGAGGGAAACATGATGAGCAGGGCTAGGTGTCTTCGGCGATGGCCTTTAATCTGGCTATTTGACTGCGGATGGCCGCGGAAGTTTCGACGGCATCGGCTCGCTGCAGGTAGTTGAGGGCCTCGCCGAAGTTGCGGTTGGTGAGGGCAAGGTTGGCGAGTTCGAGGCTGGCCCGGCGTTCGCTGGCGGACACCTGTAAGGCGGACTCAAAGACAAATTGGGCGCGGGCGATATCTCCGTCTTGAGCCAGCGAATGTCCCAGGCCCAGCAGCGCATGGGGATTGAGGGGTTCCGTTTGGAGGATACCGTCGTAAGCGTCGCGCGCCGCCGGCCAATCCTGTTGGGCGCGGGCGAGCTCAGCCTGCGCAAAGCGGTGGGCTTTTACCTGAGTCCACTGGGCGACGACGGGCAGTTGGTCGAGCACGCCCTGGGCTTCCGTCAGCTGCCCCTGGCCGATGAGGGAGCGGGCATAGGCGGTGAGGCGGGCGACGCCCAGCTCGTCGGCGCCCCCGGGGATGGCTTGATAGGCGGAGATGGCCTCCGGCACCAGTCCCAGGCGCACATACAAGTCGCCCAGCAAGCCCAACGATTCGCGATCCGCGACGCCGAGCTGGCGGGCGATCTCGAGTTGGGTGGCGGCTTCGAGCGGGCGTTCGAGGGTCACGAGGAGACTGGCATAGAGCATCCAGTTGCGCGGGTTGTTCGGCTCGAGTCGGACCATTTCGTGCACCAGCGATTCGGATTGCTGATACCGGCCGTTGGAGAAGTAGAGCTCGAGGAGGCCGCCGACCCAGTTGGGGTCTTCGGGGTTGGCGGTCATGGCCTGCATGAAGGCCATCTCCGCCCCGAGGGTGTTGCCGGTTTGGCGCATGCTGAAGGCGAGCAGGCCAAAGGTCTGGGCATCGCGATCGCCGAGGTTGACGGCCTTGGCGAAAGCGGTGGCCGCTTCGCGCCATTCCTGACGCTGGTAGTGGATCATCCCGATGTTGTTCCAGCCGCGGAGAAATTCCGGGTATTTCGCCACGGCACTGCGGTAGCGCTCGAGGGCCTCGTCGATGCGTTGTTCGGCGAAGTAGAGGTTGCCCAGGGCGAGGTCAAACGCGGCGCTGTCTTCGTCGTCATCGCCCAGCATGGTCTCCAGGAGTTGGAGGGCAAAGGTGGGGTTGGTTTCGACCATGGAGGAAATGCGCTCGTAGAGGGCGAACTCTGCGGCGGTCATGTCCGGCTCCCGCTCTTTGCGGAAGTTCATCGATTCATTGATGATGCTGGCGGGGTCGACATCGGGGTCGCCGACGGTGGAGTCGAGGAAGCTGGCGAGATCGATCTCAGCTGCCGACATCCCGCCGACATCCTCCGGCTGGGCCGGGCCGCTGATCGCGCTGAGGCCGAAGGCGAGGGAGAGGAAAAACGTGGGGCGGAGCGTCATGGGGAAATCAAACACTGAAGGGCGATCCGCTGCGGGGGGGCTTGACCCGGACGGCTTGGATAACGTGACAGTTGACTGGCTTGCCCCCGCGGATGGCGGGTCGGAATTGCCATTGGGAGAGGGCGTTCATCACTTCGGCGTCGGCTTCGGGATAGCCGCTGGATTGCACGAGGGTAATATTACGTGCCGAGCCCGCGCGGGTGACCACCATGCTGACCACCACCCGCAGGTCCTCGCGTCGGGAAATCTTGCTGAAGGAAACCTCGGGCTTGACCCGGCTGGTCACGACGGGGCGCTGGTCCACGTCCCGGTATTGGAAAATATGATTGGGGTCGCGTTCGGCGTCGATGGCATCCGGGCGAAACGCATCCAGCGAGATTTCCAGCACGGGTTCAGCTTCGGGCATCGGGATTTCGTAGGTGAGGGGAGCCACGGCGATTTTGACCTCGTTATCGGAGGGCAGCGGTTCGAGATCGAG
>JAGYIG010000041.1 GCA_018402455.1 Opitutaceae bacterium
TGGTGCCCGTCACCAACGCGCGCTATGCCCTCAACGCCGCCAACGCCCGCTGGGGCAGCCTCTACGACGCGCTTTATGGCACCGACGTGATTTCGGAGGCGGAGGGCTGCGGCAAGGCTGGCGGCTACAATCCTCAGCGCGGCGTGAAGGTCATCGCGTTTGCTCGCCAATTTCTGGATCAGGCCGCGCCGCTCGCCGCCGGCAGCCACACGGACGCCACGAAGTACGCTGTGAACCAGGGCCAGCTGTCCATCCAACTGGCCGATGGTTCCACCACCACCCTGGCTGACGTCGCGAAGTTCGCTGGCTACACCGGTGAGCCGGCCATGCCGACAGCCGTCCTGCTCATGAACCACGGCCTGCACTTCGAAATCCAGTTCGACCGTGCCCACCCCATCGGCCGGACCGACGCGGCGGGCATCAAGGATGTGGTGCTGGAATCCGCCATCACCACGATTCAGGATTTCGAGGATTCCGTATCCGTCGTGGATGCCGACGACAAGGTGCAGGCCTACACCAACTGGCTGGGCCTGATTCAGGGCGATTTGTCCGAGACCTTTGAAAAAGGCGGCCGAATGCACACACGCACGCTCAACCCGGATCGCACCTACTTCCGGCCCGGTGGCGACCAATTTACGCTGCCCGGCCGTAGCCTGTTGTTCGCGCGCAACGTCGGCCATCACATGTTCACCGACGCCGTGCTCGATCGTGACGGCCAGGAAATTCCCGAAGGCTTTCTCGACGCGCTTTTCACTGCGCTCATCTCGCTGCATGATCTGCAGGGTCGGTCCCGGCTGCGGAATTCCCGCGCGGGCAGCATCTACATCGTGAAGCCCAAGATGCACGGGCCGGAGGAAGTCGCGCTCACTTGCGAACTGTTCACCCGGGTCGAGGATGCCCTCGGCCTGCCGACCTTCACCATCAAGGTCGGCATCATGGACGAAGAGCGCCGCACTACCATCAATCTCAAGGAATGCATCCGCGCCGCGAAGGAGCGCGTGGCCTTCATCAACACCGGCTTTCTGGACCGCACGGGGGACGAAATCCATACCAGCATGGCCGCGGGCGCGGTAGTGCCGAAAAACACGATGAAGTCGCAGCCTTGGATTCTTGCCTACGAGGATTGGAACGTGGACATCGGCCTCGCCTGCGGCCTGCGCGGTCGCGCCCAGATTGGCAAGGGTATGTACGCGATGCCCGAGCTCATGGCCCAGATGGTGGCGACCAAGGGCGCCCACCCGAAGGCCGGTGCGAACACCGCCTGGGTGCCGTCGCCCACCGCCGCCACCTTGCACGCGCTGCACTATCATGAAACCAGCGTGGCGCAGCGCCAGGCGGAGCTGGCCCAGCGCCCGCGCGCTAGCCTTGCCGCCATCCTCACGCTCCCGCTGCTCGATGCGACCAAGCCTACCGCGGCGGAAATCAAGCAGGAACTCGACAACAACTCCCAGAGCATCCTCGGCTACGTCGTGCGGTGGATTGATCAAGGCGTGGGCTGCTCGAAAGTGCCGGACATCAGCGACGTTGGCCTTATGGAAGACCGTGCCACCCTTCGGATATCCAGCCAGCACATCGCCAACTGGCTGCGCCATGGCATCTGCACCCCGGCGCAGGTCACGGAGACGCTGCAGCGCATGGCCGCCGTGGTGGACCGCCAAAACGCCGGTGATGCGGATTACCGACCGATGGCTCCGCATTTTGACCAAAGCATCGCCTTCCAAGCGGCGTGCGACCTCATCTTCATGGGTGGGGAACAACCCAACGGCTACACGGAGTTCATTCTCCACGCTCGCCGCCGCGAGGTGAAGGCGCGCGGCGCGAAGTAAATCCGAATCGGGAGATCCCCCGCCGTCGCCTGCTCATGTCCACCGCCCTCCACCGGCTTAAAGCCCTGCTCCGACCCGAGCAACTGCTGGTGCGTCCCGAGCAACTCGCCGCGTATGAAAGCGATGGGTTGACCGCGTTCCGGCAACGTCCGCTCGCGGTGGCCGTCCCCGAAACCGGCGACGAGGTCATCGCCCTCGTGCGGCTTTGCCATGAGTTGAAACTGCCGTTCGTCGCCCGTGGCAGCGGCACGAGTTTGTCCGGGGGATCGCTGCCGGTGGCGGGCGGGGTGGTCATCACGCTGAATCGCCTCAACCGGATTCTCCGGCTCGATCCGGCCCAGCGCATCGCCGTGGTGCAGCCCGGCGTCATCAACACCGCCGTCACGGTGGCGGCCGCGCCCCATGGATTGCATTACGCGCCCGACCCGTCGAGCCAGTCCATCTGCACCATCGGCGGCAACGTCGCCTTCAACTCCGGGGGCGCCCATTGCCTGAAATACGGCATGACCTCCAATCACGTCCTCGGGATCAAAGCCGTGCTGGCCACCGGCGAAGTCGTCGAGTGGGGGGGGGTGAGCCGCGAGAACGTCGGTCCGGATTGGTGCGGGCTGTTCACCGGCAACGAAGGACTGTTTGGCATTGCCCTGGAGATCACGTTGCAGCTGCTGCCCAAGGCCGAGTGCTTCCACACCGTGCTCGCGGGGTATTGCACGCTGGAGCAGGCCGGTGATGCCGTCTCGGCGGTGATCGCGAGCGGTCTGCTGCCCGGGGCGATCGAAATCATGGATGCTCTCGCGCTCGAGGCCGCCGTCGCGGCGGTGCATGCCGAGTATCCGACGGGCGCGGCCGCTGTGCTCATCGTGGAACTCGAGGGCCCGCGCGAAGTGGTTGCGGTGGACCGGGTGCGCCTGGATGAGATCATCGCGGCCAGCCAACCCCTCGAGTCCCGGCCGGCCCGCGATGCCGAGGAACGCCTCGCCATCTGGAAAGGGCGCAAGAGCGCGTTCAGTGCGGTCGGACGGCTCTCGCCGGACTTCATCGTGCAGGACGGGGTCGTGCCGCGTCGCCGGCTGGGCGAGGCGCTGCGCCGCATTGGCGAGATGTCGCAGGAAGTCGGCATTCGGGTGGCGAATGTGTTTCACGCCGGCGACGGCAACCTGCATCCGCTCATCCTCTTCAATGGCCGCGTGGCGGGCGACCTGGAGCGCGCCGAGCAGCTGGCGGGCCGGATTCTCAGGATGTGTGTCGAGATGGGCGGCTCGCTGACCGGGGAGCACGGCATCGGCGTCGAGAAAAACAACTTCCTGCCCGACATGTTCAGCGCGGCGGAAATCGATTGCCTGAATCGGCTGCGCGATGCGTTCGACCCGCTCGGCATCGCCAATCCCGGCAAGATGTTTCCCCGCGCGGAAGCCCCGGTGCTCACGCAGCACGGACTGCATCCACTCGAAAAGGCTGGCCTGATCTCCCGCGAATGAACCCGACGCTTACCCCCGCCAATGCGGTTGAACTGGCGGAGGCCGTTCGCGCCACCCCCCGCGTGCTCGCGGTGGGCGCGGGCACGAAGCCGCGGCTCTCAGCCGTCAGCTGCCCGAAGCTCTCCACCCTGAAACTGAACGGCATGATCGAATACGAGCCGAGCGAGTTCACCTTCACTGCCCTGGCCGGCACCCCCGTGCGGGACATCGCCGCCACTCTGGCGGAATGCGGGCAATACCTGCCGTTTGATCCGATGCTGGCGGACGCCGGCGCGACGCTTGGCGGCACGGTGTCGTCCGGCTTGAGCGGACCGGGACGTTTTCGTTTTGGCGGCTTGCGCGACTTTATCCTCGGGGTGCAATTCGTGGATGGGGCCGGGCGGATTATGCGGCTCGGCGGCAAGGTGGTGAAGAATGCGGCGGGCTTTGATGTGCCAAAGTTTTTCGTCGGCAGCCTGGGACGCTTCGGCGTGCTGACGGAAATCACGTTCAAGGTTTTCCCGGCTCCAGCGTCGCGGCTCACGCTGCTGCTGGCGGCGAGCGAGATCGGCTCCGCGCTAAAAATCCTGACCACCGCCAGCAGCGCGCGTTGGGAAATCGAAGCCCTCGACTGGCTGCCGGATGCGTCATCCGTGGCGGTGCGTCTGGGTGGGCCGGCCCCGGCGCTGGCGACGCTCGCGCAGGAAATCCTCCGCCGCTGGCCCGGAAGGATCCTGCCGGTCGCCGAAGCGGATGCACTCTGGGCGGGCTTGCGGGAATTTGAGCGGACGCCCGCCCGCCCGCAGGGGCAGGAGAAGACATCGCTGATCAAGGTGGCGCTTGCGCCGGAAAATCTGCCGGCGTTTCACGAGAGCCTGGCGGCTTTGCCCGATGCGCGGGCGCATGTGAGTGCGGGAGGCAACGTCGCCTTTGTCACGGTGGCCGACGGGACGGAGGTAACGGTCCTCGATCAACAGCTCTCGGCCCAAAAGCTTGCCGCGCTGACCCTGCGCGGCGCCAGCCCGCTTTGGCTCGGGGCCCGGCCCAACTTCAAAATCACCGCCGCCGTGAAAGTGGCGCTGGATGCAGGAAACCGCTTTCCCGGACTCGACGACTGATGCTCCACGACATTCCACCCGAACGGCACGGCGCGCTCGCGAAGCCGATGACCAAGGCGATCGAGGCCTGCGTGCATTGCGGCTTCTGCCTGGCGGCGTGCCCGACCTACCAGGAACTGGGCCAGGAGATGGATTCACCGCGTGGGCGCATCATCCTGATGAAGGAGGTGCTGGAGGGAAAACTGAACTGGGAGGCGGCCCAGCCGCATGTCGACCGCTGCCTGGGCTGTCTGGCTTGCGAACCGGCGTGTCCCAGCGGCGTGCCGTATCGTGATCTCATCAGCCCGTTTCGCGCGGTGGCGCAAAGCAAGTTCAAGCGGACGTTCGGGGCAAGACTGGCGCGCGGGTTGTCGGCGCAAACCGTGCCGTATCCCGTTCGCTTCCGCCTGGCGGCGAGCCTCGGGAGGATCGGGAAAATCTTTGCCCCGCTGCTGCCGGCCGTGCTCAAGCCGATGCTGGATTTACTGCCGGCGCACTTGCCGCCCAAACAGTCGTGGCCGGAAGTGTCGCCCGCCCGGGGCGAACGCCGGGCGCGAGTGGCATTGCTGGCGGGTTGCGCGCAACAGGTGCTCGATCCCGATATCAACACGGCCACCATCGACGTGCTAACCCGCAACGGGGTGGAAGTGGTTGTGCCGCGCGCGCAGGGCTGCTGCGGCGGACTGGCGTGGCACACGGGTGCACTGGGTGCGGCGCAGGAATTTGCGCGGCGCAATCTCGTGGCGTTCCCCGAGGACGTGGATGCGATTCTGACCAACGCCGCCGGCTGCGGTTCGGCGATGCATGAATATCATCTCGTACTGGCCGGCACCCCGGACGAAGCGCGCGCGGAGAAGTTTCGCCATCGGGTGATGGATGTAAGCGTGTTTCTGCACAAACTGGGCCTGCGTGAGCCACCGCCGTCGGCCGCACAGCCGCTGAAGGTGGCCTATCACGACGCCTGTCATCTGGCGAACGCCCAGAATGTGCGGCGCGAACCCCGCCAGTTGTTGCGCGCCATCCCGGGCAGCGAGGTTTGCGAGCTGGCCGATGCGCACCTGTGCTGCGGCAGCGCGGGCAGCTACAACCTGGATCAACCGGCCATTGCCGCCTCGCTGGGCGAACAGAAGGCGCGCGCCGTGATCGCGACCGGGGCGAGCGTGGTGGCCTCGGGCAACATCGGGTGCCTGACCCAGCTCCGCGTCCACCTCGCCAAGCTCGGATCACCCATCGAGATCCGCCACACCATGCAGGTGCTGCGCGACGCCTACCTCGATCCGCGTAAACCTTGACGGGATTTATTTAGACCCAGCCCAAACATCGATTCCACCCTCTGATTAATCAAAAAATATGAGCACCACAACACCTGCCATTCCCCTCTACGGACCGTCCATCACCTTGGAGCACGCGCGAAAAATTTCCGCCGCGGCCCAACAGGAAGCCCGGGACAACGGCTGGCTGATGGTCGTCGCCATCATGGACGCGGGCGGTCATCTCGTGCTGCTCGAGCGCATGGACGGTGCCCAGTTCGGCAGCGTGCAGGTCGCCCAGGACAAGGCGCGCTCCGCCGTGGCGTTCCGCCGGCCGACCAAGGCTTTTCACGACATGGTGGCCGCCGGGGGCGAAGGATTACGGATGCTGGCCATGAGCGGGGCGGTGCCGATTGACGGCGGCCTCCCGATCCTCGTCGGCGGGGCGGTCATCGGCAGCATCGGCATCTCTGGCGGCACGAGTGCCCAGGATGGACAGGTGGCGCAGGCCGCATTGACCGCCTCGGTGAGCTGATTCCATGGAGTAGCCAATGGCACCAAAGACCGAAATGAAATTGGAGGCGAGCGGTGCGCCGGATGACCGGGATGGCCCTTCGCAAACCAGCCGGCGACTCCGCTCGCGCCGGGTGGGCAGAGCACAAATTGCGTAACTGAACCTCAACCAGAACAAAGGAAACTCATCATGTCCACCGGCGTACTCGCTACCTTATCCCTGTTACCCATCGCCGCCGTCGCGGTTTTGCTCGTTGGTCTGCGGTGGCCGGCCAGCCGGGCGATGCCCATCTGCTTTGTCCTGGCGGTGGCGCTGGCGCTGGGAGTGTGGAAGGTTCCATTCAATCAGGTCGCAGCCGCGACGGCCAATGGGCTGATCACCACCTTCACCCTGCTCTACATCATTTTCGGTGCTATTCTGCTGCTAAACACGCTGCAAGCCAGCGGCGCGTTGCACACTATCCGGCGGGGGTTCACTAACATATCTCCAGATCGCCGGGTCCAGGTGATCATCATCGCGTGGTTGTTTGGGTCATTCATCGAGGGAGCGGCCGGGTTTGGCACGCCGGCCACGGTGGCGGTGCCGCTGTTGGTCGGCCTGGGATTCCCGGCCATGGCGGCAGTGACGGCCGGCATGATCATTCAAAGCACTCCGGTGTCCTTCGGGGCGGTGGGCACGCCGGTTCTTGTCGGGGTGGACAAGGGGTTGTCCACGGATTCGTCGGTGGCATCGGCGCCCCCGCAGGTGCAGGAGTATATGGCGGCCAACGGTCTGACGGATTGGAATGAGTTTCTATCCATGATCGGGTTGAAAGTTGCGGTGCTGCATGCCATCGCAGGGATCTTAGTGCCGTTGCTTTTGGTCTGCATCATGACCCGGTTTTTTGGGCAGAACCGCTCCTTCGCCGAGGGTTTGCAGGTTTGGAAATTTGCGGTGTTCGCGGCCGGGGCCATGATCGTGCCTTACCTGATTGTGGCCCGGTTCCTCGGGCCGGAGTTTCCGTCTTTGATCGGAGGTTTGCTTGGTTTGGGAATCGTGGTGACCGCGGCGCGAAAAGGCTTCCTGATGCCCGCCAAGGAAGATGTCTGGGATTTCGATGCGGTTGAGCGCTGGGACCCGGCGTGGATGGGCACGTTGCAGCCCAAAGCGGACCACTCGGAGAAACCTGCGATGGGGATGTTCCGGGCGTGGCTGCCGTACGCTCTGGTGGGTGTGCTGCTGGTGCTCACGCGTGTCTTGGATCCATTTTCCGCGTGGCTCAAGGATCAGAAGATCTCGTTCAATAACATCTTTGGGAGCGAGATTTCCGGGAGTTTCCAGCCACTGTATGCGCCCGGCGCGGTATTCATCGTGGTGACCGTGATCGTTTACTTCCTCCACCGCATCAACTGGGATGCCTATGGCCGCGCTTGGAGGGATTCGTCCAGGACAGCCCTCGCCGCGTCCTCGGCGTTGGTGTTCACCGTGCCCATGGTGCAGGTGTTCATTAATTCGGGTGGCGGTGCGGCGGGATTTGACAAGATGCCCATTGTTTTGGCGGACGGCGTGGCCGCCCTGGCTGGTTCCAGTTGGCCGATATTTGCGCCCTTCATCGGTGGATTGGGGGCTTTTGTGGCGGGCAGCAATACGGTGAGTAACATGATGTTTTCCCTCTTCCAATTCGGGACGGGCGAGCGCATTGGCGTTGACCCAACTTGGATGGTCGCGCTGCAGGCCGTGGGCGGTGCTGCGGGCAACATGATCTGCGTGCATAACGTGGTGGCGGCGTCTGCCGTGGCCGGCTTGATCGGTCGGGAGGGTGTGGTGTTGCGGAAGACTGCGGTAGCATTTTTCTACTACGCTTTGGTGTCAGGGGCGGTGGGCTATGCTGTGGTCTGGCACGCGCAAAAAGGTCTGCTCAACGCCGGAACTCTGATCGCCTCCGCGATCGGCGCGCTGACACTCTACCTGATTGCCTCGAAAGGGCGGAAACCCAAGTCCGGGTCCTGATCAGGCCCGCTCAAACTCAATAAATCATTATGCCAAAGTTCGCTGCCAACCTGACCATGCTCTTCACCGAGGTGCCCTTCCTCGAGCGCTTCGCCTTGGCTCGCCAGGCCGGATTCACCCATGTCGAGTATCTGTTTCCCTATGCATTCAAGGTCGAAGACCTCAATTCGGTGCTTGAGCAACACCGCCTCAAGCAAGTCCTGTTCAACCTGCCCTCCGGCGATTGGGCGGCAGGAGATCGGGGCATCGGCGCTTCGCCCGGGCGCGAGGCGGAGTTCCGCGCCGGGGTGCCCCAGGCCATCGAATACGCCACGGCCCTGGGCGTGCCCCGCCTGAACTGTCTCGCGGGCAAGCGCGTGGCCGGCCACAGCGATGCGGAGCACCGGGATACCCTCGTGGAGAACGCCCGGTTCGCGGCCACGGAACTGGCCAAACACGGCCTCGAACTGCTCATCGAGCCGATCAACCACTTCGACATCCCCGGATTCTTCGTGAACCGCACCGAACACGCGATCCAGCTTATCGACGAGGTGGGGCTACCCAATGTTCGTGTGCAGTACGACATCTATCATGCCCAACGCGAGGAAGGCGAACTGACCGCCACCTTCCGGCAGCATCTGGACCGCATCGGGCACATTCAGATTGCGGACAATCCCGGCCGGCATCAGCCCGGCACCGGCGAAATCAACTTTCCCTTCCTCTTCCGCCAACTCGACGAAAGCGGCTACGAGGGCTGGTTGGGTCTGGAATACGTCCCCAGTCCCAACACCACGGCGTCGCTGGGCTGGCTCCGAGAACACGGAATCCATACCTGAACGACCCGCCCGACGCCCCTCAAGCCACCCACTCAAAATATCACCCTTATGAAAATCGGATTCATCGGACTTGGAATCATGGGCAAACCCATGTGCAGGAACCTGCTCAAAGCCGGGCACCAGCTCGTCGTTTGCAGCAGAACCAAATCATCGCTGGACGAGCTCATCGCGGCCGGCGCCACCGCCGCCTCCACTCCGCGTGAGCTTGCCGCCGAGGTTGACCTTGTCATCACCATGCTGCCGAATTCGCCGGAGGTGAAGGAGGTCATCCTCGGTCCCAACGGAGTACTCGAGGGTGCGCGGCCCGGTAGCATCGTGGCGGATATGAGTTCCATCGCGCCCTTGGCCAGCCAGCAAATCGCCGCCAGTTTGGTGGAGAAAGGCATCGAAATGCTCGATGCGCCGGTCAGCGGCGGCCAGCCCAAGGCCATCGAAGGCACGCTTTCCGTCATGGTTGGCGGCAAGCAGGAGATCTTTGATCGTTGCGTACCGGTATTCCAGGCCATGGCGGCATCGGTGGTGCGCGTGGGGGACGTCGGCGCGGGTAATGTGACGAAGCTAGCCAATCAGGTGGTGGTCGCCCTGAACATCGCAGCGCTTTCCGAGGCCATGGTGCTTGCGGCCAAGGCCGGCGTGGAGCCCGAGCTGGTGTATCAGGCCATCCGGGGCGGGCTGGCCGGCAGCACGGTGATGGATGCAAAGGCGCCGCTGATGCTGGATCGGAAATTCGATCCTGGCTTCAGGATCAGCCTGCACATCAAGGATCTGGCGAATGCGCTGGATACCTCGCATGACGTCGGGGCGCCGCTGCCGCTCACGGCCGCGGTGATGGAAATCATGCAGGGCCTGAAAGTTGACGGGCTGGGCGACAGCGATCACAGCGCGCTCATCCGCTACTTCGAGAAACAAGCGAAGATCGAACTGAAGCGTCCACCGGCACGTTGATCCGCTGTCTGCCGACGGCCCCATCCCCCCCTGAAAACTTTGTGAAGACCATCTCCATAAAGTTAACGGCAATCATTGCCTTGATAGTTCTGACGGGCGTTTTGCACGCAAACCCGTAGACGGCCAAGCAGGGACGGTGATCGGCCACGACGCCGCGTGAAGCAGTGATCGTCTACCGCGACGATGCGCAGCCCGCCATCGCCTTCCCCGCAGATGATATGGTGAAAACCCGCCGGTCCCTCGGCCATCACCCGGTCACATTGCAATCACTCGCGGTAATATCGGCGGCGCCGGAGCCGTGCGATGTGTGGCCGAGAAGTCCCGTCAGAATTCCTGCAACGGTTGGCGATGCCGCCGATCGCCGAGCTATCGCAGCGGCCACTATCGGCGTCGATTGATCACCCGCGTGGGCACGCTGGAACTGCGCATTCCGCAGGATCGCGATGGGCTGTTTAGCACCGAAGTGTTTTCGCGCTACCAGCGTAGTGAGAGGGCTTTGCTCTTGGCCCTCGCGCAGATGTATGTGCAGGGCGTCTCGACGCGCAAGGTGCGTGCGGTGACCGAGGAGCTGTGCGGGCATGGGTTCTCGGCGAGTGCGGTCTCCAGCGTGACCAAGACCCTCGATGAAGAGCTGGACCGCTTCATGACCCGCGCCCTCGAAGAAGAGTATCCCTACCTGATCCCTAGACGCGCGCTATGAGCGCGTGCGCGAAGACGGGGTGATCCGCAGTCGGGCGGTATTGGTGGCGATCAGGATAGACTGGGAGAGGCGCCGGCAGATCCCTAGGCGTGGAGCTGGCCGAGCGGGAAAGCACCAGCAGTTGGAAAGCTTCCTCTTAGGGCTCAAGAGCCGGGGGCTGCACGGGGTGTATCTGGCGGTGACCGATGATCATGCGGGCTTGAAAAAGGCGATCGCCGAAGTGCTGCCGTTGGCTTTGTGGCAACGCTGTTACGTGCACTTCCTGCGCAATGCCTGGATTATCTGCCCCGCACGGCCGACCGCACCGTGCTCCAGGAACTGCGCTGGCTCTACGACCGCCATGATGTGAACGAGGCGCGTCACGATCTGACCATAAGTGTTTTGGCTCCCCGGGGCGGATTCGAACCACCGACCAAGTGATTAACAGTCACCTGCTCTGCCACTGAGCTACCGAGCAATAGAGCGGTTGAAAAACAAGGGTGAGGGGGGCATTGTCAATGCTCCAATTGGGGGAATTTAGGTTTCCGCGGACGAGGCCAAAGATTTGATTGCTTTCGGCGGCTCGATTCTATGGCGTGATCCTCTTTTCCACTACGCCTGCCCTCAATTCCGGGGAGACAGGGGGAACGAAATTATGTCTACATCCACCACACTCAAAGTCTTATCGCGCGAGGAAACCGGTCGCTCTTCATCCCGTCGCCTGCGCAAAGCCAATCAAATCCCTGCGATCCTTTATGGAAAGCACTCCGATCCGGTCGCCCTGGCGGTAGGTAACAAGGATTTCGTTAAAATGCTCCGCTCGATCGCTGGTCGCAAGACCATCATTGAACTCGAGCGCGAGGGCAGTGGCAAGGCACTGTCGTTTCTCCAAGAGGTCCAGCGCGATCCGATCACCGACCGCTTTCTGCACGCTGATTTTCAGGAAATCCATGCCGACGAGAAATTTGAGGTCGAGGTTCCGGTGGTCGTGAAGGGGTCCTCGGTCGGGGTGCGGATGCACAATGGCATTTTGGAAATCGCTTCGCACTCCGTGCGCGTCCGCTGTCTCGCCAAGAATCTGCCGGGCGCCATCGAGGTCGACATCTCGAACCTGGACGTTGAAGACACCATCAAGGTGGGTGGATTGCCCGCCTTGGAGGGGGTGGAATACCGTGATCCGGCCGGTCAAGCGGTCATCGCCATCCTCGTTGGCGAAGCGGAAGAAGCCAAGCCCGGCGACGCCGCTGCCAGCTAAACTTTCCGCAGCCTTCCTGGCTGCGTTATGCGGTTTCGACCGCGCGTTCTTTGTATCATGTCCATCTCGCTTGTTCTGGGTCTGGGAAATCCTGGCCGGGAATACGCCGATACCCGCCACAACATTGGATGGCGCGTGCTGGATGCGTTGGCCGCTCGCGAGGGGCTCACGTGGAAAGCGCAGTCATCGCTGGCCGCTGAGACGACCCGTTGGGATCACCCCTCGGGTCGACCGGTGCTGCTGGCCAAGCCGCAAACGTTCATGAATGAGAGCGGACGAGCGGCCCGCCTGCTCACCAGCTACTTCAAGGTCCCCAATGCCGCGGTGGCCGTCGTCTATGACGATCTGACCATTGACCTCGGTTTGGTGAAGCTCACCGACCGGGGTTCCTCCGGGGGCCACAACGGCATCGAAGATCTGCTCGCCCAACTGGGCGATGGGTTTGTGCGTTTCCGGCTTGGAATCGGACCCAAAACACCACCGCAGATGGACCTCAAAGATTTCGTCCTGGGCAAGTTCACTTCCGAGCAACGGCCCCAAGTCGAATCCCTCCTTCCCTCCTACCTTTCCGGCCTGGACCTCCTGCTTACCAGCGGACCCGAACGGGCCATGAACCTTCTAAATCGCAGAGACAAAAATGAATCCCATCAAACGTAACTACCGCGCCACCTTCATCCTCGACACCAACGGGGTGCAGGATTCCGTCGATCAAATCATCGAAAACATGAAGCAAGAAATTGCCACCGTGGAAGGTGAGGTCGGCGAAGTGGCAAACCTCGGCCAGCGCGATTTCGCCCGGGTCACCAATCCCAAGCGCCCCAGTGGCGTGTATGTGCAGGTGCACTTCGCGGCTCCGGGATCAGCGCCGGCCGCGCTCAAAGAGCGTCTGCGCCTCAACCAGACGGTCTACCGGACTTACGTCGAGTCCGTCTAAAGTCCCCCGCAAACGAACCGCCTTTTCCCCATGGCCAATCTCAACCGCGTTCTCCTCATCGGTAACCTGACCCGCGACCCCGAGTTGCGGGTAACCCCCAAGGGGTCGTCGATCTGTCAGTTCGGACTGGCCGTCAACCGCACCTTCAAGGATGCCGCGGGCCAGCAGCGCGAAGAGACCACATTCGTGGACATCGAAGCGTGGGGACGCCAAGGCGAGGTCATTTCCAAATACTGCACCAAAGGGCGCCCTCTGTTCGTGGAGGGTCGGCTACGGTTTGATTCATGGGAAGACAAGAGCACCGGCCAAAAGCGTAGCCGCCTTTCAGTCGTGCTGGAGAATTTCCAGTTCATCGGCGGGCGAGGGGACGAGCAAGGTCCCGGCCCGGGGGGAGAGTCGGACACCGCTCCCCGCAGTGCCCCTCCGGTGCGCCAGTCCTCGCCGCCTCCAGCGGCGGACGACAATCTCGATGAGGATGTGCCGTTCTAGGATTTATCTCCCCTCTCTCTCTTAAAAATTAAACTGCAATAGCCAAATCTCTCAAACTCATGGCCAATACTGAAGTTCTCCTCCTCCAACCCGTCGACGGTCTCGGCGGCGAAGGGGATCAAGTCAAAGTCCGGGCAGGTTATGCCCGCAATTACCTCCTGCCCAAAGGATTCGCTGCTCCGATGACCCTCGCGAATCGCAAGCGGGTGGACGCGCTGCGGAAGCGTCGCGCGGAGCGCGAAGCCTCCGAGCTCAACGGTGCTCAGGAACTCGCCAAAAAGCTGGAAGCCGTTTCCATCGCTTTTGCGGTCCAGACGGGTGAGGGCGGCAAGATGTTTGGGGCCATCACGGCCGCCGATTTGCACGCGAAACTCATCGAAGCGGGCGTGGAGATCGACAAGAAAAAGATTCACCTCCACACCCCGGTCAAGACCCTCGGCAGCCACACCACCAAGGTGAAACTCCACTCTGAGGTGAGCGTTGAGATCTCCTTTGACATCGTTTCCGAGAACCCGATCGAGGATTCGTCGGAGGCAGAGGCGGAAAAGGCCGAAGCCTGATTTCCCCCCGGCCCGCATTTGGTCGCCGCGAAGGTCACTTCGCGGCGATTTTTTGTATCCCTCCCCCGGCCCTCGTGGCGTGTGAATAAGTGGATAACTCCAACAACTATTTACGTCCGAACAGGGCTCTCCCGTTGCCAACCCAGATGCATGTTGTTGCGATCACCGCTTAATTGATGAGCGACGCCCCCTCCTACTCCCGTTCCGACTCCCGCCGCGAGCGTTTCAGCCGTTCCGGGGATTCGGGTGGAGGCGGTGAACCCGCCGCGTTGGGGCGGCAGCCCCCCCATTCGATCGAGGCCGAGGAGTATCTTTTGTCCTGCTGTTTGCTCGATGGCTCAGACTCCATCGCGAAGTGTTTGGAAAAGAAGCTCCCCGCGGCGGCCTTTTACAGTGCCGCGAACCGGGTGATCTATGAGAAGTTGGTCGAGCTCTACCAAAAGTCGCCCCCCGTTGCGATCGAAGTGGTGGCGGAAGAGCTGAAATCCTCGGGTCAGCTCGAGGAAATCGGCGGATTTGCCTACCTGATGCAGGTCAGCAGTCGGATCCCCACCACGGCCCAGACCGACTATTTTCTGGAAAAGGTTCGGGAGCTCTATCTGCTGCGACAGCTGATCAAGGTCGGCACCTCGACGGTCGAACAGTGCTACGAATTTCAGGGTGGCCTGGAGGAATTCGTCGATAAACTGGAGCAGGACATTTTCACCGTCACTCAGGATCGGGTGAGCGACGCGGCTCGCTCCATGAAGGATACGGCCAAGGAAGCCTGGGTGGTCATCGACAAGATGATGCACCACAAGGGGGAAATCACCGGGGTGTCGTCGGGTTTTAAGGAACTCGATGCGATGACTTACGGGTTTCAAAAGGCGGAAATGATCGTGCTGGCGGCTCGTCCCTCCATGGGGAAAACCTCTCTGGCGCTCAATATGGCCGAGTCCGCGGCCTTGCCCCGCCGGGGTGAACCGGCCGGCGTCCTGGTGTTCTCGTTGGAGATGAGTGCGGCGCAATTGGGGATGCGCATGCTCTGTTCCCGCGGCCGGGTGAATATGAAAAAGCTCCGCGAGGGATTCGTGCGGCCGGGCGGGCAGGAGTATAAGGACCTGGTTGATGCCGCCGATGAGCTTTCCAAGGCGCCCATCTTCATCGATGACTCCAGTCATTTGACTATCATGGAGTTACGCGCAAAGGCCCGCCGACTGGCGGCCCGGGAGAAACTGGGATTTTTGGTGGTGGACTATCTGCAGTTGCTCAGCCCCACCGATCCACGCACCCCTCGGGAGCAACAGGTTGCGGAGATTTCTCGGGGGTTGAAGGCACTCGCGAAAGAATTGGAGGTCCCAGTGCTCGTGCTCAGCCAATTGAACCGTGCGGCCGAGAAAGAGAATCGGGCCCCGAAACTCTCAGATCTGCGTGAATCCGGCTCCATCGAACAGGATGCTGACGTGGTGCTGATGCTGGCGCGACCACGAGATGCCGATGAGAAGTTTCAAGTGGCGGCCGACTCCGCAGAGTTAATCGTTGCCAAGCAACGAAACGGACCGGTAGGAGACTTGAAGCTTACGTTCCTCCGAGACATCACTCGCTTTGAAAATCACACACCGTAATCCGTTGTCGCGGACCGTCCGTATCCTCGCAATATTCGCCCTCTTGGTGGGGAGTGCTGCTGCGACGTGGGCTCAGGGAGTCCGCGGTCCCAGTGCTCCGATGGTGGAGCGCGTCGACATTCAATTCCTGGGCGCGACCAACGTCAGCGAACAGGTGGTCCGGGCCAACATGCAGGTGCAGGAGGACTCGCTGCTCGACGAGGTGTTGATCGACCGCGACATCCGCTCGCTCTATCGCACCGGCCTGTTTGAGTTCATCGAGGTCCGCCGGGAGAGTTTGCCCAACGGCAATGTGAACCTGCAGTTCGAGCTTACGCCCCGTTACCGGGTGCTGGCGGTTCTTTTCGAGGGGAACGAGGAAATGAGGTCCCGTCGCCTCCAGAAGCAGATTTCCACGCAGGAAAACTTGGTCCTGGACGAACGACAAGTGAAAGAGGACTCGGAGAAGATTCGCGAGTTCTACCAGAAGAAGGGCTACAACCGCATCTCGATCTACTACGAGATCGAGCGCGACCGGTCCACGGGCTTTGGGACGGTGATCTTCCACATTCGCGAGGGCGATCGGGTGAAGGTGAAGAGCATCAATTTCGTTGGCAACGACCACATCAAGCCCGGCAAGCTGCGCAAGCAGATGGAGACCAAGAAGTGGACCCCGTGGTCCTGGTTGATCAGCACCGGTCGGTTTAAGGATGAAGAATTTGAAGACGATCTCGAATTGCTGCGCGATTACTACCGGGAGGAGGGCTATCTCGATATCTCGATTCCGCCGGAGAAGATTGAATACAATTATCCGAAATCCGGCAATTTGGAGCTGGTCGTCCACGTGGACGAGGGGCGGCAATATCGAATTGGGCGCATCGATATCAGCGGCACGGAAAAAATTCCCGCTCCCCTGTTGAAATTCGCGCTGAAACAGCAGCCGGGCATGGTGTTTTCGCCGTCCAAGCTCGACGAGGATGCGTCCGAAATCGAAAAATTTTATGGCCGGGGAGGACACTTGGATGCGCGAGTGACCCTGTTGCGAATCCCCAACCTCGAAACGGGAGACATCGATTTGGAGTATATCGTCGACGAAGACATTCCCTACGACGTCGAGTCCATTCGCATCGAAGGCAATACCAAGACCAAGAGCATCGTGGTGCTCCGCGAACTGGTGCTCGGCCCGGGAGAGACCTTTGACATGACCCGGATGGAAATCTCCAAACTGCGTTTGGACAACACCCGGTTCTTCGAGGACGTGAACTTGGCGCCGGAATCGACCAACATCCCCGGTCGTCGCAATCTGAAGGTGGCGGTCCAGGAGGGGCGCACCGGCAACCTTACCTTCGGGGCGGGCTTCAGCTCCCTTGAGCGAGCGGTGATTTTTGCCGAATTCAGCCAGTCGAATTTCGATATCTTCAATCGTCGTTCCTTGTTCCAAGGCGATGGTCAGAAGTTCCGCCTGCGGCTGCAGTTGGGAGATCAGTCCAGCGAAGTGGTGCTCTCTTTCGAAGAGCCCTGGCTGCTGGAGCGTCGCCTTGCGACGGGGTTCACTCTCTTCCGCACGTCGTCAGATTTTAACAGCGCCATCTACAGCGAAATTCGCACCGGCGGTGAAGTTTACATGCGCAAGCGCCTGTTCGAATTGGTCAACGGGCAGTTATCCTACTCTTATCAGGTCGTCGAAATCACGGACATTTCCCCCAGTGCCCCCCCTCAGATCCAGGCGTTGGCCGGCGAACAGTCGATTTCCAAAGTTGGTTTCGTGCTCGAACGCGACACCCGTGACAAAATCATCAACACGACTCGTGGTAACCGAGTGGAGTTGCGGGCTGATTTGGCGGGCGGTCCTTGGGGAGGAGACATCGATTACTACAAACTCGAATTCCGCGGCTCCCAGTTCTACCCCCTCTTTGATTTTCAAGCTCAGGTTTTGGCCGTGATTCTGCGCGGTGGCGTCGTGGATGCCTACGGCGACAGCGATGACGTTCCCTTCTTCGAGCGTTTCTTCCTTGGAGGTCCCTACACCCTCCGCGGTTTCGAATATCGTGAGGTCGGTCCGAAGGACACCTTTAATAACGAGCCTACCGGGGGTAACACCTATGGCATGCTGACCTTGGAGTACTCTGCCGATGTGGTGGCCCCGATCCGATTTGCGGTGTTCTACGACGCAGGCTTCGTGAACGAAGATTCGTTCGATTTCAGTCCGGTCCGTTACAACGACAACTTCGGGGTCGGTCTGCGGTTGTTTGTGGGCGGTGCGCCCTTGAGTCTCGATTTCGGCATTCCGCTCACTTCCGACAATGTGAACGACAAGGGAAACCAATTTAATTTTTCTTTCGGCACCCGCTTCTAATTCTGTAGTCTAAACCCTTTTACTAATCATGAAGAGTCATTCGAAAACCCTCCTCGCCCTCCTCGCCTTCGGTTTTGCCGCTTTGGCAGGTTCGGCCCAAACGCTTAAAGTCGGCGTCGTCGACATGGCCCGTCTTTTTGACGCCCACTACAAAACGGCCGAGAAAAACCTCGTGTTTCAAGACGAGCAGGAGCGGGTAAAAGCCGAAATCCAACGTCTCAATGACGAGGGCTTGGCGTTGCAGGAGGAAGCTCAAGGCATGGCTGAGCAACTCAATAACCCGGTGCTCTCCGACGACGCGAAAGCCGAGATTCAGGTCCAAGCCCGGACGAAGGTGGAAGAGATGCAGCGCAAACAGCAGGAGATGAACACACTGGTCAACAACAGCAGTGAATCCCTCAAGCAGCGCATCATGAACTTCCGCACCCTGCTGATGGATGAAATTTCCAAGATTGCGACCGATGTCGCCAAGCGTCAGGGCATCACCATGTTGTTCGACAAGTCCGGCCCCTCCTTGCTCGGAATGCCGGCCGTGCTCTTCGCCGAGGACAACCTTGAGATCACCGACGCGGTTCTTGCGGAAATCAACAAGAACAAGCCGGCGGATGCCCCGGATGGCCCCGTCGCCGGGCCGGCCTCCTCTGATGACACGCCGACCGTCGCCTTCCCGGCGAACTGATCCGCGCGATCAACGTTAGTTTCCGAGCCCCGCCCTTACCGGCGGGGTTCTTTTTGGGCCCGACTTTCGCTTGTTGCCAGCAGCAGGAGGGCGCCCAAGGTCGTTTCTCATGCAGATTGCCTACTCGGTTGAGGCCCTTGTTGAAATCGTCAAACCTGATGCCGTGCGGGGCAGCACGAGCCAAGTCATAACCGGGATCGCCGGCCTGCCGGATGCGGCAGCGGGCGATCTGTCGTTCTTGGGGAACTCCAAATACCGCAATGCGGTGGGTTCCTCCAAGGCATCGGTCCTTTTCCTGCCCCCGGATTACGAGGGGGAACCAGCCGAGGATCAGTGTTACCTGTTCGTGGCAAACCCTTCAGCTGCGTTGGCGGTGTTGTGTGCCCGGATTGAACAATCGCTTTGGCCCCAGCCCGAGCCGGGCATTCATCCCTCCGCGGTCGTTGACGCGTCCAGCACAGTCGATCCCACGGCCACCGTCGGCCCCCTTTGTGTGGTCGAGGCGGGGGCCAGGATTGGTCGGGGCACCCATTTGCAAGCTCAGGTCTATGTCGGCCGTGATGCGGTCATCGGCGAGGACTGCTGGCTGGCGCCCGGGGCCCACCTGGCCAACTCCTGTCGGCTGGGGGACCGCGTCCGACTTCACGGTGGGGTGGTGGTCGGGGCGGATGGATTTGGCTACGAAGTGATCGACGGCCGTCACACCAAGGTTCCACAGGTCGGTATCGTGGAAGTGCAGGATGACGTGGAAATCGGAGCCAACAGCACGTTGGACCGAGCCCGATTCAGTCGGACGGTGATCGGGGAGGGGACTAAAATCGACAATTTGGTCCAGGTCGCGCACAACGTGGTGACCGGCAAGCACTGCATTTTATGTGCTCAGGTCGGGGTGGCGGGTAGCACGACTCTGGCTGACTACGTGGTGCTGGGGGGACAGGTCGGGGTCACCGGGCACGTGACCATCGCCCAAGGGGTCCAGGTGGGAGGGGGCGGGGGAGTGACGGCTTCGATCAAGGATCCGGGGACCGTTTATTCGGGCAATCCGGCCATGCCTTATCACTTGGAACGCCGGATTATTGTGCTTCAACGTCGGCTGCCCGACCTCTTTAAGAAAGTGGACTCGATGCTCAAAGAAGTCGAAGACCTAAAAAAGGCTTCCGCCTAAAGCTGCTTCGGTCACGATGCCGAAATTGATGAAGTCGTCCTACCCGAAGATTTTCACTGGCAACTCGAACCGGCCACTGGCTGAGGATATCTGCGCCTCCATTGGCGCGCCGTTGGGGGAGGCTACCGTGACCAGTTTCCCGGATGGAGAATCGTTTGTGAAAATCAACGAGAACATCCGCGGTCAGGATGTCTTCATCGTGCAATCCACGTGCACGCCGACCAACCACCACCTGATGGAGCTGTTGATCATGATCGACGCGGCGCGGCGGGCCTCGGCCAATCGGATCACCGCGGTGATGCCGTTTTACGGATATGCTCGCCAAGACCGCAAGGATCAGCCCCGGGTCCCCATCACCGCCAAGTTGGTCGCCAATCTGTTGGTGGCGGCGGGAGCCAATCGCATCCTGACCATGGACCTGCACTCCCAGCAGATTCAGGGGTTTTTTGATATCCCGGTGGATCACTTGTTCGCTTCTCCAGTGTTCTTCGACCACGTCGAAAAGATCGATATGAAGAGCGACAACATGGTGGTGGTGTCACCCGATGTCGGGGGCATGAAGATGGCTGCGGCCTATGCTTCGCTGATGGGCGCCCAGCTGGGCATGGTGTGGAAGAAACGCACCAGTGCCACGACCGTCGAATCCGTGAACATCGTGGGCGATGTCAAGGGCCGCAACGTGCTGCTGGTCGACGACATTACTGAAACCGCGGGAACCTTGATGAATGCGGCCAAGCTCATGCGGGAACACGGCGCCCTCTCAGTGCGGGCGGCCGTCAGCCACGCCTTGTTGAGCCCCATGGCCTACGACCGCCTCAAGCTCGGCCATATTGATGAGTTGATCACCACCAACTCCATCCCGGTGGATCCGCGGGGTCTACCCATCACGGTATTGAGTGTGGCCAGCCTGTTGGGCGAAGCCATCATGCGTATTCACAGCAACGAAAGCGTCACCGGCCTGTTCAAGGTCAAGGGGTTCTGAGCCCGCCCAGCGGCGGTTGCATTTCGCGAGACCCAGCGGGGGGGATCAGCTGCCGGGCTTTGCAACCGGAATGGCGGCCAGTTCGGGCGGCAATGCATCGGCCTCGTAGGTCGGGTAGCTCATCTTGAGCAACGAAATCATGGGGACGGTCAGGGTCGTTTGGCCCGCACTCCGGTCCACCAGCATGACCACGGCGACGGGGATGCCTCCCCCGGAGGTCACGATATCGAGGGTCTCCTGCGCCCGGCCGCCGCGGGTGACGACGTCCTCGACCACCAACACCCGCTCTCCCGGGGCAAATTTGAAGCCGCGGCGGAGGGTGAGGCGATCATTGACCTTTTCGGCGAAAATGTAGCGTTTGCGGGTTTGGCGGGCGACCTCCTGACCGATGACCAAGCCGCCCATGGCGGGCGCTAACACCGTCGCGTAGTCGAGGCCGCGGAGCTGGGGCATAAGCAGCTCAGTCAACCGCGTGACGGCCATCATATCCTGACAGACCTGAGCACACTGGAAGAAATGGCCGCTGTGCAGGCCCGAGCGAAGCACGAAGTGCCCCTGTTGCAGGGCGCCGGTGCGGGTAAATATCTCCAAGACTTCTTCTTTCAGTTCGGCCATGGAGTGACGGTGGAAGATCGTCGCGGAACCGCCAAAACATTTTTGCGCTCCGCGGTAAATCCCGTAAACTCTTTCCATGGTTATCGAACGAGCACCTTTGGAGGACGAGTTGGGCGATGTGCTCGACAAGGCGATCCGAGGGTGCGACGTGCCCGAAGCCGACGTGGCCCAGCGGGCGGGTCTCTCCACCGATCGGCTCCGCTCAGTCATCGATTACTGTGAACGGCTTTCCCCGGAAGAGCTCGATCGGCTGGCGGCCGTGCTTCGGCTCAAACCCGCTGGCCTTCGGGCGGTGGCGAGTGAGGACTATCCCCTGCCAGACATCAGTGGCCTGCCGTTTTGCCTCTACCCGCTGCGGATGCCGCATGGGATTGGCGTCGCGAATGCCTACCTCGTTGCCGATTGCAGCAGCGATTGGGGGATCCTCTTTGATACGGGCACCAGCGAAGAGGGTCTTTGGCGCAACTGGCCGCAAAAAATCAAACGCGTGGCAGCGGTGTTTTTGACGCACTACGAAACCGAGCACTGTGGGGGCATCGGGGGCATCCGTCGGCGATACCCGGAGGCCCCGATTTTTGGTCCCAACGATCGGGATCGTCCCCGGGGAGTGGTGGCGCTGGACGATGGCGCCGTCATTCGGGAAGGGGGCTTCAGCATCGCGGTCCGCTCGACGCCGGGGCATGTGGAATCCCATCATTGCTATCGCATCACCGTGCCCAATGCTCCTGGTGGTAGGCCGCTTTTGATTTCCGGCGACCTTCTGTTTGCGGGCTCGATCGGAGGCGCCTTTCACTGCGGCAAACGCCTGCATACCAGTCTGCACAACATGTTGGCGCAAAATGAGGATGCGACGGTGATCGCTCCGGGGCATGGCCCTTTGACCACCATGGCCAACGAGAAGCAGTTTAATCCGTTTCTTTAGGGGACTCTTACGCGCAATGCCCCCTTCGTCGGGATTCTGCGGGGGACAAAACCAGCGACGCTGCGACGGGTCCCGGTTAGGGCGCGCTGGTGGGCGGTGGAGCGGCTGCTGAGGCTGAGCACGCGGAACGGGATGCCGGTCAGCCTGAAGCGGCGGTCTCGGCGAGACGCGCCCTACCTTGAGGCGGTGGAGTGGACCGTAGGGTGCGCGTTCGTTGCTTCGCGTAATTTCACGGCACTCGCTGAAGCGAAATCTCGGCGAGTTCAGCCCGGTGGGCTGCCCCGTCTCCGTCCCGCTTTGCGGGACTCCGTCATCTACGAGCTATGCGAGTGGTTTGACACCTGAGTCGGTGTTTAAGCCGCGGCGGCTCAAAGTTGTCGTGCTTCGCACTCGGAACTCATCCTCTCCGCGGATGCGTGTTCCTGCTTCGGTTGTTTCCCGTAGTTTGGAAATCTTGTCAGCTGTTGAAAGGTGGTCGGGGTGAGAGGATTGGTGGCGCTGGCGCGCCAGTCCTACGGACTCGATCCACGATGTGGATCGCCCCTTCTCCGCTCACTACGTTCGCTCCGTCGAACCTGAAGGTTCTCATCCTCTCCCCGGATACGTTGTCCTGTTTCGATGAGGAGAGGTATAGCGAGTGGCTCTCTCGGTTTAAAAAGTGGTCGGGGTGAGAGGATTCGAACCTCCGGCCTCTACGTCCCGAACGTAGCGCTCTACCAGGCTAAGCTACACCCCGATGGTGTGAAAATTGAATTGATGGCACCACCCGGAGGCGGTCACCCCTGATCGCTTAAGCGGCAGGGAGGGTTATGCATGAAACTACCGTCGGTCCCGAGCAAGGACAATTTTTTCCACGCCGCGCCGGGTGGCTCTTGGGGTTTCGTGGCGCGGCGGCGCTCACAAACTCAATCGAATCTCTGACCTCGCATCGAAGAGATGGAGCTTTTCCAGATTGGGTCGAAGGAGCAGAGCTTCCCCTAATCGGCAACGCGTATCGCCGGGTAGGCGGGCCACCAGGCGGTGACTCGCACTGGAAGCATGCAGGTGGGTCTCCGTCCCCATCGATGTGATTGCCGAACGGATGAGTCTGGCGAGGGAGACCTTGCACTGTGACCCGAAGATCGAGGAGGTGATCGACGCGATGACGGGGCTACCGCTCCCGCGGATCGAACCCGGTCAATTCGCGCTGCACGGCAAGGGGCTATTGTTGCTGCGGGTGCCGAACTACTTTGATTCTACCGATTGATCCCTGATCACCGCCGGGGGCTCGGGGTGCAGGGCGGCGGCAATCGCGCCGTGGCTGCCGATCGAATCGCCGAGGAGGGCGGGAACGATCCGGCAGGCAGCGACGGAAGGACCCAGTGCCTCGGTCTTCAATTCCGGCGTCATGGTGGGTTCCAGCAGATGACGGGATTTGGGAAAAAAGCCTCCCAGCGCAATGCATTCGGGGTTGAACAGGTCGATGAGCACGGCGAGGGCGGCTCCCAATCGATTGCCGGACTCGGCAAAAATACTGCTGGCCCACGGGTCCCCCTCGTCCGCGGCCATCGCCAGACGGGCGGCGGTGAGGGGGACGGATTCGTCCCGCCACACGGGCGGGGCGTGCTCCCGGCGCAGGGCGGCCAGGCGGGCAATACCGCCGCCGCTGCAAAAGCCTTCGACTGACCCCGCCTTGCCAAACCCCACCGGTCCTGCCGGAGCCAACCGGATATGGCCAATCTCACCGGCGTCACCGGTGGCCCCCTCGTAGAGTTCGCCGTTTAGAATCAGGCCCGCGCCGAAACCGGTCCCGGAGGTCAGGAAGATGAAGTGGCGGGTGCCCCGACCGGCCCCAAAACGCCATTCGGCCAAGGCGCAGGCGTTGGCGTCGTTCATCAATGTGGCCCGACCCCCGAAGTCAGCCTGCAGCCGCTGGCAGATGGGTTGGCCGTGCCAGCTGGGTGCCAGATTGGGCGGGCAGGTGATCACACCGGTGGCGCGGTTGAGGGGGCCGCCGCAGGACACGCCGATGACCACGGGCTGGTGGTTGCGGATGCGGTTGATCTCCTGCTGCAGGACGGTGTAGGTCTGGTGAAACTCTCCGGTGGGGATCCGCAGCGTCTCCTGCACCGTGGCCCCGTCCCAGTGGGCCACGGCGCACTTGGTGCCACCGATATCAAGCCCGATGAATTGGTCGGTCGTGGGGGCGGGTGCTTTCATTTTGGGGAGCCGGGGAACAGTGCCCACTTCGCCGCCGGTCGTCAGCGGGTGCCCGCTTCCTCCACACTGACCGCCTTGAAGGAGGGCCGGGCGAAACGGGCGGTGGGCGGAGTGCCGACTGGGTTGAGGCGGAGCGTATCCGTGCCGCGGCACAGGTAAGTCTTGAAGTTGGGATTTACCGCCAGGTCGTTCTGCACGTTGATGCCCGAGTAGCGGATGGTGAGGCCAGCGCGGCGGCGATCGGAGGGGTTGGCGGGAGAGCCATGGATGGCGCGATCGTCATGGAGCGAGCATTGACCGGCCTTGAGTTGGAATTGAATGGCTGAGTCGGACGAGAAATCAGTGCCATCGGCCAGTTGCAGGCTCAGCACCGAATCGGTCCCCGTATTGCGTTCGTGCTTCACCAAACCGCCGCGATGCGAACCGGGGATGAGCTTCATGCCGCCGTTGACTGCGTCGACGTCGTCGAACGCCAGCCAAACGGTGACCGAGTTGTGCGGGGTCATGGGCCAGTAATAGGCGTCTTGGTGCCAGCCTACGGTGGAGGTGCTATGCGGTTCCTTGATGAAGAAACTGCTCGCCCAACAGTAGAAGTTTGGCCCCAGCACCCCTTCGACCAAGTCATGAATCTTCGGGTTCATGCAAATGTCGTAAAGGTAGGTGCTGGTCTCGTGCCATTCGCGGATGTCTTTGCTGGTCTCGCCGGGTTCCAGCAACGCGAGAAGTTGGGGTAAATCCGCGCTGATTTCGGCCATTTGCTCCGGAGTGTAGATGGGAGGCAAATCGAGGAGGTAGCCGTTTTCTTGGTAGAACGCTTGTTGGGCGGCGGACAGTTGATGAGCGGAGGATGAAGCCATGAAATGAAGGGATTGAGGAGGGAAAACTAAGGAGGCTCAGACCGTAGCCGCAATTGGGCCGGGGGGCGTTCAGCAATTGACCCGCAATTGTTCAGAATATTATTAACCAAATAATAATGAAAACAGCAGCAAGTCGACGATTGGGATGAAAGTCTTTCGTGATCCCAGACTGGTCAGCGGGTATGTTTACGAGCATCCGGTGGCGGACCTGCCGGAGCTGACCCACTGTGGAGAAGCCCTGTGTGCCGCGGGACATCACTTGGCCCCGCATGTCCATTCCGGGTTCGAATTCATGTTGGTCTCGCGGGGGGAGGCGCGATGGTGGGCCGCCGGGAAGACGCTGCTGCAGCGACCGGGAGACCTCTACATCGCTTATCCGGGGGAACCCCATGGGACCGGGCGGCAACGCAATCCGGAGAACCAGCAGGTGTGGATCGGCGTGGAGTTGGAGGGGCTGGGGCGGACAGGCCGGGCCCTGGCCGACCGCTTGCGCCGGGATAAACCGCGGTTGATCTCGGGGTGCGAAAATCTGGAGCCCGCTTTGCGCGGAATTGTGCGGCAGGTGGTATCGCCGAGACCGCGGAGGACGCAGGTGATCACCGGGTGGATCCGCACGCTGATTGAGCTTATCGAGCAACGTTTGGATCAGGAAAATGACCGCGGGGCGGAGTCCGTCTCGTTGGACCCGCTGTCGCCGGGGGTGCAGCGCGCCTTGTCGTATCTCGAGCGAAATTTGGAACACCGCGTGCCGTTGGCGGATTTGGCGGCGATCGCCACGGCGCGCAGTGTGCCGCAGTTCTGCGCGCGTTTTAAGCGGCAGGTTGGGGTCTCGCCGGCGGCCTTCACCTGCGGTTGCGACTGGAGTGGCGCGGCGTCTTGCGGCAGCCCGCCTTCGATATTTTGACGACCGCGCTGCACTATGGATTCAGTTCTTCCCAACACTTCAGCACGCAATTCCGCCGCGCCTTTGGCCAGACCCCGGGCGCCTGGCGCCGCGGTGGCCGCTGACGATGGGGCGAGGGGCGGGCGGGGTTTTGTAGCCGTGACATTAAGCGGGGCGGCTCTCATTCCTGAGGGGTTACTGGTCCCGAACTTGTGTGCCCCATGTTAGACTCATCCGACGAAACGATTTACACCCTGCGCACGACCGCCCCCGGTCCGAGTGGTCGACTGCCGTTGACCAGTGACCAGCTCAAGGCGATGCGAAGTGGCGATCTCTTTGGGTGGACCCAAAACGCCGGCATGGGCTGGGATCCGCGGCGGTTGGGCGGCAAGGAATTTTTGATCCTGAGCACGCAGGGCGGCATCCGGGCACCGGATGGCAGTCCGGTTGCCTTGGGGTTTCATACCGGCCACTGGGAGGTGGGCTTGCTGATGGAGGAAGCCTCGCGGGTGTTTTCCGACGCCGGGGCCATCCCCTTTGCCGCGTTCTGCAGTGATCCGTGCGATGGTCGCACCAATGGCACGGAAGGCATGCTCGACAGTCTGGCCTATCGGAACGATGCGGCCACGGTCATGCGGCGGCTGATCCGGTCTCTGCCCACCCGCAAAGGCGTGATGGGGGTGGCCACCTGCGACAAGGGACTCCCGGCCACCATGATGGCGTTGGCGGGGTCGGCGGACCTGCCCGGTATTTTGGTGCCGGGGGGAGTCACCCTGCTGGCGGAGGAAGCGGAGGATGCTGGGAAGGCGCAGACGCTGGCCACCCGGTTGGCGCGCGGGGAGATCTCTCACGATTACGCCGTGGAGATGGGGTGTCGGGCGTGCGGGTCTCCCGGTGGAGGGTGCCAGTTCATGGGCACGGCCGCGACGTCGCAGGTGATCGGCGAAGCGCTGGGCATGTCGCTGCCGCACAGCGCGCTGAGCCCCTCGGGCGCGGCGATTTGGAAAGACATGGCCAAGCGCTCGGCGAGCGCGTTGCTCGCCATCGAAACGTCCGGCCACACCCTGCGTGACGTGCTCACTGCGGACGCGATGCACAATGCGATGGTGCTGCATGCGGCGGTGGGGGGCTCCACCAACATGGTCCTCCATCTGCCCGCGATTGCCCACGCCGCCGGGCTCAGGCGGCCGGATGTGGGCGATTGGATTCGGATCAACCGCGAGGTGCCGCGATTGGTGGATGTTTTGCCCAATGGGCCGAATCACTACGCCACCGTGCAGGTGTTTCTGGCCGGTGGGGTGCCGGAGATGATGCTGCATCTGCGCGAATTGGGATTGCTGAAGCTCGATTGCCTGACCGTCAGCGGGAAAACGCTGGGGGAGAACCTCGACTGGTGGAAGGCGAGTGAGCGCCGCCGCCGCCTGCGGGCCAAACTGCGGGAACTCGATGGCATCGATCCGAATGACGTGATCATGAGTCCCGCCAAGGCGGCTCGCCGGGGGTTGACCGGCACCGTGACGTTTCTGCGGGGCAACCTCGCTCCGGAGGGCGCGCTGGTCAAAAGCACCGCCATTGCTCCGGAGCGCCTGGATGAGGCGGGTGTGTTTTTACACGAAGGCCCGGCGCGGATTTTTTGTTCCGAACAGGCGGCGATCGACGCGGTGAAATCGGCGACCGTGCGACCTGGTGATGTCATGGTGTTGATGGGGATTGGGCCGGGCATCGGGATGCCGGAAACCTACCAAATCACGTCCGCATTGAAGCACATGCAAAATGGCGATCAAATCGCGCTGATCACCGATGGGCGTTTCTCCGGCGTGTCGACGGGAGCGTGCTTGGGGCACGTCAGTCCCGAGGCGTGGGCCGGCGGTCCGATTGGGCGTTTGCGCGATGGCGACACCATTCGCCTGCGGGTGGACAGTAGGAAACTGGAGGGCAGCGTGGACGTGGTTTCGTTGACGGCAGAGGAGCTGGCGAATCGGTCAATGCATCCTCAGCTCGTTCCCGATCCGCGGGTGCCGGACGACACGCGACTCTGGGCTGCGCTGCAGAACGTGAGCGGCGGTTCCTGGGGCGGCTGTGTCTATGATCCGGCCGCGATCATCAGTCGACTGAGCTGAGGGAGGTGGGGCAGGCAGGATGGGGGAATGAAGGTCGGGCTCATAATGCCTTCAGGCCGGTGTCGCTTTGTGGCTGTGGTAGAGGGCAGTG
>JAGYIG010000042.1 GCA_018402455.1 Opitutaceae bacterium
CGGGTGCTGAAATGATCAAGAAGAAGACGGGCGCTGGCTTCGCGGTGGCGGATCAGCCCTGCCGCCCTGCTCACAATCACCGCGCTGGTCGCCTTCGAGGCAGGGACCCGTTGGTGGTATGCCCAAGGCCCTCAGACTGATTCCTCGGGCCTCCCCGGCTGGGAGGTGCAACTCCCCTTGAATTCAGCTTCGTTCGAGATCCAGGAACTCAGCGATGCCGCTCACGACATGTTGCGGCCCGATTTATTCGTCTCCGGCTCTTGGCGCGAGGCCGACGGGATCACCCGCGCCGTCAATTACGTGGAATGGTATGAGGGACAAGCCGCCCGGCACGCGCCGTTTTTCCATAACCCGGAGATTTGTCTGCCCAGCGCCGGCGCGGTGCTCGTTGAATCCTATGGCACGCTGGAGATCCCCTGGCAGGGCGGAATCATTCCGTTTCAAACCTACCACTTCAAGTCCCTGAACCGCGATATGGTGGTGGCATTCACCGTCTGGGACCCCACTCGCGGGGAGCCCCTGCGGAATCCTCCCCAGAGCGCAGGATGGTCCGGGTGGATCGCTCGCCAATGGCAGGACGTGGCCGAAGCGCGCCAACATCAACCTGCTCAGCTGTTTACGATCGCGCTCTACGGTTTGGAAAACCGGGGACGTCTGGCGGACGAAGTGCTCCGATTGATGGTCCCCCGCGACCCTGCGCCCTAACCTCCAAGCCTGCGGTCCCCACCAGATTTCCGTATTTCAAAAAAGCTCGCTATCTAGGTGTTATTCCCTACAACACCTCAACTTCGTCCCCATGAAAACTCTTCTCCGATCGGCCCTTCTCGGCGTTTGTCTCGTATCCGTTGGACTCACCGCCAAAGCTCAGGTGCTCACCGCCCAGACCGTTTCAGGTTTCGACCCGGCCACCGCCTATAACGACGGCGCGGTTTTGCTCGATACTTCCGCGTTGACCCAAACGTTTACCAACGTGACCTCGGTGGAGGAAATCACCTTCCGATTCATCGCTACGAGTGCCGCCACCTTCGCGGCCACCGACTTGACCTACACTTTTGGCACTTGGTTCGGCAACGACGGATTGGCTCAGACGGGGACGGGGTTGATCAACATCACTGATGACACCACCTGGACTGATGCGGGCAGCTATCAATATTTTGACGCCGATCTGGACCTCTCCTCTTTCGCCACGGGCCTGAATGCTGCCCTCACTTACGGCCTGACCATCTACGGCAACGCGTTCAGCAGCAGCTTCCGATTGGCGGGGGCTTCGACGCCCTATGCGGACGGCGGAGGCTTCATTCACACCGGCGTGGCTGACAGTTTTATCACGGTTTCCAGCGGCGGTGCAGGCTTCGCCAACGACTTCTCCTTTGACGCCTCCAGTAACCTGGCCGCCGTCCCCGAAGCCAGCGGGGTGGCCGTGCTCTTCGCCGGCCTATTTGTCGGCGGGCTGATGTTCCGTCGCCGCCGTCATATCGGCTCGCTGCCCGCGCAGGCCTGACCGGCCCGAGCTCCTTTTACCCGCCGGCTCACCCCGGCGGGTTTTTTGTGCTCCCTTGCCAGCACCCGGAATCAATTCCACCGTCGTAGCTTCCTTGCTATGATTCACCGCCTGCTCTGTCTCATGCTCGCCTTCGTGCCACTTGGCGCGGCTCAAGGATTGCTGGATAAAAAGGAAACCAAAGAAATCCCACCGGAGGTCCAAGCCGAACGCGATGCCAACCGCAGCCAGATTGAGGTCGAGGGGGTAATGTATCCGGTCTACCTCTACGAAGAAGAGGCCAAACCCAAAAAACGGGCCAAGGTCGCCATCCCCCAGGAGGCCAAGCGCGAGGGCCGCGGCGGCATCGTCCTGCTGGGCACGCTGATCAACGAACAGGGGGAAGTCGCGTCCATGACCATCGCCATGACCAACGCCGAGCCCGATATCCAGGAAGCCGCCATGGCGGCGGTCGCCCAGTGGACCTTTCCCATCAAACGGGACGACGACGATGCCCCCTTCCCCTACGCGGTGATGGTGCCGGTCACCATCGACTCCACCCCTTTCTTTGGCCCCCGAGACGGTTGAGCCCTGATGACGGACCGAACCCCCCTCCACATCCTTTTTGTCTGCATGGGCAACATCTGCCGCTCCCCCGCCGGGGAGGGCGTCTTGGCCCACCTGGTCGCCGCGGCCGGATTGAGTGATCGGGTCAAAATCGACTCGGCTGGCACCATCGGCATGCACGCCGGCAGTCCCGCCGATCCCCGTATGCGCGCCGCCGCCGCCCAGCGCGGTTACGATCTGGCCAGCCGCGCGCGACAAGTGACCGCGGAGGATCTCGACGCATTTGATCTGATTCTCACCATGGACGAAGACAACCGCCGCGGCGTGCTGGCGCTCGCCACGACCGACGCCCAACGCCACCGCGTGCGGAGCTTTTGTTCGTTCTGCGAAAAGCATTCCAAGACGGAAGTCCCCGACCCCTACTATGGCGGCAGCCAAGGCTTCGAAAAGGTGCTCGACCTCCTCGAAGACGGCTGCCAAGGCGTGCTGAAATGGGCCCAGCAAGAGATTAAGGACTAGGCGACTCGGCTGCCGATTTCGAATCCGGAGACAGCCCCTCAATCATCCTGCGACCGGAACGACGCCCGTCCTCTTCGGACGGGATTAACTGGTTTGGGTAGCGTCTCGTTATTCGTGTAAAAAACGATCCAAGGCAAACGAACCGGCCAACTTAGGAGCTTCGTAAACCGCCACGTTCGCGCCGTTGAAGAACTCGACGACCCGATGGCCAAATTTTCCCGCAATCACCGCATCAACCTCGGCATCCATGAGCGCAACCGCCACGCTCAGTCCTCCATCCGGCGGCATTTTCCGGCGGTTGCCCGCGGCGAGCTTGTTGGTCTGCGCCGAGTCCGTATCATACACAAAATAGAAGGGGGCCCGGGCGAAACGCGGAGCGACTTCACTCGACAACCGGCTTTCCTGGCAGGCAACGGCGACCTTCATGTTGCCTCCTTCTCCGACCCAGCGGCATTATCAACCTCAAGCTGCGAGTTCATGATCCCCTTGTAACCGTCGCCGCCGACCCCGGCAAATATCCCGTCACCGCACCGCAGAATTAACACCCTGCCTTATGTCCAGGAACAGGCCATTCCGGCGGTGTCGTTTTTAGTCTGTCCTTTAAATTACGCCCGAGCCTCACCTCAGCCCACACCGAGTGACCGTCCGGCAGGCCCCTCACGCCTGACTCACGTCACTCCGCCGCGATCATCTCCCCCCAGCACCTCAGTCTTTCTTGACCTTATCCAGGTTCACCGGGAACAGGCAGCCGCAGCCTTTGCCACAACAATCCTTGCGGCGAATGCGCACGTAATCGCGCATCGGCCACCAGATGGCAAAGAGCAGCAGAAACACGCCAAGCGCGATGGATCCCCAAAACAACATGGGGCAGGCATAGGTGACCCTGACAGAATCGCAAATCCGGACTTCAGGTTACCGCGGGCAGGAGCAAGCGGGCTGTCCAGCATTGGGAATCGATTTGCCCCCGCATCGAGCCCTGCGATAGCTTTGCCGCCATCCGCGAAACCCTACCATGGTTGTTGCACCAGTTTCATTTTCAACCCCACCCCACCATGTCCTCTCGCCGTAAATTCCTCGCCCAAGGTGCCCTCGGTCTCGCCGCCGCCGCCGTCAGCGGCCGCGCCCTGCACGCCGCTCAGCCCGTATCGGCTGACTCCCCCACCACCGATACGTGGTTCGATATCTCGCTCGCCCAATGGTCCAACAACAAGGCCTACTGGAGCGGCCAAAAGGACAAAATGCGTTTCGCCGAAATTACCAAACGGGAATTCGGGATCCACGCCGTCGAATACGTGAACCAGTTTTACATGGACGGGTTCTCCCCGGCCGTCACCGCCGAGCTCAAACGCGTCTCCGACGGCGAGGGCGTGCGCAATGTGCTCATCATGTGCGACCGGTGCGGACGGCTCGGCGACTCCAACCCCAAAAAACAGGCTCAGTCCATCGAGGACCACCTGCCCTGGCTGGAGGCCGCCCGCACGCTCGGCTGCCACGCCATCCGCGTGAACGCGTTCACCGAGAAAAGTGAGAGCTACGGCACCCAACTCGATCGCGCGGCGGACGGCCTGCGCCGCCTCTGCGAAATCGGCGACGACTATGGCCTGCATGTCATCGTCGAGCCCCACGGCGGCCTGTCCTCCAACGGGGCCTGGCTCGCCGCCCTTATGGATTTGGTGAACCATCCTCGCGTAGGCACCTTGCCCGACTTCGCCAACTACGGCAGCAAGCGAGAAGGCTGGAAATACGACTACTACCTCGGCACCGCCCAAAGCATGCCCTATGCGAAGGGCGTCAGCGCCAAGGCCTTCCACTTCGACGAGAACGGCGAGGAAAGCACCATGGATTTCCGCCGCCTGATACAGATCGTAAAGGACCACGGTTTCACCGGTACCATCGGCATCGAATACGAAGGCAATAAAATCGACGAGGACACCGGCATCGCCCTCACCCGCGACCTCCTCGTAAAACTCGGCGGCCACCTCTAGCCAACGGGGTCAGGCCGTTACTTGTTTATTTTAACCTTAAACCTCTATTCTAGAATACCTTACATCTAAATAAAATTAACAAGTAACGGCCTGACCCCTTCTTATGCTACCGACCCGGACTGACGCCCAAGCCCTGCTGGAATCCCATGTGCGGGACGAATACCAACGGCTTCATGCCCTGATGGTCGCCACGGCGCTGGAGGGTTACGCCACCCTTCTGGGACACGATGCCAATCTGTGGTATCTCAGCGGACTGCTCCATGATATCGATTTCGAAAGCCATCCCAAGGAGCACCCGCGCCCGCCCCTTAGTTGGTTCAAGGACTGGGACTATCCCGAGGATCTGATCCATGCCGTCGAGGCCCACGCTTACGGCTACAACGGCTTCACGACCTTGCCCCGCACTCCGCTCGCCGCCGCGCTGCTGGCTACCGATGAACTCTGCGGCATTTTTTACGCCTACCGGAAGATGAACCCGGTGCCCTACGGGGAGATGAAGGCCAAATCGATTAAGAAAAAAATCAAGGACAAGGGCTTCGCCGCCAAGGTGGACCGGACCACCATCTTCACCGGCTGCGAACACCTCGGCATCGACTTGGACGAACACGTGAACCACCTCATCCGGTTTTTGGCCCCACTATCATCGTTCGATTCAGGTCCGGCTCGCTAACGTTGGCTTCGGAGCACAATTTGGTCCCATGACTGCTCTACGCGTTGCCGGACTGCTTTCCTTCTTGCTGGCGTCGGTGGCCACAAGTGCCAGCCCGCCGGCGGTCGAGGAGGTTGAGGTGGAGGTGGCTCCCGGCGTCAAGGGCACCCTGACCACCCGCCCCGGATCATCCGTCGATGCCTGCGTGATCCTGTTGCACGGATGGGCCAGCCAACGCGACGAGGTCGGCGATCTCTTCAAACGGGTCGCCTCCGGCTTGGCCGGGCGTCAGATCGCGGCCCTGCGCATCGACTTTCGCGGGGAGGGTGAGCGCAATGGTCATCGCCTCACGTCGACCTTTGCCGGGCGCGTGGCCGACGCCGAAGCGGCCCTCACCTTCATGCAACAGCGCCACCCCGAGACTAGGATCGGGGTGGTCGGGTTCAGCCTCGGCGGCGCCACCTCGCTGGCGCTGGTGGGTCGTCACCCCGAGGCGGTGGACAGTCTGGTATTGTGGTCAACTTCGGCTGATTTGGTGGTCGATTTTTTCGCTGACGAAGCGCTGCAACCCGCCATCCGGGAGGCGCTCGAGACGGGCGAGGCCACCCATCAGTCGTGGGCCACCCTCACCCTCACCCGCGAGCACCTCACCGGCATGATGGGCTACGACCTCTTCACGCCTCTGGCGGACTATGAAGGTGCGCTACTCGCCATCCGCGGCACCGACGACGACGTCACCAACTACGACTCCCGGATTCTCCAGGCCGCCAACGCCAACCCCGCGGAGGCAGTCACCATCAGCCATGCCGATCACATTTTCAACACGCTGGATCCCGCCAGCACCCACGACGAACGCGCGATCGACCTAACGGTGCGCTGGTTCACCGAAACGCTGTAGGAGAATCCTATTTTGGGGGCCGGCTCCCGTGAACACCGTGGTTGAGCCGAATGCAGTCGCGCTGCCACCCACGGACACCGGGTGGGGTCCCTTGGCCAAACCCGGGCCACCGCCCCACGGGCTCTCCTTTACCGAGGAATGGTGCTCCCACCTTTGTCGAAATCGAATGGGGCGAATGCATCAATCTCATCCCCTCAAGTAACCGGACGGATGCGCTGTCCGGGTAAACCGTTGGCCTGCCGGTCCCTGATAGCAGAACCGGTCGGTGCCTCATCGCCCCTAGCCGTCACCCGGCAAACCATGCTGATCACCGGGCGGACGACGCCTCATTCATACTGCATGCGCTCTTCCGGTTGGTCGTCCGGACCTCCCTCGTAGGCGTGCACGGAGCGTTCCGTGTCGGCCCAAAGAGGCAGGTTTTGTTGGCGCGATTGACTGGTCTCTTTGATCACCGTCTGCACGACGGGATCCTGCGATTCCGTCATCAAACGGTCCAAGGCGGCGTAGGCTACATCTTCTTTGGTGACGTGCAGGGCGTGGGCCAGACGTTCCACCACGTGACTCTCGGCTGGCTCCAAATGAACTCGAATAACGGACATATATATCTCCTGGTTGGGTTACCTTTTGATGCTATCCCCCGCCCGGGGAATACCAAGCCTTATCGGAGGCGCGCTGGGCCCGCTAAAGCCACCGGATCAACCCGGAACCGATCGCCGTCATCGTAACGAGGTAGGCGAGGGAGACGGCCAAGGTTGCCGCGATCGCCCGGAACCATCCCGGCCCCAATACCCGCCGGTAGAGCCACGCCTGATAGAGCAGGGCCAAACCCATGTAGACGTAAGTGGTGGACGACCATACCAAGATCAACGGCAGCATGACGAAATAGGCCACCGAGATGACGCTGACCTGAAACGCGTTGAGGGCCAGGTGTTCCAGCCCGTTGTAAGCCCGCCCCCAATAAAACAGGCGCGAGACGCCCGCCATGACGGGCAGGGAGCAAAGCAACAGCAGGTTGTAGTTGCGCTGCATAAACGCCGCCGCCTCTTCGCCTTCCCGGGTTACCTCGCCATCGCCCCCCACTTGGAGAATTTCGGCGGCCTGCAGTTGGTGCATGATGAACGCCGTCAGGGCCGAGAGAAAGATCACCATCTTGAGCGGGTTGACGTAGCGCAATCGGTCCTCGCCCACATAACCCGCAAAGGCTTGCCGCGGATCTCGGACAAAACTGACCAACGTAAACCAGAACCCGCGCTCCGAGTTAAAAGCCCCCATCACCGCCTCGCTGACCAACGACCAATCCAACCGCCTGATGCGGTGCTCCAACACAACGATTCTCTCGTCCGCGGGAGCCTTCGGCATATCGTCCGGTGGTTTGGGGGGAGCGAAGGACATTAAATCAAATCACCTCAGCGCAGCGCAGCGCAGACCTGCTTTTCTCGATTTTCAGGGCGAGGGAATCCGCCAACCGTCGGGATGGCAATCACCGTCCATCTGCTCGACGACCACCCGGTCGACGATGGAGAGTGCGCGCTCCGCCATTTGCGGGAAGGTGTCTTCGCCCGCGAGATCGGGGGTGTGATCGGGAAAGTCCCGGCGGGTGCGGGTGATCCAATAGGTCTCGGAGATATCAGAACCGAAGGCTGCCTCCACCCCACTGCGACCGATGATGAAACCAATGAGGCCCGCCCAAGTCGCGGTCGGGTTGTCGGAATCCCAGCCCGCCAGGGAACCGATCTGAATGGTGCGTTTGAGATCCCCTTCGCCGTAGAAGAGGCTGACCATGCTGGCACCAAAGTTGATCGCGGCGTCGAAGGGCTTCGCGTAAACGTAGCCGGCCCGGCCGCCGAGTTGGTATTCCGCATAGAGCGCATCGCGAGCCGACTCCCAATCGTCCCGGTCCGGGTTCGCCTCGTAGTGCACTTTGACGAAGTCATACATGTCGGCGATGACGGAATCGGAGGGGGTGTGCGCCCGGGCGGCCGCTGCCATGGCGAAGAGTTGAGGTTTGGTGGGCTGGGATCGATCCACCGCGCCGGCCAGCGCGTGCATGCTCACATAAAACTCCGCGGCCCATCGGGCGTTTTCGCGAGCCGTGGTCAGGATGGGTAAGCGAGCGATCTCCCGCGCTACATCGGGACGTCCCGGCGCGAACAACCCAAAAATCTCCGTCGTCAATTGCGCATCGATCATGTCGAAATCCGGATTAAGCGCCGGGTCGCTCGTCTCCGGGGGCAGGTGGCCCAAGACCATGAGCTCGTAAGCGTTTTCGTTGGAAACCCAGAGGTAGTTCTCGCCGTCCTGATTGAACTTATCCGACCACATGTGGGCGAGCCACCCGTCACGGATCTGCTCGGCGGTCAGCTTCGATGTCGCGTGTTGCTCGTGCAGGTATTGGTAGAGGTATTCGATGTCCGTATCGTCGTCGGCCCCCCAGACTTCGCCTTCCCGCACGACAAAAAATTCGATGATCGGATGATGCCCCGCCCCGCCCCATATATTGGGTTGGTCGGGTTGGCCCCAGTCGTCATCGGTGTAGAAGGGCGCCTCCACCCGATCCATCTCGGTGATCAGTCCCGTCCAGTTGGCGATGCACTGTGCCATCCAAAAGCCCTGCAGGCCATCGCGATAGTCCTCGCGGGAGATCTCGCGCGAGTCCCCGCGCGCCGCCACCACCAAACCGACCAAAAACAAAAGAACCGCAAATAAAGGAACACGCATGGGGTCAGGTTGAGCGATTTCTTGACTCGAAGCGACGGCAACACCTGCCCACCGTTAACTAAGGCCCCCCATGAGCTCCCTCCCGCTTCCCGACTCCAACGACCCCTTGCACGGCATCACCCTCAAACAGGTGGTGACCGAACTCGTGGAGGACCTCGGGTGGGAGGAGCTGGGCTACCGCATCAACATTCGCTGCTTCACCCACGACCCGAGTCTCAAATCGAGCCTCACGTTTTTGCGCAAAACACCCTGGGCGCGGGAAAAGGTGGAGCGACTCTGGGTCCGGCGGCGGCAACGACAACCACGCAGTTGACCCAACCGCCAAAGCCTCGGCGGCGGCGGGTAGCCCTCCCGGCATACGACCGCGCACCGGTCGCTCACGCAATCACGTAACCGTAGACGGCAATCCACTGCGCCGAACTGCCGCCCAACACCCACAAGTGCCAAATCGCATGCTGGTAGGGCAGCCGTTTCCACAGGTAGAACACGGTGCCCACGGAGTAGCAGGCGCCACCAGCCACCAACCAGCTAAAACCCGCCTCGGGCAACGCGACGAGCAGCGGCTTGATCGCGATCAATACCAGCCAACCCATCCCCAGGTAGATCAGGGTTGAAGCGAGTTTGAACCGACCCGCATACCAAAACTTCAGTATGACCCCAACCACCGCCAATCCCCATACCACGCCAAACAGACTCCACCCCCAGGGACCGCGCAGGGTCACCAAAACAAAGGGGGTGTAGCTGCCCGCGATCAGCAGAAAGATCGCCGCATGGTCGAATTTCTGCAGCGTCGCTCGCCGGTTGGATCCGTGGTAAACCGTGGAACTCACGTAGAGCAAAATCAGGGTCACGCTGTAAACGACGGCACTGGTGATCTGCCAGCCGTCGCCCGACCCCACCGCGGCCACCAACAGGACCAGCGCCCCCACCAGGCTCAACAACACCCCTACGGCATGGGTCAGAGTGTTGGCCCACTCCCGGCGGTCCAAGTCAGGCAAGGTCATCACCCGCCAGCTCAGCGCGCCCCGCGGTGACGGGCGAGGGAATTTACTGGCCTACCGCCACCGCCGGACGGTTCTCCTTCCCCCTCCCTCCGCCGGAACCTTGGCCTCAACACTTGGCGACCGGGGTTCGTTCAACCGGGCTCCGGATCGGCTCGCTCTCCAGTCCACTCAACGACTCGAAGGCATGTTGATCCGCCTGGGCTTGGGCCCGCCATAATCTGGCGTAGGCCCCCTTGCGGGCGATCAAATCTTCGTGGGTGCCCTTTTCGACAATTTTGCCGTGGGCCAGGACCACGATCTGATCGGCGCGCCGCACGGTGGACAGCCGGTGAGCAATGATAAGGGTGGTGCGTTCCTTAACCAAGGTGCCCAGGGCCTGTTGAATGGCCTGCTCCGTTATGGTGTCCACACTGGCCGTCGCCTCGTCGAGGATCACGAGGGGGGGATTGCGCAGGATGACCCGGGCGATGGTCAGGCGTTGTTTTTCGCCTTGGGAAAGCCGCACCCCACGCTCGCCGATTTGGGTGTCCAGTTGATCCGGCAGGAGCTGCACAAACTCCCAGGCGGCGGCGGCCGTGAGCGCTGCGACGATGTCTTCGTCGGTCGCCTCCGGCCGGGCCAGGCGCAGGTTGTCCGCCACGGTGCCGTTGAACAAAAAGGGCTCCTGCGCCACGAGGCCGATGTGTTGACGCACGGCCGTCAACTCGAGTTCGCGCACATCGACGCCCCCCAGTTTCACCGCGCCGCCGGTCACGTCGTAATAGCGCAGCAGCAAATTCGCCAACGTGGTCTTGCCGGCCCCGGTATGCCCGACCAACGCCGTCACTTTGCCCGCCGGCAGATCGAGCGTGAAATTGTCCAGCACCGGGGGACGATGGGGGTATCCGTAGGACACGTTGTGGTACCTCACCGCCGGCACTCCGGTGGGAAACGGCTGCGGCTCTGCCGGCGACTCGATCTCTAGGGGATGGTCCAGAATCTCGAACACGCGATCACTCGAAGCCCGCGCCGCCGCCAGCATCTGGTTGAGCTGGTTCAGGCTGCGCACCGGCTCATAAACCATCGTGCAGTAAGCAAAAAAACTGACAAAATCGCCCAGCGTAAAATCGCCCCCGGTCGCCTGACTCTGGATCAACAATGCTCCTCCCACCCCCATCACCGCGACCGCCCCGAGGCTGCTGATAAAATTCGTGCCCGGACCATGGACCGACCAGCGAAACATCGCCTTGAGCGTGGAGTCCTTGAGGCGGTCCGCCGCATCTTGAAACCGCCCGCGTTCACGATCGGCCAACGAAAAGGAACTGATCAGCCGATGGCCGGAAATGTTCTCCATCAACAGTCCATTGAGGGCCCCCGCCGCTTCACGGGTCGTCTTCCAAAGCCGCCGACCCGCTTTGAAGTGGACTCTCGCGGCCGTCGGTCCGAGCACGATCGGCAACGGCGCCAGCACCAACGCCGCCAGCATGGGCTGCTGCACAAACAAAATCGTGCTGATGCCAATCAGCGTGAGCAGGCTCACCGTGCCCTGCTCCGTGCCGTCCAACAGCGCCCGTTCGACGTTCTGCACATCCTCAATGACGCGGGAAGCAATCTCGCCGGTCTGGCGCTTGTCATAGTAGCCGACCGGCAGGTCCAACAAGCGCGAGTGCAAGTCGCCGCGCAGATCGACCAACACCTTTTGTTCGAGGGTGTTGTTCACCCGGATGCGCAGGGAATTGAAGGCATCCCGCAAAAAATAACACCCCGTCAGGGCCGCGACGCCCCAGATCAACAGATCCGTGCGACTCGCTTGAATCACATCATCGACGATCCACTTGATGACCTGAGGGATCGCGATCAGAAACAACGTGCTGCCAATCGCCAGCGCCAACGTGAGCACAAAAAGGCTTCGATAACGGAACAGGTAGCGCGCCACCCGTCGGAACGGGTTCTGGGCCCGGGGAGCCGTCCCAGCGCTCTCCGCGCGAGCCGCCGCCGTCGGCAATCCTTGTCCACCATGTCGTATCATTGCCTACAGCCGGAACCTATGGACCCCCTTTCGTCGAGCCGCGTTTTCAGTTTCCCGCCGCCGCGAGGGCCAGGCGCCCGCCGAGCCTAGCCGTCCGGGGTGAAGATAACTTCAATGGGCTGGCCAAACACTTCTGCGATTCGGAAGGCCAGCGGAAGACTGGGATCATACTTGCCCGTCTCAATCGCGTTCACCGTCTGCCGCGACACCCCTAATCGGGTCGCGAGGTCGGCTTGGGACCAGGACCGCTCTCCCCTTAAATCTCGCAATTTATTCTTCACCGGTAACGGGCAGTGGCTTGGGCAACGCCGAGACACCAAAAAAAGAAAACGGAGAGGTAGGCTCCCCCCATCTCCAAACCATGAGGATAAGATTCAAACCCGATGCCATGGGCATTCAGGATATTCAAGGTGGTGCCAACCAACACCGTCCCACCCAACGCAAAGGCCCAGGCCTCCAGCTGAATGCGACGCTGCAATTCATCCAATTCCTTAAACGTGCCCCACAACCTACGCAGGTAAATCACCCCCGGAACCAACGGCAACAAAGTGGCGCCCACCCGGAGACGCGGGTCCCATTCGGGGTGATCCTGGACCACATACAGCGTGACCAAATAAGTGACCGTGCTGATGAACAGCCACCCATTGGATTTCATCGCTCGCTTGAAAGCGGCTACCCGGGCCTCACGAGACTCTCCTATCAATTCGTTTTCAATTGTCATGCCTTCCGATGTAAAGCTAACTTTACTTTTGTCAAGCTTGCTTTACATATTTATCCGAATCAGCCACAGACCGGCCCCGAAACAGGTTCCTTGAAAGCCTTGGCGATCGCCCGTGGATCACCTTGGATCACCGCCTTGGACAACATTTGCCAGTTTTCACCTGACCGCGTGCACCGCTACTCGCTGATCCACCGGTTTAATCCGCTCATGGGCGGCGACCGGCTGTTGCTGTGGATTGGCCTGAACCCCAGCACGGCGGACGAACAGCAGCTCGATCCGACCTTGACCCGAATCGCCCGGTTTTCGGAACGCGAAGGTGCGGATGGGTTTTGGATGGGGAACCTGTTCGGCCTGCGCGCCACCGATCCCAAGGTCATGAAAGCCGCGGCCGATCCCAACGGACCCGAGAACGATGCGGCTTTGCTCGAGGCCGCCTCACGCTGCGAAAAGGTTGTCGTTGCCTGGGGCGTGCACGGGGAGTTCATGGACCGGGCGAACGCGGTCGTAAAACTCCTGCAGGACCACGAGCTGTGGTGCGTGGGCCAAACGAAAGATGGCCACCCGCGGCACCCGCTCTACGTGCGCGCCGATGCCCCGCTGGTGCGGTGGGAGCCGGTGGGGTGATTGGGAGGGACGACCTCCGTGTCGTCCAAGCGGGCTGAATGATGTAGCGCCGGGCTTTAGCCGGCGTCTGTTTCAGAGTGCCGGCTGAAGCACGGCCCTACGCTCCAACCGCCGTGCACCATAAGGACCGGGTGAAGGGGTCAGCGACGCTGACCCCGGGAGTCTTCGTTCAGATGAGGAAAGCGGGAGTGCTGGGGAGCAACTAGCCCTACCCTGCCTTCCTGGCGCCGAACATGCCGACAGTGTAGCCGTGGTCGCGGAGGAAGCGGGAGGCGCGGGCATTCACAATCAGTAGGATTACCAAGCTTACCATCGGGATCACCATGGCCATCGCCATAAGCACGATGATCATCAAATTGATCCCCATCGCGCGCGACATACGGACGATGCCGAGGACCGCCAACACGATCGCCACGAGGACCATCGGAACGCGCAACAACTGGCCTTCCGGCACCAACAGCAACGGGATCGAGATGAGGTTCAGCAGAATCGCCCAGATGGCTAACTTCTGTCCGGAGCAGACTCGCTCCGCGCGGGTATCAGCGTCGATGTCTTCGATCATGGTGTGGTGAATTTAGCAGGGCGTTGGAAGGGGTCGCTGACCCCGCGTTATGCGGCTTTGATCCGGACCAACAGATCCTTGCTCTCAACCGTGTCGCCGATTTCGACGGTCACTTCATTGACCACTCCGTCGCAGGGCGCATAGACCGTGGTCTGCATCTTCATGGCCTCCATGAGCAGGAGTTTTTCGCCTTTCGACACCTTGCTCCCGACCGAGACCGACAGTGACGCGATCAGACCAGGGATGGGCGCCCCCACCTCCTCCGGCTTGGCGGGGTCCACCTTGATGCGGGATTTGGTGGTGGCGGAGACACTTTTGTCGGCGATCACCAGATCCCGGGCGATGCCGTTGAGTTCGTAGCTGACCACTCGTTTGCCGTCTTGATCGGCTTCACCGATACTGACGAGGCGGATGATCAACACTTTGCCCGCCTCAATCTCCACGGAGATCTCCTCCCCGGGCCGCAGGCCGTAGAAGAACGCCGGGCTGGGGAGCACGCTGACATCACCATACTGGCGCTGATGTTTGCTGAATGTGTCGTGAACCTGTGGATACATCAGGTGGGAGAACAGTTCGTCCTCCGAAGGGTCGCGCCGCAGGTGGTCCGCCACCTCCCGGCGGATTTTCGCCATGCCGCGGGAGACGGCGGCCCGGCGCGCGGCGGCGGAGCGCGCTGGGGGGGATTTCGGCGGGGTGAGGGAGGCCCGGTAGCGCGCCTGGGCCTTGCGGTGTTTCTCCGGTCCGAGAACGGCCCGGGAAACGGCCGCCGGCCAACCGCCCTCCGGCCAGCCAAGCCCCCCGGAGAGCATGTCGATGACGCTCTCGGGAAACGGGGTCGCGCCGGGTTCGAGGTTGACCACGTCGGCTGGTTTGATGCCCCGGGCGAAGAGGAACAGGGCCATGTCGCCCACCACCTTGGAGGAGGGGGTGACTTTGACGATGTCGCCGAAGAGTTGGTTCACTTCGGCGTAAGTGCGGGCAATCTCCGGCCACCGGTGGCCCACGCCCATGGAAGTGGCCTGTTCCTTGAGGTTGGTAAACTGGCCGCCCGGCATTTCGTGCAGGTAGACCTCGGCCGAGCCGTGTTTGGGCGCGGTATCAAACGGGGTGTAGATCGGCCGCACCTGTTCCCAGTAGTCCGAGAAGCGGTCCAGGGCGGAAAGGTTGAGCCGGGTGTCCCGCGGCGTGCCCCGCAGGGCCGCGACAATGGAGTTCAAGTTCGGCTGGGACGTGCTGCCGCTCATGGCGGCCAGCGCGAGGTCCACCACATCGACCCCGGCATCAGCGGCACTCAAAACCGAGCTGGCGTTGATGCCACTGGTGTCATGGGTGTGAAAGTGAATCGGCAACCCAATTTCCTGCCGCAGGGTTTTGACCAGTTTGGCCGCAGCCGGGGGTCGGCAGAGTCCGGCCATGTCCTTGATGGCGATCATGTGGGCGCCCATTTTTTCGAGCTCCTTGGCGAGGCGGACGTAGTATTTGAGGTCATACTTGTCGCGCTGGGGATCGAGGATGTCGCCCGTGTAACAGAGGGTTCCTTCGCAGACGGCGTGGGTGTCCTGCACCGCTTCCATCGCCACCTTCAGATTGGGCAGGTAGTTCAGGGAGTCGAAGATCCGGAAGATATCCATGCCATTGGCGGCGGCGTGTTGGACGAAGCCCGCCACCACGTGGTCCGGGTAGTTGGTGTAGCCCACGGCGTTGGCGCCGCGAAAGAGCATCTGGAAGCAGATGTTGGGGACCTTGGCCCGGAGTTGCCGGAGGCGTTCCCAGGGATCCTCGTTGAGGAAACGCATGGCGGTGTCGAACGTCGCTCCGCCCCACATCTCCAGGGAAAAGAGTTCCGGCACCTCGCGAGCGAGGGCGTCGGCGCTGGCCAGCATGTCGAAGGAGCGGACGCGCGTTGCCATGAGCGACTGGTGGGCATCCCGGAAGGTGGTGTCGGTGATGAGGAGTCGCTTTTGTTTGAGCGTCCAGGCGGCAAATTTGCGCGGGCCCAGTTCGAGCAGAAGGTTCCGTGTGCCCGTCGGGGGAGCGATCTGGTGATCATACGGCGGGGGCTTGGGGGTCGCGAAGGACGTGGCGGGTTTAAAGCCCTTGGCGTGCGGGTTGCCGTTGACGGCGACTTCGCCGAGAAAGTTGAGCAGCTTGGTGGCCCGGTCCCGGCGTTTTTTGAAGCGGAACAATTCGGGGGTCGTATCGATCAGGGTGGTGGTGGCCTGTCCCGCCCGGAATTTGGGGTGGGCGATCACGTTTTCGAGAAACGGGATGTTGGTTTTGACGCCCCGGATCCGGTATTCGGCGAGGGCCCGGTGCATGCGGGCCATGGCGATTTCGTAGGTCGGCCCAAACGCGACCAGCTTGGCCAACATGGAATCATAAAACGGCGTGATCACGGCCCCGGCAAAGCCCATCCCCCCGTCGATCCGGATGCCCAGTCCGCCCGGGGACCGGTAGGCCATGAGCCGACCGTAATCCGGCATGAACTTGTTTTCGGGATCCTCCGTGGTGACCCGCGACTGCAGGGCGAACCCGTTGCGCGGCACCTCCGCTTGCGCCGGCATTCCCACTTCCGGTGAGTGCAGGGAATACCCTTGGGCGATGAGAATCTGCGCGCGCACCAGATCGAGCCCGGTGACGACTTCGGTGACCGTATGCTCCACTTGGATACGGGGGTTCATCTCGATGAAGAACCACTCGTGGCGATCCAGATCGTAGAGAAACTCCACCGTGCCGGCGTTGTCGTATTTGATCGAACGGGCGAGATCGGCGGCGGCTTGGCACAGCTCAGCCACGACCTTTTCCGGCAAGCCGTAGCTGGGCGCGACCTCCACCACCTTTTGGTGCCGCCGTTGCACGGAGCAATCGCGCTCGTGCAGGTGGATCACATTGCCGTGTTGGTCCCCCAGGATCTGCACCTCGATGTGCTTGGCGTTGGGGATGTATTTTTCGAGAAAAACGGCGGGGTTACCGAAGGCGCGTTCCGCCTCGCCCTGCGCTTCATCCAACAGGGGCTCCAGTTCGGCGGGGGTTTTGACGATACGCATCCCCCGGCCCCCGCCCCCGAAGGCTGCTTTGATGATGAGGGGAAAGCCGATTTTTTTGGCGATTTTCTTGGCCTCGGTCCGATCGGACACCGGGTCCTCGGTGCCGGGCAATACCGGCACGCCCACCTGCTGCGCCATCGCGCGGGCGGCGGTTTTGTCACCCATGTTGTCGAGCAGTTCGGGCCGCGGGCCCACCCACACGATGCCCGCCTGCTGACAGGCGCGGGCGAAGTCCGGGTTTTCCGAGAGGAACCCGTAGCCGGGGTGGATGGCATCGACGCCTTTTTCCTTGGCGATCCCGATCACGCTTTCGATGTCGAGATAGGCGGCCACGGGGCCCTTGCCGGATCCGACTTGGTAGGCTTCATCGGCCTTGAAGCGGTGGATGCAGAACCGATCTTCCTGGGCGAAGACGGCGACCGTGCGCAGGTCCAGTTCGGTGCCGGCGCGAAAGATGCGGACGGCAATTTCCGAGCGGTTGGCCGCCATGAGTTTGGTGACGGGACGAATCGTAGGGGGAAGGGAGGCGGAACGGGACATGACTGGGAGAGGCGGTTGCCGCCGCCAAAGGGCTTGGGGCGGACCCAAATCGGAAGCAGTGAACCCCACTCCGGCAAGGACTTCCGCACGTTTTAACGGCGGAACCGCCGGGGGACCCCTTCCGATCGGATCAATCGGGCGACACTCTGGGGGCCGAGGTTCCGCGGCGCGGGGTGGTGCAACCGCCCTTCGCGGTTGCCGGTGGGTTTAGTCGTTGAGGGAGACCGGCGCATACGCCCCGGGGAAGGTCACGGACTCCCCGGCCCAGACCTCACGGACCGGAGTGGGCAGCTCCACCCCGACCTTCGATCCGGGAAAGGCCGTCAACAGCTCAAACCGCTTCAAGTGCTCCCCCCGGAAAAGGGGGCCCCAATAATTCAGGTAGGTCTCCGACGCGGCCGCAAACTCCGGGAGCACGGCCCGCAGTTCTTCGAGTTCACTGACCTCCATTTGGCCGGACTCCGGGTCGACGGGGCTCCAGGAGACGATCGCCGGGCCGCCCGGACCCGTGCGACGCACGTAGCCATTGCCATCGAGGGACATGAGCGGCGAATCGGTCAGCGTGCCGTTGAGTTCCGGGCTTTGCCGCACATCGAGCAGGGGACGATCAAAGTCGGCGTTCGCCACGGTGAGGTTGTTGACGAAGGCATGTCCCCGGCGCTCCGCCACATCGGGGCCGGTGCTGGCGTGCCAGCCGAAGTGATCACCGGCGGTGTGGCTACGGGGCGTGCGTTGGAAGGTGGCGGTGCTGTTGTAGAAGGTATTTTGATACACCTGCACGTCGCGGCTGTTGAGGGCCCAGATCCCCCGGCCACAGTTGACGAAAACGTTGCCCGCGCAAATGGCTCCGTTGGAGATTTCGAAGAAGAAGCCGTTGGGCGTGGTCTCGACCCAGTTGTTGATGAACACTCCGTCGACGTTGCCGACGTCATACCAGACGCCACTGGCGTTGGGGTTGTCGATGATGAGGTTGTCGCGGCAGATCACATCATAGGACTGGTTGAAGATCTTCACCGCCGTGGCGTAATACCCCACGAGGTTTTCCGGGCTGTTGATCCGGGTGACGATGTTGCGCTCCAGCAGAACGTCGGCGCTGTTGATCACGTAAATCCCCTCGGTGCCGCAGTCGGAGACCAGGCAGTGGCGGATGGTGAGATTGTCCCCGCGAAAGTAACCGCCGACGCGGGAGCAGTGCGAGATGGTCAGGTGCTCAAGCGTGGTGCCCACGATTTCCTTACCGAAGGCACTCGGATCCATCATCTCCCCCGGCTCGATTCCTTCCACCAGCAGCGCCAGCCGGGCGTATCGGGTGAAGGTGATGCCCCGAATCGTCGGTCCGATGCCGTCGTTGGGCTTGCCGTGGGCCTCCCGCATGGTGCGCGTGAGCGCGGAGTTGTGCGCCGTAATTTCGACCGTGCGTTCCGTCGGGTCGGTCCCGAGATAGACCCATCCGTTGGGGTAATCGATGAGGTAGGTCGTGGCCGTCAAATCCGCCAGGTCACCCACCGCCGTCAACAGCTCATCATCGAGAAACACCATGTCGTTGTTGAACATGTGGAGGGGGGATCGCCGCAGGTTTTCTTCATTGGCCCGCCACCAGTCCGCCGGGGCGGCCGGGAAGAGCCGGGTCCAACCCGTCCGCCAATGCCCTGACGCAGTCTGTTCCCAGTCCTGCGCGACGGCGGTGCCTTTTAGGACCGGGTGCTCGGCCGCGTAGGGTTGCAGGGTGATGCCCTGACTGAGACGCAGCCCGCCGGTCCGATAGACTCCGCCCCGCAACACGATGGTATCGCCCGTGACGACGCGCTCGATCGCTTTCTCCAGCGTGGTCGGTTGCTCGACGGACTCCCCGGCGGCCGCGGGGTTTCCCGTGGGGGCGACGAAGTGGACGGTGCCTTGGGCAGGGACGTCATAGTGCTGGGCAATCGGCCCATAGGGGCCACCCGAAGGTTGCGCCCGGACTGCCGCACAGAAGGTGAACACGCTGAGACTGAGGAGGGTAAGGCGAAGCATCATGGGCACAAGAAACATGTGAAATCGGCTGGATTCACCGCACGATGAAAAGCCGATTACTTAGTCTAACATATGGTATTGGACCCGTTTCACCCGGGTTCAAATTGACCCCTCAAGTTTACCCGGTTGCCTAGGCGCCAATGAACCCCATCGCCTGTCGCCTCGCCCTCTTTCTCGCCCTCGGAACCGGGCTCCCGGCTGCCGCAGCCGCCTCTCCCGACGAGACCCACGCCGCCTACGCCATCGCCCTCGGCCGCGGGGCCGACGCCGGCGCGCTGGCTGGGGCCGGGGGGTTCGATGCGACGTTGGCGGTCCTGCAGGCCCAACTCGCGGACGGTGCCGAGCACCGTCAGACGGTGGCCACGCGGGCGGCGGCATTTGTCTACGGCGAGTCCTCGGCTGCGACCGATCCTTCCACGGCGGCGGACGGATTTTTTGCCGCTCAGGTGGCGGCGCATCTGGCTGATTTGGCGGCCGATCAATCGGCCTACCGGGCCGTCCTGCAACGGGTTTACCAGTTCGTGATCGGCCGGGACGTTTACGATGAGGAAATCGCCTATTGGAGTGCCCACCCCACCCTCCCTTACGCGCTGCTCGTGGGCTGCGTCGAGGATTGGGCGCGCCGCAATCAACCCGGGTTGATGAACACCGCCGGCACCCCGACCGTGTCCGTAAACTGCGAATTGTTGGAGACCCTGCGGCTTTCCCCCGAACTCGGCGCGCGGGTGGCGGCGGTGCTCGACCTGCCGGCCTCGACGACGGTTCTGGCCCCGGGCGGGGCAAGCCTGAAATCCAGCGGCGATATCCGGTTTATCGTGCGCGGAGTCCGCTGATCCCCCCGCCGCCCGTCTTCCTCAACGCCCCAGCGCCACCGGATCGCGCAACCACTTGATGAGTTGTATAGGGGTGACGATGCGCACCTCCGGATGCTCCAGCGCGTAGGCGATGAACGCTTCCAGGGCTTCGCGGCGGTCGGGTTCATCCGCCGGGAACAACGCCGTGTGCGCCCCGACCATCAAGGGGGCGCGGTTACTCGCCAGCCGCAGGTCGAGGGTGTGTTTGAGGATCGCCAAAAACTCCGGCCCATCGCGGCCGGCGGCCTCCATGACATTCCAATCCAGCCCCGAAATCTTGCGGGTTTCCGCAGACCACTCCCATCCCCCGTTGGCGGCGATGTAGGCGGCCATCCGGTCCGCCAACCCCGGCTCGATGCCATATTCGGCCGCTCGGTCATCGGGCGGCACCAGGAACACGTGCAGTGGAATCTCCCATAGCCCCGGATGGTTTTGGACCCGTTTCAAATCACCGGGCTGAGTCGTGGCCTGATTGCCCGGGCTGCCGTGGTCCAAGGTGTAGGGCCACAGAAAATTCGTGCCGTCCTGATCGGGTTGGTAGCCTTCTTCGATCGACGTGTCGTAGAGGAACCCGAGTTGGCGGGCAGCGGCGAAGGTGGCGTCGTTGTATTCGAGAAAGGGCGTGCGGAAGCCCCGTTGGGCTTCGTTGGGAATCCCGCAGGCGACGAGGCTGAGCCGGCACAATTCCATTTCCTCAACCCACTGTTCCAGGGTGAATTCCCCACCGTGGTAGTGGTGGTGGGTGTGGTTGGTCATCTCATGTCCCGCCAACCACGCCTGGTAGTGCACCGTGCGGAGCTCCGGGGAATCGTCGAGGTAGGTGCCGTTGGAATAAAAAGCAAAGCGGACCGGCGACCCGTCAAACGTCGCGGCATCGGCGCCCCCGGCCGGATTGCGCAGGTTCAACGCATGATCCAGGATCCACTGCATCGGCTCGACGGCGGGATTATCGTCAAACCCGATCATGACAAGCTGCGGGACCTCGGCCGGGCTGAGCCCGCCCGGGGGCGCCGGCGAAGGCGCAAGCTGATCGGCGGACAGGGTCATGGTGGCGAGGGTGAGGGGGGCGCAAATCGCGAGGGAGCGGAGGGGAGACACGCCCGACAGCTCAGAAGAACGGGGGCCTCATTTCAATGCAGGAAGCGCCATCCGTTGACCAAGGGGGTTCGAATCTTGCGATGACCGCGTGGCCGCCCTGAGGTAGACCCCTGATGGATCGCGCCTACTGGAATGCTTTGGAGCACACCTACCCCAAAGCCGTCTTCAGTGTGCTGGACCACGACACCGCGGGTCGCATTGCCGGCCGCATCCAGGCGCTGGCCGGGGCCGGCAGGACGGCCGCCGACTTTGGTTGTGGGCCCGGGCAGATGACCGCCTTGCTCCGGCACGCCTTTGCCCGGGTGGAAGCCTGTGACTGGTCACCCGCGCTGCTCGATCAGGCGCAGGCGCGCTTGGCGGAGGATCCGAAGGTGCGTTTTCACCACTTCGATCTGGCGGGCACCGAGGCGAGCCCTTTTGCGCCGGTCGATCTGGGACTGTGCAGCAATGTGCTCATCATGCCGTCCGCCGAAGCGAGGGAGCGGATCTGGAATCGGTTGGCGGAGCTGATCGCACCAGCGGGCACCCTATTGCTCATCGTGCCCTCCCATGAGTCGGCGCTTTTTACCGGATTTCGCCGCATGGACTGGAACCTGCGGGCGGGGGTGCCGGGGGGCGAGGCGGAGGACCGCAGTCTGGAGACCACGGCGGGTTCCGCCGCTCGCGAGCAGGGGGTGCGCTTCATCGACGGCGTGCCGACCAAACACTTTCTGCGCGAGGAGCTCCGGGTCCATCTCGGCGACCGGGGGTTCTCCTCGGTCGAATTCACCAAACTGCCCTATCCGTGGACCACGGAGTTTGACAACCCACCGGACTGGATGGCCGAGCCCCTGCCGTGGCATTGGTTGGTGGAAGCGCGCCGTTGAACGCACCCCGCCACCGTGGGGAGGGTCTCCGCGCTACTCCTCGTAGTTCAGGTCCTGGTTGCGCCAATACTTGGTGCCTTGCAGGGTGGCCTGCAGCGCGAGGCCGTTCTCGGTGATCTGGATCACCTCGACGCCCTCGAACACGTTGCCCGCCAGAGCGATTTGGCCGCCCTTGTCATCGGATTTGGCCGCGGCATCGGCCTGGGCACTGAAGTCCCAACCGTGCGCAATGAAGTCGGCCAATTTCTTCTCGTCGTAAAAGATAAAGATACCGCGAAAGTCCTTGATCCCCAAACCAATGCCAATGCCCGCCGAGCCCATTTGCATAAAGGTCTCTTTGCCGTCGGCATCGACAACAACCCCTTCACCGCCCGCGAACGAGGCGAAGATGAGGTTGATCCCGACATTGGAGAAGACGGCGTGGCCCGCGGCGTCGGCAATCTGGCGTTGGTAGCGCGGGCTCTCCCGGTAGAGCTCGGCCAGGACCTCCGCCCGCATCTCGCGGATCCGATCGCGACTCTTGTCCGCTTTGGACGCTGCGACCAGCATCGCCGGGGCCAACAGAAGAACCGCCAAGGAGACCGAGAGGAGTTTGCGCATCATGGGCCCGCAGACAGCGGATCTTTCCCAAGGTTCACTATTTCAACCCGCCGCCCTCCGGTCACGCCTACGCGTCCTTCAGCCCCGGATGGCGCTCGCCAGGGGGGCGACTCAAACCGGGGGAAGGTTTGGCAGGTTCGCTCGGGCCGGGTCAGAGGGCGTTGAGGTCCTTGTCTTTCCAATACTTGGTGCCCTGCAGGGTCGCCTGCAGCGCGAGGCCGTTTTCGGTGATCTGGATGACTTCGACCCCCTCGGCGAGGTTGGCCGCGCCCGCGGCTTGGCCGCCTTTGTCGCCGGACTTGGCCGCCGCGTCGGCCTGACCGGAAAAGTCCCACCCCTTGTCGATGAAGGCCTCCAGTTTGGCTTTGTCGTAGAAAATAAAGACGCCGCGAAAATCCTTCACGCCCAACCCGATCCCCACGCCGGCCGAAGCCATTTTCATGTAGGTCAGGTTGCCGTCTTCATCCTCCACCACGCCATGACCGCCAGCGACCGAGGCGAAGATCAGATTGATGCCGACATTGGAGAAAACCGCGTAGCCTTCCGCCCGATCGATCTTCCGTTGGTAGCCGCGGTCCTGCTCGAAGAGCTTGGCCAACACCTCTGCGCGCATTTCCAGGATCTGGTCGCGCTTCTTTTCGTCCTTGGATTTGGCAAACCCGGTGCCCGGAACCAAGCAGCAGGCGGCGAGGAGGAGGAGGATACGGCAAGGGAAATTCATGACACGGAAAACCAACACCGCGCCGGATGACGTTTCAACTGAGTTTCCGTAAATCCCGGCGCGGCACGGCGACATAAAAACCAAATTCCGCACAGCCAACCCGGTCCCCATGAGCTACCGTCCCTCCCTGACCATGCAAGAGCCTCTCCCCCAATTTCAGGCCTGGTTGCGCGATGCCCACGACCGCCGACTCGCCGAGCCCACCGCCATGTCATTGGCGACGGTGGACCCGCAGGGTCAACCGGCCGTGCGCATGGTTCTGCTCAAACACGCCGACGAAGCGGGCTTCGTTTTCTACACCAACCTGGAGAGCGACAAAGGCCGCCAACTCGCGGCCTCCCCCTTTGCCGAGCTCTGCTTTTATTGGAACCCTCCGGGGCGTCAGGTTCGCGTGCACGGCGGAGTCGAACCGGTGACCGCCGAAGAGGCCGATGCCTACTTCGCCTCGCGCGCCTACAAAAGCCGCATCGGTGCCTGGGCGTCCCAACAATCCCGCCCCCTGGAGAGTCAGACCAAGTTGGCCGCCGCCGTGGCGCGGGTGGCGATCAAGCACCCCCACCACGTGCCGCGACCGCCACACTGGAGCGGTTTCCGCGTCGTGCCGCAGTGGATCGAGTTTTGGGAAGAACGGCCCTTCCGCCTCCACGACCGCTTCCGCTGGGAGCGCACCGCCGACGGGGCTTGGGTGGCCCAGCGCCTTTTCCCCTGATCGCCGCGTGCCGCGGCCGATCGCCGGCCTCCACGCAGGCTCCCGCCCTAGATCACCCGCACCAGCAGGAGGGTGCGGTCGTCGTGGTTGGGCTCGAGCACACAGAAATTACGCACGTAACGGTCGACCGTTTTGACCACCTCATCCAAGGGCCGGTCCAGGTGACGCTCCAAGCTGGTGGCCAGTCGCACCCGCTCAAACTCCTCGCCGTGCGGGTTCGTCGCCTCGGTGATGCCATCGGTGTAAAGCGCGAGCAGGTCCCCTTCCTTGAGCTGCACCTCGTGCTCCTCCAGCATCTCGTCGAAGAGCTCCCCTTCATCCAGACCCACCGCCAGCCCCGCGCCGGGAAGCTGATCAACCTCGCCGTTGGGGTGCAGCAGGAGCGGCGGCTCGTGGCCGGCCCGGCAGAACCGCATGACTTTTGTATCAAGATCGATGATACCGTAGAACAGGGCCACAAACATGCCGGGGCGCATATCGGGTTGCATCATGCGGTTCACCCGACTCACCACCCGGGAGGGACGGAGTTCGTTTTCGGCCGAGAGTCGCATCATCGCCCGGCACTCGGTCATGACGAGCGCGGCGCCCGCGCCCTTGCCTGAGACGTCGGCGATCACAAAACCGAGGTGCCGATCATCCACCGTGAGAACATCGTAATAGTCACCGCCGATGAGCATGGACGGGTGGGAGAGCGCCTGAATTTCCACCACGTCATTTTCCGGGAACTCATGGGGCAGCAGATGGCTTTGGATCTCCGCTGCCGTGCGAAGGTCACGTTCCTGGAGCTCGCGTTCGCGCTGCTCCGCCGCCTTGCGTTGGGTGATGTCGGTGATGAGTCCCTCGTGGTGTGTCACCTCCCCCTTGGCGTTCCGCCGCACCACGGTGTGGTCATCCACCCACCGAATGGAGCCATCGGCGCAGACGATGCGGTATTCCTGGTTATATTCATCGTGGTGGGCGGCGGCGTGGGCCTCGAGCTCGGCGGAGACGCGCGTGGTATCGTCGGGATGGGTGATGCCGATGAAGCCCCGGTTGGTCGCCGTGAAATAGTCCGGCTCGTAGCCGTATTGGCGGACACTGGCGGAGACAAATTCGACCGGCCAATTCTCGCCGGCCCGCCACAACACCACGACGGAAGGCGACCGGTCCACGATGCGTTCCATCTCCTCCCGGCGCGCCAGCGCCGCCTTGAGTTGTTGCTGGGCTTCCCGACGGAGGGTGATGTCGCGGCCCACCCCCAGGAAGGCGGTGCGCCCGTCACGGTCTTTATAGGCGGAGGCACTCATCGCGTGCCAGATCCAGCGGCCATCGGCATGCTTGGCCCGATACTCGATGGCCACCGCACTGGCGCCCTGCGCCAAGGTGCGGTGAAAAAACGCCTGCCATGCCTCCGCGTCTTCCGGGTGCACCAGTTCCTGGTAGCGCCGCCCCAACAACTCGTCGGGGCCGTAGCCCAACTTCGCCGTGATGGCCGAGGACACCCACTTGATCCGTCCCTCGGGGGTGACGGTTTGGAGGATCTCGCTGGCCGTGTTGAGATACGTCCGCCAGCGCTCCTCCTTGCTTTCCAATTCGTGGATGGCCCGCTTGCGCTCGGTGATGTCCTGCAGCATGCCAAAGTGGTGGGTCACCCGCCCGTCGTCGTTGCGCAGGACCACGACGGTGAGGTTGGCCCACACCGTGTTGCCTTCGGGGCGCAGGTAACGCTTCTCCATCGAAAATAGATTGCGGGTGCCATCGTAGAGCTCCGCGGTGAGGCGCTGCTGCTCCACCCGATCATCGGGATGAGTCACCCGGATGATGTTGTGCATATCGGCGGCCTCCGCTGCGGTGAGTCCGACGATCTCACAGAACCGCGAGTTGACGTGGTTGACCGACGGCGACCCGGCCTCGTCAAACTCCCGCCAGCTGATGCCGATGGGGGCGTGATCGTAGAACGCGGCCAACTCCTCCTGCTTGGTCCGCAACATCGCGACCTGCTCTTCGAGTGTGGCGTGCTCGTGGCGCAGCTGGGTTTCGGTCTCCTTGAGGCGGGTGACATCGCTTCGCAGCGCGAGGTGGTAACGCGGTTTCCCCTCGGGGCCCATCAGCGGCACAATCGTGCTGGCGACCCAGTAGTTGCGCCCATCCTTGGCCCGGTTGCAGAAGGTTCCCTGCCAGGTTTGGCCGGCGTTGATCGTATCCCACAGGTTGGCAAAAAACTCCGGCGCGTGCTGCTCACTGCGAATCAAACGATGGGTGCTGCCGATCAACTCCTCGCGCCGGTAGCCGGAGATCGCACAAAACTGCTCGTTGACGTGCACGATCACCCCGGCCGCATCCGTCACGGCCATGATGGCGTGCTCATCCACGGCCTGGTGCAGCCAGGAGAACAACTCCGCGTCGGTGAGCGGTAAATTGACGAACGTGGCGGTCGGGGAGGACATGGCAGCTAATGGGTTACGGGAAGGCCCGTCCGGTGCGAGCCCTAACCGGGCCCGGTGCCCGCTTAATCGGTCTAACGGTTAACGGACGGGCCGGCTCGCATTCCGGCGATTTTGCGTTTGGTTTTGACCCATGGAAACCATCGCCACCGTCGCCGAAATCGCGGAAGCCCAACTCATCCGGTCGGTGCTCGAGGGCCACGGGATTTCCGCCGTCATCCCGCACGAGCAAACCGCCGAAATCGCCCCGCCCTACCTGTGGGCATCGGGCGGCATTCAAGTGCAGGTCGCCGAGGCCGACGTCGCCACAGCCAAGGCCGTCCTGGCCAGCACCGGCACGGATGCCGAAGCCGCGATTGAGCGCGAACAGGGCGAGCAGACCTGAGCCACGGCACGGGGATTTCTAAAAGAGCAGGTCGGGACGGACCGGCTTGTCCGCCGATGCCTTGGCGAAGGAGGCTGGGCCGTCCGGTTTCAGGCTGATGGTCGCCTTGGCCAATGCCCACTCCGCCGCTCGGCGCGCTGGGCCAGCACGCCCTACCTCCAAATCAGCCACTCCGCTGGGTATTTTTTTAAAAGCCGGTTTCGTGCATTTCGTGGTTAAATCCGTTTCCGGCTGGCCGCAGGGGCGTAACTTGACGCTGCCCTGCTGTCACCCCATCACGGAAACCGACCCGTGACGGACCTCCCCGACTCTCCCCCTTCTCGCGCTTGGTGCTGGGTGCCCAGCCTCTACTTTGCCCAAGGCCTGCCCAACGTCGCCGTCGCCACCCTCGCGGTGGTCATGTATAAAAACCTCGGGATCTCCAACACCGAAGTCGCCCTCTACACCAGCTGGCTCTACCTGCCCTGGGTCATCAAACCCCTCTGGTCGCCCTTCGTGGAAATGCGCGGCAGCAAACGCGCCTGGATCGTCGCCCTGCAGTTCGTGATCGGGGCCGGGCTCGGCATGATCGCGCTCACCGTGCCGGCGCCGTTCTTTTTTCAAGCCACCCTGGCCGTGTTTTGGCTGATCGCCTTCAGTTCCGCGACCCATGACATCGCCGCCGACGGGTTCTACCTCATCGCCCTGCCCAAGCCCCAGCAAGCGGCCTTTGTCGGCGTGCGCAGCACCTTCTTCCGCTTGTCCATGATCGCCGGCCAAGGCGGGTTGGTCTTCCTCGCCGGCCACCTGGCGGCGGCCGACGACAACTTTGCCCGGGCCTGGGCCATCGTGTTCGGGCTGCTCGCCGGACTGTTTCTGGTGGCCGCGCTCTATCACGCCAAAACCTTGCCGCGATTGGCCCACGACCTGCCCTCGGCCCGCGAGGACCACCCCTGGCGCGGCTGGTGGACGGTCTTCAGCGCATTCTTTCGGCGCGCCGACATCCTCAGCATTCTCGGGTTTCTGCTGCTCTACCGCATCGCCGAGGCGCAGCTATTGAAACTCGTCATCCCCTTCATGCTCGACGAGCGCTCGATCGGCGGACTCGGACTCACCACCGAACAAATTGGCATTTACTACGGCACC